>CAZKAP010000001.1:0-117077 GCA_964550895.1 uncultured Flavobacteriaceae bacterium
AAGCTCCCAACACTCATTATATAGGCGAAGCCTGGCTGAACGGACTTGTCCAGGCTGACGAGAGCATCGGCTATAACATCACCAAAGCGACCTTCAAGGCAAACTCCACATTGGATTGGCACAAACACACTACCCCACAAGTATTGATCATCGTAGAGGGCGAAGGATACTACCAGGAGAAGGGGAAACAGCCCATCCGCATAAAGGTCGGAGATGTCCTGAAGTGTGCCCCCAATACCGAACATTGGCACTCATCCTCTAAAGAAAGGGATGTCACGTATCTGGCCATTTACAAGGGGGAAACTGAATGGACTGAGGTATTGTCTCAGGAATCTTACGACCAGGTAGCTGCTCTGTTGAAAGTTCAATAACCCATGGAATTAATTGACTCTAGTAATGTGTCGATTAGGCGGCAGACTGCTAGGATAAGGCAGGATATTATAGTCTGACCGATAGTGGGTACCGCAAATTCAATGCATACCCGAATACTGTCCAAACGGCGGTTACTCGATTTCCTCGTAATCCACAACTGCCTCAGCCTTGCCTTCCTTGTTAGGGTCCAGATACAATTCCTGCCCTTTGAGCAATTTCACTCTTTTAACCTCCCCGTCTTGTATCGGTATTTCGTTTATAATACGACCCTGCTGCTGCACCCGGATAGAAAACGTAAGCTTGCCCGTATTTTGGACCACGGCATAATCATGCTTTGGGCGGGGTCCAGGGTGAATCGGTTTTGCGCGAAGCCCCTGGTATGTGCGAGCAGTATCACTGCCATTACGATCATACTTGTTCTCATGCATTTCAATCTTTTCTTTAAATGAACGGAGTACTAGTATTCCAGAGATTTATAGGCAATCTCCCCATAGCGTAGCATACCCTCTTACCATAGGCTCCTATTTCTGGTTTTGGCGATTGAGACGAACCCCGGGATTTCAATACAGAGTGGAGTCCTTCTTCTCCAGTCTGTATACCGTATCGGACTTCTTAATTCCGCGTATTATCTGATCCTCGTTGGGCCTTTCGGCGGCGGGTAACTGTATCCCGTGTTCCGCGGGTAACTGTATCCCTTGTTCCTTGGATTTACAAGAAACTAAGGCCGCAACGGCCAGGATCGCAATGAAGGTGGCCAGGGTGCCATTCCAGGTGTACATAACATCCGTTTAAAGGTGATAAAACGCTAATATATGCTTTTCCATTGTGGTGTTGGGATCATCGTATATGTGCCAGCGGTCCCAGTGAAAAATATTAATCTATCCCGCTTTCGCAAGGCCCTGCGGAGAATTGGCTCTACCTGGGACGCAACTTCGAACTACAGGGTAACATGGGGACTAATACCCCAACAAATACGCAAAGATCAGCGGGGCCACTATGGTCGCATCCGACTCAATGACGAATTTGGGAGTTTCCTCGCCCAATTTACCCCAGGTAATCTTTTCGTTGGGAACGGCCCCGGAATACGAGCCGTAGCTGGTGGTGGAATCACTGATCTGGCAGAAATAGGACCACAGGGGCGTATCCGTTTCTTCCATGTCCTGATAGAGCATCGGAACCACGCAAATGGGGAAATCACCCGCTATTCCGCCGCCGATCTGAAAGAAGCCCACGCCCTGACCGGATTCCTTTCGGTACCAGTCCGCCAGCGCTGTCATGTATTCGATGCCCGATTTCACGGTCTGAGCGCTGAGCTCTCCCTTCAGGACATAACTGGCGAAAATGTTGCCCATCGTGCTGTCCTCCCATCCCGGGACCACTATGGGCAGGTTGCGTTCGGCGGCAGCATACAACCAGGAATCCCTGATATCAATTTCATAATACGGCTCCAGCACCCCGGAAAGAAGGAGCTTGTACATGAATTCATGCGGGAAGTAGCGCTCCCCCTTCTGATCCGCGTCCTTCCAGAGTTCGAAGATATGCCCTTGCAACCGACGGAAGGCCTCCTCCTCAGGTATACAGGTATCCGTCACCCGGTTCAACCCCTGCTCCAGTAAAGCCATCTCGTCTGCGGGTGTCAGGTCCCGGTAATGCGGAACCCGCTTATAACTCTTATGTGCCACGAGATTCATGACATCTTCCTCCAGGTTGGCCCCGGTACAGGACACGATGTGGACCTTATCCTGCCGGATGATATCCGCAAAAATCTTACCGAGTTCGGCCGTACTCATGGCTCCGGCCAGGGATACCAGCATACGCGATCCCTTGGACAGTTGTTCCTCATAAGCCTGGGCGGCATCGACTAAGGCGGCAGCATTGAAGTGCAGGAAATACTTTTGCAGGAAAGAGCGAATAGGTTGTGCTGTCATCATTGACGTATTTAGAGTTATCGGGAACCGGTTATATTGGCGAATGCGTAAGAGAGCATCTTATAGTACAGCTTGGCCGCTGTAAAATTTGAGGACCTATCGTGCGGGTTCGGACAGAGCTCGACGATATCGAAGCCGACTACCTGGCGGCTGGCAAAGACCTCCTTAAGCAGACGAAGGGTAGGGTACCACAATAGCCCCCCGGGTTCGGGGGTACCTGTGGCCGAGAGTATGGAAGGGTCGAAGGCATCCAGGTCGAAGGTGATGTATACCGTATCGCCCAGGCGGGCGATAACCTTTTCAATCCACAGCTCCTGCCCGTCCAGTTCATGGGCATAGAACATACGGGATGGATCGACCTCGGCCAGCTCCCCGTGATCCATGCTGCGTATCCCTACCTGCACGAGGTTGGTGTTTTGCCGGGCCTCGTACAGGGCACAGGCATGATTATATGGAGTTCCTTCGTATTCTTTGCGCAAATCCGCATGGGCGTCGATCTGCAGTACGGAAAGATCCTTCCATACATGGCGAAAGGCCCTTATGGCTCCTATAGAAATGGAGTGTTCCCCTCCGAAGAGGGTCACGAATTTCTTCTGCGCGAGATAACCGGAGACCTCGTTTTCCACCAGCCTCACCATGTCTTCGGGGGTCTGCATCCCCCGGGGTTCCGGCGCCAGGTAGATTCCCTGGCGGTATACCTCGGAGTCGGTTTCTATATCGTAGAGCTCCATGTTGGCAGAAGCCTCCAGGAAGGCCTCGGGCCCCTTGTCGGCTCCCTTGCCCCAGGTACTGGTTCCATCATAGGGAACGGGAATGAGTACGATCCCCGAATTCTCCAGGGCAGCGAAGTCGGCGGGTATACCCGCATAAGTTTCAGCTCGTTGTTTTTCCATGATTTACGGGCGTGGGTTCTGTCTGTAGGTGCTGCCATTCAGAATCGGCTTCCGCAACCGGTTGCGAGCGGTGGTATCCGAGTATATCCAGGAATTGTTCCGGTGTCTGCTCCCCCCGGAACACACGGGAGGACAGGGTACCGTCCGGATTCCTGTCGATGAGCAGGTGTTTGGGTGCCGGGATCAGACAGTGCTGAAGCCCTCCGTAGCCCCCAATGGTCTCCTGATAGGCTCCGGTATTGAAGAATCCAATGTACTGCGGCTCCTTATCTTCGAACCGGGGCATGTAGATCGCGTTCAGGTGCTGTTCCGAGTTGTAGTAGTCGTCGCTGTCACAAGTCAGCCCCCCGAGCAATACGCGTTCATACGTCTTATCCCAGCGGTTGATGGGTAGCATGATGAAACGCCGGTTGATCGCCCAGGAGTCGGGCAGTGTAGTGATAAAGGAAGAATCTATCATATTCCATTTCTCCCGGTCGTTCTGCTGCTTCTGATACAGAATCTGATACACCGCACCTCCGCTCTCGCCCACGGTAAAACTGCCGAATTCGGTGAATATGTCGGGCACCTCCACATCATCGGCCTCGCAGGCCAGCTTAATCTGGTTGACGATTTCCTCCACCATATAGGGGTAGTCGTATTCGAAACCCAGGGAATTCTTAATTGGGAATCCTCCGCCGATATTCAGGCTGTCCAGGGTAGGACATATTTTTTTGAGGCTGATGTACACCTTGAGGCATTTCAGCAATTCGTTCCAGTAGTAGGCCGTGTCGTTGATGCCCGTGTTGATGAAGAAGTGGAGCATCTTGAGTTCCACCCTGGGATTCTCCCTGATCATTTCCCTGTAGAATGGGACTATGTTCTTGTATCCTATCCCCAGTCTCGAGGTATAAAACTCGAACTTGGGCTCTTCCTCCGAGGCGATACGAATTCCAATCTGAAAGGGCTTATCGGTGACCTGCGACAGGGCATCCACCTCGACATAGTTATCGACTATGGGGATGCAGCGCGCCTCTCCCCGGTCGATGAGAGATCCGATCTTCCGGATGTATTCTCCCCGCTTAAAACCATTGCATAGTACATAGGTAGTACTACCGATCCTGCCCTGATCCAGCAGGTGGTGTACGATGTCGATGTCGAAGGCAGAGGAGGTCTCGATATGAATATCATTCCGGAGTGCTTCCCCGAGCACAAACTCGAAGTGGGAGCTCTTGGTGCAATAGCTGTAATAATAACTCCCGGGATAGTCCAACCGGTCGAATGCCTGGGCGAACCAGCCCTTGGCCCGCTGAATATTCTCGGATATTCGCGGCAAATATGTGAATTTGAAGGGGCTGCCGTACTTTTCTATCAGGGACATCAAATCGATGCCGTGGAATTCGAGCTGATGATTATTCAGTCTGAACTCTTCCTGTGGAAAGTCAAAAGTCTGTTCGATAAGGTCTATATACTTGTTCTTCATGATGCGCATTAAATTATAATCGTTGAAATCCGGTTGGAGGTAGAAAGCTCAACTAGATGCGAATGGCATATGAAGTAACGGGGCAGTACCGGTGCGCAGGCAAGCCCGTTTGCGACGGCCCTCGCCCTGGGCAGAAAGGTTCTGCAGAAATGGATACTGAGTACCGGAGGCTTGCACCCCGGAAAACACGCAATAGGCAAGCAATCATAACGGCGCAAAAGTACAATTAACTTCTATACGTCGAACGGAACTGCGCAAGGGGTTTCCCATATGCCTCCGACCGCGCTGATGCGATAACCCCAATCCATATCCGTAAAGCTCGATACGCCATGGCATTCGGATACCCGCCCGGGTCCGAAAATGCACCGACCATTTGCCGCGCCCAACTCGATCGGCCCTACAAATGCAGGAGATTAGAGTATGAGGCAACCCCGGACTTTCTTTGACCATTACGAATCCCAACCGGGAAATGGGGCTAGGCTGAACGAATGCAAGAAACATTTAAATCGAATCTAATATTATTAATGTTTTTCATTAATTATAAAATGCTTTTCGTATCTTTATACTCGTAAAGCAATACTTTAACAAGTCATGAAATACATCAAACACGTACCCCGTCCGCAAGATATTCTCATATGGGTCGCCGTTCTTGGCGCCCTGTTCGCCCTGGCCTTTTTTAGCGGCATCCTGAGTTTCTGATCATGGAATCAGAATCCAACAAAAACAGCGGGAATTCCAGGGGATACCGTACAATGGTTTACGGTTTGGGGCTGTTGATACTACTCATCGGCATACCGCTTTATGTAGGCACTCAGCTCGTACCCGGGAACCCACTGCTGGTACTGACAGCTTCGCTTATCGCGGGTTTCTTCCTGTTCAATCTCACGGTCAGGCACTCACTTTCTTTCGAAGGATATTTTACCAGCCCGTTTAATGTGTTTACCTCCAGGGCGAAGGAAACGATAGTATCCGATTTACAACGGGAATTGTTGTTTGCAAAGCTGACCGAAGTGCTGGTCGATTCGAAGTTCCGTCTGATCAAAGCGGACAGAGGTAACTACAGGATACTGGCGATCACAGGAATCAGCTGGCTATCCTGGGGAGAAAACCTGTATATACGATTGGAACCGATCCAGCAGGGAACCGCCATCCGATTCTGCTCGAGTACTCTGTTCCAGGTTCATTCCTGGAACAAAAACAAGGACAACTTTCGGGTATTTGTGGAGGACTTCGAGCGATCGTTAACCATTTAACCCAGTACGCATGGCTATAATCGTTAATCTGGACATTATGCTGGCCAAACGGAAAATGAAACTCAAAGAACTGTCCGAGGCCGTTGGGGTTTCCGCGGTAAACCTCTCGATACTCAAACAGGGAAAGGCGAAAGCCGTGCGCTTCTCCACGCTTAATGCCATCTGCACGGCCCTGGATTGCCAGCCCGGTGATATCCTTGAATTTAAAAAACCTAATCCGTAAATACGAAACCATGAAATCCTATTATCTCTATCCCGCTCTGGGAATCATCCTGGCCGGAACTGCCCTGGTCATTTTAAATGAATACAGCCCAATTGCATTCGTCGACACCTATGCCTACTTATTCATCGTAGCCGCCATGATCGGGGGTTTGGGTATAGCCCGATGGATAAATCGATCGAGAAAAAAACCCTCTTAGCCATTTGATTACAAAGTATTACGTGGAATTACCTAACTATTAACACTCTGTTCCAAAGCAATTTCATAGCTTTGTCCTGTTTGTAAGTAGTCTTTCCCAGTTTTTCAACGGTATTTTCTTCTTTTCAAATAGCCCGGGTCCGAAGGGATCGGGTTTTACTGCATGGCCATCCGGTTTAACCTATTTGGAAGAGCTCATGCGGCATCTAATAAATGTACATGAATATTTTATCACAATTATGGGGTGCATTCTCCCCTAAGAAACAGGATGCAGAAAGCGGCAAATCGCCGCAGAGTTTAAATCAATTTACCAGAATGAAAGAAGGAACCGTAAAGTTTTTTAACAACAGCAAAGGCTTTGGCTTTATCCAGAGTCCCGAGGGAAGCGATATTTTCGTCCACGTCAGTGGCCTCGTCGATGAAATCCGTGACAATGACCGCGTGACCTATCAGGTCGAAGAGGGCAAAAAGGGCCTCAACGCAGTCAACGTCCGACTGCTGTAGTCAGAAACTATAAATAGTCAAGCCCCTTCTTAACAGGGGCTTTTTTTGTACCAAAATCGAAAAGACCATGCTGATTATCCCCGTCAAGCCCAACGAAAACATCGACCGCGCACTCAAACGCTACAAACAGAAGTACCGCCGAACCAAAGTCAAGGAACTCACGCATAAGAAATCCCGGTACACCAAAAAATCAGTAGAACGCCGCGAGACCCTGAAAAAGGCCATACACAAAAGGGAATACCTCGAAGGAATCGAAGATTAATCCCATTCACCTCACCCATAAGCCACCCGCCTGTATGCATACGGCGGGTGGCTTATATTTTGGGACCTTTACAACCTAAGGCTGGACTAGGGCACGAAAAAGGGCAAATGAAGTGTGGCCTGGTAATAGATGAAGCCCACCCAGGCTGCGTAACCCAGGGAAAGCAATACGACCGCCAAAATCTGTGACCGGATGGGCAGTTTTATCCGGACCAGGACCAGTGCACACAAGGGGAGCAGTTGCAGGGCATGCAGTCCGAAGAAATGCGCGACCCTCAGGTCTCCGGCTGTGGTGCTCCAGTTCAGGAAAGGCAGGCCCTCTCCCCCATCGGGAATACCGACGCTGTGGCCCATGCGCCCGATCATCCGTCCACCGATCCAACTGCTCAGTACGGCTATGGACCAGCCGAAGAAGACGGCCCATTGCACAGGACGCGGCACGCTTAACCGTAGCCGAAGCGCATCCAGTGCAAAGAGGATCATCAGTAAAACATTGATACCGATCAGTATACCCATTAGGGAGAAGAGTATGCCGTCCAGAGGAGTAGATACATTGTAGTGCGACTGTACCCCGCGGGAAGCCTGCAAAACAATAATCGCATTTTCCGCCAGGAGGGTAAAAGCCACCACATTCCTCAGTATATGCTTCTTGCGATCGGAGTAGGGATAGAACGTGATCAGATAGCCGACCGTGAGCACATATATGCCCACAGAAATCAGAAACTTCAGGGGCTTAACCCAGACATTTACCCCTATCAGCTCGCGCTCGTCCAGGACGAGTCCGAATGCGGCACCTGCCGCCGCCAGGAGGTTCAGGATCGCGATCCCGAATAGAATGGGGCTCTCCTTACGAACCTTTCGAAGAGCACCGATCACGACTTTGTTTTTTTAAACGCCCGAATCAGGGTGAACAGCAGGAAGCCCAAGGGACCGAACATAAAGGCTCCGAGGAGGCAGGGCACCATGAGCAACGGATGTATTCCCAGCTCACGGTTCTTATCCAGCATCCACATACCCACCAGCAGGTCGAAAGCGAGGTAGTGAATCCAGCCGGCGAGGACGGCTTCTTTCTCGGTAAAGAGCGACATTACAGACTCGAGGCTTCCGAAATCGAAACTGCTACCCGAGCGAAACGAAAGGGCGATATACGTAATGTAAATCAATGAAAGGAGTATGGGCAATACGCGAAAGTCGACCAGGAAGCGGGTCACCTTCCACTTGGGCAGTGCAACCATGAGAAGCCACATGGGTAACACGCTGGTATTGGCGATGGAAAAAACGGTATCTGCAGTCATATTCAGGTGGTTTTATGGGACTAAAGTTGGGAATTATTTGATCCCGGGCGTGATATTTCTTCGTGAATTGTCGACTCATGCTCCTCAATCGTTTTTCCTTCCCGCCCCCTTATTTCGCAACTTATGCGGCAGTGTCATATTGTTTAAGTATTTTTATTTTTCATTAAACACAAGTATTCATGTTCGGATTATTCAAAAAGAAAACGGAGAAAGAGAAGCTTCAGGAACAGTATGAAAAACTCATGAAGGAAGCGCACGCCCTCGCCTCTACCAACCGAAAGCTCAGCGACCAGAAGGTAGCCGAGGCCGAAGAAGTCATGAAAAAGCTGGAAAAGCTGGACTAGAGTAGCAGTATTTGTTAGTTTTAGGGTAAGCAACCCTGAACAATGAACCCTATCGAAGTTGGCACTGAGGTCCGGCGAGACCCGAAATCTACCTGGGACCTGTATACCGGCCCCGAACACATCATGCAATGGAACTTTGCCAGTCCAGATTGGTGCTGCCCGGTAGTGGAAAACGAACTGGTCGCCGGTGGCCGGTACTTCACCCGCATGGAAGCCCGAGATGGTAGTGCGGGATTCGATTTTCAAGGTACATATTCCGAAGTAATCCCACTGAAGTCGATCAGGTATACCCTGGAGGACGAACGTAACGTGATGGTTTCATTCGAAGCCCTGGAAGGTCGAACCCGGGTTACAATCGTATTCGATCCGGATCTCGAGCATCCGATTTCCATGCAGAGGGACGGCTGGCAGGCCATATTGGATAACTTCCGAAAGTACGCGGAAACGAAATGCGTGTAATCGCCGCCTAACCTTATTCCATCCCGGGTTGACTGATACTGTAGTTGAGGCGGGCCTTTTCCCTGTCTACCATTTTCTTTACGTCCCTGAGAAGGGCTTTGGCGTCGTAAACGATCCCGTCCTTAATGGTATAGCGCACACCGCCGACCCGGACGACTTCATTGTCCTCCGTCAGGCGAATGGCCCCCGTGCCGTAAAGCACCTTCAAATTTGCCAGTGGATTTTCTTCGACCAGTACCAGATCGGCTAGTTTTCCCGCTGCCACCGTGCCCAGCTCATCGGATACTCCCAGGGCCTCGGCTCCGTTGAGGGTAGCGGAGCGGATCACTTCCAGGGGATGAAAACCGGCCTCCCTGAGGAGTTCCAGCTCCCGGACATAGGCGAACCCGTACAATTGAAAGATAAAGCCCGAATCCGAGCCCGTGGTCACCCGGCCTCCACGGTTCTTGTATTCGTTTACAAACGTCATCCACAGCTGGTAGTTCCGGCGCCAGGCCACCTCCTGCTCCGTTCCCCAGTCGTGCCAGTAGGAGCCATGACTGATCTTGCTGGGCTGATAAAACTCCCATAGCGATGGAAGGGTATAGTCCTCGTGCCATTCGGCCCTTCTCGCCCGGTGCAGGTCTCTACTGGCCTCGTATATATTGAAGGTGGGGTCCAGGGTAAAGTCCAGAGAAATCAATTCGTCCATGACCCTATTCCAGTGCTCACTGTAGGGGGGAGCGGCCTGGGCCCAGAGCTTTCCTGCCTGTTCGAAACGATGCTGTTCGTTCTGATAGTTGTAGTCCAGCGGATAGTCCTGTACCGTTCGATCTGCAAACAGGGCCTCGGGTAATCCATACCAGTGCTCCATGGACGTGAGTCCTGCCCGGGCCGAATGCAGCACATTCCAGCGGGCTACGTCGAGTTGTGCATGGTGGCAGGCCGAGCGCAGGCCCAGTTTCTTATTCTCGTCCAGGGCCGCCTCCATGATCTCAGGGGCTGCCCCAAAAAATTTGATGCCATCGGCTCCTCGCTTCGCGTTGGCCCGAACCCACTGCCTTGCCAGCTCCGGTGTGGTAATCGGGTTGCCGTTCAAAGGGTTGAACGCCTCGCTCGACTGCCCAAAACCCGTGTAAGCAAATATCCTAGGGGCGATAATCTCGTTGCTGGCACTCCTGCGCTTCAGGTCGAGAGCGAAATCGATTCCCCTCCCGCTGGGTTCGCGTACCGTAGTAATCCCATGTGCCATCCAAAGTTTGAATACATAATCGGGTTCTGCGCCCTGAGAGACCCCTCCGATATGGCCGTGCATGTCCACAAAGCCGGGGAGCACGTACATGCCGGCAGCCTGAATCTCCTTTCCGCCCGGCTTCAGGACGGGTCGATCGGATTCCTCAATGCCGACACCGGGATAGCCCACAACTCTCACCTCGGCGATCCGGTTGCCTTCCACCACGATATCCACCGGACCCCTCGGGGGAGCCCCGTTGCCATTGATCAGGGTTGCCCCCCTGACAATCAGTTGCTCGAAAGGACCCTCGAACAATTCTTCGCCTCCAGCCTGGGCGTGGAGCAAAGGCACTGCACAGAGCAGAAGAAAGACGGCTAAAATGGCAAAACGGTTCATAGCGACTGTTTTTGGTACAACGGGTTAGTAATAGTGCGGATGGGAGTGTACACCCCTGTCATCTCCCAGTGGCCCAATGCGATGGGAATGTTTCCGATGCTGTTGAGCTCATCGAGAAACTCGTGTATTCTGAAGGGCCTGCCCCCGGTTTCCCGGATTCGGGCATAATCCGCCAGCGCGGCTTCTAAGAGATACTTACCGGTGATATAACTGGTTCCATACCCCGGCTGCCTCAGGTAGAGGTGCTGTTCGAAAAGGAGCAGCTCCTTTTCCGTCTTCATCCACCCCCTGGGCGTATACTCCGAATGGATTCCCCCGGCCTCCTCCATGGTCATTTCATTGGCATGGGCATAGAGCGAACCCAAACCGCGTGCGGCCCGCTGGGCTATCAATATATAGACAATCTCCCGGACACGGGGGTCGTCGTCATAAAGTCCGGCATCCATGAACCATTCCTCCACTGCGGTGGCAGTACCCTCGTTTCGGGAATCGAATATGTTGTACAGCAATGGCCCCCTGCGGATCTCACTGGCATGAGGTTCGTTGTCCATACGGGCCAGCTCAAACCAGTGATAGAAATGCGAAAAGAGGGGCCGGGCATCGTAATGCGCCGTGATCATAAAGAAATTCCGGCTCTCCTCCGGCACAAACGAAAGCAGATGCTCCCTAAGCGCGGGCTCAAAGTAGTCCTTTACGGTTACTATGGAGTCGTTTTCCAGGAAATTCAGCAGGCTCACGGCCGATCGTTCTGCCAGGGTATCGTAGGCCTCCGGCGTATCTGCGGGAAGCAGTTCCGGCAGCTTTCGATTCCGGTGTTCCTCCAACTTAAGGGCATACCACGCCCGCGCGAGTTCCCTCTTAAGCACCATAACTTCATCCTCCCAGGTCAGGGGAACCAGATGAACGTTCTGCAGGTACCAGGTATAGTTCTCCTTGCCGATGCCGGAGGGCCCTGTTTTGGATTCGCCCTCTTCCTCGAGCCAGGCCACCAGTTCCGCGGTGGATCGCAGGGCTTCATCTATGGCCTCCTGCAGGTCTTCCTTCCCGCGAATGCCTTCCCACCGTCGAATCGTCCGCAGGTCTTCGATCTGCCGTCGGATCGGACGTATACCGGCCATCCAGAGCTCTCGGGCATCCCCGGTCAGATTCTGTCGGGCCTGGTCATTAAGGCCGGGGATTACCTTCAGGTCGTCGAGTAGTGCCTGTTGTGTCGCCGCTGTCAAAGGGAATTCGTACTTCCAGACCTCCGTGGTTGCGTGGTGGGTGGGGCCTTCATGGGCCGGCACATCGCTCCGCTCCATCCAAAGCGACTTGTAAAAGGCCGGATCCCGCTGCCAGGGTTTGAGTATGCGATGGTTGAAGTCATAGCCGTTCATCTCGGCCCAGACGATCAGCCAGTCTACCTGTTCTGCCACCGACCAGCCTGTGGTATCTATAGCCCTTAGTCGCTCTTTAAGGTTCATGAAATCCGGCCATCTTCGCTCAAAGGTCGCAGCCGTATAGTCCGGCACCCCATCGATCTCAGGGGGTCGCTCAAAATCCCGCCAATCCCTGAATAACTCAACCAGATCCTGATAATCCGTTTTCAGTGGTGGAGTGGGATCCTGGTCCGGGGACCCGCAGGCGGCGAGCAAGGCCACCAGGAAACAAAAGAAAGGGACACATTGGATTTTCATGCAATTATGTTTTGAGCCCGAAGGCCTTGTGAATGGTCAGGTTATCGCCGGCATTTCAAAGTCGAGTTGACGCCCTTCTCCGGCCGCCTTCCTGTCGAGGGATGCTCCAATCGACATACCGATCACCATGCCGATAGGCAGCCCCAGTCCGATAAAACCCATATTGTCGAAGGCCGACCCGAAAACCACTCCCAAAGGGACACCAAATACACTCATGCCCAGAACAAACCAGGTCTGCCGGTAGTAATTCCGGGGCACGATCTTTAGTGTTTTTTCCAGCAGACGCAGGATCTTCCACATCTTTCCCCGGAGCTTCTTCCTGTAAGATCGATCGGATTCGCCATATGCATTGAGCTCGGCCACCTGGGTATTGATAAAACCGACGACTTCACCGGGTAGTTCCTTCCGGCTTAATTCGGTCATAAGCGCATCGTACGACTTGTACAGCGCATACAGTTTGGTGTCTTCGGGGCTTACGTCCCTTCGAATGAGTTCTTCGATATCCATAAATCCTTCATAATGATTCCTGAACGTCTCTTTTCCCGATATACTATGGCGTTCGTGCATGAGTTTACGGTTCATCCCGCCCTTAAGCACTAAGGCCTGGTCGAACAGATCCAGGATTTGGGAAAATTGATCACACCCTGAAAGACCAACTGCTCAGTCTGCTTCAGTGACTCTTCCCATTGCCGTGTCTCCCCGTTCAGGGTATCCCCGGATCGCTTTGTCTTTTACCGGACCTGCATTCCCGGCAGGATCAGGAAAATCCCCTACAGGCTTAGCAAAAGTGTCCTCTTAGCTGGTCGTTGTTTTCGACCTGAAGATACAGAATAAAGGCCCTTCGACAGTTCGCCGGGCCAGGCAACCACCCGAGCGGGCGCCTGAAACCTAACCGAAGTCATAGGAATTCGTTGTGATATTAGGCAATTTACGAGATTAGGATGCCCCGGATATGAAGCAGGAGAAAATCATTACATACTACCAGGAACTGTTCGACAGCTTCATGCACTACTTTGGTGCGGTGGGAGGCACACCGGAGATGGAAGACATCCATCAGATGAGGGTCAGCATCAAGAAGCTTCGGGCACTGTGGTCGCTGATGGAAGTGCTCAGCGGGAGGGAATGGGACAAACGGCCGCACTTCGGGGCGGTAGCCGGCCTGTTCAAAAAAGCCGGCAGGTTGCGCGAATATCAGGTCATCCAAGGCCTTTTACCCAGCTACCGCGTCCCCATGCAAGCCCGGTACGAAGCCTACTTGAAACAGTCGGAGGAGGCCGCCCGCAAGAAACTGCGAAAAGAGATCAGGCGGTTCGACACGAAAGCCTTCAGCGCCCTGAACGGCCCCCTGTTCCTGCGCATGGAAGTCCTCAGGGAACGACAAATCCTGGAGCGGTCTATCCGTTTTATCGGCGGGCATCACCGGACTGTTCGCAGATTGCACGAAGGCTTACCGGACGACCGCAAGCTTCATAAAATTCGGATCGAACTCAAGTCCGTTCACGAAGTGCTCAGTATACTCTGCGAAATCCGGCAATCCCCTTCCCTGGCCGGGGAACGCAAAATACTGAAGGCCCTGAATTCGTCCCTGGGCGAATGGCACGACTACTGCGATTTCATCGATTCGCTGAATGGGTTTCTCAAAGGCCCTCCGACGAAAGGAAAGAAAGACTTCATGAGGCGGCTTCGACGACAACAGCGGGAACGAAGGGATGTGCTGTGCAAGAAACTGGACACCTACCTGAGGGTGGAAACTCCGAATTCAAAGACAGCCCTAATACACTAGCCCCATGGCCGGGGATTAATCGCCTACCATAATAGTAGGAGCTCCCCCGGAGGAAATGCGGTGGGCATCGGCCGCTACTTCCTGCATGCCCGGTGAGGACATGGCCGCATTCAGGGCCTCTGCGGATTCGAATGGCATCTCGAACATGCGGTAGAATGGAGGCGGACCATCAGGGCCGGGCATAAATTTAGTTACCGTATACGGCCGGGCATCCGCGGGAATACCCGTTTTTTGGTGAAGCAGATCGACATGGGCTTCGTAGTCCGATTCGAACGCATCAATGTCAGTGGGTTGTGGGTAGAGTACGACGACTTTCATAGATTCCGGATAAAGTGAGTTGAACTAACGCCTTTGGGTACCACGACGGTAGGCGAATAACTGGGGTATATAACCCCTAAATATACCTTTTAATTTACGGAACCGCATCTCTGGCCGATTTTCAATTGGAGAACGGGGTTCCCGTCCCGAGGCACTTCTGCTCCACATGGGTATATCAGGCCCTCACCCCGGGCATGCGAATGGCCCCGATCACTTCCAGACCGCTCAGCAGGATGTCCTCTCCATCGTTCTCGGTCTCGTATTGAAAGAACGGATACGCCTTCAGGGCCTAAGAACGGGGCTTGAAATAGAAATACCCTACATCGCTGCCCGCCTCCGGTTCGTATGCGACCTTTGCTAACCGGCATTCACTGCCCTGAAATGGTCTGCATCTGGCCCGTATGCTGAAGGAGCAGGAGACAACCCTGCTCACGGGAATCGACCTGATCAGTAGGAGGCCGGCTGCTGCTCAGGTTTTGACAGCCCCCAACGCAAGCGACAGGACGTTTGGTGTTGCCTTGGGCCGGCAGCAAATTCTTTTAATTTATTCTAAATATACATTGCTGTTAATCAGCTGTTTAAATTGATTCTAGTCATGGAAGACGGTATTTTTGAGGCATAAATTGTAAAAGAAAAAGAAATGGCTATTCGACTAGGCAATACGTGCCAAAATTGCGAGAAGTTTGGAAAAGAAGGAATCTGCGCAGTGCACAGGGTAAAAGTGGGGGCCCACTACACCTGTGACAGCTTTGCCATGAAGGCGGAACTAGCCGATCAGAGGGATTGCACCAGCTGCCAGCGCTTCGAGCGCGAGGACTGTGCGAATCCTACCAAGGCTGCAGCGGGTATGCTCTGTTCGGTATGGGCGCCCCAGAATGTAACCGCATAGATTAAAAACGGAAAACCTAAGTGTCCCGAACCGGATCCGGTTAATCCATCCCTGCCCGATGCAGCCAAACGGCTTTCATCGGAAGTACAAGGCCCCGCAGCTATCGGCTGCGGGGCCTTGTTTATTCTCATCTATACTGTACAGTTCCTTTCGCAGATATCAATTCAGGATCACCGTATAGTCCACCTCTTCGGCCTTGATGATGTCGGGTTCCCTTTCCGTCTGAAAATCGAGTAATTCACGGAGTTCTTCAACCTCGGCCTTATTCAGCATGATCGAAAAATTATCCAGCCCCGTGGAGATCGGAATTTTCCGCTTGAGGGTGCAATCGCTGTAGCGTTCCTCCCAATAAGCCGTATCCAGGGAGTCCAACTGATTCTTGAATCTCCAAAATTCATCTTCGTCCAGATCCATATAGAACTGTCCGAAGGTAAGCTGGTACAGCCGACATCCATTACAGTGCATGAGGTAGCCGTTTCGGGTCTGACCCAGGGGGGAGATATGCTGGCACATTCAAATTTTATTTAGATCGGATAAAAATAAACAATATTTCCAAACGCCCCAGCGTAGGACCGGTCTTACTTGCTGATTTCCGCGGAAAAGGGATACACCTTCGCGTCGGGGTAGAAATTTTGCCAGGCCCAGTCGTAGACCAGGGTGGACGGAAGCAGCCTACCGTATTCATCCTGGACCGACCCGGGCCGGGCGAATTCCAGATAGTCCAGCTCCTACGTTTGCGGGCTCCTTGAAGTAAAAAGCAGGCTCACCCCTTGCATTTCGTCTAATAATCCTGCCAATCGACTCAATTATCCAATAAACGACTCTTTTGTCATTATTTTTATTCCATATATCGATAAACGTGTTTAATAAAGCCTGCAAATACGCCATAAGGGCGGCCCTTTACCTGAGCATACACAGCGATTCCAGCGAGAAGATCGGTGTTCAGGCACTGGCGGACGAGCTCGAAGTGCCCCAGGCATATCTGGCCCAGATCCTCCGCCAGCTGACCACAGAAGGCATCGTTTCCTCGGCCAAAGGCCCCGGTGGCGGGTTCTACCTGAGTGCGGAGAACCGAAGGCGGAGCCTGTGGGATGTGATCCGATGCATAGACAAGGACTATCCCGAAGACGAATGCATGTTGGGACTGGCGCGGTGCAACAATCGCAACCCCTGCCCCATCCACCACATCGCCGAGCCTTTCCGCAGGCAACTGCTGTCCGATTTTCGCACCAAGTCACTCGACAGGCTGAGCACGGAAATCATCAAGCACGGGACCGTGGTTTCGCTCCGGGGAATTGAGCTGAAATCCTGAAGAATTCTAATGAACTGACATATATCAGTTTATGCGAGAAAGAAATGATGTTTTTTTGACGGGTAATGCAGTCCGTGTACAGCGGCTCAGAGAAAATCCTAACCGCCTTAGGGCTCAGATACAATAAAAAGAGAAAATCGGGGGTTAGAGCTCCCGGAAACAGACCTGACCAATGAACAAACTTTACTTGCCCCACCAAGTCTGGTTATTGGGTGTGCTGGTAGTCGTACTCACCACCTTTCCCTTCAACCTGAACGCCCAGGTAGAATTCGGCCAGAGTGACCTGAACTTCAATGGCCTCGGAAACGTCTCCCCGGGAGTCACCTCGGTCATGTTCGGTCCGGACGGCCGGCTGTATGTACAGGAGTACCCCGGACTGATCAAAGTACTGACCATCGAACGGCAGGGCAGCGACAATTACGTGGTTACGGATATTGAAGTCCTCGATGCCGTGCAGTCGATCGTAAACCACGACGACGACGGCACGGAAAATCCTTCACAAACCAAACGGGAATGCACTGGCATTACGGTCGCGGGTACCGCAGAGAATCCTGTTATCTATGCCACATCCAGCGATTTCCGGATTGGCGCGGGCTCCGGTGGCGGGAAAGGGGACCTCGACCTGGACACCAATTCGGGTATCATCACCCGCATCAGCTGGAACGGAAGCAGCTGGGACTCCGTGGATCTGGTCAGGGGCCTGCCGCGGTCGGAAGAGAACCACGCCACCAACGGCCTGGAATTTGTCACCATAGGAGGCACCGATTACCTGCTCGTAGCACAGGGAGGCCACACCAATGGCGGGAGTCCATCCACAAACTTCGTCTTCATTTGCGAATATGCCCTGTCCGGGGCCGTGCTCTCGATCAATCTGGATATGCTGGACGGCATGGGCATCAAGACCGACGGTAACGGCCGGAAATATATCTATGACCTCCCCACCCTGGACGACCCTACCCGGGCCAATGCCAATGGAATCGAGGATCCGGACAACCCGGCTTATGACGGAATCGACGTGAATGACCCTTTTGGAGGTAACGACGGCCTGAACATGGCCAAACTCGTACCCGGAGGGCCCGTGCAAATTTATTCACCGGGCTATCGAAACGCTTACGACCTCGTCGTAACGGAAAGTGGTGCCCTGTATGTGACCGACAACGGTGCCAACATCAGCTGGGGTGGACTACCCGATCAGGAAGGCACCGCGAACGTGACCAACAATTACGATTCTGCGGAACTGGGCAGCGTAAACGCCACACCCGACGGGGAAAAAGTCAATAACGAGGATCATCTTCAGCTCGTGACCACCGATATACAAACCTATGTACCGGGGAGCTATTACGGGGGACACCCCAACCCGGTACGGGCCAATCCCTCGGGGGCGGGACTGTTTACGGCTCCTCAGTCCTACAGTACTGCCGGCGCGGTATTCCGAACCCAGAACTACGATCCCGACGGGTCCTCAACCGGTTCCACTGCGGATCCCGGACAGGGGCTGCCCGCGGACTGGCCACCGGTACCGGGAGCCAATCCCATCGAAGGCGACTGGAGGGGTCCGGGCTTTCCCAATCCGGACGGACCGGATGACAACCTGATCACCATTTGGGGAACGAACACCAACGGTATAGACGAATACACGGCCTCCAATTTCGGGGGGGCCATGAAGGGGGACCTGATCGCCGGACACAACAGCGGTATTCTTCGCAGAGTGCAACTCAAGGCCGACGGTACCCTGCAGTCCCTGATATCGAATTTCCAATCTAATATCGGTGGTAATGCCCTGGGGGTTACCTGCAACAGCGACGAAGACGCCTTCCCCGGTACGATTTGGATCGGAACGCTCAATGGAAAGATCGTGGTATTCGAACCGAACGACTACGGCACCTGCCTGAGTCCGGAAGATCCCGAATACGATGCCCTGGCCGATTACGACGAGGACGGGTATACCAATCAGGACGAGGCAGACAACGGAACGGATCCCTGCAGCGGTTCCTCCCAGCCGTCCGACTTCGACAAAGCCGCGGGCGGGACTCTAGTCTCCGACCTCAACGACACCGACGACGATGCTGACGGCATCCCCGATGCCGACGACCCCTTCCAGTTGGGTAATCCTACGGAGGCCGGCAGTGACGCTTTTGCCATACCGGTATTCAACAACTTCTTTACCAACCCGGCACTGGGCGGGATCTATCAGATCGGATTCACCGGCCTGATGAATAACGGAGCCCCCAACCCGAACTGGCAGGACTGGGTGGACCAGACCGGCCTTGGTCCCAATCCCGATGACACTATCGACGGAACCTTCGGCCTGTTAACGTTGCAAATGACATCCGGCACCGCCCTGGGATCTTCCAATGACCAGGACAAAGGTTACCAGTTTGGGATTCAGGTGGATCAGACCCAGGAAACCTTTACCATATCCGGAAGGCTCATGAACCTGGATGGACCGGACAGACTCTACGAGTCGGGTTCCGCGGCGACGGGCGGCGAACTCGGTTTCTTTATCGGTGACGGAACGCAGAGCAACTACATCAAATTTGTGGCGACTGCCACGGGCCTGAGTGCCCTGCAGGAAATCAATGATGTTCCCCAGGCGCCTGTGGAGCTGTCCATACCGGAGGCGAACCGCCCCTCTGTGGATATCGTATTCTATTTCCTCGTGGATCCGGCCAGCGGCCAGATCGACCTGGAATACAGCCTGGACGGTGGAGACCCCATCGAATTGGGCAGCATACAGGCGGAAGGGAGTATACTGGAGGCACTACAGCAGTCGGCCTCCGACCTGGCGGTTGGTATCACCGGTAGTTCGAATACCGACGGCGTAGAGTTGGAAGGCACCTGGGACTACCTTAACGTCAGCCCCGACGCCGATTCCTTCAGTCTGCGCATCAATGCCGGGGGACCCCAGGCCATCTACAATGGGCAGTTGTTCGATGCAGACCAGTACTATCTGGGCGGTTATCAGTTTGTGAACTCCAACGCCCTCTTGCACGAGATGTTCCAGGCCGAAAGAACCAGCACTACGCCTCCTGAGTTCGATTACAACATTCCCATACCCGACGGAACCTATACCGTGAACCTGTACTTCGCGGAAATCTACTGGGGAGCTAACGGAGGCAGTCCGACCGGCAGCCCGGGGGACCGGGTATTCGACGTCTTACTCGAAGGTCAGGTGGTCCTGGACGATTTCGATATGATCGCTGATTCAGGTCCGGAAACGGAAATCGTCAAATCCTTCGAAGTGACCGTCAGCGACGGCGAGATCAACCTAAGCTTCTCGGCTCTGCCCGAGACGGGCGGGGTGAATCAGCCGAAGGTGTCCGCCATAGAAATTATCGGCATCCCTCAGAACGATCCGCCCGTGGCCGTAGCCTCCGCCGATCCCCTGAGCGGACGCGCCCCGCTGGAGGTGGCATTCACCGGTGTCAATTCCACTGACGATACTGCCGTAACGGGGTACAATTGGGACTTCCAGGACGGAAACAGCTCGACGGAACCCAATCCCGTGCACACCTTCACCTCAGCAGGGACCTACGAGGTCGAACTGACCGTGGAGGACGGTGAAGGCCTGACCGATACCACTACCCTGAGCATACAGGTCGATCCGCCCAATGAGGCTCCTATAGCCGTCGTGAGTGCCGATCCGACAACAGGAATCGCCCCGCTAGAAGTAGCATTTACGGGTAGCTCATCGACTGACGACGTGGCTATAACTTCCTTTAGCTGGGACTTCAAGGACGGCGCTGTTTCCTCCGAGGCAGATCCCACCCATACCTTTACCACCCCCGGTACTTTTGAGGTCAGCCTGACCGTGGAGGACGAAGAGGGACTCACCGACACGGCAACGATAACTGTAGAGGTGGCCGAACCGCCCAATGAAGCACCGGTCGCCTCGGCCAGCGCCTCCCCGACGATGGGACAGGCCCCGCTGCTGGTTTATTTCACCGGGAGCGGCTCCACCGATGACGAGGGAATTACTTCCTACATGTGGGATTTTAAAGACGGGTTCACCTCTGCCGTACCCGACCCGGCACATACCTTTACGACGGCAGGGACCTACGAGGTAGAACTCACCGTTTGGGACGAGGAAGGCCTGACCGACACGGCCCTGGTAAGCATAACGGTCGATCCCCCGCCCAACGAGGCCCCCGTGGCCGTGGTCTCGGCGACCCCTGTCAGTGGTAATGCGCCACTTCGTGTTCGGTTCAGCGGCGACGGATCCTACGATGATAGCGCCATCACGGTCTATACGTGGTCTCTCGGAGACGGTACCGTTTCCAACGAGATCAATCCCCAGCACGTCTATACCCAGGCCGGGGTATACGGTGTAACCCTCATGGTGCAGGATGCCGAGGGCCTCACCGATACCGCCTCACTGACCATCACCGTCGACCCGCCTATTAACGAGCGACCCACGGCAGTGGCCAGTGCGGATATCACCCGGGGAGAGGCCCCGCTGGAGGTGAGTTTTAACGGCAGTTCTTCCACGGACGACGTGGGTGTAGCCTCTTACCTCTGGGACTTTAAGGACGGCACGACCTCCACGGAGGCCAATCCGGTCCACACCTTCTCGGCATCCAACCTGTACCGGGTGGAACTAACGGTCAGGGATGCAGGCGGACTTACGGATACCACAGAACTGCTGATCACCGTGCTGGAGGCGTATGAAGGCAACGAAATCGAGGCTGTACTCCTGCTGAATCCGGTTCGGGAAATGGCACAGGTCCGACTGATCGATCACAGCCCGGGCAGGCGTTCAGTGGTCTCGGTGTACGTGCACGATATCGGAGGGCGCATAGTGGCCCACTTCAGCCCGGCTGAGATTTACGCCCACGGATTGTACAACATCCCGGTATCCGACCTGAGCAACGACTTGTATTTCATTGGTTTCCAGATGAGTGATGGAGATCCCATCGTTCTTAAAACCGTAGTGAACCACTGATAAAGGAAAGCACAGACCCCAACACAGTATACCGCTATGAAGATATCTACCTCAATAATTAAACGGTTCGGACAGGCATCCCTGTTGGTATGGGGAATCCTGATACTGCTGGCCTCCTGCACAGAAGATCGCGGACTCCTCACGGTTGAATACGACCTCGATACCGACGGGGATGGGATACTGGACCCGCTCGAAGCAGACGCCGGTACGGATCACCGCAATCCATGCGATCCCCTGCAGTCTCCGAATTACGAGGGATACGATCCCGAAAATCTCTTATGGTCCTCTTCCGATTGCGATCAGGACGGCGTTTCCAACGGAGACGAGGTCTCGCTCGACACCAACCCCTACCTGAACGAGGGGGAGGATACCGACGGGGATGGGACACCGGATGGGCTGGAAATCCTCAACGGAACGGATAAATACAATCCCTGTGATCCCTACCACGGACCGGGTTATACGGATTACGATCCGGACAACGAACTCTGGACTCAGGGCGACTGCGATCAGGACGGGGTAAGCAACGGAGACGAACGCATAGACGGAACGGATCCCTACTTCGACGATTATGACGGCATCGATACCGACGGGGATGGTATTGAAGATGAGCTTGAATTTCAGCAAGGCACCGATCCCGAAGATCCCTGCGATCCCGCACAACTTGCGGGTTACCAGGGTTATGATGCGAGCAATGCCATCTGGGCTGCGGCCGACTGCGATCAGGACGGCATTTTCAACGGAGACGAGGTCGCCGGCAGCACCGATCCCTACAAGGATAACCGGGTCTATCCGGTTGCGGAATTCCTTCCGACGCTTTCCGAACTCCAGCTTTTCGAGGGTATCCTTTCGGAATTGAACATTCCGTCAACGGTAGTGGAATACTCGGTTCGAACTCCCTTGTTTACCGATTACGCACAGAAGGTCAGGAGCCTATCCATACCCGAAGGAGCCAGCGCCCTCTTTGCCGGTGATGGACTGCTCACGTTGCCGGATAACACCATACTCACCGAGACCAGTTTCTACTACGACGACGAGCGCAATCCGGAAGGCGGCAGGCGTATACTGGAGACCCGTGTGCTGATCAAGCAGTCCGGCTCCTGGAACATCGGCAAGTACATCTGGAACGAGCAACAGACCGAGGCGTTCCTGGACGAAAATGCCCAGAACATACCCATTACCTGGATCGATGCCTCGGGTGAACAACAAAGCGTGAACTACCGCGTACCGCCTGATGTGATCTGCGCCCAGTGCCACAACAATTACGGTAATATGCAGCCTCTGGGGATTAAGGCGAGTCAGTTGAACTTCCCGTATAACGGCCACAACCAATTGGATCGACTGGGAGAACTGGGTCTGCTTATCGGAGCACCTCCTTCGGGCCAGATTGGGGTCTTCCCGGACTGGAGCGATGATTCTGCCACACTTAACGATCGCGCCCGGGCCTACCTGGATGTGAATTGTGCACATTGTCACCAGCCCGGAGGCTCGTACAACACCACCTATGGCAACGAATTCGACCTGAGGTTCGAGACATCATTCACCCAGAGCCATATCGAGGAATTCAAGGTAGAGATTCAGAATCGCATGAACTCCACCATTCCCAGTTACTTCATGCCCTACCTGGGGACCACGGTTCTCGACGAGGAAGGCGTAGACCTGGTGAATCAGTACATCAGCACGCTCGAATAGTAGTACACTGGCCGGCTTCTTATCCTTTGGAGCATCGCAGTTTTTGGGATGCTCCTTTTAACCTGACCCATCGGTAATCCCGGACTTGTCCGCAGCGGAAGGTGTTCCGATTGGCTGAAGTCAAGGATACATTCGCGCAGTAGCTTTGAGGATTTACAATAGTAATAAGAATACGTTAAGTAGCTTGTTTTAACATGATTTGTAGGAAATACTCATTAGCTTGCGTTCCACCGGTAGTATCCCGCCTCACTGAATCTCATTTACGACCCTCATCTCATGAAAACTAGAAATTTATTGCTGGTCATTTGTGTCGTTTCCCTGGCGCTAATCGGCATGAGCTGTGAGAGTGAAACCCGGAGTGGCGTCAACCCAGACAGGATCGCACTGGAATCCGAACAGGGCTTTAAAATTGGGAACTCAGAAAGCGACCTGAAAAGCCGGCTAAAGATCCATCCCGAGGCCCGTATTGTGAAGGTTGACTTTTTAGAGAGCAGTAAAGTACAAGCCGCCATAGTTTGGTTTTCTGAAAAGGATTCCGATCGGGTCCGGAATCTGGCCGTGGCCACCGGGGCAATTAGTTATGAGGCTTCAGAACTCCGCTTCAGCGGCTCCAGGCCCCAGTGCCAATCGGCCTCGGGAGGAGGCAATTGGGAGATCCATTGCACCGATTGCGATGAGTGTATCGTTTCGGGAATCATCGATCCTGATGGTGCCCTTCACTTTCAGTGCTCAAGGTCTTGCTGCAAACTGGTTATCACCGAAATCACAACAGAGGAGTAAGGGCCGGAGTCCCGGCCGGACAGAAAACAAAGAGCCCCGGTTGCATCCGGGGCTCTTTCGTGGTTTAGGTTGTTGATAGTAATCAGAATCGCTTGAGGTAGTTAACCAAAAGCCAGCGGTCTTCTTCGTATTCGATCACCGGTTCGAAACCGGGCATCACACCCCGTCCCTTGATGAGTTTGTAATACACGCTTCCATCCGGCTGATCCTTAAACGCAGTCGAAGTGAAGTCGCCCACGGGAATATCGATCAGGCCTGAATTGGGGCCGTCTCCCTTGCCTGTTTTACCGTGACACACGGCACAATACTGCGAATACAGTTCGAGGGCGATCTGATCGTCATCGGAGTCTCCGGCATAGGGGTTCTTCATTTTCTGGTACTTCTCGGGGACCTCCCAGGGGTCCTGCAGAGCTGAGGGCTGTCCGGTCTGATACGAATATCCGAGGACACCCAGCAGCAGCACGAATACGGAAATGTGTCTGTTTTTCATCTCTATGGCTTAGGGGTGTTTCTATTAAAATTTATAGGTGCGCGTGATATTGAATCCCAAAAGGAAATCACCCGCAAAGAAATCGTTGGGGTTATGCACTACGCTCTTCTGGGGTACGATCCCGCTGTAGTTGGTGGCGAACAGCTGGAAGGCATGTCCCAGGGTGGCAAATTCGATTCCCAGCCCGACTCCGGCCTCAGGCTCGAAGCCTCCTTCGACTTCCGTGGATGCGAAAGGCTGGTTGTATTCGAACAGTATGGACGTCTTGGGGGTGAGTTTAAAGCGTCCGGCCAGCAGTACCGCAAAGGTATCGTTCTTCATGCCACTCTCCACCAGGTTATAGTGCGACAGGTTAGGAGCCAGCAGCATGGAAAAGGTACGGCTGAAACGGCGGGTAAACGAAATCTGATGGTAGTACGAGAAGCGATCCTGGTTGAGTTCGAAGAAATCCCGGCTGCGGGTATCTATGGCAAAATTCCCGTAGTATCCTATGCTCAGGGGTCGGGAACCCGAGCGCGTCTGCCTCATAATGGCTACCTTCAGGCTCCCGTCGTAGAGTCGATCGAACTTGGTCATTCCAAATCCCAGGTTTACATTATCCGAAATCCCATACATAATCCCGAGCCGGATATTGGCGGGCCCCCAGATGCCGGCCAGGTCGTTACTGGCGGCATTGACCAGTCCGAACCGGTGTTGTATCTGGGCCTCGAGACCCTTGCGCCCGGTCATGACCGTATTCGGGAAGTTGATCACATACGTATTGGCAAAGGCGGGCCGTTCGGGCCGCTCTTTTTTCTTCTGGGGCTCCTCCTCGATCTCCTGACCGCTAAGGCTGGCCGTACTCAGGGCGAAAATGACCAGCAGGAACCGTATGGGGAATGAAATGTTTGGGATCATCGGGCTTAGTTGTTAGGGGCACCCTGCTCGATCCAACTCAGCACCTTATTGATCTCAGTGCCGGGCAGACCTCCTGACGGGGGCATTACCGTGGGATTTCCAATGAGTCGCTGATACAGCAGACTGGATTCGCTATCGTCCAGATCGATATACCCTCCCTGGATGAGCGCATCGTATGAATTGCTGCTGCTCAGGTCCGGAGTCGGATTGATGCTGGGATGACAGACGGTACAATGGGTGTTGAAAATGGGCTGGATATCCGCCGAAAACGACACTACAGTGTCTCCCGGCAGGACTTCCTCCCGCTGGTCGTAATAGCAGCTGCTTACCATCAGCAGTACCACGGTCGCAACCAGTATGGGAATCCTTTTAGAAAGATCCTTCATGATCGAATAGCAATTTTAACAATCGAGGCTTCCGCCTTTCTGAGGGCTTACGAAAGCTCCGAAAGCACCCCGTCTCGGGTGCTAAACTCGGAAACCACGCAGGCTCCCGCTATGACTTTTGTCAGGTTCGGGGGTGAATTCGACCAACTGCAGGAAAACACGCTGTTTTATGGCTGATGGTCCGGTTTTAGGGCGAAATTCTACTCCCAGGCTGAACGCAATCTTAAAACTCCTTTTTTAGTCTATTGTTGTTTCCGGATCGGCTCGAATTAACTTTTTCGGAATCGGCCGCATTTTATCCAACTAAGCATTATAAAGTACCTTAGTAGCTCCAATACAAAATCGGAAATCATTAAACGCACTACTTATGGATACCCCCCGCAAATTAGATCAGGTAGCCTACATTACAGGTGGTACTAAAGGAATCGGATACGGAATTGCTAAAGCCCTGCTGGAAGAAGGCTACCGCGTTGCCCTTTCGGGTCGCGATGCCGTACAGGCCATGGAGGCCGCGCGGGAGCTGGGCCCGGAGGATCGTGTACTCGGACTGGGATCTGACGTGCGGTTTTTAGATCAGGAGGAATCCGCAGCAGCAGCTATCCTGGAAGCCTGGGGCCGGATAGATGTGGTGATGGCCAATGCCGGCCTGGGAAACTTCGCGCCCGTCGATCAAATGACACTGGCCCAGTGGAATGCCATGATCGATACCAACCTCAGCGGTCCCTTCCACACCCTCAAGGCGACCGTGGAAGCTCTTAAAGCATCTGAAGGGTATTTCATGACCCTGGCGAGCCTGGCAGGAACCAATTTCTTCCCAAACGGAGCCGGGTATAATGCCTCTAAATTCGGGCTGGTCGGTTTCAGTCAGGCCGCCATGCTCGACCTTAGACCATACAACATCAAAGTGACCACCATCATGCCCGGATCGGTCGCCAGCCACTTCAATGCCCACGAGCCAGGAGAAGCGGACGCCTGGAAAATACAGCCCGAAGACCTGGGACAAATTGTAGTGGACCTGTTGCGTATGCATCCGCGTACCCTACCGAGCAAAGTCGAGGTTCGTCCGACCAGACCGGACCTGAAAGGTTAGAGATATATTGCGTTATTTGTGCCTGCCAACATCCATCATCCGTCCTACCCATGACATTTTTCCGCAGGCTTAGACTCCTTTTGCTCAGATCGAATAAGTTCACCCAATATCTGGGCTATGCGATCGGTGAGATCGTACTCGTAATGCTCGGTATACTGATTGCCCTACAGCTCAATAATTGGAACCAGGAACGCCAGAGAGCTAAGGAAGAAGTAACCATCCTTCAAAGCCTGCTGCTGGATTTGGAGTCCGCCCGGGAACAATCCGCCCGGAATATCGCCGGAGAAGAGTATGACATAAGTACGTACATGGCCGCTCTGGGTCTGACCCATGGTGATACGCTACCATTATCGGATACACTGGCCTATCGCATACTGTGGGACAACACCCTGGAACGGCCGGTAATCAATACCTATACCGAACTCAAGAACTCAGGACGATTCGGATTAATCGAAAATGAACAGATCCGGGCGCGATTCACCCTAATTGAAGAAAGCCAGGAAAATTTGGCACGCCTGATTGGCGATCGCCTGACCGTACAACAATTGAGAATCGATGATATCTCAGAGAGCCAGCTCAACTTCATTCCCCTGCTCAAGAGGGGCTTCCCCGATGCCGACTACGCGAAAGAGCACGATAATGACTACCGGGAACTCTTTTCCCGGCCAAATGTCCGAAACCTGATTGGAATGAAACTGGATCTAACGCACACAACGCTGAGATACCGGCGGAGTCTGCACAGGGAGATCGAAGCCCTTTCCAATCTAATAGAGGAAGAACTTGCAGAGGAGAATCTATAATTCCCTCCTTTTCACATTACCATTTCACAGGGCATTCCATTACCTTATATGTAAACCGAGATCGTTAACCCGGCCATGGTGACCAGCGTAAGTATCGCAAGAAGGGGAAGTACGAATTTCAACCAGCGGTCGAAGGTGATGTTGACCAGGGCCAGGGCGGCGAGTATCAGGCCGGTGGGATTCACCAGGTAGAACAGGCCCAGACCGTAGATATAGGCGTCCACCACCGTTTCCCTCCCGATGCCTACCGAGTCTGCCAAAGGCGACATGATCGGCATGGTAAGCACGGCCATACCGGAGGAAGAAGGCATAAAGAAACTCAGGCCACCGAAGAAGAGTAGGGCCACATTGACGAAGAGTCCCTTGTTCATCCCTTCTGTCAGGGAGCTGGCGTGATAGAGTACGGTATCACTGATCAGGCCGTCTTCCATTAGTATGGTGACGCCCCGGGCGATACCTATAATAAAGGCTACACTAAGCAGATCGGCGGCCCCTTTCGAAAACTCCCGCACAAACTCTCCCTCGGGTATCCGCCCAATAAAACCAATCACAATGGCGGCTACCAGAAACACCGCGGTCATCTCGACGAACCACCAGTGCAGAAAGGAGACCCCGATCACCATAACTACAAAACTCATGCTGAAGACCCCTATGATCGTCCACAGCCTGGGAGTAATCGTGCGGCCCGGGCCAGCCGGAATGTCATTCCCCTCCACGGGGGTCTGAAAGTCGGCATGGGAACGAACTCTCTTCGCGTACCGAAGAATGTAGGCTATAGTTATCACCAGGCAAACCCCCAACATGATTACCCGGAACTCGATACCGGTAAGCCAGTTGATGCCTGCCGAATCCGAACCGATAATGGTCGAAAAGGGATTGGTTGTCGAGCACATACTGCCTATGGCCGACCCCAGGAAGATGCAGGCCAGCCCCACCATGGAATCGTAGCGCGCCGCCCGGAATACCGGTATAAGGATGGGATAAAAGGCCATGGTTTCCTCCGCCATGCCAAAGGTAGTGCCCCCGGCTGCGATCAGACAAGTAACCAGTACGATAAGCAGGGATTCCCGATCTCGAAGTACCCGCGTGATCCATTGAATGCCGGCATCAAGCGCCCCGGTGACGTTCATCACCCCGATGAGCCCGCCGATCACCAGAACCAGGAATATGATATCGGCCGCCTTGATAATGCCGCGTATGGGAGACTGAGCCAGGGCGGCCAGTCCCTGGGGACTGGCAGGCAGCACCCTGTACGTACCCGGTATGCCGACCGGCTTATAGATATCCCCATTGGTAAACTTCTCTATGGGTATAGCTATCCTCAGTGAATCCAGGGTCGCCTGGGTTGCAGGCAGTGTCACGGATTCTCCCGGCCTATTGATTTCAAGCTTGTTGGACTCGGCCTGATACATCAGGGAGTCGTACTTTCCTGCCGGGACGATCCAGGTGAGCAGGGCGACTAGAGCAGCGATTAAGATCAGCAGGGTCTGGGCGGACGGAAACTTGAGTTTCTTCATGCCATCAATCTATGAAAAATGCTATCAATCCTTAGAAAATCTGTCCAGGTATTTAAGGGGCTGATACAAAACCAGGCAGAACTGGATCTGTTTCAATGGATCGAGACCGGGTATAATCGCAAAAGAAGGCATCCCGCTTTAGGCGCGCTCAACATGATCGAATTCGAGCATTTAATGTCATACCAAAAATTGGCAGCTTAGCTTAACTCTTTTTCCAGGATTTTGTTGCAATTCCACTTGTCCCTATTCATTCAGCAAACGACTAATTTCGGTACTTAAGTGGTTTACGAAAACCTTTTTATCAACAATGAGTAACCCATTATATCGTATTCGACCATCCTTAATGATTACTAGATGGGGATAAGCGTTAAAACCAAAGTCACGTTCGACATCATCCCTTGAAGGCGAATAATAAATAGGAAATGAATAATCCAGCCGTTTCACTACTTCAATTGATGTTTCGATGCTGTCTTTATAAACAGGTACAATAACCGAGTAGAAGTTTACCCGCGAATCACTTCTGTACTCATTATAAATACTTTCGTATTGAGGGAAAGTTTTAAAGCAAATTGAACAGGTTCTGGTCCAGAAGTCTATTACTGATATCCCTTCTTGATCAACTCGGATAGTATCCATTGCTTTACTTATGACGACTACTTCTTTAGCTGATTCATTCGTTCTCGAATTCCTATTTGCGATTAAGTAGAAGGTGTTCTTATGTAGAAAAAAAGAAGAACAGACAATAAGAATAGTTACGAAGACAGGTTTCCATATCCTTCTGTTGGCTCTAAACGAAAAACCAACTGCGGCGCATACGGGTATTAAAATGATGTAAAGTATTGATCGTTCAAAGCCTACAAAAATGGAGGAAATAATAAAAAGAAGCAGAAACGGAGTAAATGTTGTAAAAACCGTTCGTTTAATACTCCCTTCGGGATCCTTTTTGTCAAAAAAATAAAAGGATAGCAAAAAACTAGAAGTCAGTACAAAAGCAATCATATAATTATGGTTGCCTTTAAAAATCAATCCTGTAAACAGGTAAACGAAAAACAAGCCAAAAAATCTAAAAAAGCTTTCTATGAGTCGTAAAACGGTGGGTGAAGGATTCATGTATTATGTTCTATTTGCCATTTCAGTAAATTCAAGGGTTGTTTCCTAACTTAACTTACTGTCCAGTTTTTAGGGGTTTCTTCAATGTGACCCCAGTTTGACAATTCAATACTTATAAAACCTAATTAATCTGGAGAAGTAATTATATCAGGTGGAGTCAATCTACAGTCAAACTCACAACCTTCTAACAAAAACCATCCACATCCAATGTTAGTATTGCTACAATCAGGTACACAGTACTGACCACCGAAGGAGTAACAATAATCACACCATCTAGTATCACAATCAGGTTCTTCCTGAGTCAACGCAAAAGGTTTAATAAAAAATGAGGCTGTACTATACTGTGGTGCCTTGTTCGTATTATTCGAACTCAATTCAAATTTATATAATTTTTCAAAATCGTATTTATCCAATACTGGAGATGTGACGTCAAAAAAGGCCGAATAAAGAAAGTACTTATTCCATCCAAATTTCATTTCACCGTATTCAAACCAATTATTGAATTTATATACCTCCTCGCTAGACAACTCTTTACCAAAATCTATTTTTTCCAAAAATCCGATAAGTTTATCTAAGTGTTTCCTCTCCTCCGATGTTTTCAAAAGGTCTCTGATTAATCCTATTTTCTGATTCCAAACCGAACGTCGGTGTAAAGCATCCATCGTTCGAAAAGCGGCTTTTCTTTTACTTCGACTGAGATTACCCAATTCTTTTCTGTTATATGTGGATATTTCTTCAAAGTTTTCCTTAGCCCATTTATCAATATTTACATCGCAACTGTAGCATTCTTCTTCTGTTTCTGTGCAACCTGTAAAAATAGTTACAACTAGCAAAACCAAAAAAATGACTTCGAACTTTACTATATCCAAACTTTTCATAACTGAGTATATTGATATAATACTTAAATTTTTTGTAAGATAATACGGCTGCCATTGAAATGCATTACGTAATTATTATGTACGAGTTAAATTACCGATTTCACCCTATTCAGATTTAGACTGTCCCAGCTGTCCAAACGTAACTGCGAAAAAAACCCATTGTAGCATTACTGGATAATTATGTGCGAACTGCTAACATCTAACTTTCCTAGTATTACGGTATTGGGTGTATTGTGCCTAAACATCCATGGTTTCCTCCACCATACCGAAGGTAGTACCTCCGGCTGCGATCAGAGAAGTAACCAGTACGATGAGCAGGGATTCCCGGTCGCGAAGCACCCGGGTAATCCATTTAATGCCCCGGTGACATTCATCACCCCGATGAGCCCGCCGATCACCAGAACCAGGAATATGATATCAGCCGCCTTGATAATACCGCGTATGGGGGATTGTGCGAGGGCAGCCAATCCCTGGGGTCGGGATGGAAGCTCCCGGTATGTTCCGGGTATTCCAATGGGCTTGTAAATATCCCCGCTGGTGAACTTTTCTAAGGGAATTCTGATCCCCAGGGAATCCAGCGTCGCCTGGGTTGCCGGCACGGCCAAGGTTCCATCCGGTCGAATGAGCTCCAGGCGGCCGGACTCGGCCTGATACATCAGGGAGTCGTACTTTCCTGCCGGTATAATCCACGTGAGCAGGGCGACCAGGGCCGCTATCAGTATCAGCAAGGTCTGGGCGCTCGGGAATCGAAGTTTTTTCATGAGGCCTGGGCAGAATAAATTATTACAAACAATATACCTGTTAATTAACAAAAAGGGGGCTCCCCTGATAACCCCAGTCCAAAAAAAACCCTGCGGTATAAACTGCAGGGCTTAAGTTCCTTCAAAGATCCCGGATCAAGGCAACCAGGCCAGGCCCCGACGCGTTTTCCACAGGAAATACCGCTCCAGGAAAATCTTACCCAAATCGTTAAAGACGTTGGGAAGGATAATGGCAAACTGCCGGGGTTTAAACAAACTGGTGGCTAACAGGTACACTTCCTTATGGCCTGCATCCATGACGCATAGGGCGGGTATCCTTCCCCAGTCCTTTTCCACCAATTTCTTCTTTCCGCGTATTAAACGTATAATATTCTTCGCGACGATCTTCCCGGTTACATCGCTGGGGTAACCCGTCTTGGGTACTCCGAAAGGCGTACCTGTGATCTCGAACGGCGCTTTAACCTGTACGGCAAGTCCTGCCGCAAATACACTATCGTATTTAATGTGCTGATATGACGCCTTAGTCTCCACGAAACCTTTGGCATCGACGAGCTTCGGACTGTCCTTCATGGCCGGTACTCCTTCGAAAGGAGGCATGAGCATCGCCATCTTATAATGCAGCTCCTCGCCTGTTTTCAGTATCAGCCTATCCTTCTCGATGCCTTCGATGCTCGCATCTACGATAAAGCGGATGTTATACATTTTCATGAAGGTCTTAAGCATGGTTTCCCCTCCAGGCATGCCGTCTATACCGAAATTGCCCACATAGGGTTCCGGCGTAATCCAGATCAGGTCGACCTTTTTCCTCACCTTACGCTTACGCAGTTCCTTGTCCATATTGAAGAGGTATTCGTAGGCCGCTCCCATGCAACTCGCCCCCTGAGTAGCCCCCACGATAACAGGGCCCGGATCCCTGACCAGCTCCTCAAAATGTTCGTAGGCCTTGATGGCTAATCTGGGAATCACGATATTTTGAATCATGTTATCCTCCGGCTTCAGATTATCGAGGAAGTCAAAATTCATTTCCACACCGGTAGCCACGACGAGATACTCATAATCCAGGGTTTCGCCATTGGTCAGGTATACCCGTTTTTCGTCCGGTTCGATGCGCTCCGCAGCCGTATGCAGGAATTCGATGCCGTTCTTTCTGAAAACCGGTCGAATGTCGAATCGGATCTCTTCCAGCTTACGTCTTCCAAAAGGCACCCAAATTAATGAAGGTACATAGAGAAAGTCGGTACTGGGGGATACCACGATTACACGGTATCCATCTTTCTTGCGAAGCTTTTTCTTTATCAGGGTCGAAGAGGTAAATCCGGCAAAATTTCCACCTAAAACAACTATATTTTTCATATCGAATACAATAAATAGACATTTTCCGATCTGACCATCGCACCGGTTAACTCAGCCGATCTTCCAAAAATATTTGATTCCCTCATGGATAAACTATGATATTTATCAGCTTGTGTTGCGCGCGCCCGGCAAATTGATGCACCTCTGGGGCCTGAAAAATGATCCTAATCACATTCGTGGGGATCCCCCGATGGATTCATATAGACGGTTCTATCACTTGCTCCGAAGAATCTGGTCCTTGTGTAACCTGTGTTCCAAAGTTCGGCCGGACCATCCTATATATTTGGAAAAATCATTCTAGCTTATTATGTCCAGGATTGTCGTTTTGGGAGCCGGTATAGCCGGACACACCGCCGCATCTCACCTCAGGCGAAAACTCTCCAGAAAACACGAGGTCGTCGTGGTCTCACCCAACAGGAATTATCAATGGATTCCCTCCAATATCTGGGTAGGGATCGGACGGATGAAGCCGAGCCAATTGATCTTCCCGCTCGAACCGCTCTACAGACGCAAGGGTATAATGTTCAAGCAGGCCAAGGCCATATCCTTTCATCCCGAGGGTGACGCGGACCACCCTCCCTATGTGACCATCGAGTACGTACATGGCGAAAAGAAGGGAAGCCTCGAACAGGTCACCTACGACTACCTGGTCAATGCCACGGGCCCCAAGCTGGCATTCGGGAATACGGAGGGTCTGAACCCGGGGGAGGACGAGATGTATTCCGTCTGTACTTACGACCATGCCCAGCACGCCGCCGAAGGCCTGGATAAACTCGCGGCCAGGGCGAAGAATTCGGACCGCAAGCTAAATGTACTGATCGGTACAGGACACCCTAAAGCCACCTGCCAGGGAGCTGCCTTTGAGTATATTCTCAATGTCGAACAGGAACTCCGCAAGCGAAAGGTCAGGGATAAAGTCTCCCTGAAATGGATATCCAACGAGCATAAACTCGGCGATTTCGGCATGGATGGCATGCTACTTAAATACGAGGGGAAACCCATGGGCTCCGACGAAATGGTCGAGATGGTATTCAGGGATCGGGGTATCGACTGGATACTCGAGGCCGGGGTAAACAAGATAGAGCCCGGACTCGTGCATTACGAAAATCTGGATGGTGAGCACAAGACGGAGTCATACGACTTTGGTATGCTTATTCCCGCCTTCTCCGGTCACGGATTCAAGGCATATGACAAGGCCGGTGGCGATATCACCGATCGACTGTTCAAAGGATTCATGATCGTCGATGCCGATTACACGCCCAAACCCTACGAACAATGGAGGGTACAGGATTGGCCGGAGACCTATCAAAACCCGAGTTATCCCAACATCTTTGCACCGGGGATCGCATTCGCGCCCCCGCATACCATCTCCAAACCGCGCAAGAGTCCCAACGGCACTGAGATCTTCCCTGCTCCACCACGCACCGGTATGCCTTCGGGCATTACGGCCAAACTGGTGGCGGATAACATAATCGAATCGATTAAGAAAGGTAAGGAATCCATGCATCATAAGGGTTCACTGGGGAACATGGGCGCTGCCTGCATCGCCTCGGCCGGTTTCGGACTGTTCAGCGGAAGTGGCATCAGCATAACCACCTACCCCATCGTTCCCGACTACGAGAAATACAAGGACACCGGCGGCCGAAATATCGGAAAGACCTTCGGGGAGATGGGACTGGCCGGTCACTGGGTGAAACTCGCCCTGCACTATGCTTTTATCTACAAAGCGAAAATGAAACCCTTCTGGTGGCTGATCCCAGAGTAAAAGAGCAATTATGGCAAAGCGAATCACGGGTGCGCAGAAGGCGTACATGCAGAATCCAATCATACAGTTTTTCCGGTTTATCTATCTGAATATCCGAATACTGAACATAGTCGCCGGAGGTCACGGGGGAACACGCTCCTGACAGCCGTCGTAACCCCGGATTTTACTGGGCTTGACTACTGTGTAACTATTGCTACTGACAGCAGCCTGCTTACTGGTCTATTTTCGCCGAAGAAAATAATCACACATGAAATACACAGTTTTCACTCTCCTGGTAGTCGTTGCCCTGACGGCCTATGGACAGGATACCCTTCAGATCGGTAAACTGGAGTTTATCGAACGGGTGGTTCAGAACGGCTACAGGAAGAGGGTTTCGGATAAGGAGGCCGAGATGGCCCGGGCCGACTACCGGCAGTCGAACTCCCTGTTCATGCCCTCGGTTTCGGCTTCGTATTCGGCCATTACCACCAACAATCCTCTGATGGCCTTTGGTTCCCGACTCAACCAGGAAATACTTACTCAAAACGACTTCAATCCGGCCCTGCTCAACGATCCGGAATCCATAGAGAATTTCGCTCTGGAAATACAGGTGCAGCAACCCCTGCTGAATCTGGATGGGCTATTTGGTCGAAAGGCTGCAAAAATTCAGCAGGAAGCCTATGAACTGAAGGCGGGCAGAACGCGGGAATACCTCGAATTCGAAGCATCCAGACTTTACATGCAGTTGCAGCTAACCTACCAGACGGTATCGGTTCTAAGGAGGGCCCGGAAAACAGCCGAAGAAGCCGTACGCATGGTCACCGATTACTTCGATCAGGGATTAGTACAACGAGCCGATGTGCTGGATGCCCAGGTGCGCGCCAATGAGGTTAAGAACCAACTACAGTATGCCCAATCCGAAGTCCGGAACACATCGGATATGCTATGGGTACTCATGGGAGAAGAAATGGCCTCGGACCTGTTAAAACCCAGTGAGGAGTTCAACAGTGAGTTCAGTGCGACAGAGATAGGCAAGGCCTTCCCCAGTCGGCGTAAGGATCTCATTGCCATGGAGAAATCCGTGGAAGGGTATCGGAACATGCACCGTTCGGCCCGGATGAAGTTTATCCCCCGAGTCAATGCCTTCGGCAGCTATCAGATGTTCGATGGGCAGTTTATGGAATTCGACGCCTCCGGTTACATCCTCGGAGCCCAGTTATCCTGGGACATCTTCAAGGGTTACTCGCAGGTAGCCCAGTCGGACAAGGCCCGGCTTGAATGGGAAAAGGCTCGAATTGAACAACAGGAATACGAAGCCCGACAGGTGAGTGAACTCAACAAAACACGGCGTATGCTGCGGGTCACCCGCAATAAGATCGACATGATGGAACTGGCCTTTGAACAAGCACGAGAATCCTATAAAATCAGGAAAGACCGCTTCGAACAGGGTCTGGAGAAGACCGTCGACCTGCTCGCGTCGGAAAGCCGGCTTTTCCAAAAAGAACTGCAACTCAATCAAGCCGTCTTCGAATACAATTTTACTCAGGAGTACCTGGAGTTCCTGACACGAGAATAATAAATCCAAAAAAAGAAACCGATGAAATCATTTCAATACACAGCACTAACCCTCCTTCTCGGACTAGCCGCAGCCTGTGGTTCACATGAGGAAGCGGAGACCCGGGAATGGGACCCCGTAGCCGTTTCGGTGCAAACGGCTGAATCAGCGGGGAGCCAGTCGCTGGTAACCGTAAGCGGTAGGATAGAAGCAGGAAACAGCGCCAATCTGAGCACCCGCATGATGGGGAGCGTAACCGGAGTGAAGGTGCAACCCGGAGAGCGGGTTCAAAAAGGACAGCTACTGCTTACCCTGAGCAGCACTGACCTGAGGGCAAAAAAGGCTCAGGTATCCGCCTCTATCATTCAGGCAGAGAGCAACTTTAAGAACGCAAGTAAAGACTTCCAGCGCTTTCAGGAACTCTACGAAAAGGGCAGCGCCTCAGAAAAGGAACTGGAGAACATGACTACGCGCTATGAGTCAGCCGAGGCCGGTCTTCAGGCCGCGCGCGAGATGGAGAAGGAAGTCAATGCCCAATTCGCCTACACCAACCTCAGAGCACCGTTTTCGGGTGTGGTGGCCAACACCTTCGTCAAGGTCGGGGATATAGCAAATCCGGGTATGCCTCTGGTTACTGTGGAAGGAACCTCAAACTATGAAGCCGTAGTTATGGTGCCTGAATCGGAAATCTCCAGAGTACAGGCAGGAGCCGAGGCGGAGATTCACATCAAGTCCAATGGGAAGATCCTCAAGGGAGAGGTCACCGAAGTAAGTCCTTCCGCACGGAATACGGGAGGACAATTCCTGGTTAAGATTGGCCTGACCGAAACTGAAGGCATTTATCCGGGCATGTTTGTAGGTGTGAGCATCGTTGCCGATAACAATGAAAACGCAAAAGGCTCATCACCCATGGTCCTCAAGGAGGCCTTGATTCGCAACGGGCAACTCACCGGAATCTACGCATTGAGCGACAAGAATACTGCGGTACTTCGATGGGTACGGCTGGGCAAGGAAAACGGCAACCGGGTAGAGGTCCTATCCGGCATACGTCCGGGCGAATCCTATATCGTGGAGTCCAGGGGCAAAATCTTTAACGGCGTTCCGGTACAGGTCCAATAGGCCTGACGGAATACTATAAATCAGATAGGAATGCAAGACGGAATTTCTGGCAAAATTGCCAACTTCTTTATACACTCCAAATTGACCGTGCTGCTTATGGTGGCTCTGATGATCATAGGAGTCTACAGCTCCTTCCTGATTCCACGGGAAGAGGAGCCGCAGATCGTAGTCCCCATGGCCGACGTGATGGTGGGCTATCCCGGAGCCTCCCCCGAAGAGGTGGAGAGCCGCGTAGTGCAGCCCCTGGAGAAGATCGTATCCAATATCAAGGGCGTGGAGCATATACACAGCATGTCCATGAACGGCAGGGCCGTAATGGTAGTTCAGTTCTACGTAGGCGAAGATACCGAGCGGTCTTATGTAAAACTCTACGACGAATTGATGAAACACCGGAATATATTTCCGGAAACCGTTTATGAGCCCATCGTCAAAACCCGTTCCATAGACGATGTGCCGATGCTGGGCCTTACGCTTTGGAGTGAGGAATACGACGACCACCAGTTAAGGCTGGTGGCCGAGGAAGTGGCCACGGAAATCAAGAAGATCAAGGATGTATCCATTACCCGGGAGATAGGCGGACGACCCAGGCAACTGAAAATCGTGCTGGATAAGGACCGCATGGCGGGTAACGGCGTGGACGCCCTAGGCATTATGCAGATGGTCCGCGCCCATAACAGCAGTTCACAATCCGGCAGTTTCGTCCGGGCTGATGAAGAGTTCCTCATTACCACCGGTGAATTCCTCGAAGACGCGGAAGATGTCGGAAACCTGGTCGTGGGATCCAATAACGAACTTCCCGTTTACCTGCATCAGGTGGCCCATATCGAAGACGGCCCCTCCAAACCCAATGATTACGTAGGTTTCGGATACGGTCGGGCCCAGGAGGATTATGCGGATTCGCCCGCACTCTATCCGGCCGTAACCCTGTCCGTGGCCAAGGTAAAAGGGGCCGATGCCATGAAGGTTGCCGATAAGATCCTGGCCAAAATCGAGCGGCTCCGCACGACTCTGATACCCGACGATGTACGGGTGGAAGTGACCCGTAACTATGGGGAGACTGCCTCCCACAAGGTTAGCGAACTGCTGACCCACCTGATGGTAGCCATAGTGGCCGTGACCGTACTCGTCATGCTGGCCATGGGCTGGAGGGGCGGTCTGGTCGTGTTCCTGTCTGTCCCCCTGACCTTTGCACTGACTCTGTTCAGCTACTACATGCTCGGGTATACCCTGAATCGCATCACCCTCTTTGCCCTGGTATTTGTCGTGGGGATCGTCGTGGACGACAGCATCATTATCGCCGAGAACATGCACCGGCATTTCAAGTCCGGACGGCTGCCCTTTTCGCAGGCCGCAATATACGCGATCAATGAGGTGGGTAACCCGACCATACTGGCCACCTTCACGGTAATCGCAGCCATACTTCCCATGGCCTTCGTCTCCGGTATGATGGGCCCCTACATGAGCCCGATGCCCATAGGAGCATCCATTGCCATGCTGTTGTCGCTCTTTGTTGCACTGACCGTAACTCCCTACCTGGGCTATTATTTCCTCAGGGAAAAAGACAAGAAACACCCGGAAGGCGCTCCTGAGGAGGAACACGCTCCGGGGTGGATACACCGCTTTTACCATCGCATTGAGAAACCTCTGCTCGACAGCGGTTCGAAAAGGTGGCTTATGCTCGGAATTACCGTAATACTCCTGCTGGGTTCCGTGGCCATGTTCTTTACCAAGTCCGTAGCGGTAAAAATGCTGCCCTTCGACAATAAAAACGAGTTCCAGGTGGTGATCGATATGCCGGAGGGCTCAACCCTGGAACGAACTGCCGCCGTGACGACGGAAATCGCTCAATACCTCTCCGGTGTGCCGGAAGTCGTGAACTACCAGACCTATGCCGGGACATCCGCTCCCATCACCTTCAATGGGCTGGTTCGCCATTACGACCTCAGAGGAGGCAGCAATATGGCCGATATACAGGTCAATCTGCTGCATAAAGAGCATCGCTCCGAAGACAGCCATCAAATTGCCACCCGGGTACGCCCGGAAGTGCAGCGCATAGCCGGAAAGTACGGCGCCAATGCCAAGATCGTGGAGGTTCCTCCGGGACCACCCGTGCTGTCCACTCTCGTCGTCGAGGTCTATGGCCCGGACTATCAGCAGCAGATCCAGGTAGCCAGGCAGGTCAAGGATATTCTGAGCGATACCCCCGACGTGGTGGATATCGACTGGTATGTCGAAGCACCGCAGACCGAATATGTATTGAATATCGATCGGGAAAAGGCCATGATGCACGGCATTGTTCCCCAGCAGATCGTAGGAAACCTGACCTATCTGATCGGAGAGCATCCCATCGGCACCCTCTATGATGAACGGGCCGACAATCCGGTCGAGATCAAGCTGCAGTTGCCCGAGGAAGACCGGGCCGGCATCGATCTGATACAAACCCTCCAGGTACGGGGGCAACAGGGCCAGATGGTTCCGGTCAGCGACCTGGTCCGGGTAGAGGAGGGCATACTGAATCCTACCATATATCGAAAGGACCAGAAGCGTGTAGTGTACGTGCTTGCCGATATGGCCGGTGAACTCGAGAGCCCCGCCTACGCCATACTGGGAATGTCAGAGAAACTTCAGAACATAAGTCTGCCCGAGGGCTATGGCCTGAGTGAACTCTATATGAACCAGCCCGAGGACGAATCCGAATTCTCTCTGAAATGGGATGGGGAATGGCAGATTACACTGGAGGTGTTCCGCGACCTGGGGGGAGCTTTCCTGGTGGTGATTATTATCATTTACATGCTGATCGTGGGCTGGTTCCAAAACTTCCGGACGCCCTTAGTGATGATGCTGGCCATTCCCCTGTCCCTGATCGGAATCGTTCTTGGCCACTGGCTGCTGGGGGCGTTCTTCACGGCTACCTCCTTTATCGGTATGATTGCCCTTGCCGGGGTGATGGTGAGGAATTCGGTACTGCTTATCGACTTTATCGAGATCCGTCTCAAGGAGGGAATCGACCTCAAAACAGCGATTATCGAGGCCGGTGCGGTGCGCACCACACCCATATTGCTCACCACCGGGGCCGTGGTCATCGGAGCCTCGATTATACTATTTGATCCTATATTTCAGGGACTGGCAATCTCTCTGGTCGCAGGAGCCATCGTTTCCACTATGCTTACCCTGGTCGTGGTCCCGCTGATCTATTACATGACCGAACGAAAGAATTGGGAAAATCCCGCTAACCCCTAAATGAAGCAATCATGCACCTCTTGGTTATCACTGCTGTACAGTCCTACGAAAAGGACATCAGACGTTTGCTCAAAGAACACCACGTCGATGCGTTCTCCTATATGGACGTTACCGGATACAAGGATATCCCCCGCGAACGCAAGTCAGGAAACTGGTTTGCCTCGGAAATGGGAGAGCACCGGTCCACCCTGTTCTACGTCTTTGTGGAAAACGGCAGCATTCAATCGCTTATGTCCTCCATCGAAGACTTCAACGCTCAACAGGAATCGCAGTCGCACATACATGCAGCCCTGATGGATGCCAAAAAAATTATTTAATCCAATATCATGAAAACCCGAGTATTACATGCCATCGCCGGTTTATTTATACTGATCAGCATATTGCTGGCCGTTTATATCAATATCAACTGGCTGTGGTTCACGGCCTTTGTAGGGGCCAATCTCTTCCAGTCTTCGATCACCAACTGGTGCCTGATGAGCGATATCCTGGCCCGCTTTGGTCTGAAGGACTAAGGACTTTTTCGATCGATACGCTCACGGAGCCTTTCTTTGGGATTCGCCGGACAGAGGTTATCTTTAGGATTCATCAATCAGAGAATCGTGAAGCCAGGAACTCTTCTGTTGCAGCTCGTGCTGTGGTTGGGTATGGGCATGCTGTACCCGCAAGTTCACCAAATACAGGGAAATGTAGTCGATGCCAATAGCGGTGAGCCACTGGTCGGGGTCTCCGTCTTCTTCGACGGCACATCCATAGGCACCGTGACGGATAGGGATGGCGCCTTTGTGCTGACCCCGCGCTGGAGGATGACTTCCCCGGTCATACTTCAATATCTCGGATACGAAACGCGGGTCCTGTCCGATGTAGAAGGTAACCTGGGCAGGCTGCTGCTAAAACCAAAGGCCGTCGAGCTAGACGAAGTGGTGCTCGAACCGGATACCTGGAGCCGGAAAAAGAAGGAACGGGTTTTCCTGAATGAATTCCTTGGGAGCTCTTCTTTTGGGAGAAGGTGCGAAATCCTCAACCTGGAAACGGTACGCCTGTACTACAGTAAATCTGAAAACAGCCTGCAGGCCTTCCCCGCGGAGCCCCTGACTATCGTAAACCGGGCCCTGGGCTATACCCTTTCCTATAATCTTCTGGAATTCAAGGCCATTCTCGATGCCGGATCCGATCATGGGCTGGAAGCCTGGTCCGTTACTTTCACCGGTCTTGTCCGGTTCTCACCTGCAGAGGGCGGTCTCCGTAGCTATACCCGCAATCGACAGAAGGCCTATCGGGGATCTGTACTGCACTTCATGCGTGCCCTGAGCAATGATATGCTGCGAGATGAAAATTTTGGGCTCTATTTCGATAGACTCCCCATAGCACGTGATCGGGTAATGGAGCTGAAGCCCACTGAAGATGGATTGACCGAAGTCATTCCGAAGAAAAACACGCTGTATGTCCTTTACGACCGTAATGAACAGTCCTTTATAAAGCGGAACGGCGAGCGTTTTTATATCGACCGCTACGGCAACTTCGGCCCGGCTAGTAGTATACTCTTCGGGGGAGCTATGGGCGAACAGAGGGTGGGGCATATGCTTCCACTTGATTACCGTCCGCAAGGAGGCCAGTGAAGGAATGAAAGTCGAAAAAACTACTTTCAAATAACCCATTCTGCTGCCTCACCCGCCTTTCAGACTGTTTAACGCCTGACAGGGCCTAAAGAGATCATGAGACTTTGACGGTTATGATTGCTTCACAAACAGCTTAACTATTTAAGGTTTAGCTATCAGCCGGTTAAAGCCCGTATCCATCTCTGCATAGAGCCCGTATATGCGCCTGTACTGTACTTGGACAGTTCCAAATTAACACGTACACTCTGAATATGCTGGTCAGTATAAATTTGCTCCGGTGATTTCAGATATCCCATATCTTTGATAGTATTGCTATTAACCTAGTACTAAAGCATGCCGCGCACCAAGCAGTTCGACGAAGATCAGGTCCTGATCCGGGCCATGCACCTCTTCTGGCAAAAGGGGTACCACGATACGAGCATACAGGATCTTGTGGAACACCTGGGTATTAACCGCGCGAGTATGTATCATACGTTCGGAGATAAGCAGCGGCTTTTTATGCGGGCACTGGAGCGTTACAGGGCGATAGGGCTGGAATGGCGAAGGAACATCCTCAAAGAGCACCAGCAATCCCCGGTACAGGCCCTTAAAGAACTCTTCCTGGCTGCAGCCGGCCATCTGGCCGGTGACCCCCAATGCAGGGGGTGCTTCCTGGTGAACTCCGCTGCCGAACTCCTCCCGGCCGAGGGAAGCATACGGGAGTACCTGGATCGCACCGAGCAGGAGGAGCTCTGCATCTACAGCGATTGCCTCGAACGGGCCATACAACTGGGAGAGCTCCCACCCGAAACCGACGTACCCCATACGGCGGCCTATCTGGCCGGACTCTATCACGGTCTGACCGTTGTTTCCAAGTTCCGCAAGGATCCCGAGGAGTTGAAAGGCATGGTGCGTTTAGGGCTGAGCACGCTGGACTGATTCCCAGGGTTTAGGGCCTTTTTCCTTTTTCAGGGAATCTATGAATACGCTCGACTACATCATCATAGCCGTTTACCTGATCGGATTCCTTGGACTGGGGTACCTTTTCAAGGAAAATAAGGATTCCAAAGACTACTTTCTGGGCGGTCAAAGCATGGGATGGATTCCCCTGAGCCTGTCCACTATGGCCACACAGCTCTCGGCCATCAGCTTCATTTCGGCCCCGGCCTTCGTCGGGCTCAAGGAAGGGGGTGGATTGAAATGGCTGACCTACGAATTCGGAGTCCCCCTGGCCATGGCCTTCCTGATGGTCGCCCTGATCCCGGCCCTCTACAAATCGGGGATCGTAAGCGTCTACGAGTACCTGGAGCGGCGATTCGACGCCTCTTCCCGACTGTTAATCAGCCTGGTGTTCCAGGTGAGCCGTTCGGTGGCAACGGGGGTCATGGTGTATACCATGGCGCTGATCCTGCAGGCCACCACGGGAGTGGAATTCTGGATTTCGGTTCTGATTATTGGACTGGTCACACTCATCTACTCCTTTCAGGGCGGCATGCGTGCCGTAATATGGGGCGATGTCATACAAATGCTGATACTCTTCCTCGGGATTGTAATTTGTCTGGCCTATGGACTCGGAGAACTGGGGGGAATCCAGAATTTTCTATCGGGCGTAGACTCCAATCGCCTGACCGCAGTGGACTTTGGCAAATGGGGATTCGACAATGCGGACGGCGAGGACGAATTCGGATTCTGGCCCATGGTCATCGGAGGCTTCTTCCTCTATGCATCCTATTACGGAACCGATCAGACCCAGACCCAGCGGCTGCTCTCCTCCCGAAATCTGTCGACGGTTCGCAAACTGCTACTGGCCAACGGTCTTTTTCGTTTCCCGGTAACGCTGACCTACTGCATTATGGGCCTGGTGCTAGGCACCTTGTATTTCGGCGACCCGGGATTCCAGGATCAACTCGCTGAGGTGTACTCGGCAAACCTCAGTAGCCTCGAGGGCAAAAAGGCCGACCTGATGGTGCCGGTATTTATCATACGATACCTGCCGAACGGAATCATCGGCATTCTTCTTGTTGCCATCCTTTCCGCAGCCATGTCTTCCCTGAGTTCAACGGTCAATTCCCTTTCGGCCGTAACCCTCGAAGATTTCGTCAAGCGCTTCCGACCGGACATATCGGATAAGGCCTATGTGCGCACCTCCCGGTTGCTTTCGGTTTTCTGGGGGCTGGTCTGCCTGTTTTTCGCCTTTTTCGCCGGAAAGATCGAAGGAACCGTTATCGAAGTGATCAACAAAATCGGATCTGTTTTCTTCGGCCCTATACTGGCAATCTTTTTCCTCGCCATGGTCACGCGCAGGACGCACGCCCTGGGAGCCAACATAGGGATACTGATCGGTGTATTCTTTAATATGTACCTCTGGCTCTACGTGCCTGAGGTATTTTGGTTCTGGTGGAACGCCACCGGCTTCATTTTAACTCTGGTCAGCGGCTACGTATTAAGCCGGATACTCCCCGGGAGAAAATGGAAGGGGGATGTGGCCTCCATTTCCCCCTCGGGCCGCGAAGTGGTGTTACTGCTAACCTATTTCGGATTGATTGTCTGGCTGTCCGTTTCCCTGAAAAACCTGTTGAGTTGATATGGTAGAACTCCTAAAACGGCTTTACCCCGAGGATAGTGAAAGACTGGCAAAAGAACTGAAACAGCTAAAGGAACGCTACGGAGGCACCTCCGGACTCGATACCGAACTCAGCCACCGGGACTGCATACTGATTACCTATGGAGACGGAATTCGGGAATCCGGCGAGAAACCCCTTACTACCCTGAACAGGTTGGCGACCACCTACCTGGAGGACTGTGTAAGTGCTATTCACCTCTTGCCGTGTTTCCCGTACAGCTCGGATGACGGTTTTAGTGTTATCGACTACTACCGCATCAATCCGGAGCTGGGAGACTGGGCCGAGATCGAGACATTAGCCCGAGGCTTCGACCTGATGTTCGACGCAGTGATCAACCACATGTCGCAGGAGTCGGAATGGTTTCAGGCATTCCTGAAAGGCGAAGACCCGTACCATAGCTATTTCATCACCGCCGATCCCGCAGAAGACCACAGCCGGGTCGTTCGCCCCCGCGCACTGCCCTTGCTGCATCCCTTTGAAAAGGAAGGGAAGACCGTACATGTGTGGACTACGTTCAGCAGGGATCAGGTGGACCTTAATTACAAGGATGCCGGTGTATTGCTGCAGGTCCTGGACATACTGCTATTCTACGCGTCGAGGGGTGCACGTTACCTTCGCCTGGACGCCATTGCATTCCTGTGGAAAGAAGCGGGAACCCCCTGCATTCACCTGGAAGAGACCCATGGGGTAATTCAACTGATGCGGAGTGTACTGGATGAGATTCATCCGGGAACCGTACTAATTACCGAAACGAATGTTCCCCATCCCGAGAACATCAGCTACTTCGGCAACGGCAGCAATGAGGCCCATATGGTCTATAACTTCACCCTGCCTCCCCTGCTCGCTTATTCCCTGCATCGCGGAGAGATTAATACCCTGACCAACTGGGCCCGGTCCCTGGATATCCCTTCAGGAACCTGTTTCTTCAATTTTACAGCAAGCCATGACGGAATAGGCGTGCGTCCCCTTCAGGGTATAGTCCCGGAATCTGCCGTATCCGAACTTGCGGGCTATGCCGAGGCCCACGGAGGCTTTGTGTCGTACAAGGATAACGGAGATGGAACCCGGTCGCCCTACGAGCTCAATTGCAATTATATGGACCTGCTCACCCCTGCGGAGGCCGACGATACGCTGAGGATCGATCGGTTTATGCTTACCCAGAGTATTATGCTCTGCATGCCCGGGGTTCCTGGAATCTACTACCATTCCCTGCTGGGATCCCGCAACGATCGGAATGCGGCGATCGATTCCGGTATCCCCAGGAGGATCAACCGGGCGAAGCTGGACTACGCCAGGTTGGTGGAAGAGCTCGACGATCCCCGCAGTTTCCGTTACCGGGTCTTTATCCGATACCGTCAGCTATTGCGAATCCGGCGCAGCCAGACCGTATTCCATCCCTATGGACCCGCACGCTATCATTGCCAAGGCCTGTTGTTTATCATCACCCGTACCCATGGGTCCGAGGAGCTCCAGGCCATTCACAACTTTTCTTTTGACGAGCAGATATTTGTTCCCGATGGCGAAGGCTGGTCCGAGGTGCTGAGTTCTCAAGATTCGATAGAGGTTCCCCTCCGGCTGAAACCTTTCGGATTTCGATGGATCAAAAGGTCGATGCCGTGAATTTTGTTCTGATTCCTGATAAATTCAAGGGTTCCCTAACCGCTGCTGAGGTCATGAATGCTATGGAACAGGGAATCCGCGATGTCCTGCCTGAGGCGGGTGTAACGGGGTTCCTGGCCTCCGATGGCGGCGAAGGGTTCCTGGATTCCGTTCGCCTGTATACTCCCGCCCGGGAGTACCCGGTACAGACGGTGGACCCCCTGGGTCGCAGCATAATGGCACCCATAGCCTGGGATCCCGCCTCCAGCACCGCCTATGTCGAACTGGCCCGGGCCAGCGGTCTGGAGCTGCTGGACCAGGAGGAGCGCAATCCGTTGTTGACCTCCACCCTGGGTACCGGCATGCAGATCCGATCCGCCCTGGATTTGGGAGCGGAAACTGTCTTTGTGGGCCTAGGGGGCAGCGCCACTAATGATGGCGGTTGCGGTATTGCCCACGCCCTCGGCTGGCGCTTCCTGGACACAGTGGGAGAACCGCTAGACCCCATAGGTCTTAATCTGACGTCCATCACCGGAATCCGTGCCCCCGAGTCCCATCCCGAGGTCCGGATCATAGCCATTAACGATGTGGACAACCCCCTGTTCGGCCGCAGGGGCGCGGCGCGGGTCTATGCCGCTCAGAAAGGGGCCGATGAACGGGCGATCGACCATCTGGACGAGGGCCTGAGGCAATTGGACCTCGTCGTGTCCGAGACTCTGGGCTCTTCCTATGCTGAGGCTCCCGGTTCCGGAGCGGCGGGAGGCGCGGCCTATGGACTCAAGTCTTTCCTGCAGGCCGGGTTTATATCCGGCACAGAATTCATTCTGGACATGTCCGGTGTAAAGGACTTCCTGCAAGCCCATCCCTGTGACTGCATTTTTACCGGAGAAGGACGTTTAGACAAGCAATCCACCCAGGGGAAGCTCATCAGCGGGGTACTTAAGCTGGGGCAGCAAAGGGGCATTCCCGTTACAGCCTTCTGTGGCATGCTGGAGATGGACGACTCTACGCTATCCTCCCTCCCTTTCCATGCCATTTGCGAAATACGGGACCCCGACAAAACCCTCTCCCAAAATATGAAGGAGGCTGCGAGTCTGCTGCGTTCACGCGTTTCTGGTGTGGTGTCACAGCTCATATGAAGCGGTTCCTCATAGAGCCCCAATTCCTTCTTGAGCGCCTGAATAAGATAGGGCTATATGATTTTGTTACACTTTATGGGGTTTTTTTAAACAAAAACCCCTTCCGAAAGTCGGAGGGGTTTCTTTAGCGTTAGAATTTCCCTGTACTAAAGCTCCGGTTCCTCCTGCGGGATTCGGTAGTTTTCCAGGCCCGCTCCGTAGGGATAAAGCGGATTCTCGAGATCGAAAGGGACATCTTCCTTCTGGTACTCTACGGATGTCCAGTCCCTGGGCAGGGTAAAGGGCAGCTTCCCTTCAGGCAGCCGATTACCGAATAGTACATCGGCAATCACCTCATCGGAAGAACCGAAAACGCCGACGGTTGCCGACGCAACCTCATCAATTTCAGTAATGATGGCAGGTCGTTCCAGGTCAATGACGAATATAGTAGGCTTGATAGCAGCCAGGTCCATGAGCTCTGCCACTTCATCCTTGGTAAAATACAGCCGGCCCTGATGAAAAAAACGTTCTACTACGGTTTTGTTTCTGGGCTCAAAAGGACTTTTTCTGTAGGCTACGATAACATCAGCATCCTCCGGGTTCGCAACCACCTGACCAAACTTTCCGAAGGCCGATGGGTCATCGATGCCATCAAGGTAAATGCGCATGTCTTTCCTGAGAGGCAATATCTCGTTGTTCTTGAGAACTACGGTGGATTTAGCCTGTGCCTGCTTCCCTTTCTCGGCAAACAAATCCTGAGCCGCTATGGCATTGGCCTTGCTGTCGTCCACATAAGGATTGTCGAAGAGTCCCAGGCGGAATTTATCCCTGAGTATCCTTCTGACCGATTGGTTGATGCGCTTTTCCGACACTTCACCGGACTCGACCAAATCTACAATCACTCCGGGAATCGATTCTCCTCCGAACTGATCGCAACCGGCATCCAGCACTTTCTTTACCCGCTCAGGCACGGACAGGTCTTCCACGCCCCAGGCCCTACCCTTACCGATCCAGCTATCGGTAATCAGGTTCCAATCCGTGCAAACTACACCGTCAAATCCAAGGGAATCGCGAAGGAAACCCTGTATCATCTCGCGATTGAATCCAAAGCCCACGTCCTCTGAAGTCTGTCCTACGGGTATCCCGTAATAAGGCATAATCTGCGCAGTACCCGCCGGGAGAGCCCCTTCCGTAAAGGGACGAAGGTGATAATCGAAATTATTGCCGGGATACACCTGTTCCCTGCCATACGGGAAATGGGCATCTTCCCCGTCCTTCTGTGGTCCGCCTCCGGAAAAGTGTTTACTCATGCAGGCGATACTCGTAGCTCCCAGGGAGTCTCCCTGAAAACCGCGTATATAGGCCCGGGTTAAGGCAGCAGTCAGGTCGGCATCCTCCCCAAAAGTAGAATTTATGCGGCCCCATCGCGGTTCCGTGGCTAGATCCGCCGTTGGGTGAAGGGCAAGCCGGAAGCCCGTCGCCAGGTATTCGGTCCGGGCGATCCCCGCAAACTCTTCGACCAGCACGGAATCGCGAGTAGCAGCCAGACCCAAGGGGGTAGGCCACTGGGAGTAGAAGGGCGTAAATACCGCAGCTCCGGGATTGTTTCGGGAGGCATGACGGGGATCGGTCGCCAGGGTAATGGGAATCCCCAGCCGGGTTCGTTCGGCCCATTTCTGAATGGTGTTGTGGTACCGTGCCATGGCTTCGGCACTTTCCGGTGAGTTGAGTACGTTAAAGCTGCTGAGTCCCTTCTTCGCAATCAGCTCGGAATTGGTGGGCAGCAGGATGGACATAAAGAGGTCCATCATGTCGGTTCCGTAGAGCGGCGTTTCTATGGGTTCTCCTTCCGGGGAGGAAGCGATCATGGTAACGAACATGGCAGAGGCCTTCTCCTGCAGCGTCATCTGTGAGAGCAGGTCGTCCACGCGGTCCTCCACAGAGGCCCGGGGATTCTCATAGGTGTCCAGGTTTCCATTCTTGTTCAGGTCGCGGAATCGAATACCTCCTTCCTCGAGTTCAGGGGCCTCGGCTCCAAGAACGGCCAGGTGATCTTTAGAGGCCTTAAGGGTACTCCAATGAAAAAACGCAAGCAGGACAATGAGTCCGGTGAGCAGGAAAATGACTGAATTGCGGGTAACGATCCACGCACGTCGAAAAGCCATGGCAGACAGGTTTGGTGGTTTACAGGGAAGAAATGTACGGAATATTCGCCGCAATCCCCTCAGCGGCAGGAGGGTTCTTCTTCACGGGAGATGGAAAAGACGAAACGGGAGCCTCCGGATTCCGATACCGGGGAATTCAGGTAGATTTCACCGCCCAGCTGAGATACCCACTTCCGCACGTGTTGAAGGCCAATACCCCGACTTCTTTGAATAAGCCTGTCCGTTTCACCGGGATGCCTGAACAGCTGAAAGATCTCATCCTGTTGTTCCCGGGGGATACCCCGCCCGTTATCTGTCACACTGATCGTGTAAAAGCGTTCGCTTGCACAGGCCTCTATATCGACTACGACCACTTCGCTCTGATTATACCTGATGGCGTTGGCTATCAGGTTGAGCAGTATCTGTTCGAAGGTTACCTTGTGGGTGTGTATGAATTCCGTCTCGGCATGCAGGTTCAGGTTGAGATTGGGTTCTTCGCTGAACAGCATCTTCAGATCCTGAACGGCCCGGGCCAGGGAGAAACTCTCCCGGGAAGGCCCCTTTTTTTGTTCGTGGCCACTGCTGCCCAGCAGCAAATCCACCTGTTCCCTTATGGACAGGGCCGAGCCTTTAATCCTTCGGAGCATCCTGCTGAACTCGGGGTCCATCAGGGATTCGGAGGACTTCTTGTCCAGCAACTCGCTTAAGGTGATAATGTTATTCAGGGGAGACTTGATGTCGTGGGAGGTCGAATGGGCAAATTCCTCCAGTCGGCTGTATTGGAGTTCGAGCTGCTGATTGACCCGGGACCAGTCCAGGTGCTTCTTGCGCAGGCCGATAGCGTTCATGACCTGACGAGCAATGGTTCTAAGGGCCGCCTGCTGATCCCCGTCGAGCCGATTGGGCACCGTATCCACCACACACAAGGTGCCCAGGGGCAGGTTGCGCTGATCCTTGAGAACGATTCCCCCGTAGTATCGGATCCCGGGTGAACCTTTCACTATTGGATTATCCGAAAATCGGGCATCTTCCCGGGTGTCCCGCACCTCAAAGAAATCGTCGTCCCCGCATATAGCATGACCACAGATCGAGAATTCCCTCGGAGTCTGGGTGAACTCCGCACCGTACCGGGATTTAAACCACTGGCGCTGCTCGTCGATCAGGGTAATTAACGAAATGGGCATGCCGCAAAGAACGGCAGCAAGTGCGGTGAGTTGGTCGTAGTCTTCTTCGGGCTCGGTGTCCAGCAATTCAAACGAATGGAGATACCTGAGTCGTTCTCGTTCCTGAACGTGGATAGGAGCTGCTAACACGTTACTATCATCATGCGTTGGCTGGGTTCGGAATGCCACTGCGCTTTGACGCGAGTGGAAGGGCTCGAAATCAAATGTTTACTATAAAATTAAAAAGAAATGTATTACCGACTATACCTTGAGTACCACCCGGTAACGGGCCTTACCGTCTTCGAGGTGCTTCATCGCCTCGTTAACCTGTTCGATGGGAAATTCCTCCACCACCGGATAGATGTCGTGCCGGACGCAGAATTCCATCATGCGTGCGGTCAGTGCGGGGCTGCCCAGGGGGCTCCCCCCTACCGACTTCTCTCCCCCGATAAGGCTAAATGCCGGTATCCCCATCGGCTCCAGCACGGCCCCGACGGTATGCAGCTTCCCCTTGGGTGCCAAGGTAGTCAGGTAGGCATTCCAGTCCAGGGTTACGTTGGTGGTATTGAGTATGAAGTTCAGGCTCCCCTGTATGCGGTCCAACGCTTCGGGATCCCGGGAATTGATCACATGATGGGCGCCCATATCCAGGATTTGCTGCTTCTTTTCGGGATTCGAACTAAAAGCATACACCTCACATCCCCAGTATTTCAGAAATTTCAGAGCCATATGGCCCAGTCCACCGATCCCAATGACGCCTACCTTATCGGTGGGTTGTACCCCCGACAGAACTATAGGATTGAATACGGTGATACCTCCGCAAAACAACGGGCCCGCTTTGGACAGATCGCAACCTTCCGGCAGAGGAATCGCCCAGGACCAGTGTGATCGCACCATATCAGCGAAACCTCCATGTCGCCCAATCAAAGTGGATTCTATGCTGTCACAGAGGTTGTGAGCACCTTCCATGCACTGGGTGCAGTGCATACAGGATCCTGAAAACCATCCGAGTCCGACCCGGTCACCCACACTGACATTCTTGACCTGACTGCCGGCGGCTACCACTTCTCCAACGATCTCATGACCGGGGACAAAGGGATACTGCGTCATGCCCCAATCGTTGTTGAGCATGCTCAGATCGGAATGGCAGATTCCGCAATAGTGAACTTTGATATCTACGTGTTCATCTCCAATATCGGGGAGTTCGTATTCGAAGGGCTGAAGGCTGCCTCCGGGTTCCTGGGCAGCGTAGGAGTGTACTCTTGTCATGGTCAGGTGTTTTGTTTAAAGTTAGGCAGATTTCTCCAGCCCTGGAGATTTAGTTTTCGTAGACCCGTATATAATCCACCACCAGTTCCTGCGGAAAGATGGCGTCGTCTATTTCCGGTCCGCCCAGATTCCCGCCTATGGCCATATTTACCGTAATGAAAAAAGGCTGAGCAAAGGGCCAGACGGCTTCGGACTTGTCCCTGGGTATAAAGGTATAGACCGACTCCCCATCGACGAAGAACTCCATTTGATCGGGGTTCCAGTCCATTTCAAAAATATGGAACCCCTCTTCGATATCCGGTACCCCGGTAATTCTCTTGTTTGCCGTCTGCATTCCGTAACTGTCCTGTGAGTGCAGCATCGTAAATACCTGCCCGGGTTCCTTACCCAGGTATTCCACGAAGGAAATCTCCCCGCATTGTGGCCATCCCACCGCATCGATATTGGAACCGAGCAACCAGATGGCAGGCCAGACACCCTTCCCCTTCGGAAGGCTTGCCCGCACTTCCATACGGCCGTACTGAAACGCAAACTTTCCCCGGGTGGTAATACGGGTGGAGGTGTAGGTGGTATCTTCCTTTCGCGCCTGGATCACCAGTTTTCCGTCTTTCAGCCGGTGATTCTCCTTGGTGTATAGCTGGGGCTCGTTGTTCCCCCAACCGCAGAGTTCCGGGCAGCCATCGCCCACCTGGTAACTCCAGCTGGACAGGTCCAGCTCACCGGATTCGAACTCTTCACTCCAGATGAGTCTACTTTCTTTTGGCCCACAAGAGGACAGCAGGATAAAAATCAAAAGGAGAGCCGCGGGGCTCTCCTTTTTCATCCAATGCGTAAGGTTTGGCATGTTTACGTATTTCATGTCCGTATAAGGAATCAACGGATGGCTAACCGCCGGCATTCCCGATCTATTCCGGAATAAATGTCGAATACCAGGCCAGGGGATCATCTCCATTAAATGGTGCGCTGATTCCTCGCAGTACCAATCGGTCTTCGGTCAATTCAACGATGCTGTAATTTCCGGAGCTTACGGCAAAATAACTGGCGAAACTGTTACCGAGATTGAGGGTGGATTGGGTTTCATCGCCATCGGGCGGAATGATTGCAAAACTATCACTGAAAGTGACCAAATCCGTCCTGTCTGTAATATCGCGGCATTCATCGACGAACTGTCCGGGCGTCGCATCCGGGAAGAAGCGGTTTACTTCCGTCCAGTTGATGAATACTTCGTTGTTTTCACCCGGCTCCAGCGTGTACGAGTAGTTGTCATTGTCGTCGTAACTAAAGACCAGTACATCATCGTACAGACAGTCATTTAACGAATTCGCTCCTGCACTGAAGAACTCAGGGAAGTCATTGGTTAAAGGACCAACGCCGAAGTGGCCTCCTTCGTTTTGATTCCAGACCCATCTTTTTTCGCCATCACCGGCGATCCTCTGCAGGGTTTCCGGATCGATAAGCAGGCGAACATCCAACTCAAGGCCTTCGGTGAGGCTCGAACTCAAGCCCCCGGCATTAAATGCCAGCAGGGTTACCGGAGCGGTGTATTCCCCTGAGCGCGTATAACGGAATGCAGCGGACTGCCCCGGTGTCAAAACTATAGGAGGACTTCCCGGATTGAAAATCACGTGGAAATACAACACGTTATTACCGGAAGGCGTTACGGTTACGTTCCCGGATTGATCCGAGGCGATCTGAGCGTTCAGCGACAAGTTGGTGGGCACCACCAGATCACTGATATTTAAATCGGGCTCCTCTTCCTGACAGGCGTAAAAGAGGCCTGCCATAGCGAGTAATACCCAAACCAAATGCTTATTCATGATTCTCATCTTTTACTGTTGAGTAACATCGTCGATATAGTAAATCGAGCCATCGGCCGGAGCCTGGGCCACGTCGTCGAAATCCGGGAAGATCACGATTTTATCATATGCCTCCGACGGATTAACCACACCACTGAAGTCAAAGGTCAGGGTGGTCCATTCGTTGGCATTGGCCACAGTCTGATCCAGAGATACGGTTGGGCCACCGCCGCCACCTTCCTTCTCGAGCTGGAAGCGAACGTTGATCCCCGCCTTGGGTGACCATATCTTTATGGTGAAAGTGGTTTTGCTCGAAAAATCAATATCGGTATCAAACACGTTAAACATCCCGGAATACCAGGCCGCTCCGGTGACTTTGTTAAACTCGTATACGTTGGCCGAAGGATTCCCATTGGTATCAGGGTTCGCAATGATTTGACCGGTTACGCCGTCCCCCGACTCGAAAACTCCGGTAAAGCCTACTGAATTTTCAAAGTCGAACGGGTCGATTTCGGCTACGGAACTTCCACCGCCTCCGCCGCCAGTGGTAGTAGCGAGGTCATCCACAAAGAAGAGTTCTCCTGCTCCGGCTGCACCGAAATCGGGGAATACCACGATGCGGTTGTAGTCGATGTCTGTGCTGAAGGCTCCAAACGATGTCATATCGAAGGACAGCTCTTCCCACTGGTTCGCCACCGTAGTGGTTGCCTGTACTTCCGCAAACACGGTAGGATTGCCATTGCCGTCAGGAGGTGAGGTCGTATCCTCGATCTTAACCAGGAAATTCACTCCTGCCCTGGGCGACCAAGCCTTTAGCGTAACGGTGGTTCCTCCGGTCCAGTCAATAGGCCCACTCAGTGTAAGTGATCCCCCGGCGAAGGTTTGAGCACCCGCCGGCTTCTCGAACTGAGTCACCATCATACTGGTATTGATGCCGGACATATCCGGATTAGCTATAACGGTAACCGGGATTGGTCCGAAATCGGCATTACCGAATGTGGTCCAGGTATAGTCGATTCCGCTTGCTTCGAAATCTATGGGTAGCTGCGGCAAAGCGAGCTGTCCCGTCCCTTCGATCTGAACGTCATCATAGTAGTAGAACTCGTCCTGACCGGTCTGACCGAAATCTGGGAACAATACGATGCGGTCGAAGTCGATGTTGGTATCGAATGCACCTGCTACCGGATTGGTCAGATCGAATGTGAGTACTTCCCACTCATTCGCCACCGTAGAAGCCACATCCACTTCCGCAAATACCGTTGGGTTTCCGTTTCCATCGGCAGGAGAGGAGGTATCCTCGATCTTGAGCTTGTTCACCGTGCCCACACGGGGAGACCAAACCTTGATTTCGATAGTCGTTCCTTCGGTAAAGTCAATCGGACCATCAAGCTGAAGGGATGCACCGGCAAAGGTCTGTGCCCCCGCCGTCTTGTGGATCTCGACGACTTTAGCACTCGTGTTGGCGCCCGAGGCGTCGGGATTGTCAATAACACTCACTGGTACGGGTCCGAAATCGGCGGCGCCGAAGCCAGCCCAGGCGAAATCGAAATCCATAGACTCAAAGGTCAGTGGCAGCTGCGGTAATGGAAGCGAGGTAACCGGTTTCTCGATATCGTCTACGTAGAAGGTACCCGCCGTGGAAGAACCGTTGAAGTCCAGGAACAGGGAAAGGCCGTCGTACTCGCCTTCGGGAACGAATGGCTCGCCCACTCCCTGAGACCCGTCGATAAAGCTCTTTACCGCATCGGTGGCGAAGTCGAAGGAAAGCATCTCCCAGCCGGTACCTCCGTGCTGAACCAGTACCTCGTTAGCCCGTTCACCATTCGGTCCTTCTTCGAGTTTAAGAAGCACCGGGAAGGCGACGTTGGACCAGACTTTCATCGCTATCACTTTATCCGGCGTGCTGAAGTCGGCCGGTTCGCTCAGTGTCCAGGTGGCACCCTGGAACAGATCTCCAACCGTGGTGATCGCTCCTACATTGGACTCCACTGCATTCGCTCCACTCGGGTCAGGATTGAGGATCACCTCGTAACTGGCACCACCGAAGCCTGTAGCCGCATAGTTAACATTGGCATCATCGAAGGTTATGGGAAGCACCAGAGGGTCTGAGGCTCCTGTAATCGTTATGGTCTCCTCCAGTTCAATAGTCGTGGCACTGGCGCCTCGCGCTACAACGCGAATGGTATAATCACCCGCCTCTGCATAAATCTTAGTGGCAGACTCACCGGCCATGATCGTTACGGGAGTCTCTTCCTCCACGTCTCCGAAAAAGACGTCGAAAACAGTCGCATCATTAGCCGTTGGCGTAACGGTAACCTCGAATGGGTTATCATTCGATATTTCGGCGGTAAAGGACAGATTCGAAGGAGGAGTAAACGAAACCGTAATCACCCGGCTCAACTCACTGGTCAGGCCTGTGGGTCCAACGGCAACGATCCGAAGGGTAAACACTCCCTCTGCGTAAACGTGGGTTACGGTTTCACCCGGAGCCACATCTGTAGGTGTTTCGTTCTCAGCATCGCCCCAGAAAATATCGAATGACGAGGCGCCTACCCCTGTTGGAGTTACGGTTACGGTACCTGAGTCATCATCGGAAATATCGAAGATGGCACCCAGGTTGGACGGGGCAGAGATGCCGTCCAGTACGATGTTGATTTCTTCCTCCTCGCAGGAAACGAGCACCAGCGACATGCTGAGGAAGGCAAAAAGATATCTGAATAGTTTCATCTTAAGTTGAGTTTAGTATTAGTAGCCTGGGTTCTGATCCCAACGATTTCCGGCTAATTCGATTTCTATTAAGGGTATAGGGAATAATTCGTGCTTACCTGCCTGGAATCCGGTTATGGTTCCGGCGGCACGGCCCGTCCTGACCAAATCGAAGAATCGGTGTCCTTCTCCGACTAATTCCACGCGGCGTTCCTGATAGATAACGTCGGTGAGAGCCGACCCTGTAGCAGAAATATCGGACAGTCCGGCACGGCTGCGGACACGGTTGACATACTGCTGTGCCGTCCCATCGTCTATACCTCCCCGGTTGAGCGCCTCAGCAGCCATCAGTAGCACATCGGCAAAGCGAATAGCCCGATAGTTATTGGGGTTCGTCAGGTTCGGGTCACCGATGTTGGCATCCCCCTGGCGGGCGATGTACTTTCGATTGTAGAATCCAGTATGCTCGAAGCCCTCGACGAAATCCACGTCGTTATTCGGATCACCGTCATCGGCAAATTGAGCCTGCCAGGCATTGATATTCAGTATGGCTATATCCCTTCTCAGGTCCCCTGGCTCAAAGGCATTGTAGGTCTCCTGAGTCGGTACGTTGAAGCTAAAACCGGATTCGAAAAGGGGTCCGGAATAATTCCGGATACCGTTGAATCCTACAGCCACATTACCCTCGCTACACTGCAGACATCCAAAACCTGCTCCTTCCAGATCCGAATACTGCACTTCGAATACGGACTCGATGGTGTTTTCATTGTCGTTCTCGAATAGGGTCGAGTAATCGGCGATCAAATCGTAATTGCCCGAATTCACTACCTGCTGCAGTACGGTGGCGGCCTCTGAAAACTTATCCTGATAGAGGTAAGCCTTACCCAGCAGCGCCTGGGCTGCACCCTGAGTGGCGCGACCTACTTCGGACTGAACGGCCGGCAGGTTCTCTGAAGCAAATATCAGGTCCTGTTCGATCTGGGCGTACACTTCGGCGGCCGGAGTTCGAGGTACCACATCTTGGTCGCCGAATCTCAGCCTGCGGTCGACGGCCAGTGGCACGTCACCAAACCACTTGACGAGTTCGAAATAGTAATACGCCCGCAGGAAACGCGCCTCGGCAAGAATCACATCCTTACCCGCAAAGTCGGTTTTGTCCCGGAATTCCAGGATGTAATTGGCGCGGTTCACGCCGGCAAACATCCAACTCCACAAATTTCGGAGCTGTTCGTTTACATCGTTGTGGACCATGTCGTCGATTTCCTGCCATCCGGGAACATCCGTGGCAGACTCCCCTCCACAAAGGGTATTGTCCGAGGCGATTTCGCCCAGGATGACATTCAGATAGGTACTCTGCAGGAGATCGTAGGCGCCGATCAGGGCCAGCTCGTAATCTTCCTGAGAGTTAAAAAAGTTCTCTGAGTCCTCGTTAAATGAGTCCGGCTGTATAAAATCATCGGTGCATCCGAAGAAGAATAGGCCGGCCAGGACCGTTCCGAATAGGGTTTTTCTCTGTATACCGAATTTCATGATGATATCAGAATTTTAAGTTTAATCCAAGAAAATAGCTGCGGGCTACCGGATAGACTCCATTGTCGATACCCCCTCCGATGGAGGCACCGGAATCGATGGCCGGATCAAATCCGCGATACTTGGTAAATGTGTACAGGTTGTTGGCGAGCAGATAAATACGAAGGCTCTTGGCTCCCATTTTATCCACTATGGACGAGGCCGGGAAAGTATAGCCAATCTGAGCATTCTGGATTCTCACAAAAGAACCGTCTTCCACAAAATAATCGGAGAACAGGTTGTTCCCTGTGGCTCCTGTAGTCACTCGTGGCTCGAAATTGGAAGTGCCCTCTCCTCTCCAGCGGTCCAATCGGTAGACCGAGAGGTTGGTGAAGTTCTGCTGGCGCTCGTAATTCCTTACCAGCTCATTGCCCAATTGTGCAAAGGCATAGGTAGTGAAGTCCCAATTGCCCACATTTAATGATAGGTTTAGACCCATGGTGGCATCGGGCAAGGGATTACCGATATTGGTACGGTCCTCGCTGTCAATTACACCATCCCCGTTCTGGTCCACGAATCGAATATCACCTGGAGCAGCGGCCGGGAACTGTGTGGCATGCGCATTGACCTCATCCTGATTCTGGAAAATCCCGTCCGTCTCAAAGCCGTAGAAATAACCAATGGGTAGGCCATCTTCCATACGGGAGGGCGGATCCTGCCCTATGCCAAAGGCACCACCGGGAATAAACCCTACCCCATTATTGACCGAAATCACCTCGTTCTCAAGGAGGGTTAGGTTGTAATTCAGCGAGAAACTGGAGTTCTCACCCAATCGCTGATCGAATCCGAGGGCAAACTCCAGGCCTCGGTTTTCGATGGTCCCCGCATTGACAAACGGAGGGCTGCTACCGGGGGCCGCAGCACCCAATATACCGGACACCGGAGGAGATACCAGCAAGCCCTCAGTCCTTCGCTGGAAGTAATCCGCAGTAACGGACACCTTATCATTGAGAAGGTTCATGTCCAGACCGACATTAAGGCTTTTCAGTTCCTCCCACTGTATCTGTGGATTCGATAAGGCACCTTCTGCCCGTCCAAAGATCAGGGCGTCGTTGTAGACGTAGGTTGCCTCACCGTTCAGCAGGCTTCGGAAGCGATTGGTGCCAATTCGATCGTTACCGACCACACCGTAACTGGCCCTGAGTTTAAGGAATGAAATCAGGTCATTATCCCTCATGAAATTCTCTTCGGACAGCACGTATCCAATGGAACCGGAGGGGAAATACCCGAAGCGGTTATCTGGCCCAAAGGCGGTGGAACCATCCCTTCGTATCAGACCGGAAATCAGGATCTTATTCTTATAGTTATACTGTGCCCGTGCGAAGAAAGAAAGCAATCGAGCATCAAACTCATTGCTTATGCCGGGTATGGGACGAGATTCTACGTCCGATGCGTTGCCTATAAAGGCGTCGCTGAACCGATTGCTCGCGATATCGAATCCGAATGCGCTTGAAGAGTCCCCGCGTGTGCGGAACACGGAGGTTCCCAGGGTCACATCCAGTTTGTGATCGTCATTAATGCGTTTGTTGTAGTTGAGAAAGGCATCGAAGGTGTAGTCAAAGAAGAGTGATTTTCCAGAATTCACCTGGTTGCGGTCCACGTTAAATACCTTACCGGCACCGTAGAATTGCAAGGGATTAAAGCTGCGGAAGAACACCTCAGAGTAATTGAATTGAACGCTGGCTTCAGCGGATAGGCCATCTAACAGGCCGTCGGCATCGTATTTAAGTCCGAACTTCCCACTGATCCGCTCCACGTCCGTATCGCTAAACTGATTGGCAATCTGGGCCACCGGGTTGACCACCTCGTTACCCGTGCCCTCGGACAGGGTAAAGGTACCGTCGGGGTTCCGCACATCGAAAGTAGGTGCGTTGTTCACTGCATTGAAGAGTACACTTCCCAGGCCACCGCCCCTGATCAGGCCTGTTCCCTTGGTTTCGGTGCCCGTGTAGAGCAGGTTCGTTGTGAGATTCAGATTTTTAACCAGATCACGGTTGTAATTCACCCGGCCCGTCCAGCGACTGAACCCTGAACTCGCCCCACCGATGATACCGCTCTGACTCAACATGGATGAACTGGCGGAAAAGTTGGACTTTTCATTACCCCCGCTCACCGTTATGCTGTGGTTTAATATAGGAGCCGCACCAAAGATTTCGTCCTGCCAGTCGGTACCGGCGCCCAGGTCGTTAATCTGGGGGAAGGGGGGATTCTGACCCCCGGCGGCGAAGGACTCGTTGATCAGGACAGCATACTCAGTGGCATTCAGTACCGGGAGCCTGCGAGCCGTTTCCTGGTACCCTCCGTAGGCATCATATGTAAAAGTCAAGCCTGTATTCCTGCGGCCTGTCTTAGTGGTGATCAGGATTACACCGTTTGCAGATCGCACACCATAAATACCCGCCGTCGCATCCTTAAGTACGTTGATGCTTTCGATATCATTGGGGTTGATCACACTCAGGTCCTCGATTACGTTTCCGTCTACAAGGATCAACGGGCGGGCATCCCCATTGGTGCTGATACCACGAATTCTGATATTAAGTCCAGCACCGGGCGCCCCTGAAGTGGAGGTGATCTGAACCCCGGCAACCTGTCCCTGTAAGGCCTGCTCCACCCTTTGAGGATTGAGTTCCTCTATGGATTCCGAGCTGACCACGGATACAGAACCGGTCAATTCCTTTTTGGTACTCGTACCATAACCGATAACGACCACTTCGTCCAGTTGGGCGGCATCCTCCTGCAGGGAAACATTTATGGTCGTCTGGTTACCGACAGTGACTCGTTGTTCTTTGAATCCCACATAGGAGAAGATCAGAACGTTCTCCGGGCTGAGGCCCGAAAGGGTATAGTTACCGTCAAAATCTGTTGAGGTCCCGCCTCCACCTTCCACAAGTACGGTGGCACCGGGCAATGGCTCGTTTGTAGTGGCATCATACACCGTTCCGCTTACGGTCACCTGCCCGAACAGAGCGGGGGTAGACAGCGCGAAAAGTAGCCACAGGAGTTTCGACTTCATATTAATTAAGTGATTTGCCATCTAATGTAGGGCAGAACCTTAATATTTTCATAAAAATCTGCACTACAAATAACATACAACACAAAAATGATGTAGGTAATTTCAGATATTAGCAACCCCGACCCGTCAAAACTGCGATTATTCTAAGGATTTACTAGGTTGGACGATAAATATTTATTTAAAATATTCTTCCCAAAAGCAGCCTTGTAGTGCTAATGTTTGGGTAAGTACTTAAACGATTTCGAAACACTACAACTGAAGTATGTAGTCGATCAGGCCCTGTTTAGGGTTTAAGCCGAGCTTTTTGCGAAGCCGGTAGCGCTTTACCTCAACACTCTTTACTGAAATGTTGAGCAAAGGAGCAATTTCCTTTGAACTGAGATTCAAACGGAGATAGGCACAAATGCGAAGGTCGTGGGGCGTGAGATCCGAATGTATCTCCTTGATTCGCTTGAGAAAATCCTTGTCGGCATTGTTGAAAGCCTCTTCAAAGGATTTCCAGTCGTCTTCGTCCCGGAGATTTCGGTCTATAAGGTCCAATATGGGCTCGGTCTTACGGCTCTCGATCTTCAATAGCATCTGCTTGATCCTGTTGAGAATTTCGTTCTTGCGAATCAGACTCAGCGTGGAGGCTCCCAATTCGCGATTCTTGGAGTCCACCTCCTGTTGCATTTTTTCCAGTTCGATATGGGCTATCTTCTGTTCTGCTTCCAGCTTCTCCTGCTCCCGAATTTGGCGGTTTCGCAACTCCTGCCTCTCGCTTTCGCGTTTGTAATGCCTTCGGTACATCAGGTGGAGAGTGTAGAATATCCCTGCCGCAAGAAGTGCGTAGATCAACCAGGCCCAGGTACGCGCATACCATGGAGGAATTACCCGTATATCGAAGCTCAGTTCGTTAGAGCTCAGGGTGGCGCCAATGCGGGAGCGGACTCCCAACTGGTGTTTACCACTGGGCAGACTGGAGAGAAACAAGGTCGGGTCCGGGGTCCATTCCTCAGGGGTCAGTTGTTCGCCGTTAAGCGTGTACCGGTAAAACACCTCCTGAAATTTATTGAGTTCCGACACACCCAGATCCAGTCGAATGGAACCCTTGCCAAATTCGATGACCGATTCCCAGGTACCCGGTCGCAATGCCCTTTCTTCCGGGCTATCCGGATTCAGTACACCCCGGGTCAGGAAGACTTCATGCTGGACGGGTCGTGATTCCGAGGGACGAAAAATAAGAAAACCTTCCGAAAGGCCTATCAAATAGGCGCCCGGCTCTACTTCCACCAGACACTCGAATCCTTCTCTGCCGATTTGGGTCCTGAGGTCCCTGGAAATCGGATAGGATTCCAGTTCGAGGGCCCCATTCAGGAGGTTGGGAGAAAACCTGAAGAGGGTCCGGTCTCCGAACCCCCAGAACTCCTCCTGTCTACTATTGTTCAGCAATATACTATTCAGACTGTCGCCGCTTTGGGAGACCAGCTGCCGTACCTCTGGATATGGCTTCCATTCACGTGACTCCGGGTCATAGCGATCCACTCCCGAGCGGTACCCGTAAATAACCTGACCGCGGTGGGTGATCAGGCTACTTGCATCGGACTTGGCCTCCCAGGTCTTCAAAACCCGAAGCCTCCGGAAATCATCATCTGCTTCCAGCAGGAAACTCCCCTTTCGCTCGTGGTTAATCAAAAGCCTGCCATCCCCGTCCCACTCCACAAACCGGGAGGAAATCGAAAACCCCGACATGCGGTTTCGAAACGTCCACCCATTAGGGGCTTTCTCCAGTATACTCAATCCTTGATAACTCCCCTGCAGTAAAAGATCGGTCCTTCCCGGCACAGGCCTGAAGCCCCATACTCCCGGAAAAGAAGATAATTGAATCAACCGCGTCCCCTTTAAAGTATACGTACCATTATGATGCCCACAAAAGAGCACCCCATCGTATTCGTACAGGTTCCAGACCTGGCCTTCGCTATTCTCCACGAATGTAAACTCCGCAGTCGCGCCGCCGGGCCTGTAAAACAGACCCTGATTGGATCCGACAAATAGCGTATCATTGCGCTTGAGTGCCGTATGGATAACTCCGAGCCGCCCCGCGTTGTCGGCCCATTCCCTGAAGGGGCTCCCGGGAAAAATGACGGATATCCCATGATCCAACCCCAACCAAATACGACCGGAAGTGTCCTCGGATATCGAAAGAACGGTATTGTTGAACAGACCGGTAGACCGGTCCTGCCGCTGAACCCAGCCCCCCTCCTTATCCAGGGTTACCAGGCCACTGCCGATGGTTCCCAGGAAGTAATTTCCACTACGCCCTCGCATGGCACTATAAACCTTCAGGCCCCGTAGTTTGTACGCTGAAGGCAGAGGAAAATAACTACCCTCAGCGCCCTCTTCACCCCGGATAAATCGGGCATCTTCATTAACAGCCAGCCAGCCTTCATCGGTTTGAAAGAAACCCACCACCCGATTATCGGAGATTCCAGGTCCATACGCGATCATCCTCTCATTGCCCTGTTTGATTTCCCAAATGCCACTGCCTGCCTTTTGATAAAACAAACGATCGTCCCAGGTAAAGAGCTTGGGCAGTTCATTCCTAATTTCCCGGACATGCAGGTTTTCTTCTTCGCCCTCCTTGTAGAAGATCAGGTGTTGCTGGGTCTGAAATACTATATAATCCCCGACCACCTCAATGTTACGTACTTCTTCTTCCTCCATCAGGGGCTGCCGCAGGCCGGGAAGCAGGGACGTATACGACAATCGTCCCAGGGTATCGCTCTGCCAGTACCCCAGCTCACGGTAACAACCCGTATACACACGGTCTCCATGACACAATACGCTCAGTAACTCGGACCCGTTTGGTGACGGATAAAGGTTCCAGCTGGAACCGTTGAATTGCAACAATCCTCCATTGTTTGCCACGTAAATCGAGCCGCGACTGTCCTGGGAAATATCCCAGTTCTTCCGGCGCGCGTTGTAGTCCGTACTCGAAAAATTCTGCACGGGATAATACCCCTGCGCCCGGATTCCCCCGAACTGTCCCCATGCAAGCAGTACGGCCAAAGGAACCAGGACTTCCCTGAGTAGAGACGGAATTGTCGGTAAGTTCGGGTTCCCCCTAAGGCGAATTTTTCTCCTCTTGAGCCATCCGGAAATCTGAAATTTTCGTTGCATTTATAAAATGCCTTTAATGCACGTACTCGAGTTTAACGAATTCCCTTTTGACCGCCCGGCTCAGCATCCTTTCACTTCCCCTCAGGTCACCTTCAGCCTGGATAACAACCGCTCCGTTGGTTCCCAGAACCCACAGGAAATCCCCCTCAGGCTGTCCATGTACCTCCGTCGAGAAGGGATCCTCCTTTTCCACATCGTAGAATTCCATATATGACCCCGACATATAAGGCATGCAGGCTTCCCTGAGCCGGGAACGCAAGGCGGGATCGGAACAGCGCAACCGGACGATTACCTTCCCCAGAAGGCGTGTCCTGAGAACGGAGTTCGACCATAAACTACCCGGTTCGGGCAACCCTTTCGTGCTTCGGGCCTCATCCCGGAAGACGAGGGTACGCACCGTGTCTTGCTGTCCAAAAATCCCTGCAGGCACTGAGCGGCCCAAAGACCGGACCGCCTCAAGGGGGCTCCCGTTGAGATCGTAGGCCCTGACTGAAACGGGAGAGAAATCAGGTGCCTGACTCAAGGGTATCCGGTTTAAATGTCCCCAGGGGGGAGTTTGGCCCTCGGGGTACATAAGCGTTCGAGACGCGCAGGAGGCCAGTCCGAAAAGGAGGAATACGGTCATTCTATGCGTAAAAACTTTCATACAGTGCAAGGTGGTCCGGTGTTCGTCTGTAATCTAAAGGTAGACAAATCGAAAATTCCATAGCTTGGTCTACAATTTTGTTGCCGACACAACTATCTGTGTACTTTCGGCCCGCCTTTTAGAATGATCCGGATTACGCCTACCGGGAATTTCGACAAACAGGTACTCAGCACCTCCAATTCAGTACAATCAGCGCTACCCCTGCCGCTCAATTAGGGCGGATAATCACCGGAAACCGGCGATTTATAAATTCGGACTTGGGTCTGCCCTTAGGGTCGTTCGGCCGTTGAGAACCGGTACAATATTTTTGATCGGGACCCCCGCCCATACCCTCGAGTCTGACGGCCGCAACTGGTGAAGCTCCGCCACTAGCTAAGACTGATAAAACCGTAACCGTAAATCCAACATGACAACCTTTCAACAGGCCGGTATGCAAACAGGCTTCCTTTTATCCCTGCTTATGGCCACAGCCTGCCTATTTGCAGTTGAGCCCGATCTAAAAGGCCATCCGGACTTCAGGAGTTATTCCCTGCAAGCCCTGATGAGACTCGAACTCTCTCTAGAGAAAAGCGGAGATACTGCCGGGCTGAAGGAAGTGCTGAACTGGCATATCAAGAAGGCCCGGACCGAATTGGATACCATTGAAGCCCTGGAATCCTATAAATGGCTTTCCTGGATCGAAAACCACCAAAGAGGTATCGCACGGCTTGACTCAGCCCTCTCACTCAATCAGCACTACAGTCAGCGGGAACCCTATTTTGCGGAACTCCACTACCGCAAGGGTGTAAAGCACTACCTATACGACAGACCCGTGCCTTGCTTCAAGAGTCTTTTGATTGCGCTGGACAAGAGTAAGGAGATGAATAATCACGAACTCTTTATCAAATGTCTTAACCTGATCGCCGTGCTGAAAATGGAATACGGCCAGGAGTACGAAGCCCTTAAGCTTCAGCAATCCAGCCTGAAAATCCTAAAGGAGCGGGCCGAACTCATACCCTCCTACAACGACCTGTATATAGGCACCCTCGATGGACTGACCATAGGATACCTCCACACAGGTCGATACGATTCCGCACGTGCCGTGGCCCGTGAAGGCATGCGCAAATGCGAAGAGTTGGGAGAATCGGGCTTTGACCAGAATTTCCGCCTATTACTGGCGCAAATCAACTATTACGATGGCAACCTGCTCAAGGCGCGGGATACGCTGGTGAAAATAGTTGGGGAATACCGGGGTACGGCGCAGGCCGACATCCTGTACTACCTCGGAATGATTGCCGGAAAACTCGGTAATCCCAAGGAAAAAGTGAATTACTTCCGGGAAGTGGATTCCATACTCTCGGATAGCGAACTGTCCTACCTCGACAGTGCCGAGGCCGTGTATGAATACCTGCTTCGGGACGCGTTGAATGTCAATTCCGCCGAGACCCAGAGGAGGTACCTGGAAAAAGCACAATACTTCGATAGCCTGGTGCAACTCCGGGAACTGCAGGTCAAGGCCATTTCCCATGCGCGATTCGACAGGCAGATGCACCAGATCGTTTATCCTTCCGGTGATCGGGGCCTCTCCAACGGCGCACTGTGGATAATTACTCCCTTAGTGCTTACCCTCCTCGGACTGTACGCCCTTGCTCGACTTAAGGCTTCCGGTAGTATGCTGAGCAGGCCAGAAAAAACACCCTCCCCAACGAGAAAACAGGGCAAGACCGGACTGGAGGCCAACACCGAGGTTAAAATCCTGGATGCACTGAAAGCGTGGGAAAAAGGTAAGGGTTTCCTGGATCAGGAGGTAACGCTGTCCTCCCTGGCCAAAGACCTGGGAACCAATAGCGCCTATCTTTCCCGGGTGATCAATGTTCACAAAGAGATCTCCTTCGCCAATTACCTCAAGGACCTGCGAATCAAATACGCCATAGAATTCATCAACAAAAACAGGGAACGCGCCTCAAGGATGTCCACCATCCAACTGGCCGAAGCCTTCGGTTTCAAATCACAGGACGTTTTCGTTCGTTCCCTGAAGTCCAGGACGGGCCTCACCCCTTCCAAATACCTTAAGGAAGTCCGGGGGGAAAGGGCCTGACACCTCCTTTCGGACAGTCCTCCGGTTCCCCGATTTTTCTCTGTAAAAGCAGCGGCAAGCGTACAAAAAACATCCTACCTTTGCCACCTAAAATTCTTAGCGTTGGAACTGGAAAACCTCAGCATTAAGCAAATAGCTTCGGCGTCTATGGTCCTCTTTGCCGTGATCGATATCCTGGGAAGCGTACCCATAATAATATCCCTTAGGAACAAGGTCGGACATATACAGTCCGAGAAGGCCTCCCTGGTAGCTACCATATTATTGGTGGCGTTTCTTTTCGTCGGGGAAAGCCTGCTGCGGCTCATCGGAATCGATGTGAACTCCTTCGCGGTTGCCGGTGCATTCGTCCTCTTCTTCCTCGCCCTGGAGATGGTGCTAGGCATTACTCTGTACCGGGACGACGAACCCGAGAGCGCATCCATAGTGCCTATAGCCTTCCCCCTGATCGCCGGGGCAGGGACCATGACCACCATACTGACGTTAAGGGCAGAATTCGCAGAGGAAAACATCACGGTGGCCATATTGCTGAATATGGTATTTGTTTACCTGGTGCTCAAGTCTTCGCGGAAGATCGAGCGCGTGCTCGGTAAAGGCGGACTGAGTATTTTCCGAAAAGTTTTCGGAATCATACTCATGGCAATCGCGGTGAAACTCTTCGCTTCCAACATTAACGGACTTCTAAATCCTTCATAAATGGGAAGAACTACCCGAATCGTATTACTCGTCCTGGGCATCGCCCTGATCGTATTCAATCTGTCTACCGTGGATTACAACGAGCCCTGGTCTTCGACCAGCCAGGTCGCCTGGATAGGAGTGATCGCAGGCGTGTGTGCGATCCTTATTGTACTGATCAACCAGTCGGCACTTCGGGTAGACAGCGAACTCAAAAAACGGTCTAAAGAAAAGGATCGGAGTGTCGTGCCGGATCAGAAGGAGGGCTGATCCGTTGTAGGCGATGACATACGTGAGGTCACCTCACGGTCGATTCTCATGACTTCCTGTAGCATCCTATCGTGAGCGGACTTGATCTTGGCACCGAGATCCGGCGAATACAATTGCTCCGCAAATCCCGCGCGGATGTATTCCTTGATCATTTCCTCATGCCCGTAGAAATCCAGGCTGATATTCCTGTACAGCACGAAATCAATGAACTGCTCGAAAATGATGTCGTCTACCCTGAACTCCTCCAGGAACTGGTATTCCGGGTAGCGATAGAATCGGCTCCTGTCCCGCTCAAGAAAGTTAAAAACGAAATTGGAAAAGAATTCCGAAGAGTCCATAGACTTGACCTTCTCCTCGTCCAGGGAACCAATCGGGACGAACACATCGGGAATGATCCCCCCGCCCCCGTATACAATCTTCCCCTTGGGAGTTACGAATTTCAGAGAATCCGCCACTTTAATACTGTCCACAGAATTGAGCTCTCCATTGTAATAGCGCTGCATGAAATCCTGATAATAGTCCTCATGACCGTTGGAATAAGATCGCTGAATCGACCTTCCGGTGGGCGTATAGTAGCGGGAAACGGTGAGTCGGACTGCGGATCCGTCTCCCAGATCCATTTCGCGCTGTACCAGCCCTTTCCCGAATGAGCGGCGACCCACGATGGTGCCCGCGTCATTATCCTGCAATGCTCCGGCAATAATCTCACTGGCCGAGGCGGAGCGCTCGTTGATCAGTACGTAGATGGGGCGCCCCTGAAAGCTTCCCCGATCCGAAGCATAAACCTTGTCTACTTCTCCCTTCTTATTCCTGGTGAACAGGATCAGCTTACCACCACCCAGGAATTCATCGGCCAGTTTCTCAGCCACCCCGAGGTACCCTCCGGGATTATCACGCAAGTCGAGTACCAGTTTTGAGGCCCCCTGGGCCTGAAGCGTATACAACGCCTCCTTGAACTCGGAATAGGTAGACTCGGCGAAGCGGTTTAACTTGATATACCCCAGGCTTTCGTCCAGCATAAAGGAAGACTCCACGCTCTTAATCGGGACATGGCCCCGGGTTACCCTTCGTTTGAGGATACGGTCGTTATGTGGCCGGTAGATGATCAGTTCCACCTGGCTGCCCTCGGGGCCCTTGAGCCTACCGACCAGTTCGTCGTTGCTCAGCCTCTTTCCATATAGCGTATCCCCGTCTGCCAACAAAATCTTATCCCCGGATATGATGCCCTGGCGCTCACTGGGCCCACCTTCTATGGGACGTACTACGGTTACTGTATCACCGACGCGCTGAAAGCGGATGCCGATTCCCACGAAATCGCCCTTCATGCTCTCGGTCATCCCCTGCATTTCACTTCGGGGAATGTAAACCGAATGCGGATCGAGTTTTTCGAGTATGTCGTTCACCGTAACGTCGACGATACTGTCGGTATTGACATCGTCCACATAGGCATGATCAATAAAATCAATCAGGCGGTTGAGCTTATCCTTCTTTGAATTCGTGGAGAATAAAGGCTCCGGTGAATCGCTGAAGTGCAGCTTACCTCCTATGAGGATCCCTATAGCCAGGCTCACCCCTAACAGCAGGGGTACAAAGAGCAACAGATTGGAACGGTTCTTTTTCATAGGCATAACTACACCAGGGTTTCACTGGTGGAAATCTGTTCGACTTCCACGCCCGCCTTCCTGAGAAAATCCAGCCCGGATGCATCCTTGTACTGGATTTCATAAACGACCCGTATAATCCCCGCCTGGTGAATCAGTTTACTGCATTCGCGACAGGGAGACAGGGTGATGTACAGGGTTGCCCCGGTACAGGATTGGGTGCCCGAGGCTACCTTGAGTATCGCATTGGCCTCTGCGTGAAGCACATACCACTTGGTATATCCCTCCTCGTCTTCGCATATATTCTCGAATCCCGTGGGCGTTCCGTTATAGCCGTCGGAAATAATCGTACGATTCTTTACGATAAGGGCTCCCACTTGTTTCCGCTCGCAATACGAAAGCCTTCCCCACTCCGCTGCCATCCTCAGGTAGGCGATATCGTATTTGAGTTGCTTGCTGCGATTCATAAAACCCTCTTCGAATTAAATATACCCGAATATCTTTCTCCGATCAAATTCTTAACGCCCGTTTTAACGGACTTTTCGTTCAGCGGCAGGGTTACCGTTACTCCCCGTCAGGATTCGACCAGTGGCCATAGCGTCGACAGGAGCAGAGGAATACTGATAATGACTACAACGGACGAGACGATCCATATCCACCACTTCTGTTCGACTCCGCTGAATCGGTGGAACAGGGCAGACAGCAACAGCACACTGAGGATAACCACCAACTGAGATAGTTCGATGCCCAGTGCAAACCCGAGAAGAGGTCGGAGCTTGTCCTCCAGTCCGGAAACCATCATATTGAAGTAATTGGAGAAGCCGAAACCGTGTATAAGGCCAAAAACCGCTGTTCCCGCAAAGACCAGCGGATAACCCCTCCCTCCGGACTTCCAGACGACCCAAATATTGTTGAGGGCCGTGGCCACTATGGTTACCGGAATCAGAAATTCGATCCAACGGCTGTCTATGCGGATCAGTCCAAATGCCGAGAGTGCCAGAGAAGTACAATGAGCCACGGTAAATACCGTCGCCAACAGTACCACTTTTTTCCAATCCCTCAACAGATAAGGGGCGGCCAGCACAGAAAGGAAGAGGACATGATCGTAGGCTCCCGGATCGAGAACATGCTCCAGCCCCATCCTGATATAGATTCCTAAGTCTTCCATCTTAAAATATGTTTCCACATAAAACGTTCCCACACATTATTTATGGTCCGGCTGGCATTTCTTCTCCCAATACGGGATATCGCTATAACTGGACCCCGCGTTCCTCCTGTATGCGTTCGTACGCCTTCTGTACTTCCTTGAATTTCTCCTCGGCTCCCTTCTTGATCGCCTCGTCCTGGGTAACTACACGGTCGGGGTGGTATTTCTTGGCCATACGCCGGTATGCCTTCTTAACCTCCTGATTACTGACCGACTTGTCGATCTCCAGTATGCGGTAGGCGTGGTCGGTGGATTTAAAAAACATCGCTTTAATGCTTTCAAAATCCCTCCCCCGGAGTCCGAAATGACGGGCGATCTCCTGCAATTTAGAGAGCTCAGGTTCACTGATGCCGCCATCCGCTCCGGCTATACCAAAGAGGAAATGCACGATCTGAAGGCGGGTGGCGTATCGGGTCTTTCCGGCCAGATAGTCTGCGATTCGCTCCGTTGAAATCTCCCGTTTCCTGACCACTTCATTGAAAGTCCTGAATATGGCATTGGCCTTCTCCTTCCCATAGGTCGAAACGAAATACTTGCGGACGTAATCCAGTTCCCTTTGGCTCGCCTCTCCATCGGCCTTGATCACTATGGAACAGAGCGATAGCAGATTGAGCTCAAAATCCGCGGGGGACACCTCTGGGCCGCGTTCGAAGGCCTCCCGAAAGGAGGTTCCGCTCCTTCCATTTCCGGTTGGCCCCTGAATGAATTCAAACAGGTAGCCCAACAGGTAGCCCATCGCGGCCCCGGGCCAGCGGAGTACAAAAAAACCCAATATGGCAAAAAGGATGCGAATCACAGAAATATGTGTCGTTTCAGGAGGCCAAAGATAACCCAAAGAATAACCGATTTTAAAGGATAACCCTGTTAAGGTGCTTACAAAAAATCGACTCAATGGTTATCTTTATCATCCAATTAGAAGTTATGTACCCAGAAGAACTAGTAAAGCCCATGCGAGAGGACCTCTCCATGGCCGGATTCGTGGAGCTCTTTACGTCCGAAGCCGTGGAAGAAGCCCTCTCTAAGCAGGGAACCGTATTGATGGTCGTCAATTCCGTATGCGGCTGTGCGGCCGCTAATGCCAGGCCGGCTGCCAAACTCAGCCTGCAGAATGATAAAAAACCGGACGCACTCTACACGGTCTTCGCGGGAGTGGACACCGAGGCCGTGGACGCTGCGAGGAGCCGTATGCTGCCTTTCCCTCCTTCATCACCCAGCATGGGTTTGTTTAAGAATGGAGAGCTGGTGCACATGATAGAGCGGCACCACATCGAAGGGCGGCCTGCCGAGATGATTGCGGAAAACCTGATGTCTGCCTACAACGAACACTGTTAAGCAGAGCCGGGACCAACTGAATAAAAGCATCGACAGGTTCGTCGATGCTTTTTTGTACCCGGAAGGGATGGGCTAACTTTATACCGCAACCGAATCATGGAAAAGGCGCTATCCTATATACTTACCCCGGTTTTTTACCTGCTGTTTATGCTGACCCTGATCGTTTTTCACGGCATACAGTGGGTGGCATTTAATGTTTTCGGTTACCAGGCCCATAAACGCAGCGTCAGTATACTGAATTGGTTCCTGATGCGGAGCTCTCAGGTTCTGGGAACCACCTACCGCTTTGTCAACCGCCTGCACATCCCCGAGGACAGACCCATCATACTGGTGAGCAACCACCAGAGCATGTACGACATACCACCCATCATCTGGTATTTCAGGAAATACCATCCCAAATTTGTCAGCAAAAAGGAGCTGGGCAGAGGCATCCCAAGTGTTTCCTACAACCTGCGCCACGGCGGCTCCGTGCTCATCGATCGTAAAAATACCGAACAGTCTCTGGACGCGATCCGCTCCCTGGGCGCCTACATCAGCCGATTTAAGCGCACCGCGGTAATCTTCCCGGAAGGTACGCGCAGCAAGGACGGAACACCCAAACCCTTTAAGAAGGCCGGGCTAAGGGCCCTGTTTGAAAGCGCACCCGAGGCCCTAATCGTTCCCATGACCATAGTCGACTCGTGGAAACTCCACAAGTTCGGAGGCTCATTTCCTCTTGGCCTGGGTATTCGAATACAGCATATCGTGCACGAGCCCATGAATATTGAGGGTGATTTGGACGAGCTGATCCTCCGGCTGGAAAAGACCATTAACGGACAAGTGACCGGGACGAAACCCTCAGGCCGTTACACGCAACCGGCAGATGAGCAAAACGGAGGCCGCGCAGTCTAGAGGATACCGGCAGACATCGGCGCGCAGGTGAGGCCCGGATTTAGTAACTTATCTCTCAAAACCGAGCTATGAAACGAAGATCCTTTCTCGAAAGAGCAGCCGCCGGTGCCACTGCTTTCAGTATTGTTCCCAGCTACGTACTGGGCGGGCAGCACGTTCCGCCCAGTGATACCCTATACGTGGCAGCGTTCGGTGTAGGTGGCCGCGGACGAGGAGTGATAGACGGGATGCTGCAGACCGGAAAAGTCAGGTTCGTCGCCTTCTGCGATGTGGATGAAGAACGGGCGAGCAATACGTTCCGCGATTTTCCGGATGTGCCCCGTTTCAGTGATTTCCGAAAGGTGTACGACCAGCATCTGAGCGATTTAGACGCCATTATGGTGGCTACCCCGGACCATACCCATGCCTCCACGGCCCTTCCATTCATGAGGGAGCGCAAACACGCCTACGTGGAAAAGCCCCTGACGCACAACATATACGAGGCGCGCCTGATGACCCGGGTGGCCCGTGAATACGGAATCGTGACACAAATGGGCAATCAAGGGGCCTCCAGCGAAGGCAGCCGCATCGCACGCGAATGGGTGGAGGCCGGAGTGATCGGTAAAATTCATACCATCGACTGCTGGTCCAATCGGCCCGTCTGGCCCCAGGGCGTTGCCCTGCCCAGCGGAAAGATGCGGATCCCCCGAAACCTGGACTGGGATCTATGGCTGGGTCCGGCCCTGAACAGGCCGTATCACGAGGCCTATCTGCCCTTCAAATGGAGAGGCTTCTGGGACTTTGGCACCGGTGCACTCGGCGACATGGGCTGCCACATCATCGAAACGCCCTTCAGCGTGCTGGACCTGAGCTATCCCCGGGAAGCAGAGGCCAGCTGCACCACCGTGTGGGTGGACGACTTCGTCCAGGCGGATTACGCTCATTCCTGTCCGCCCTCCTCTAAAATTCACCTCACCTTCGATCATCCACAGGGAGGCGATCTGCGGCTGAACTGGTACGACGGCGGAATCATGCCCGACCTGCCAGACGAACTAAAGGATGACGAATTCATTGGAGATGGGGGCGGCGGCACGGTCATGTATGGCGATAAGGGCATACTGGTAACCGATACGTATTCCCGAAATGCCCGACTGCTTCCATCGGGTCTCATGAGCCTTTTCTCCCGGCCGGAACCCACCCTGAAGCGGATAGAAGGCGGTATGGATGGTCATATCGCCAACTTTGTACAGGGGTGTCTGACGGGCAGTCCGACATCCTCAGATTTCTCACGGGCCGGACGGCTGACGGAAATCGTCCTAATGGGTAACTTAGCCGTACGGTCCTTCCAGCACAAGGAGCGGGTTCCACCGGCCTTTCCCGGAGGACGCCCTGGTTTTGAGTATCCCGGGCGCAGGAAGTTGCAGTGGGACGGAGCGAAAATGAAAATCGTAAACTACGAGAAGGCAAATGAATGGGTCAAACGGGAATACCGGGAAGGCTGGTCTCTGGAATAAACGTGTAAAAATGATAGTATGGTAACCATGGCGAATGGGCCGCGGAGGCTGGCGGCCTTAATACTGGACGGTATTTTCCTGGGAGCGTTTCTCTACGGGCTCTGGTATATTAACATCAGCAGTGCGAGGAGTTTCTTTTTCTACCTGCCCATAGTTATACTGGGCCTGGTGTATAAGCCTTTTATGGAGTACTATTACGGGGCGACCCTGGGAAAAATGCTATTACGCATCCGCGTGGTGGACCGGTCGTACCGTACTATTGGATTCACGACATCCCTGCTGAGAAACTGCATTCTATTTATCGTACCCCTGGGAACTATCCCCTTCTATTTTATGGCATTCCAGGATCCCCTGGTGGTCAACCAGCCGAGTTTCACTGATTTCTCTACGGCTTTTACCCTGTACTATCCTCAAGTCATGTCCATTGCACTTATTCAGCTGGGGGTTGTTGCGGTCGATGGTGTCTTCCTCCTGGTCAACGGTCGAAAGGGCAATCTGAGCCTTAAAGACCTACTGGCGGCGACCTGCGTCATTCAGTCCTGATCAAACCCTACAGCCCTTCAAATGGCACCGGAAGGGCATCACAACAGTCTGAGCTGGCCCGAATCGTCCGGTATATGGCGAAACTCCTCCGGATAACGAACAAACGCTTCTCGATTCAGGGAAGGTATGGGATTTCCCTTGAAATACTTGCGTCTGCCGATTCGTATGAGTTGCTGAATCTGTTCCGCAACCGGCCCTGTTCCAGTTCCCCGCAGGCCAAATCGGGCCTCGTTCAACTGCCCTCCATGACAGGAGCGGATCTGGCTGAGTATCCGCTCTGCGCGATCCGGAAATTCCCGCTTCAATGCATCCGAAAAAAGATCCCCGAGTGCTCCGTTGAGTCTGACCAGCGCGGCACCCATTGAGCATGCCCCGGCTGCAGATGCATCTTTGGCCATAGCTACAATCTCATGACTGTTGAGGCCGGGAATAATCGGAGCGATCATGACCGAGACCGGAACTCCCGCCCTGGAAAGGGCCTCGATGGCACGTAAGCGGCTCGGGTAGGATGCAGTCCTCGGTTCCATAGCCCGGCGCACTTCTTCGTCCCGGGTGGTGAGCGAAATATGAACCCTCACAAGTTTCAGAGAGGCCAACCGGCCCAATACATCCCGGTCCCTCAGAACCAATGCGTTCTTGGTAATGATACCGACCGGATTTCGGTGGGCCAGAAACACCTCCAGGCACCGGCGAGTGAGCCTTAACTTTCGTTCCGCTGGCTGATAGCAGTCTGTATTTCCGGACAGGAACACCGTCTCGGGGCTCCAGACGGACGCCGCTAGCTCCCGGTGCAATAATTGAGCCACCGCAGGCTTGTACAAAACGGTCCTCTCAAAGTCCAGGCCAGGCGAATAGCCCCAGTATGAATGAGTGTTCCGTGCATAGCAGTAGGTACATCCGTGTTCGCAGCCCTGATAGGGATTAAGGGAATATTTCATAGAAAGATCCGGGCTGTCAACCCGGTTAATCACCTTTCTGGGAAAAACGGCGAGCAGGCGCGTTCGTTCGTTTCGAGTTTCCCCACCATACCTGTGCTGGTATTCGAGGAAATCGCGATCGTCTTCCGTTTTTCTGCTCTCAAAGCGGCCTTCGGGGTTTTCCGAAATGCCCCTTCCCTTCAATGGAGGATTCATACATAGGATTTATTCCAAATTTAGGAATATATCCCATTGGTATTGCTTCATTTTTTTTTGGTATTTCTACGATCTCTCCGTCGGTGGTCTATGCGAATCCGGGGCGTTGCGAACACGGTCTATTCGCCGCTAAACTCGGGTGGTCTCTTCTCCAGGAATGCTCGGGTTCCCTCTGTAAAATCCGCAGTTCCAAAGCAGGAGCCGAATTCCTCTATTTCCCGTTCGAAGCCCTTCTCAGGATTCCTTACCCCCGCATTTACGGCGCGTATGGCACTGCTTATGGCTGAGGGAGACTGCTTGCCAATGGTCGCGGCCAGCTTCAGGCAGGTATCCATCAGGGATGCTGCAGGCACCACACGGTTTAGCAGTCCGTAATTCGCCGCGGTTTCCGCGTCGATATGCCGGGCCGAGCAAATCATCTCGAGCGCACGACCCCTGCCGACCAGAAGAGGCAACCGCTGGGTTCCCCCGTATCCGGGTATCAGCCCGAGGCTCACCTCGGGTAATCCCATACGCGCAGTATCACTGCCTATTCGCATATGACACGACATGGCCAGTTCGAGTCCTCCTCCGAGGGCATATCCATTTACAGCGGCGATAACCGGGGTACCCAGGTTCTCGATAAAGTTGAATACTATTTCCTGACCATGGGCGGCAAGCCGGGTTCCCTCTTCCTTACCAAAGGATGAAAACTCGGATATGTCCGCTCCTGCCACAAAGGCCTTCTCGCCGGAACCCGTAAGCACAATGACTCTGACACCGGAATCTGCCTCGAGTTCAGACAGCACTTCGTGCAGAGTTTGAATGGTTTCCCGGTTCAGGGCATTTAGCTTATCCGGCCGATTGATGGTGATTACGGCTACCACACCGTGTTTTTCCTGGGTCACTAACATATCATCTGCTATTGGGTTTCTTACGGAGGTAGACACTGAAGGTACTGCCTTCGCCGGGTACTGACTTCACCCTAAGCTCCCCTCCCTGGTGTTCGATCATGCTCTTTACCATGGCCAGGCCCAGTCCCATACCGCTGGATTTGGTGGTGAACTTGGGCTCAAATATCTTTTCCAGGTGGGATTCACTGATCCCGATGCCGTTGTCGGTCACCCGGATCAGTACACTGTCCCCGATATCGCCGACCCTTACGGCAATATCGGGCTCCCTTCCTTCCGGAACGGCCTGTATCGCATTCTTGACCAGATTATTAACGGTACGGATCAGCTGGGTACGGTCCCATTCCAGCTCGATGGAGGAATGGGTGCTCTCGAATTCGATACTGGGGCCGCTAAACACTTCCAGGGTCCGGCGTATAACGGAAACCGCATCGACGGTCTCGAACTTCATCGAGGGCATCCTGGCGAAATTGGAGAATGCCTGGGCAATATCGCTTAAGGTATCGATCTGCTGGATCAGAGACTCGGAAAACTCAGAAAACCGCTCACTGGCCTGTTCGGGACCCTGTTGCATACTGCGCTGCATACTCTGGACGTTGAGCCGCATCGGAGTCAGGGGGTTCTTGATCTCATGGGCCACCTGCTTGGCCATTTCCCGCCAGGCGTACTCCCGTTCGCTTTGCGCGAGTTTGGCCGCGCTGTCCTCGAGCTGATCGATCATGGCATTGTAGGAATTGACCAAAGTGCTTACCTCTGTACTGGCACCGCGTATGGATATTTTTTCATTGCGCCTGTCGAATTGCGTCCGGGCAATACGGGAACTGATGGTTTTGAGGGTATGGGTGATGTAACGGGTAAGCAGGTAGGCGAGGATCACGGCTGACGCTAGCAATATGATGTACACGCCTCCCAGGCGCCATAGGAATTCCTTGAGTTCCATGTTGCTAAAGGAATTATCCTGGTAATAAGGCAGGTTAATAATCCCTATCGGTTTAAATCGAAGGTCGTTCAGGTATATGAAGGACGAGAAGTAGGATCCCTCTTCTGTGGTTTTGGAAACCATATGCCGGTGACCTGGATTGTTCATGAGACCCTCCAGTATGGAAACGTCCAGGCAGTCCGATATGGAATCGTTGTTGATCAGAGGCCGGGAACTCAGGATCAACTCTCCTTGAATATCGTAGATGTTGAAGTCAACTTTCAGTACCTCGGCAATCCTGTATACTTCCTCGGCAAAAATCAGGTCCAGATACTCCGAGGTAGCCGGGTAGGTCGTTTCCTCCAATTCGTAGCGAATACGCTGCAGAACCTGTGATTCCTTACGCTTCAGCCGGTCTCTGTGGTAGTCTCTGGATTGCTCATTGTACTGGTTTACGGTGATTACGGCGACGAGTATAGAGGAAAGGATCACCAAAGAGATCATTCCAAAGAAAATCCGGGACCGAAGGGATTTCAACGAGAACACGGCGATGAGGCTTTCCTCAAAAGTAGGAAATTAAGCGGCGCGAGCGGAGGATCACGGGTTTCCGATCAGATATCGTCCCTTCTCAACCGGACCCGCTTGTACCAGCGCACCCCGAGCATAATCAGCACGGCCAGGGCGAACAAACCGAGTACTCCATAGACCCAGTAGAGCGAACTCTTGAGTACGACCAGGAATACGGCGGCGAACAACACCAAAGTGGGTACTTCGTTCCAGATGCGCATATAATGGGAGGTATATCGAATCTCGTCTCGCTGGAGCTGAAGATACATCAAGTGACAACGCCCGTGGTATACAAATAGCAACAGGACGAAACCCAGTTTGATCAGCATCCAGGTCTGCTGCAGCAGGGATGGCACAAGCAAAAGCAGGCCCAATGCCGTCAGGGTGCAGAGTATGGCTGAGGGCCAGGTAATAATCAGCCAGAGCCTGCGTGTCATGAGCTTCAGGTGCTGGGTGAGTATGGACCGACCGGGCTCTTCCCGGCCATACGCCTCGATCTGATTGATGAAGAGCCTGGGGATATAAAACAGGCCGGCGAACCAGGTGACCACGAAGATGATATGCAAGGCTTTGATATACTGATACGCCATCCCTAATCTTCCTTCACCGTGAGATAAGGCAGGCGCGCCTCGGTAAACGCCTCGTTAAAGGCCTGAATATCCGCGTTGATCACTTCCCGGAACTTCGCGAGCTCCTGCTCGATGGCGGCCGTGAGTTCGGCACGCACGGCCTTGTCCTGTTCGGTAGGAGGAAAATCATCTATGGAAACCAGGCTGTTGATATGGGCCAGCTTGTTGGTGAGCTTAATGGGAAAATTCAAAGGATCCTGTGAGCTTCGGTTGCGGGTCTGGTACAGGGCCTTCTCAATGGATTCGAGCCGTTCACTGATCGCTTCCCCCCGGGCCAGGAGCGAATCCTGGCCCTCGTGATCCCCGTAGTTGTCCTTGAAGGATTTCAGCTTGGTCCGGATCGACCTGATCTGTCGAATCGTGCGGTGTGCCTGATCTATAGTGGAGTTGATTTCCGAAATGAAATCGAATTGCTCCTGCATCTGGCTGACACTCACCTCCGCCCTCGGGTCGGGCAGGATCTTCAGGGTCTTGCGAATCGTTTTGCCGTTGACATCCAGCTCAAGCTCGTATTCCCCGGGCACTGCCCTGGGTGCATCCAGGCTGGCCCACCAGAGAATCATTCCGTCCAGTCGCGTCGCGCTTTCACCCCGGGTATCCCAATGGTGCTTGTTCAGTCCGGCATGGGGCTCCAGCTTTCGGTCCTTTTCACGGGAGGCCCGGCTGAACCGTGCCAGGGTGTCCCCCTGCTTACTGAAGTAGGTCAACGCTATGCTATCCTGCTCGGAGAGCTCGGGAAGATAAAAATAAGCGGTCACACCCGATTCCTTATTTTCCCCAGCCAGTAGTGAGCTTCGGGCAGCACGGCCACCCTTGGTCCGGTAAGCATCCGCGGGTGTGAACAGGCGAGGCTCTTCTGTACTGCCATTCCTGGCGACTTCCTGGATCACCCCGAGGTCGTCGAGAATCCATAGGCTGCGCCCCTGAGTGGCCACGATCAGGTTATTCTCTTTGATCATCAGGTCCGTTATGGGCACTATGGGAAGATTCAGCTGAAGGGATTGCCAGTTGCGGCCGTCGTCAAAGGAAACATACAGACCGGTCTCCGTTCCGGAGTAGAGAAGGCCGGGAACCTCGGGGTCTTCCCTGACCACGCGGGTGAAATGCTCCCGTTCAATACCCCGGTCGATCCGTTCCCAGGTCTGACCGAAGTCGGTGGTTTTGTAGAGGTACGGGCTAAAGTCCCCCAACTTGTAGCGGGTAGCCGCCATGTAACAGGTACCGGGCTCATGGGTCGAGGCCTCCAGGCTGTTGACCATACTCCACTCGGGGAATCCCTCAGGAGTTACCTCCGTCCAGCTCTCGCCATTATCCCGGGTCAGATGAACGCGGCCATCATCGCTGCCCACCCACATTACACCGGGCCTGGTCGGGCTCTCGCTGGCCGCAAAAAGGGTACAGTAATACTCGACCCCGGTATTGTCCTGCGTTATGGGCCCCCCGCTGGAAACGAGTTTCTCGGGATCATTTCGGGTCAGATCACCACTGAGAACCTCCCAGCTCTGCCCCTGGTTAGTACTCCGGTGGACATGGTTGGAAAGGGCATAGAGAGTGCCCGGCTGGTGCTTGCTGAAAAATACCGGAAAGTTCCACTGGAATCGGTATTTCATTCCCTCGGCCCCATATCCCATGGGGTTATCGGGCCAGACATTTATGGCGCGCTCCGTCTTGTTTCGATGATTCATTCGGGTGAGGTATCCCCCATATCCCCCGGCATACACGATTTCGTCGTCGGTAGGATCGACTGCGATATGTGCCGATTCATGGCCGGCAGTGGGCTCCCAGTCCTCCTCGTCTATGTAGTAGCCGTCCGAACGGTGCCGAATGCGCACGGTCGAGTTGTCCTGCTGTGCTGCGTAAATTCGGTAGGGAAAGGCGTTGTCCACGGTTACCCGGTAGAATTGAGAAGTAGGTTGGTTGTGGTAGGTCGACCAGGTTTCTCCTCCGTCATAGGTGACCTGGGCTCCCCCATCATCCCCTATGATCATGCGGTTGGGGTCTTCCGGCGCTATCCACAGGTCGTGATGGTCACCGTGGGGAGCGTTGTAGGTGCTGAAAGTTGACCCTCCATCCGTCGACTTGTGGTAGCGTACGTTCAGCACATAGACCACATCGGGATTCCGGGTGTCGGCATATACCCGGGTGTAGTACCACGCCCGCTGCCTCAGCTTGCGTTCCGAATTTACCTGCTTCCAACTCTTACCTCCGTCTTCGCTGCGATAGAGGCCGCCCTTGTCTTTGTTCTCCACCATAGCCCATAAGCGGTCGGCTTTTACCGGGGATACTGCGATCCCGATGATACCCAGGGTATCCCCGGGAAAGCCCGGGTTATCGGATATGCGTTCCCAGGTTTCGCCCGAATCAGAGCTTTTCCAAAGGGCAGAACCCTCGCCTCCACTGCTGAGGCTGTACGGGGTTCGCTGTACCCTCCAGGTCGAAGCGTATACGATGCGGGGATTCAGGGGATCGAAGGACAGATCCACTGCACCGGCCATGTCATTGGAAAACAAGACCTTTCTCCAGGTATCTCCCCCATCGATCGACTTGTATACCCCCCTGTCGGGCGTAGGCGTATAGATATTGCCCATCACCGCGGCGTATACAACCTCGGGGTTGTCCGGGTGTATGCGCAATCTGGAAACATGACGACTTTTGGGAAGGCCGACGCTCTTCCAGGTTTTGCCCGCGTCAACGGATTTCCAGATGCCGTAACCCGAGGAGACGTTACCCCTGACGGTCTTCTCGCCGCCACCTGCGTAGAGCACGTTGTGATCGCTGGGAGCCACGGCTATGGCGCCTATGCTGCCCCCGAAATAGCCGTCAGAGATATTCTCCCATTCCCTGCCTCCGTTTCGGCTGCGCCATACGCCACCCCCCGTGGCCCCGAAATAGAACAGATTGGGTTCTCCCTCCACTCCTGCGACTGCCGCCGATCTCCCACCCCTGAAAGGACCTATAGACCGGTACTTGAGCTGACCAAAGAGGGAGGTGTCCACGATAGCCAGGGAACGCCGTGCTTTTCGGGATCGCTGCGCCTGCACGCCGTGGTTTTCTGAAATCAGGATAAGGGCAAATAGCCACAGGACCGCCTTGAGGTAGCTCAGCTTCATTTTATCGAATATTTATACGTCCGAAAGTAGTAATTCCCACGCATATCCATTGGCAGAATTTAACATTCGGGTAATCCCTTTCTTTTTCCGCCAATTGGAAATGTTGGTTATATTGGGCAACTGAATCTGACGAAATGACCACCGAGGTTGCCATAATGAACCGCCAGGCCGTTGCCATCGCCTCCGATAGTGCCTCTACCGCCATCGACGAATACGGCAGGCCCATCTATTCCACTGCCCACAAGATTTTCGCGTTGTCCGATACGGAGCCCGTGGGCATCATGATATACGGCAGCGCAGCCTTCATGGGTATTCCCTGGGAGACCATCATCAAGATTTATCGGGATAAACTGGGCCATACCGTTTTCAGCAGCCTCCAGGAGTACGGCCACAGTTTTGTGGAGTTTCTCAAAAGGGAGAAGACTTTCGCCCCCAGGGACATACAGGAGCAATATGTGGAAGACAACCTCTTCGCCTACATGGATGCCCTGAGATCGTATATTCACCAATCTATCGATTACCACTTCAACTACGAGGAAGAACTGGACAGTAACCAGCTCAGGGAGCTTGTGGCCGACATGATCGACAAAGAGCTCGAGCGCTGGAAATCAGGGGTCACGGCCATAACTGAGGTGGAGGTGTTTACCCGGAAATTCCGCGGAGAATACAGCCGGCTGATCGACGAAATCGTCCGCGAGGTCTTCGAAGACCTGCCGATTAACGACCAGGCCCAACTCAGTCTCGAACGACTATCGGCAGCCCTGTTTAGCTATTTTCCGAAATCCAGTGAAGTACTCCCATACTCGGGTATAGTTATAACCGGATTCGGGGAAGCCGATATCTTTCCCAGTCTGGTGTCCTACAAAGTGCAGGGTACGGCGCTCGATGAACTCAAATACACCGAGGAAGCCGTCCGGGCCATCAACCATGAAAATTCAGCCATGATCATACCCTTCGCCCAGGGCGAGGTTATGCGTACCTTTATCGACGGCATATCCCCGATGATGGAGAATTTTTACGAAGACTTCATTGAGGAGATTTTCCGAAAGTATCCAGGCTTTATCCTCGACGAACTGGTCGAGGAAATGGACCCGGAAGAACGGATGCAGTACGAAGAAAAAATCAGGGAAATCGGTGTGGAAAACTTCACCAACAGCTTCAATCAGATACGTCAGTTCCAGTACGAGATCAATATCAAACCCATACTGACTATAGTCTCCATACTGGCAAAGGGCGAGCTGGCCGAGATGGCGGATTCGCTGGTGAACCTGACCTGTCTGAGGAAGAAATTCTCGAACGAAGACGAGACCGTCGGTGGCCCCGTGGACGTGGCCGTTATTTCCAAGGGCGACGGACTGGTGTGGATACGCCGAAAAAACTATTATGACGACAGGGATCATTCATCCCTGAGATAATTAACTGTGGTTATGGAAGAAAAGAAAGTATTTACTTCGACCAAAGAGGTGCTGGAAACCTATATGCCTAAATATGCGGCAGAAAAGGGTTCCTGTGCTAAGAAGCAGGACCAGAAAAAGGGTCCGAGCATAGAAGGAAAGGGTAGAGAGTTTGCCGAAGGCATATTCGAAGGAATGAAGCAGGACCTGAAGCAGCCCCAGAAGCCCAAGAAGACCCTGGGAAAATCGTTCTCAAGCGTTTGGGGTTCCCTTTTCAACTCCAACTAGTGAGGGATTCTCTCAGGATCGGACCGCCCGAATACCCGGTGGATCGGATCGTCTATGCCGTAATGTAATTACCCTTCGAAGGGCAATTGGCCGGACTCTTCCCAGTGCCGCGCCCAGTTTCCGACCAGGCCGACCCAGCTGTCTTGGTCGTTCAGGCAGGGAATGTGCCTGAATTCCTTGCCCCCCGCTTCCTTGAATTCCTCTTCGCCCTCCATGGCGATTTCCTCCAGGGTTTCCAGGCAATCGCTTACGAATGCCGGAGTAATAACGGCTAGTTTCTCGACCCCTTCTTCGGCCAGTCGTTCGAATTCGTAATCCGTATAGGGCTTCAGCCAGGGATCCCCTGCCAGCCTGGACTGGAATGAAGTCCCCAGTCGGGAAGCGTCCAGCCCGAGCTCTTTCTTAATTAGAGCCGTAGTATAGTAACACTGGTGCCGGTAGCAACTGTGATGTGCCACCGAAGGAGTGATGCAGCACTGCTCGTCGATCCTGCAGTGGTACCGGGTGGGGTCCGACTTTCGAATGTGCCGTTCCGGGATGCCGTGGTAGGAGAATAGCAGGAAGTCATAATCGAAATCCTGTGTATGTTCCCGTATGCTTCCCGCCAGGACTTTAATGTAATCCTCCTGCTTGTAGAAGGGCGGAAGCGTGTCGATCTTCATGTGCGGAAAACCGCTGCGCTGTTCTTCCAATACCTTGACGACCACCGTTTCGTAGGAAGACATGGCGTAGTGCGGGTAAAGGGGTACGAGCAACACATCGGTTACCCCCTGCTCGTGGAGTTCGCCCAGGGCCTTGCGTATGCTCATACTACCATAGCGCATGCCCAGTGCCGTAGGCATGGATACCTGCCTGCGGAACTTCTCCGTGAAGCGCTCGGAAATCACAATCAGCGGAGACCCTTCTTCCCACCAGATCTTCTGATAGGCCCGGGCAGACTTTCGGGGCCGCGTTTGCAGTATGATTCCACGTACGACCAGATTGCGCAGCAACAGGGGCGCATCGATCACCCGTTCGTCCATAAGGAATTCATCCAGGTAGGGACGAACATCCCGGGGAGTCGGACTATCAGGGGAGCCCAGGTTCACCAGCAGTACTCCTTTTTTCGACATAGCAGAATTTTTCGCAAAAATACGACACGGATGCGGTTATGCGTTTTCAATGGGAGATAAAGCCTAATTTAACGGGATGAAATTCCTGGTTTATACCCTGTGTTTCTTTTGCCTGATCCCCTTGCTGACCGGCTGTCCTTCGTCTCGCTCAACGCAGGTGAATGATGGCCCTCGGGTCAGTGCGCCTGCCGACAGCACGGTTCGCCAGGCTTTCCAGGCCGTGGTTCGCCAATTCTCTGAAGACGAAAGGAACGACCGTCACTTCGGGGACACCCTGATCGGTGTAGCCCAAACCTTCCTCGGTCAGCCCTACGAAGCAGGAACACTCGACGTGGGCAGCAGGGAATCCCTAATTCTGAACCTGAACTCCTTCGATTGTACCACATTTGTGGAACAGGTGCTGGCCCTGGGCCGGACCCTGAGGAAAAAGAACATGACCTACGGGGACTGGGCAAAGGAAGTCGAAGGCCTGAGATACCGGGAGGGACGCTGTGAAGGCTACGAAAGCAGGCTGCACTACTTTTCTGAATGGCTAACACTTGCCGAGGCGGCAGGTAAGCTACAATATCCGATTCAGGGAACCCGAACCCTGCCGGAAACGCGCAAGCTCGATTTCATGGGTTCCCATCGCAATCTGTATCCGCGGTTGGCTACGGACTCCGTCTATCAGGGCATCCTCCGGCTGGAGTCGCGGCTGGAAAGGCATAGGCTGTATCGCATACCCCTGGAGGAAATCGCCCCGCAGGCCTCTTTATTCAGAAATGGGGACATCGTCGCTTTCGTAACCTCCATAAAGGGTTTGGATGTGACGCATACCGGCCTGGTCCTCAAGGTGGATGGAGAAACCCGTTTGCTGCATGCCTCCACTTCGGGCAGTGTGCGTATATCTGAGAGGTCTCTGCCCGACTATGCCGGCAGGCTTCGGAATTGCACCGGCATACTCCTCGCCCGTCCCCTCTGAACGCCTAATCTTCCCCCAGGCACCAGCGTATACCGCCCAGTATATGGCTCCGGAAACCCGATTCGGAATACGAGGCCCGGGTATGGCCCATACCCGTATAAAAGGTGCGTCCCCCGTCGAATTCCCGGTACCAGGAGATGGGATGAAAATTTCCCATATTTCCACCGCTGTAACTGTCTTCGTTGAGCAGGATCAGAGGGTTCAGACCCCCCTGAAGATTCCGGAAGTTGTACCATTCGTCCCTGCGCTCCCAGGCGGGCTCAAGCCCGTCGACAGAAGGATGACCGGTATCCAGCACCTCGAGCGTCGCATCCTGTATGGCCGGATGTCCGTTGAAGTAGGCCCCGACCAGTTCCCCGTACCACGCCCAGTCGTACTCGGTATCGGTAGCCGAATGTATCCCCAGGTAACTGCCCCCTCCCCGTATGAATTCTTCCATAGCCGCCTGCTGATCCTGATCCAGTACATTGCCCGTGGTATTCAGGAAAACAAGCAGATCGAAGCCGGCCAGATTTTGTGGGCTGAAGTCCCCGGAGTCCTCCGTAAACACGACTTCCCAGCCCTCCGTACGGCCGAAGTCACGAAACATAGCAATTCCATCGGATATGGAGTTATGTCGGAATCCTTCTGTACGGCTGAACACCAGGATCCGTTCCTGACCGGGTATAGCCTCGCCCTGCTGGGCATGGGCCTCCTCGGCTTCAGAACAGGAAAACAGCAACACGATTCCGAGTATATGGCCAGCAATCGAAAATCTATTCATAGGACAAAGTGAATTTCAGTCTTAAAGATATGCGTAACCCGCGGCCAGAGCCTTGCCTGTAGTGTTAAAATACCGGCCGGGCCTAATCGGCTACAGGCGAACGGCTCTGCAGATACTTCCTGGGAGTGGTGCCAAATTTCTTCTTAAAGGAGGTGATAAAGTGGCTGGGGGTACTGTATCCCAGCCTCAGGGCAAGTTCGTTTACACTGATCTCTTCCCGCAGCAGGAGTTTGCTGGCGTAGTCCATCTTGTAATTCAAAAGGAAGCCGAAAGGAGAATCTCCGTAGATCTCGCGGAAGCCTTCCTTGAGCTTCTTCAAGGGCAGGTCCACCTCCCTGGCCAGTTCGTTCAGCGTGGGAGGCTCCAGCATCCGCGCGATGAGCACCTCCTTGGCTGACCGGATTTTCCGGACCGCCACCTCGTCGGCGAGGAAAGGACAGCGCTCCACATCGGCGTCCTCCGGGCGATCGAAATAAAGGGAGAGCAATTCCAGGCATTTTGCCTGATAGTACATCTCCTGCACGGAGGAGTGCAGGCGGGCACCCCAAATCTGGCTCAATACTACGGCCATGGCCGGTGAGGTTTCGCCCTGGGCATAGTACTTCTTTTCTTCGGTATGTTCACTCAGTGCCGGAATATGTGCAGCCTGCGCAGAAAATAGCGCATGGAAGTCTCCCAGTGTCATCAGCAAGGAAAGCATCCAGGAGTCTGGGGAAATTTCGGCTTTTAGCGGGAGGTCCCTGGTCGTATTGAACAGTACGATATGCTGTTCTTCCTGCAAAGGGATGCGGTAATTATTCTGGAAATTCAGCGTTATACTTCCCTTGAGGACAAAGTGGAACTGAATGTGCCTCCTATCGATGGGATAGGCGACTTCGGCGACCTTATCCCCGCTAAGGGAATGAAACAGCAAGCGATATGTTTCAATTATGGCTTCAGAAAATTTGGAACCGTTACCGTTACTTTCTTTCATATTTTCAGGAAATTCAATTGAAAAAAACCAATTTAAAACAAGTCTAAATAAGGCCTGTTACCGTTTAAATATACTAATTATCAACGTATTTACTCGTTTAGGTTCGGGGAAAGTTCGAAAGGTAAATGCCGCGCCCATGCAGGAACCTATAGCGTTATCTTTCTATAAAATCTCATAGTATTTTTGCCCTGTCGGCTCAACCAAACCGATTTTTACTTTGATTATCGACCGTACCTTTTTTGGAATTGGTATAAGTTACCGAAAAGCCGACATGGCCGTAAGAGGCGATTACAGCCTTTCTCAGGCCCAGCAATCCCAATTACTGTCGCGGGCTGCAGGTCTCGGCCTGGATAATGTGCTCCTTCTGGTCACCTGCAACCGAACCGAATTGTATGCACACGCGGATCATCCGTTCGAACTCGCCCAGTTGCTCTGTGCCTTTACCAAAGGTACGCTTGAAGAATTCCAATCCCACGCCTATTTTCTCAAGAACCGGGAAGCTGTTGATCATCTGTTCCGAGTAGGCACGGGCCTTGACAGCCAGATTCTCGGAGACTTCGAAATAATCAGCCAGCTGAAGCAGGGATTTCGCCAGTCCAAGCAGAACGGGCTGGTCAATCCCCTGATGGAACGACTCTGCAACTCCGTAATTCAGGCTAGCAAACGCATAAAGAACGAAACGGGCCTCTCCTCAGGAGCCGCATCCGTCTCTTTTGCAGCCGTTAAGTACATCCTCGATGCCACACATAATAAGTCCCCGCTGAAGATCGTACTCTTCGGTACGGGCAAGATCGGTAAAAACACCTGCGAAAATCTGGTCAAGCAAAGCCCGGGATCGGAGATAACGCTCATAAACCGAACACGGGAGCGGGCGGAGAAGCTCGGGATGCGATTCAACGTGCAGGTCGAGGACTATGGAAATCTTCCTTCGGCCATCCGGGAAGCGGACGTCCTGGTGGTCGCGACAGGGGCCCAGAACCATACCGTGGGTCCCGGACTTATGCACATCAAAAAGCCCCTATTGGTACTCGACCTTTCGGTCCCTAACAATGTGGACGAACGTATAAGGGAAAATCCACACGTGAGTCTGGTGCAACTCGACCAACTCGCAAGGAGTACTGACGATACGCTGCAGGAGCGACAGCAGTTCATCCCGAAGGCGGAAGCCATCATCGATGAAATCAGCTCGGATTTCCTGAAGTGGGTAGAAAACCGCAAATACGCCCCCCTGATCTCGGCACTGAAGAACAGGCTGAATGAACTCAGGGAAGAAGAAATCGATTTCCAGGCCCGAAAGACCGACGGTTTTAATCGTCAGCAGGCCGAAGTACTGTCCGAGCGTCTCGTTCAAAAGATCACCAAGCAATTCGTGAACCACTTGAAGTCGGAGGACATCAACAGCGAGGAAAGTGCACTTTGGATACAACGAATTTTCCAGATTCAACTCGATTGAACCCTGATCGCATCCGCATAGGTACCCGGGAAAGTCCCCTGGCTCTCTGGCAGGCCGAACAGGTCGCTGAACGGCTGAAAGAGCGGAACACACCATGCACGCTGGTTCCCATCCGTTCCCAGGGTGACCTCAACCTGGAGACTCCCCTTTACGAAATGGGCATTACCGGAATCTTCACGCGCTCACTCGATATCGCGCTCCTCAATGGGGAGGTGGATATTGCCGTGCACTCGATGAAGGATGTTCCCACTCAACTGCCCACCGGGCTGGCCTCCTTTGCGGTCCTCAAGCGAGAAGACAGCGGAGACCTTGCGGTCCTGAAGTCGGACGATCCCCTTCCCGACGACGCCGTCGTAGCAACGGGAAGCCTGAGGCGGAAGGCACAATGGTTGAAAAGATACCCCGGACATCAGGTAGTAGACCTGAGAGGCAATGTACAGACCCGATTAGCCAAGCTGGAATCCCAACCCTGGCATGCCGCTTTGTTTGCCCGGGCAGGGCTGGAGCGGATGGGCATCAGGCCCCAATACTGCCGCCCGCTCGACTGGATGATGCCCGCACCCGCACAGGGAGCCATCCTTGTGGTGGGGAGAGAAGAGGATTACTCAAAATACCAATCAGTATTTAAAGAGATCGACCATGCGGAAACCCGTAGCTGCGTTGAACTCGAACGCGCATTCCTCAGAGAACTGGAAGGAGGTTGCACGGCTCCCATAGGCGCCCTGGCACAGATTCAGGCCGGGGAGTTGGAATTCCGTGGCGGGTTGTACTCTGTAGATGGAAGCCGGTCCGTAGAAGTTTACCGAAAGGTGAATACCGATGAAGCCCAGCCCGAACTGGCACAGGAGTGGGCACGCTCCTTACTGGATCAGGGAGGGGACCGTATTATGCAATTTCTCTAGATATGGGCCTATCGGTACTATCGACCCGGGTCCTGGAAGGCTACCGTATGGACCGACTACAAAGGGCTGGCATCACGTTGACCCAGTACGACGCCCTTCGCTTTGAGGAAACACTGAAAGCGGAGACCCTGGCTAAACTTCCCAAAGATGCCATCCTGATCTTCAGCAGCGGGCGGGCGGTGCACGCCTATGGTCGCCATTTTAGCCCGGAGCTACCCCACAGGGCCTATTGCGTCGGGGCCTCCACGGCGGGTAAACTGGAACGGCTGGGTGTGATCACATTAGGAACGTATCCGAACGCGGCCGGACTGGCCCGGCTGATTTGCCGGGAGCGACCTGAAGGGCCCCTGGTCTTTCTGAGCGGTAATCTGCGGAGAGATGACATCCCATCCGGACTCAGGGAATGCGGATTAGACCACCAGGAACTTCCGGCCTATGCTACCGCATACAACGAGAGGGAATTCAAGATCAAGTTCGACGGCCTGCTCTTCTTCAGTCCTTCAGGCGTTCGTAGCTTTACCCTGAAAAACTCATTTGGTGAGGCAACGGTTTTCTGTCTGGGCAACACTACGGCCAGGGAAGCCCGTCAATTCAGCAAAAACATCGTAACGAGCCCCGAACCCGACATCGACCTGATGCTGGAGCTCGTGGTGGACCGGTTCTCGAATAATGATACAAGCCAATGATTAAGAACGATTTATATCTAAGAGCCCTCAGGGGAGAGCGCGTAGAGCGTCCCCCGGTATGGATGATGCGTCAGGCAGGCCGGTACTTGCCGGAATTCATGGCGCTGAAGGAGAAATACGATTTCTTTACCCGCTGCCAGACCCCGGAACTCGCGGCGGAAATCACCCTGCAGCCCATTGAGCGCTACGCTCCGGACGCGGCCATCCTCTTCAGCGATATCCTGGTCGTCCCACAGGCCATGGGGATCGATGTACAGATGGTTCCCGGTACCGGTCCTTTTGTCCCCCAACCCATCCGAAGTCGAGCCGACGTCAACCGAATCTCCGTTCCGGATGTAGAGGAAGAGCTCTCCTATGTATACCAGGCCATTGAACTGTCCCTTCGGGAACTCGACAACCGGGTTCCGCTAATCGGCTTCGCGGGATCTCCCTGGACCATCTTCTGCTATGTGGTACAGGGACAAGGCAGTAAAAACTTCGACATCGCCAAGGCCTTCGCCTTTAGTGAAAGCGGTGCCGCCCTGGAGCTCCTGCAGAAAATTACAGAAACCACCCTGGCCTACCTCAAGGGTAAAGTCCGTTCTGGGGTACATGCCATACAGATATTCGACTCCTGGGGAGGGTTGCTCGATCCGGAGCACTACAACCAGTACTCCCTGCCCTTTATCAAGCAGTTGGTGGATGGGCTCAGGGACGAAATTCCCGTGATCGTATTCGCCAAGGGATGCTGGTATGCCCTGGAAGACATGTCCCGCATCGGGGCTCATGCCCTGGGAGTAGACTGGACCTGTTCCCCTGCCTGGGCCCGTAAACTGACCGGAGATAGCATCACCCTGCAGGGCAACCTGGACCCTTCCATCCTGCTGAGCAGTGTGGACGACATCCGGGAGCAGACCGAAGCGATGATCAGGGGTTTTGGTACTCAGCGGTATATTGCTAATTTGGGTCACGGCATATTACCGAATGTCCCCCTGGAGCATGCCGAGGCTTTTTTTGAAACCGTTAAGAACTTTAAGGCATGAGCGTTATTTCCTCCCTGAGAAAGGTAAGCCCCGGAAACCTGTACAAGCTATTCGGACTGGTGCTCTCGCGTCCCCTGTTTGCTTTACCCACCCTGAAGGCTACCCGGGAATGTATGGCCATCTGCGATCAGTACTTCGGTCGCAAGCACATGGAAAACGGCCCTGCCAACGCCTTTCGCCACGCCCTGTGGAATATAATGATAGCGCGAAAATGCTCCCGCTGGACATCGGACATCGATGTCCTGTTGAATTGGGCAGAACGCGTCACTGACTGGCATGAAGACACCTTTCCTAATCCGGTCTCGGCCCGTATCATGGATCTTCACAACAACCGCATCGGAAGGGATATTTTCCGCCATAATCCGGGCCTGGAAGTACAGGAATACATCGATCTGCTGCTCAGTATGAAGGGACAAGCCTTACACCTGACCCAACTCTTCATCCCGGAGAGCTGTACCGACTGCATGGTCTACCTCAAGGAAAACTCCGAGGCATGAAGGAGGCATTCAGCTCGTACATAGAGGATCTTCAGGACCGGATCACCGGACGATTGGAAGAACTCGATGGAAAAGGCCGGTTTCATCAGGACTACTGGGAACGCGAAGGAGGAGGGGGAGGCCGGACCCGCGTCATTGAGAACGGGAGTGTCTTCGAAAAAGGCGGCGTGAACATTTCCAGGGTACATGGGGAACTTCCTGAGAGTATGCAGAAACATTTCGGCGTTAGCGACGCGGGCTTTTTCGCCTGCGGGCTGAGTCTGGTGCTCCACCCGCGTAACCCCAAAGTCCCTACGGTACATGCTAATTATCGGTATTTCGAGTTGTACGATTCGGACGGCTCCCTGAAAGACCAGTGGTTTGGAGGCGGTCAGGACCTGACTCCCTACTACCTGTACGAAGCAGATGCCCGCCATTTCCATCGGGTTTGCAAGGAGGTCTGCGACCTTCACGACCCCACATTCTATTCCGCCTACAAGAAACGCTGCGACGAATACTTCTGGAACGCCCACAGGAACGAGGCGCGGGGTGTAGGGGGACTATTCTTCGACTACCTCCGGCCTTCCGAAGAACGATCCGCTGAGCACTGGTACGAATTCGTGACCGGAGTCGGCGACAGCTTTCTGCCGTCTTATGTGCCCATAGTCGAGATTCGCAAAGACGAGCACTATACCCGAAAGGAACGGAGATGGCAGGAGATCCGCAGGGGGCGATACGTCGAATTCAACCTGGTACACGACAAGGGCACCCTTTTCGGGCTCCGGACCAACGGGCGGATAGAAAGTATACTGATGAGCCTGCCACCCAGGGTACAATGGGCTTATGATCACCGGCCAGAGCCCAAGAGTCGCGAAGCCGCCCTGATCGAGGTCCTTTCCAGGCCGAGAGAATGGGTGGAATCCGCGTAGCATTCGATATATAACGATCATTATATTCTGAAATCAATACCATACCCCTCCCACTATGGAAATACCCCTGTATCAGGTCGATGCCTTTACGGATCAGCTCTTCCGAGGGAACCCGGCCGCGGTATGCGTCCTCCAACGCCCCCTCGAATCCGCTTTGATGCAACGTATTGCAGCAGAGAACAACCTCTCCGAAACCGCCTTCGTTTTCCCGGATGCCGATCATTTTGGCATACGCTGGTTTACTCCAAAAGTCGAGGTCGATCTCTGCGGACACGCAACCCTGGCAACTGCCTTTGCCCTTTGGGAATGCGAGGGCTTCTCCGGAGAATCCCTGAGATTTAACTCCCTCGAACGGGGTGTACTTTCGGTGCGCAAGACGGGGGATGATTTCCTTCAGCTCGACTTCCCCTCCGATCCCGTCAGGCCTGCGACCCTGCCCGGAGATACCGGAGAAGTCATGGGAATAATGCCGGAGCACGGACTGCAAAGCAGCACCGACCTGTTGCTGGTTTACGACAGGGAGGAGGACATACGGGAGCTGCAACCGGATTTCTCCCGCATGGCTGGGTGGGAGTATCGCGGAATCATCGCCACGGCTCCCGGAAAAGAAACAGATTTTGTCTCCCGTTTCTTCGGCCCGGCTGTCGGGATTAATGAGGACCCCGTCACGGGCTCGGCCCACTGCGCCCTGGTACCCTACTGGTCTGATATCCTGAACAAGGACAGACTATCGGCACGACAGCTCTCGGAACGCTCGGGGGAGCTGACAGGCATACTTCAGGGTGATCGCGTCCTTTTAAATGGCCATGCAGTGCTGTACCTTAGTGGAACCATTCGAATATAACACACCCATATGTATCCCTTACAAAGACATCGCAGGCTACGGAGTTCCGGGGCCATCCGGTCACTCGTGCGAGAATGCCATCTCAGCCCCGACGACTTCCTGGTTCCTCTTTTCGTGACCGAAGGGGCCGGGTCCCGGGAACCCATAGATTCCATGCCCGGACAGTACCGGCTCGGGCTGGATGAGCTCCGAAAGGAAATCAGGGCCATACGCGAGTTGGGGCTTAGGGCGGTGTTACTCTTCGCCAAGATACCCGATGAACTCAAAGATCCCGAAGGCCGGGAAGCCCTGAATAACCAGGGCCTGATGCAACGGGCCATACAGGTCGTCAAGGATGCCAGTCCCGATATGCTGGTGTTTACCGACGTGGCCCTGGACCCGTATTCCTCCTTCGGGCACGACGGCCTCGTTCAGTCGGGCTATGTGGTGAACGACCAGACGGTGGATATACTGGCGCAGATGGCGCTCTCACACGCCCGCGCAGGCGCCGATGTGGTCGCTCCCAGCGATATGATGGACGGTCGGGTACTCCGGATAAGGGAAGCTCTGGAAAGCGGTGGATTTCATCGTACGGGCATCATGAGCTACACCGCCAAATACGCGAGCGCCTTTTACGGTCCCTTTCGACAGGCCCTGGACTCCGCTCCGGTAAACGGTACAAACATTCCCGGGGACAAGGCCTCCTACCAGATGGATATCGCCAATCGCAGGGAGGCCATAAGGGAAGCTGTGAGCGACCTGGAAGAAGGTGCGGATATACTCATGGTTAAGCCCGGGATCGCCTACCTCGACATCGTCTCGGACCTGCGCTCGCATACCGATGCCCCTGTGGCAGTATATCAGGTGTCCGGAGAATACGCCATGGTACACGCGGCAGCCGAAAAGGGATGGCTGGACCGGGAGGCCGTCATGCTGGAACAGCTCACGGCCTTTAAGAGGGCCGGCGCGGACATCATCGCGAGTTATTTCGCCAGAGATTGTGCCGCGATTCTTTAGAATATATAACTTGCAAAAAACTACGCTTCGATGGGGTTACTGATCTTCTATGCCCTGATCTCCATACTGCTTTCTTTTCTGTGTTCCATATTAGAGGCCGTACTGCTCAGTATCACGCCTACCTATATCAGTGCTAAACTCCAGGAAGGCCGTGCCTACGCCCGGAAACTGGAGACGCTCAAATACGACATCGACCAGCCGCTGATCGCGATACTCACCCTGAATACGGTTGCCCACACCGTGGGAGCCATACTCGTCGGCGTACAGGCCGGTCACGCCTATGCCGATCTCTTTCCGGAATCCGCCTCCCAGGAGGTCTTTGAGGGCTCCGGCATTTCAAAAGACAGTTTCGTGGGTTACGTATCGGCCGTCATGACCGCACTGATACTGGTCGTTTCCGAGATCATCCCCAAAACCATAGGGGCCCGCTTCTGGAAGAAACTGGCGCCCCCGACGGCCACCCTGCTCCAGATCATGGTAGCCTCCCTGAAGTATACGGGACTGCTCTGGGTGCTGCGCCTGTTCACCCGACTGATCGGTTCGGACGGCATCCACGCCGGGGTCCTGAGCCGGGAAGAAATCACGGTGATGACAGACATCGCCGAGGAGGAAGGCGTTGTCGAGGCTTCGGAATCCCGGGTCATCAAAAACCTTCTGACCTTCGACTCTATTTTTGCCAAGGATATCATGACCCCCCGCACAGTAATGACCACGGCCGAATGCGGTCTGACCATCAAGGAATTCTACGACCTGTTCCCCGCCATACCGTTCTCCCGTATCCCGATATACGCCGACTCGCCAGACCACTTTATCGGTTACGTCCTCCGCACTCAGGTACTCGAAAGTCTGCTCCAGAACAAAGGAGATGAGCCCCTGGAGGGGATTAGCCGGGAGCTCCTGATTACCGAGAGAGACACCCCCATCGCCCTGCTCTTCGAAACCTTTATCTCCCGCAAGGAACACATCGCCCTGGTGGTGGACGAATACGGAAGCGTTAGCGGACTCGTCACCATGGAAGACATCATCGAAACCCTTTTGGGTCTTGAGATCATGGACGAGAGCGACCTGGACGAAGACCTGCAGATTCTGGCCAGAAGGAACTGGGAGGATCGCGCTCGTGCCCGGGGGATCATCAAAGAAGAAGAAGACTACGATGCAGAGGGCCAGACCGAAGAAGACACAGAAGGTGAGGAGCCTTCCTAGCGGCATGGAAGAAATCATCGCCACCGTCCCCGTTTTGCCTTCTCAGGATATTGATCGTGATGTCGCATGGTACGAGGAAAAGACCGGGTTCGTCAAATGCTTTGGAGATTCCATGTACGCAGGCCTGAACAGGGGCGGGCAGGAATTCCATTTGCAATGGCATGCCGACACTCCGGACGACCCCCTACTGGGGGGATCAGTGGTTCGGTTTTTCGTGACCGACATATTCCCCTTTTTTGAGGAGTTCTGTAACAGGAATACCATTAAACCCGATCAACTCAGAAAAAACACCCCCTGGGGCACCCATGAGTTTGGTTTCCACGACCTCAATGGCAACGCCATCTTCTTCGTACAGGACAGCTAACCCCGGAGCCCCATTACCCTTTCGGGAGTGGAGAGTATCCGCTCTAATTCAACTGGGGTTTCAGGGAACCGTGGAGGCGCTCCAGCACGACGAACACGGGAAAGTGATCGCTATATCCGCCCTTGTACCGGCCTGCGGCATAGGTCCGAAAGGGGTGCCCCTTAAAGCGGCCCCTGTACTGACCCAGGAAACGGGGATTGAAGATTCGTGCCTTGATGTATGCAAAATGTGGGTTGGGCTCGAAGAATTCGTTGGACAGCAAAATCTGATCGAACAGATACCAGTGACCCCGGTGGCTTAGGGTCCCCTTACCTTTGGATGCAATCGCATCGAAGGGATTCTGAAACGATCCGGAGCCGGTGATCAGCCGGGGAGCGGGATCCTTGGGTCGATCGTTCAGATCGCCCATAACCACAGTGAAAAGACTCGCGGATCCCTGGGATTCCAATTTGCGGTGATAATGATCCAGTAGTATGCCGGCAGCATATTGACGGTACGGGCTGGACTCCTCCACGCCCTCTCTTCTCGACGGCCAGTGGTTTACGTATAGTCCGATCCGGCTGCCGAACAGCAGGCCCTCGACATACAAAATGTCACGGCTGTGCTGCGTCACTCCGTGCTCGTCCTCATATCGAACGGGCAAGGCTTCATGGATCAGCCGCTCGAAGGCCGACTCCATATACAAGAGGGCGGTGTCCATACCACGACTGTCCGGAGAGTCGAAATGTACCAATCGGTATCCGTGCTTTTTCAGCAATGGACGCTGAATGAGTTCTTCCAGCAGGAAACGGTTCTCGACCTCGCTCACTCCGAGAATCGCGGGGGGTTTAGCGCTGAATCCCTGACCGATACGCGATATGGATGTACTCAACTTATTGAGTTTGCGTACCAGGCGACTATCGTTCCAGCGCAACGGAGAGCCGGGGGTATAGTCGTCGTCACGGGTGTAGGGATTGTCCAAGGTATCGAACAAATTCTCCAGGTTGTAGAACGCAATGGTAAATCTCCGGTCACTGGACTTCATGCGGCAGTATCCATTCCAACCCGGATTCAGGCTTGCCTTCAGGGTCGGGTTTATTGTTTAGCTTTGTTAAATTATTGGAAATATGCTTGACACCAAAACCCATACGTACGAAAAAGTCGTGCTCATTGGGGTTATCAATTCCAGACAATCCCCCGAAAAGGTCGAGGAATTCCTGGATGAACTCGAGTTCCTGACCCTTACTGCAGGAGGCACCGTCCTTCGCAGATTCGTGCAGCGGATGGAGCAACCCCACCCCAAAACATTCATCGGGACGGGCAAAATGGAGGAAGTACTGGAGTTCGTTAAAGAGGAAGAGATCGGGAGTGTGATATTCGACGACGAACTCAGCCCGGCCCAGCAAAACCACATAGAGAAACTCCTGCGCTGCAAGATTCTGGATCGAACCGGGCTGATCCTGGATATCTTCGCCCAAAGGGCACAGACCAGTTATGCGCGCACCCAGGTAGAACTGGCGCAATACGAATACCTGCTCCCCAGGCTTACCGGACTGTGGACTCACCTCGAGCGTCAGCGCGGGGGTATCGGAATGCGCGGACCGGGTGAAACCGAGATTGAGACGGACCGCAGGATCGTCCGGGATCGCATTGCCCTGCTCAAGAAAAAGCTGGGGAAAATCGATCGCCAAATGGAAGTGCAGCGCGGGAATCGGGGGGCACTGGTACGGGTCGCTCTGGTCGGCTATACCAATGTGGGTAAGTCCACCCTCATGAACCTGATCAGTAAGAGTACGGTATTTGCAGAAAACAAGCTTTTTGCCACCCTGGACACCACGGTCCGGAAGGTGGTCCTGGGCAACCTGCCCTTCCTGATGAGCGATACTGTGGGTTTCATCCGCAAGCTTCCCACCCAGTTGGTAGAGAGCTTCAAGAGCACCCTGGACGAGGTCAGGGAAGCGGACCTGCTCCTCCACGTGGCGGACATCTCCCACCCCCAATTTGAGGACCATATCCGCTCCGTCAATGAAATCCTGGAGGACATTGGCTGCGCAGAGAAGCCCACGCTGCTGGTTTTCAATAAGGTCGACGCCTATTCACCGGAGGACCACGATCCGGAGGACCTGACCACGGAGAAGACGACCCGGCATTTCAGCCTCGAGGAATGGCAGGACACCTGGTACAGTCGAATGGGAGAGAAAGCCCTGTTCATATCCGCCACCGAGAAGACCCATATCGATCACTTCCGCAACCGACTTTACGAGGAAGTTCGCGCCCTGCACGTGCATCGCTTCCCCTACAATCATTTCTTGTATCCGGACATCCTGCCCGAGTAGCTTTGTTTAGAACGCGTAACTCAAGCCGAAGTTCCAGTAGCTTTGCAGATCATTGTCGATGGAGTCGAATGTGGCCCCGGCATTGCCCAGAGTGTTGATCTCGTAATTGAGCGCCTCCTGCCGGTTATTTCTCAGGCCAAAATCGAATCCCAGTCCGATTCCCTTCCAAAGGGTATAGGAGAAGGAATTGGTCCACGTCCAATTGGACAAATTGTTGTCCTTGTAACTCTGGAACAGGGAGAGATTGGTCTTGAAATTGATGTTCTTGATCTTACGGGTATAATCCGCTACGATCTTGGCTCCGAAAGAAGAATCGAACACGGATTCTCCCTGGCTGAACACAAAGTTGTAGTTCGCGGGATTAACCACGATCACCAGGTCATTAGCCGGCGTCCAGGTGCCTCCCAGGCCCACATCCAGATATCCCGGATTATTGACATTACTCAGCAGGGTAGATCGGTATTCTGCCATGGTCGAGACCGCCAGTTTCTGAGTCACCTTATGACCGTATAACGAGTTCAGGGTGAACACATCGGTCGCCTCCCTGAAACCCGTGGCATCCGTATCGATGTCCTTATCGTCCAGCTGCACCCAGCTGAGGTTGACGGTGGCCGCATTCCTCCAGAAAAAGGCTTCCTCCTTGAGGTTGGCGTAGGCATTGGTGGTAATTCCAATGGTCCCCGAATTGTTGTTGGGTATGCCCTGGGCATACCAGTTATTGAAATTGGCCAGATCCACACCTACGGTGCCGAAGGCGCCTATCCTCCAGCCCGGAAGGGCATCCAGCTCGGCCTGTATGGCCTTCGCATCCGATTCCAGTTTAGCAATGGAGTCTTTTTTCCCGGACAGTTCAGCCTGCAATTCTTCCTTGCGGGATTGTCCGTAGGTTAAGGCGCCACCCAGAAACACGGCGAGCAGCATGAATACTGATTTTTTCACAATTTTTAAGGTTTGGCGGAAGTGCGTATCGGGCTTCCTGATTAAGCAATTCAAAAATAGGAATACCCGATTACCCCTGTGAGGGATTCCGGCTTTTTTTATAAAGGGGTACGGATGAACAGGCTTCCCCGAATGAAACCGCCCGGGCGAATTCCTGTATGCGACGCATAGCCGTCAGATACGCCTGCCGGGGTACCGGAAGATGGGAACAGCCTTTGAGAAGAACGGCCTTTCCTTCCAGAGCCGAAAAGTCGTAGGCGTCAAGGACCTCCTCGAATAGGGCCGTTTCCAGGTCGGTGGCATCGCCCAGAACAACTCTGCGGGCCACGGGATTGAGGTATGTGCTTACCAGTATATAGGCCCAGGCCGGAAGTACGGCATCCGTAGAACAATACAGGTTTACCCATGCATCTCTGTACGGTTCCCAGTCGTGCTTCTTCAGGGCATCCCTAAAGTCTTTCTCGCGCAGCAAAAAGCCTTCCTCCAGCCAAGAGGAAAGATCCACCGCCATGCGATTTCCTTTGGGGTACAGCTCTTCCAGGTCGAAAATCTCGAGTGAACTCTGGGCAACACGGTTAACAATTTCTCCCATTTCCTGCTTGATTAAGGGGGCACGACCCGTCGTCTACAACAGGCCCAGCTCCAACTTGGCTTCGTCACTCATAAGATCCTGAGTCCAGGGGGGGTCGAAGGTGATCTCGACATCCACTTCGCCAACCTCCTTGATGGATCTCACCTTCTCCTGTACCTCAACCGGCAATGTCTCAGCCACCGGGCAATTCGGCGAGGTCAGCGTCATCAGTATCTTCACGTCATTATCCTCACTCACCATCACATCGTAGATCAGGCCGAGCTCATAGATGTCTACGGGTATTTCCGGATCGTAAATCGTCTTGAGGACGCGTACGATCTTCTCTCCTATTTCCTGGGCAGCGGTTTCCGGGTTACTCATTCTTATTTATTTGGGTTTGAAAAGCGACGGCATAAAGTTTAATCTGTTTGATCATGCTCACAAGCCCGTTGGCCCGGGTGGGCGACAGGTGCTCTCTGAGTCCGATCTCATCGATAAACTCCGTGTTGGCGTCGAGTATGTCCTGGGGCTTCTGCTTGTTGAATACCCGTATGAGTATAGCAATAATGCCCTTAGTGATGATGGCCTCACTGTCAGCCGTAAATACCAGTCGGTCTCCATCCAACTCGGCGTATACCCAAACCTTACTCTGACAGCCCTTTATAATATACTCGTCTGTCTTGTAACTCGGATCGATCAGGGGAAGCGACTTGCCCAGTTCGATCATATAATCGTACCGCTGCATCCAGTCGTCGAAGAGCGCGAATTCATCGATGATCTCCTGCTGTAGCTGCTGTATGTTCTTCGTTTCCTGTCCCATGTTGTCTTTAACTGAGCATCTGTTGTGCCCTGATCAGGGCTTCGTACAGTAAATCGACTTCCTCCCGGGTGTTGTAAAAAGCAAAGCTCGCGCGGATCGTTCCGGGCACCTGATAATAGTCCATAACAGGCTGCGCACAGTGGTGTCCCGTCCTCACGGCTATTCCCATCTTATCGATCAGAGTTCCTACGTCGTAGGGGTGAAGACTACCGATATTAAAGGAGATCACCGAGGTCTTTTCCCTGGCCTCTCCATAAATGCGGAGATCCGGTATGGACTTCAGCTTCCCGGTGGCGTACTTCAGGAGTTCGGCCTCATAGGCCGCGATACGGTCGAGACCCAGCGAATTCATGTAGTCCAGCGCAGCTCCGAAGGCAATCACCCCGGCGATGTTGGGCGTTCCGGCTTCGAACTTATGAGGCAGATCGGCATAGGTGGTTTTTTCGAAGGTCACTTCGGCTATCATCTCGCCTCCACCCATATAAGGAGGCAACTTGTCAAGCCACTGCCTCTTCCCATAGAGGATACCCACACCGGTAGGTCCGCACATCTTATGAGCGGAAAGCGTGTAGAAATCAGCATCCAGATCCTGGAAATCGACCCGCATATGGGGGGCCGCCTGGGCACCATCGATCAGCACTGCGGCTCCCTTTCTGTGGGCTCCAGCTACGATCTCCCGTATCGGATTCACGGTTCCCAGGGCGTTGGACACGTGATTACAGAACACCAGTCGGGTCCGGTCACTGAGCATTCTCCCATAGGCGTTTAGGTCGAGGTCTCCCTCCTGGGTCATGGGAATCACCTTGAGTATACTGCCCGTAGCCTCGCATAACATCTGCCAGGGCACTATGTTGCTGTGGTGCTCCATGGCAGAAACCAGGATTTCATCTCCCTGCTTCAGGAACGATCGAAAGCCGAATGCCACCGTATTGATCGCATGAGTGGTGCCTGAAGTGAAGATGATTTCTTCCCGAAAGCAGGCGTTGAAGTGCTCCTTTAACCGGGTCCGGGTATTCTCATAGGCTTCTGTGGCCTCCTGTGCCAGGGTGTGTACCCCCCGGTGAATATTGGAATTGTAATTCTCGTAGTAGTCCTGTATGCTGCGGATCACCTGCACCGGTGTCTGGGCAGTAGCCGCATTATCCAGATACACCAGAGGCCTGCCTTCTACCGTTCTTTTCAATATGGGGAAGTCCTTCCGGACCTGATCGATATCCCAGGTAACGGAGGAAGTCTGTTCGGGGCTCATATGTTCGTTTTTGACTCTAGAGATCGAAGCCTAATTGTACGCCAAGTTTATTGGCGATCAGACTGTTCACTCTGTTCTTGAGTACCGGAAGCTTTACGCTCTCCAGTACATTGTTGGCAAAGGCATTCATCAGGAGTGCCTTCGCTTCTTTCTCGGGTATCCCGCGCGACCGGAGGTAATACAGGGCATCGGCATCGAGCTGGCCAATGGTGCATCCGTGTGAACACCGAACGTCATCGGCGAATATCTCCAACTGAGGCTTGGTATTTACCGTAGCCTTATCGTGAATCAGTATGTTGTTGTTCTGCTGGAAGGCATTCGTTTTCTGGGCAATCTTATCCACGATGATCTTCCCGTTGAACACACCGGTCGATCCCGCATCGAATACCCCTTTATAATCCTGATGACTCTGACAATCCGGTTGGGCGTGATGCACAAGGGTATGATGGTCCACGTGCTGTGCCCCCCTGAGTATGGTTACCCCCTTGAGGGTAGAATCGATGTGACTTCCGTTCTGGTAAAAATTCAGATTGTTCCTGACCATCCTGCCTCCCAGAGAAAAGGTATGGACCCGCACATGGCTCTCTTCTTCCTGAGAAATATAGGTATTGTCGACCAGGGAAGTGTTCTCCCGGTCATTCTGAATCTTGTAATAGTCTATCTGGGCACGCTTGCCAGCGAAAATCTCGGTAACGGAATTGCTAAAGATGTCGTTTTCCGATAGGCTCTGATGCCTTTCGATTATCTGGACCTCGGCCCCGTCTTCGCAAATTACCAGGTTTCGCGGCTGCAACATGAGAGCCTGCTCCTGACCGGTGGCGAAATGAACGATCTCTATGGGCTTCCTTGGCGCTTTTCCTTTGGGGATAAAAATATATGCTCCCTCCTTGCTAAAGGCGGTGTTCAGCTGAGTGAGCGATTCATCCTTACGGGCAATCCGGTTGAAGTAATTCGCTATTACCTCGGCATACATGGGCTTGGTAAAGGCCGAACTCATCAGGCAGACATCCACACCATCGTGAGTGGTCTCCGAAAGGAATGAACTATACACCCCATCGATAAAGACGATCTTGAAGGTCTCCATCTCGTGCAAGAAGTAATTCTTGACATCGGCATAGCTGAGGGTAACCTCACCCTTGGGAAATACGCTGTAATCGGTATTGATCACGGGCAGCAAGGAGGTGTACTTCCAGGCCTCCATCTTCTTGGTAGGAAAACCCAGTTCCTCGAACTTCCTGATAGCGTCCGAGCGCACCTCGTGCACCGGAGAGTCGATATCCACGGTATCCTCAAAGGCGATAAAGGACGATACTAATTTTTCCTGCAGATTCATACACTACGGCTTTATACCAGTTCCTGCTTGATCCAGTCGTAACCTTTTTCTTCGAGTTCGACGGCCAGCTGCTTGTCTCCGGATTTTACGATTCTTCCTTCGTGCAATACATGAACAAAGTCAGGGACGATGTAGTCCAGCAGCCGCTGGTAGTGGGTGATGATCAGGAAGGCATTGTCGGAACTCCTCAGGGAGTTGACGCCGTTGGCGACGATACGCAGGGCGTCGATATCCAGTCCTGAGTCGGTCTCGTCGAGTATGGCAAGCCGGGGTTGCATCATCGCCATCTGAAAAATTTCGTTTCGCTTTTTCTCCCCACCGGAAAACCCTTCGTTCAGTGAACGCGAGAGAAACTTGCGGTCTATGCCCAGGAGCTCGGATTTCTCGCGGATCAGGGCCAGCATTTCATTGGCTGGCATCTCCTCTGTTCCCCGGGCCTTTCGGGTTTCATTAATTGCGGTTTTGATAAAGTTGGTTACCGAAACCCCCGGTATCTCCACCGGGTATTGAAATGACAGGAAAATACCCAGATGGGCCCGTTCTTCCGGAGACAGGCCATCGAGATTATCCTGATCCAGGAAAATGCTTCCCTGGGTGACTTCGAAGTCCTCGTTGCCCGCTATTACGGACGCCAGGGTGCTCTTTCCCGACCCATTGGGCCCCATGATAGCGTGTACCTCGCCAGGGTTCACCTCCAGGTTGATACCATTTAATATATTCTTGTCTTCTACTCCTGCGTGCAGGTTGCTGATTTTTAACATCTGATGGGTAATTATGAATTATCCTACTGAACCTTCAAGGCTGATTTCTAATAGTTTTTGAGCCTCTACTGCGAATTCCATGGGGAGTTTGTTGAGCACCTCCTTGCTGAATCCATTCACGATCAGGGCGATGGCCTTCTCCGTGTCGATCCCTCGCTGATTGCAGTAGAATATCTGGTCTTCCCCGATCTTGCTGGTCGTAGCCTCGTGCTCGATCTGGGCTGAACTGTTTTTTGCTTCTATGTAAGGGAAGGTATGGGCCCCGCAGTCGTTACCCATGAGCAGGGAGTCGCACTGGGAGAAATTACGGGCATTTTCTGCCCGTGAATTCACCTGAACCAAGCCGCGGTAACTGTTCTGCGACCGTCCGGCCGAAATCCCCTTGGATATGATCGTACTTCGGGTATTCTTTCCCAGGTGAACCATCTTCGTACCCGTATCCGCCTGCTGGTGGTTGTTGGTTACCGCGATGGAATAGAATTCCCCTATGGAGTCGTCCCCCTTAAGGACGCAGGAAGGATACTTCCAGGTAATTGCTGATCCGGTTTCCACCTGGGTCCAGCTGATCTTGGCGCGGCGCTCGCAGAGCCCGCGCTTGGTTACGAAATTGAAAACCCCTCCCTGGCCGTTTTTATCACCGGGGAACCAGTTCTGCACCGTAGAGTACTTGATCTCGGCATCCTCCAGGGCAATGAGTTCCACGACGGCAGCGTGGAGCTGATTCTCGTCCCGGGAAGGGGCAGTGCAGCCTTCGAGGTAACTTACGTAGCTGCCTTCGTCCGCAATCACCAGCGTCCTCTCAAACTGACCGGTACCCGCTTGGTTAATACGGAAATAGGTGGAAAGCTCCATTGGGCAACGTACCCCTTTGGGTATATAGCAGAAGCTACCATCCGAGAAAACGGCCGAATTCAAGGCCGCGTAAAAATTATCCTTAGGAGGCACCACCGAACCGATATATTTCTTCACCAGCTCCGGATGCTCTTTGATGGCCTCGGAGATCGAACAAAAGATGATCCCCTTCTCAGCCAGGGTCTCTTTGAAGGTAGTGGCCACCGAGACTGAGTCCATGACGATGTCCACGGCCACCCCGGCTAGCTTCTTCTGCTCCTCCAGGGAAATCCCGAGCTTTTTGAAGGTCTCCAGCAGTTCCGGGTCTACCTCGTCCAGGCTGTTGTATTTGGGCTTCTTATTGGGCGCTGAGTAATACGAAATCTCCTGGAAATCCGGCTTCTTGTATCGGACGTTGGCCCATTCCGGTTCCTTCATCTGCTGCCAGCCGCGAAAGGCCTCGAGCCGCCATTCCGTCATCCATTCGGGCTCCTCTTTCTTCTTTGAAATGGCCCGTACGATTTCCTCATTAAGACCTTTCGGAAAGGTGTCGGATTCTATATCTGTGTAGAAACCGTATTCGTATTCCTTGCTCTCGAGTTCTTTCTTTAACTCGTCTTCAGTATATGCCATAGACCCTAATTGTTTGGATATTGTGCCCCTGCAGGCATTCTAAAGGGAGAAACTTTCTCCACAACCGCAGGTGCGCTGTGCATTGGGATTGTTAAACACGAACCCCTTGCCGTTCAGTCCTCCGGAGTACTCCAGTGTGGTGCCCACCAGATACAGAAAACTCTTTTTATCGACGGCAATGCGAATGTCGTTGTCTTCGAACACCTTATCGTCTTCATTGACGGAGGCGTCAAAACTCAGGTCGTAGGACAGCCCGCTGCAGCCGCCGCTTTTGACCCCCACCCGCACATAGTCTTTGGACGCGTCATAGCCCCCTTCCTTCATCAGGGAGATGACTTTTTCCCGCGCCGTTTGATCTACCTTGACCATGTTTGTTTAGACTTATTAAAAATTTGGTTCACAAAGATAATGGTTAGTCGTCAATTCTTCGAATTACTAACGGCTTAAGTGTAACAGATCCTGAACGTTAATCCAGCAGGAGGATCCACATATCAGTAGCTCCCCTGAAGTTGACATCCGTAGTCGGAAGCCCCCGGGTCTCTCCTGCCACCAGTACTCGCCCTGCTTCATTCCGGGCGGCGCCGAAACCAAAGTCGAAATCGCTTCCTCCGGCACTCTCCTGCCAGAGCAATCTTCCTCTTCCGTCGATCCTAAACATCCAGAGGTCATTTTCGCCCTCATTGGTCTCCAAATCCCCGTCCGCACTCCGCGAATTGCCGGTGATCAGGTATCCTCCACTCCGGTCTGGTCCAATGGATTCTACTCCTTCGAATTCTGATCCTCCGTAGGTGTTCTCCCACAGCAATTCTCCCCGGTCGTCTATCTTGATTACCCAGATATCGGAGCCCCCGTGCAACGAACTCACTTGTCCGTCTGTGCTCAGCGTATTTCCGGCGATCAGGTAGTTGCCGTCCGTGGACCTGCATACGTCGAAGGCCCGGTCTATGCCGCTCCCTCCGAAGCTGCGTTCCCACAACAACCCACCGTCCCCATCGAGCCTCAACACCCAGTAATCGTAGCTGCCCCTGGAGGCACCTATGTCGAAATCGGTGCTCTCGGTGGCTCCCACAACCAGAAATCCGCCGTCGGGGGCGGTTGTGACCGCATAGGCCCGATCGTTATTGGAACCTCCGTAATACCTTCTCCATACCAGGTCACCGGCTGAGTCCAGGCGGGTAACCCAGAATTCGCCGACTCCATGTGCGGTTAACGCATAGTCCTTGCCAAAGTTCCCTTCCCCTTCCGAGGCCGTGACATCCAGGAATCCGACAAATAGCAATCCGCCGTCTTCGGTCTCGAGGATGTCGTAGGCATGGTCATGACCGGAATACCCGAAGCTTCGCTCCCAGAGGATTTCGCCCCGTGAATCCAGGCGGACCACCCAGTTGTCGTGGAAGCCCTGGTTCGCCGAACCGTCCCCATCTGCGCTCATGGCATAGCCGACCAATGCAAATCCGCCATCACGGGTCTGCACCAGGGATTGTCCTCTGTCGTCCCCCGACCCCCCAATGGTTCTGCTCCATTCACGCTTACCGTCAGGGTCGAGCTTGAGGAGCCAGTAATCATTTACCGGAAACTTCTTGCCCTGAAGGTCCCCATCCACGCTATTGCTGAAGCCGAGCACGGCAAATCCTCCATCCAGGGTCGAAATGACCTCCCGTGCCGTATCCTCCCCGCTTCCGCCGAAGAGAGACTGTCCGCTGATCTGGCCTGTGAAGCTCAAACCCGCTTCGCCATCATCGGTGGCGCAGGAATACAAAACCGAAAGGAGTGCCGTACACAGCACCCAGGTAGGCATTCGCCTAAGGGAAATTGGTGCAGTCATCATGGGGAATTGCTTTTACGAACGATAAAGAGGCCCGAACTGATGTCATTGATGAGTATATCTCCCGAGGGCAGGTAAGGATAAATGCTCCATACTCCGTCGAAGGCCGCGTTATCGTGGCTCGGGAAGGTATCGAAAAAGCCGGTTTCCTCTATATTACCCGAGCCGATACCGCTCAGATCGATTTCCCTGAAACCCGCAGTGTAATTGGCCAGGTAAAAGGAATCGCCCAGCACGTACCCGTTGTGATCAATCGCGCCAGTAGGACCGGTGTACTCGAAGGCCAGTTGGGGATTGTCGAGATCGGTCAGGTCGAACACCAGAGTTCGGGAATTCAAGCCCCAGTCGATCTCATCCAGTTCATCTCCCAGCAAGAAATAGGTCTGATCTTCCGTAAACCAGCCCTGATGGGTGTACTCCAAGAACTCATAATCCACGGAAGATATGAAGGCAGGAGCATCGAGTTCGGTCACGTCCACCAGTACTAACTCGTTCTCGTTAGACCCTATGAACAACGTCCGGTTGGTGTAGTCGGGATCCGGTCCTGAATACCGGATGACCTGGGCATCGTGGGTATAGCCCGACCCTCCGTAACCTCCGGCCGGCAAGGGATTCAACGGATCCGATATATCGACGAAGTGCACTCCTCCTGCAAACGCATCACGGCGACTTGTGCCTACGGCATAGGCTATGGGCCGGTCGGGACTCACCACTACATTGTGGGCATTGCCAAATCCCGTGAAATGGGCATCTGCACTGAACTCCTGATTTACGGCATCCGACGCCAACAGCCGGCGAAGATCGAATATTTGCATGCCGTGTCCGGAAGCCTCACTGATTATTACCGCGTAATGCTCGTATACCTTGATGTCCCTCCACGGACTGGAAACGGTCGCCGTAGGCAATTTACCCGTGATTCTCGGGTTTTCCGGGTCGCTGAGTTCTACGAATACCGTTCCGTTATCCACCCCCACAAGTGCAAACTCCCTTCCGGAATCGGGATCGGCCCAGCCCCAGATATCATTCGCCTCCCGGGCATCCAGTACCGTCAGGTCAACCCGCGCAACCAGATCGTAGCCGTTACAGGGATACATCCCGGCCAGACCATCTTCACAAGGGGTTATCGCCGTGTTCTCCTCCACGGGTGGATCCTTAGCATCACCCGTCACAGGGTCCGAGTCCACGGTTTCGGAGGTACAGGAAAGCAGGGCTAAAACCGGCAGCCATACCAATGCTACCCGTAATGGGAATCGGTTGAATCTCATAGCAATTTCGAAGAATCTCAAAGATAAGGTTTTCAACTATAGTGCCTTAGGCCTCCCCCAAATATTCGACTAAGCGCGGAGGGACGGAACCGGGGCATCTTCTGTTATCATAGGGTTGCCAAAAATTGGCCGTAATTTTGCATTTATGCTGGAGGATAAGAACCCATCGCGAACCCCCCTGGAAGAACTGGGGGAATTTGGATTAATCGAACGTCTCACCCGGGATGTTAAGCTCACCCACGCCTCAAGCGTCAAAGGGGTCGGTGACGATACTGCCGTGCTCATGCACCCGAACTCCCTGATCCTGCTAACCACGGATCTGCTCGTGGAAGGCATTCACTTCGATCTCAGTTATGCCCCCCTGCATCACCTGGGGTACAAAGCCGTGGTGGTCAACCTCTCGGATGTGTATGCCATGAATGGAAAGGCGACGCAGATCACCGTTTCCATAGCGGTTTCAAATCGCTTTTCCCTGGAAGCCATCGATGCCCTGTATCAGGGAATCCTCAAGGCCTGTGAAGTCTACGGGGTGGACCTGGTGGGCGGTGATACGACCTCATCACGAACCGGCCTGCTCATTAGTGTCAATGCCGTTGGTACCGGTCAGCCCGATCGCATCACATACAGGAACGGCGCCCGGGAAGGGGACCTGCTCGTTGTCAGTGGCGACCTGGGAGGGGCCTATCTGGGATACCAGGTGCTCCGAAGGGAAAAAGAGGTATTCCTGGCCAACCCCCAGCACCAGCCGGATCTGGACCGATATACCTATCTGGTGGAGCGGCAGCTCAAGCCCGAGGCAAGGCGCGATATCACCGAATTGCTCGAGAAACTGGAAGTGCTGCCCACGGCCATGATCGATGTCAGCGATGGACTTTCCTCGGAAATACTACACCTCAGTACCTGCAGCGATCTGGGATGCCAGATTTACGAAGAGAAAATACCCATGGATCCCGCGGTGATTACGACAGCCGAAGAATTTGGACTGCATCCCGCAACCTGCGCACTGAATGGAGGAGAAGACTATGAATTGCTTTTTACACTGGACCCCGGAGAATATTCGAAAATTAAAGGAAATCCCAACCTGAGTGTTATCGGGCACATGACCGGAAGGGAGCAGGGTGTCCACATGGTTACCAAAACTGGGGAACAGGTGCCATTGCAAGCCCAGGGATGGAATGCCCTCCGAAATGATTCTGACGATCGATAGCTGGAACCGGGATCAGCGGTTCAGGCCGGTCAGGGAATGTCTCCTTTTTCGCCTTCGGCTGTAAATCTCCCGCAGCTGCTCATTGATACGCTGCTTTTCGATGGTGAGTTCGCTGATTTCGCCCTCGGCATCCGTAGTCAGCTGGCGGTTGCAGTACACGCATCCGTACTCGCGAACGTGACCCGTTATTTCCCGGGATACCCTATATTGATGCCCGAATATTGCACAAAGCAGGGACAGCAGGGGTTTACCTTCGGATGGAGGTCTTTTTCTCATAGCGAGCTCAAAGCTTTTTTTGAAGGTAGCAAATGCATACAGACCGCACAAAAATTTTGTATGAGTGATTCGATTAAGTCGATCATCGTCACCTCGGGGGCCATGTTCGCGCTCATATTCGGAGCCGGTAACCTGATTCTTCCTCCCCAGCTCGGGGCCCAGTTCTCGACAGACTGGTTACTGACTTCCCTCGGATTTACCATCACCGCCATCGTCTTTCCCGTACTGGGCTTCATTGCCCATGCGCGCAATCAGGGAGGTGTCCACGGGCTTGCCCTACCAATGGGCAGGATTTTTTCCTGGATGTTCCCACTTCTTATCTACCTGATCGCCGTAGCCCTCCCCGGCCCCAGAACGGCATCGGTCACCTACGAGGTAGGCGTAAAGCCCCTATACGAAATGGATGCCGGAATTTTCAGTTTCTTCTACTTCGCCGGAGTACTGCTGATCGGTTGGTTTAGAAGCAGCCTGTTACAGTTTATGGGTAAGTTCCTGAATCCTCTGCTCGTACTCACCATACTGACCCTGATCGGGGCTTCCTTTTTCCTTCCCGGTTCGGAGGGACCGGCCAGCCCTGCGCCCGCCCTGGTCCACGGCATGGTCGAAGGCTATCAGACCTACGACGCCCTGGCATCCATGGTCATCGGAGGTGTCATCCTGGTGTCCCTCAGAGTGGGTCGCCCCGATATGTCCAGGGCGGCGGTACAGAGGGTTGTTTCGATTAGCGGAATCCTCGCCGGCACCATGCTGATGCTCGTGTACTGGGGTCTGATTTACGGGGGAACGCGAGTCGCGGGTATGGGGGAGGGCCTGAGTCGTACCGAACTGCTCCGCCTGCTGAGCGCCGAGGCCCTGGGCCCCGAATCGGTTTATCTGCTGAGTGCACTGGTCAGCCTGGCCTGTTTTTCCACGGCCTGCGGAGTGTCCATAGGAGCCGCGGATTTTATGGCGGAACTCGTAGGCAAGCGACCCAGGAAAACCTACCGGATCTCCCTCGCTGCCATCGCTCTTCTGGGATGGCTTATCGGAAGCCGGGAGGCAGATACCATAGTTTCCTTGGGATATCCGGTACTGCTGCTCATTTACCCGGCCACCGTCGTGCTGATCGTCCTGACCCTGCTTCCCACAGGAGTTCTGAGCACCTTCTGGTTCCGGCTGACCCTCTGGATTTGCTTGGTTTTCAGCATACCCGATGTACTGTTGTATCTGGAACCGGCACTCGCAGAGCATACCCGGATCGGAGCCCTCCCCGGTGCGGGAATCCAAATGGGATGGGTGCTCCCATCCCTCGCGGTTCTGGGGATCGGACTCATCATACGGAGCCTGCGCAGGCCGTAGAGACCCAGGCCCGATGGGGCCTTATCGGGCATTCATCAACTCCTCGATCTCCCCGGCCTCGATGGGAATACCGCCCATCAGGTTCAGGGGATCTCCCGTTTCCTGTATCACCACGTCGTCTTCGAGCCGGATTCCGATGCCCTCGTCCTGAACGTAGATGGCGGGCTCGACCGTAAAGACCATATTCGGCTTCATAGGTGTCTTCAAGGCACCGTAGTCGTGGGTATTCAGGCCCAAATGGTGGCTGGTCCCATGCATGAAATACTTCTTATAGGCAGGCCATTGGGGGTCTTCGTTCTGGACGTCCGCCCTATCGAGCAAGCCCAGACCGATCAGTTCAGAAGTCATGAGCTTACCGACCTCCTTATGGTATTCCTCCCATAGTGTCCCGGGTCGGAGCATGGCCGTAGCCTCGTTCTTCACGCGGAGTACGGATTGATATACTTCGAGCTGACGGGGACTGAATCGACCATTAACCGGTATAGTACGCGACATGTCGCTGCTATAATTGGCATAGGCCGCTCCTACATCCATGAGCATGAGATGCCCGTCCAGGCACTGGGAGCTGTTCTCGGTATAGTGCAACACTATGGCATTCGGCCCGGAGGCGATAATCGGTTCGTAGGCAAATCCCTCTGACCTGCGGCACATAAACTCGTGGATGTACTCCGCCTCCACTTCGTACTCCCAAACCCCGGGCCTCACGAAGCCGAGCACGCGTCGGAACCCGGCCTCCGTTATGGAGCAGGCATGCCGTATGGCTTCAATTTCCTCCGGCTCCTTTACCCCCCGGACCTCCTGCAATATGGGCTGACTACGCTGAACCGGATGCGCAGGATATTTCTGTCGGAACCACTGGATGAATCGGGCCTCACGGGTCTGGGTCTCTACGGCCTGACGGTAGTGCTCATTCGTGTTCAGATACACAACCCTGGCCTCGGTCATCAGGTCGAACAACACCTGCTCGAAGCGATCGAGCCAGTACACCGTCCGGATTCCCGATCTTTCTGTAGCCTCTTCCTGGCTGAGTTTTGCTCCCTCCCAGATGGCAATATGCTCATCGGTTTTCTTGAGGAACAGGATTTCCCTGTGGTCTTCCCGGACCGCATCCGGAAACAACAGGAGTATACTTTCCTCCTGATCGATACCGGACAGATAATACAAATCCCTGTCCTGCTGAAAGGGCAGGGTACTGTCTGCACCTATGGGATAAATATCATTTGAATTGAAAATGGCGATCGCCCCTTCGACGAGTCGCTGACAGAACTTGGCCCTGTTCCTTGTAAACAGGGATGAATCCAACGGCGTGTATCTCATGGTTTAGTTTAAATAAAAGCGCGAATCAGGAAGCCGGACCATTCGGCGCTACTTACTGACCAATGCACCCTTGACCAGTCCGAAGACCGTCATCAGGATGGCCCCGCCAATTACACCCCCGGCCCCGCGGTTCAGCAATTCGCCGGCATCGTAAGGCCCAACATAGGTCCCCAGGGTGCCGAAGTCGAGGCCAATCCTGTCCATCAGACTCACCTGAAAGGCGGCGAAAGCCCCGATGATGCCGATGAGGGAATTCCCGAGGAATCCCAGGGAAATCCTTTTGGCCATTCCCCCGATAAGGTTACCCCCGATGATGCCTGCGATCAGTTGAACAATGAGTGGGATATTCATGGCTCGGAAATTTTAGGTTACATCTTCCTGCAAGCGAATTAACCTCTTTTCTGAGGAAGTACAAAGGGTGTCCGGCGGATTTTTGGCCCGGTGTTACCGAAACCATGAACCCGGCCAAGGCCTGGGTTGCCCGACACTCCAATTTTGACTGAATCCCGTGATTTCATATCTTCCGAGGCATTAACCACGATTATGAAAACGCACCTCCCCTTCCTCGCTCTTTTAGCCTTGCTGATAGGCCTTACCGACCTGAATGCCCAGGGTGAAGCCCCCGCCCCCACCAATGCAGCGGAGCTCATGGAAAGCACCCGGCAGCTCGAGGCCATGCGTGCCGGTTCCTTTGTGCGGCAAACTAAGATGGAGTCCCTGGGCCCGAGTATCATGAGCGGCCGGGTGGTCGACCTCGATGTCAATCCGGATAATCCGGAAGAGTTTTACGTAGCCTACGCAACGGCCGGTGTCTGGTACACGGATAACAACGGCACCACCTTCGAACCTGTCATGGACAATGCTCCGACCCAGAATGTGGGGGATATAGCCGTCCACTGGCCCAGCGGCCTGATATGGGTAGGTACCGGAGAAAATAATGCATCCCGCTCCTCCTATGCCGGAGTGGGTATGCTGAAGTCCTCGGATCGCGGGCGGTCCTGGACACATGCCGGGCTGAGCGACTCCCATCACATCGGACGGATTCGCATCAATCCCGAGAATCCCGATGAAGTAACGGTGGCCGTGGCCGGGCACCTCTATACTCAGAACGCGGAGCGGGGCATATACCGAACCGAAGACGGCGGACAAACCTGGCAGCGGACCCTGTACATCGACGCGGGTACCGGGGCTATCGATCTGGATGTGGTACCGGGCAACTACGACATTCAGTACGCCGCCACCTGGGAAAAAGACAGGAAAGCCTGGAATTTTAAGGGCAGCGGACCCGGGTCGGCCATTTACAAGTCTAAGGACGGGGGTAAGACCTGGAACCTGCTCAGTACTCAGGCCAGCGGGTTCCCCGTCGGTGACGGCGTGGGTCGCATAGGATTGGCTGTATTCGACCGCAACACCGTTTATGCGGTATTGGATAATCAGGCCCGCAGGCCGGCAGAGGAAGAGAGCCGCCGATCCAAGGAACTCCAACCGGAAGACTTTGAGGACATGAGCAAGAAGGATTTTCTGAAGATTAGAGAAAAGGACCTTTCCCGCTTCCTGAAATCGAATCGATTCCCGAAAGCATACGACGCCGAAACGGTGGTCGCCCTGGTAGAGTCGGACAGCCTCCGCCCCTCAGATCTGAAAAAGTATCTGGCAGACGCCAATGCAGACCTCTTCGATACGCCAGTAATCGGGGCTGAGGTGTACATTAGTAGAAACGGAGGGAAGAATTGGGAGAAGACACACGAGGACTACATCGAGGACTTCTTTTATAGCTACGGATACTACTTCGGTCAGATTCGGGTGAATCCCGCAAATAAGGAGGAAATCTATATCCTGGGAGTTCCACTACTGAAGTCCCTTGACGGGGGTCAGACCTTTTCCTCCATAGACCGGGAAAACGTGCACGCGGATCATCATGCACTCTGGATCAACCCCCGTGATGGCAGGCACCTGATAAATGGAAACGACGGAGGCGTAAATATCAGCTATGACCAGGGAGACTCATGGATCAAGAACAACAGCCCTAAAGTGGGTCAGTTCTACAGCGTGACCCTGGATAACGACAAGCCCTATAACATTTATGGTGGGCTACAGGACAACGGCGTCTGGAGGGGAGCCCACAATGCCCCGGAAAACAAGGCCTGGAAACAGCGGGGTGAGTATCCATGGAAGTCACTGATGGGAGGGGACGGTATGCAGGTTCAAGTGGACAACCGAACTTCGTCCCGGGTATACACGGGCTATCAGTTCGGCAACTACTTTCGCCTTGAGCTGAATTCCGGTAAGCGCACCTATATTAAACCCACGCATCGTCTGGGCGAATCCCCGCTGCGCTTCAACTGGGAGACCCCGATACTGCTTTCTTCTCACAATCAGGATGTGCTCTATTTAGGAAGTCATCGCCTGCACCGCTCATTCGACCGGGGAGATACCTGGGAGGCCATTTCGGGCGACCTCACAGCGGGAGGCAAAGCCGGGAACGTTCCCTTCGGCACCCTGACCGCCATAACGGAATCCCCGTTTAGTTTCGGACTGCTCTATGCGGGTAGTGATGACGGACAACTCCATATGAGTCCTAACGGAGGAACGGACTGGAAGCTGGTCTCCAAATGCTTTCCCAAAGGCTACTGGATCAGCTCGGTGGTGGCATCGGCGCATCGGAAATCCCGTGTATACGCCTCCGTCAACGGTTACAGGAACGACGACTTCGATCCGTACATCTACCGCAGCGAGGACTACGGCAAAACCTGGGATAACATCTGGGGCAACCTGCCGGCTTCACCCGTTAACGCTGTTGTAGAGGATCCCGTAAATGAAAATATACTCTATGCCGGAACGGATCAGGGCCTCTACGTAAGTTTCGATCAGGGCGGCCAATGGAACCTGATGAGCAATGGCATGCCCGCGGTGCCCGTGCACGATATAGCCATTCAGGCCCGGGATAAGGACCTGGTAGCCGCTACCCACGGTAGGAGTATGTACCGGGCCGACATTGAACACCTGCAACAAGTCGACTCCACTCTGCTGAGCCAGGAATTGCATCTGTTCGACATCAACAGCGTCCGTTACCGCTCGTCCTGGGGCAACCGGGGTAATGCCTGGAGGTCCTCCGATCCACCTTCAGTAGATATCCACTTCTACACCCTGCAGGCCGGCTCCTATGACC
>CAZKAP010000001.1:117087-138525 GCA_964550895.1 uncultured Flavobacteriaceae bacterium
ACAAGAAACTGAACCTGCCTTTTGAGAACAAGCTCCACGCTCTGCCCCGAAACATCCGGGAGCGGATGTGCAAGGGGGTGGAGGAGTTCGTCTATGAGCTGCTAACCGGGGTTTTCAATGCCGGCGACACGGCGGACATTGCCATGGACGCGATTGCGCAGGCCGGCTCCTATGACCTCAGCGTGACGGCAGAAGACGGCTTCGAGGTGTACAGTGAGACCATCGAGGCGCAGGCAGGCATGCAGATGTACGAATACCAGCTCCTGTGCGACGAAAAAGGGATTGACCGCTTCAAGAGGAAAATGGACATGGATATTAAACAGGGGCAGGATGGGCTGTACCACCTGCCCAGAGGTAACTACATCGTAAAGCTTTCGGGTTCGGGCAACAAGGAGGAAGCCGAGCTGAGAATCGAATAGACATGGAGCTGACCCTCAGCATACCTGCACTGCTTTTTCCGGCCATTTCCCTGTCCCAGCTTGCCTATAATGCCCGATATTTGGCCATTGCGGCGCTGATCCGGCAGCTGCACGGGGAATACCTGCGGACCTCTGCCAGGCCCCTCAAGATACAGATCGACTTGCTGAATAAACGCATGTCGATTATTAAAAATATGCAGGCGATGTCCATACTGAGTTTCTTTCTGTCGGCGGTAACCATGTTCCTGATTTTCATAGAACTGCATGTATGGGCGCACCTGGTCTTCGGAGGGAGCTTATTGCTGCTGATCATTTCCCTATTGCTGTCCCTCTGGGAAGTGCAATTGTCCACCCGGGCCTTGGGTGTTCAACTCGATCGCATGAATCCGGACAGAGAACCCGATCAGAGCGGATCTTCTCCGCTGTAAATGAGGGGCTTGTATCGACGTCAGCAGGTCACTGTTTTTCTGAGCTTAAACAAGTTTGCTCAGGAGGGTACTGTGCTCTATTTTTGTTAAAAACTGTGTATAACTAATGAGTGCCAAGACCTCTTCCTCCCTGTTACGCAAGATTGTAATGGCTCTTTCGGGGCTTTTTCTAATCTCGTTCCTGCTCTTGCATTTCACCATTAACTTAACATCGGTAGTCTCGCCGGAGCTGTTTAATCAGTGGTCGCACTTCATGGGATATAACCCGATCGTTCAGTTCGTTTTGCAGCCGGTACTGATTGCCGGAGTGGTAGTGCACTTCGTGATGGGTTTCGTGCTGGAGGCTCAGAACCGCAGGGCCCGTGGTCCTCAGGGATATGCCCGTTACAACGGAGGAGCCAATGCCTCCTGGGTGTCGCGCAATATGCTACTTACCGGAGCCGTGGTACTCGCCTTCCTCGGGCTGCATTTTTACGATTTCTGGGTTCATGAAATGGACTACAAATACGTCAAAGTACTGGAAGAGAACCCGACGAGGTACTATGCCGAAACCGTGGAGAAGTTTGCCCCATTCTGGAGAACCATCATATATGTTCTCTCGTTTGGCCTGCTGTCTCTGCACTTGTGGCATGGCTTTGCCTCATCGCTTCAAACGGCGGGATTCAGCAACAAATACACGGCCGGTGCCGTCCGGTTCGCCAAGGCGTTTGCCCTGGTGATTCCCTTCGGTTTCGCCTTTATCGCGATTTACCACCACCTTAATCCTTTAACGCATTAATCCATGGCAACACTAGACGCCAAATCCGTGCTCGAATCCAAAGTCCCTGCCGGCCCCCTGGCCGATAAATGGACCAAGCATAAGAATGAAATCGACCTGGTGAATCCCGCCAACAAGCGGAACATCGACGTTATCGTCGTGGGCACGGGCCTGGCCGGGGGTTCGGCTGCGGCTACCCTGGCGGAACTGGGGTACAATGTCAAGACCTTTTGCTATCAGGATTCACCCCGAAGGGCGCATTCCATAGCGGCCCAGGGAGGAGTAAACGCGGCAAAGAATTACCAGGGAGATGGCGACAGCGTATACCGCCTCTTCTACGACACCGTTAAGGGCGGTGATTACCGTTCCCGGGAGGCCAATGTGTACCGCCTGGCCGAGGTGTCCACCAATATCATCGACCAGTGCGTGGCCCAGGGAGTTCCCTTCGCCCGCGAGTACGGAGGGCTGCTCGATAACCGTTCCTTCGGAGGAGTACTGGTATCCCGGACCTTCTATGCAAAAGGGCAGACGGGTCAGCAATTGCTGCTGGGAGCCTATGCAGCCATGAACCGGCAGATACAGAGGGGAAAAATTAAATCCTATACTCGTCATGAGATGCTGGATGTGGTACTGGTGGATGGCAAGGCCCGTGGCATCATTGCCCGCGACCTGATCTCCGGTGAAATCACCCGTCACAGTGCCCATGCGGTCGTTATCGCAACGGGCGGATACGGCAATCTGTTCTTCCTCTCTACCTATTGTATGGGGGCCAATGTTACGGCCGCCTGGAAGACCCATAAGAAAGGTGCATTCTTCGCGAATCCCTGCTTTACGCAGATCCATCCTACCTGCATACCGGTTTCGGGAGACCATCAGTCCAAGCTAACGCTGATGTCCGAGTCCCTGAGGAACGACGGGCGCATTTGGGTGCCCGCCAAGCTTGAAGATGCGGAGGCGATCCGCACAGGAAAGCTCAGGCCCACCGAAATTCCCGAGGAAGACCGGGATTATTATCTCGAACGCCGATATCCCGCCTTCGGAAATCTGGTGCCCCGCGACGTGGCATCCCGAGCGGCCAAGGAGCGTTGCGATGCCGGCTTCGGTGTGAACAAGACCGGTGAGGCGGTATACCTGGACTTCGATGCCGCCATCATGCGTTATGGAAGGGAAAAGGCCATGACCTCAGGTATGAAAGACCCCAGCGATAAAGTCGTTCGCAAGCTGGGCGAAGAAATCGTCGAGGCCAAGTACGGTAACCTCTTCCAGATGTACGAGAAAATTGTGGATGAGAACCCCTACAAGACCCCCATGATGATCTATCCGGCCGTTCACTACACCATGGGTGGATTGTGGGTCGACTACAACCTGCAGACGACCATACCGGGATGCTACGCTGCCGGGGAGGCTAACTTCAGCGACCACGGGGCGAACCGACTGGGAGCGTCTGCACTGATGCAGGGGCTGGCCGATGGCTACTTCGTATTGCCATATACCATAGGGGATTACCTGTCGGACGAAATTCGAACGGGCCCTATTCCTTCGGACACCCCGGAATTTGATGAAGCGGAGAAGGCCGTGGTCGACCGCCTGCAGAAAATGATGTCCGGTTCCGGTAAGCATTCGGTGGACTTCTATCACAAGAGGCTAGGGAAGATCATGTGGGATAAATGCGGTATGTCCCGAAACGCCCAAGGCCTCAGGGAAGCGATGGATGAAATCCGGGAGCTTCGGGAAGATTTCTGGGCCAACGTCAAGATACCCGGTGAATTGTACTCGAAGAATCAGGAGCTGGAGAAAGCCGGACGGGTAGCCGACTTCCTCGAGTTAGGAGAACTCTTCGCCAAGGATGCCCTGGAGCGCAACGAGTCCTGTGGCGGGCACTTCAGAGAAGAATATCAGACCCCGGAAGGGGAAGCGCTCAGAGACGATGAAAACTATCGCTTCGTCTCGGCCTGGGAATACACAGGAGACCCCAGGGAATCACGGCTGCATAAAGAAGAACTGGAATTTGAAAACATCGAGCTCAAGACGAGGTCGTACAAATAATTGCTATGAAAATCAATCTCAAGATCTGGCGCCAGAACAGCGCTAAAGAAAAAGGGAAGCTGGTTAGTTATAAATTGGACAATGTCGAGGAGGATATGTCTTTCCTTGAGATGCTGGATGTACTGAACGAGGAGTTGATTGCCAAGGGTGAGACCCCGGTGGAGTTCGACCACGACTGCCGGGAAGGCATCTGCGGCACCTGCTCCATGATGATTAACGGCAGACCTCACGGTCCGGATCGCCGCATCACCGTATGCCAGCTGCACATGCGCAGCTTTAAAAACGGTGACACCATCACCATTGAACCGTTCAGGGCCCGGGCATTTCCCGTTGTTAAGGATCTGATCGTAGATCGATCGGCCTTCGATCGCATACAGCAGGCCGGAGGCTATATATCCGTGAATACATCGGGCCGTCCCGTGGATGCCAACGCTATCCCCATTGAAAAAGAAAAGGCTGATATGTCATTCAATGCAGCTACCTGCATCGGATGTGGAGCCTGTGTGGCCGCCTGCAAGAACGCCAGCGCCATGCTGTTCACTTCAGCCAAAGTGTCTCAGTTTGCCCTGCTTCCGCAGGGTCAGGTAGAGGCCTCCGAACGGGTAATGAACATGGTCCGGCAAATGGATCTGGAAGGTTTCGGAAACTGCACCAACACCGGTGCCTGCGAAATAGAATGTCCCAAGGGAATCTCCCTTGAGAATATCGCACGCATGAACCGGGAATACTACAAGGCCGCGATCAACCCCTGATCGATCGCTTACCGGTCAAAAAAAGAGCGGCCCAACAAGGCCGCTTTTCTTATTCCCTTTTTCATAAGCGCGCTTCCCTAAGGATGCGCTAATCCCTTTCAATCTGTCCTGATTTACGGGATAGGGAGGAGGCAGCTCTGTGAGCTGCAATCCATACGATTTTAATTACAACATGAACAATTTACGCATCAGGCGGATGATCCCAGCGTAAAATTCATTCCTCGGTGCCCGGGCACCATGATCCCCTGTACCGCGGGGGTAGTCAGTAGTAGGCATAGCGTTTGGTTTAGTTTGACGTAAGATAATATTATTTAAGAATTACCGCAAAGGTATGAGATAAGTTTTCCACAAATTAATATTTGTTGTCTGTGAAATGAAAGTTGTTGTGAAGTATTTAACTGACTATAGGTAACATATGGATTATTCGATTACCATTTCGGGTACATCCGACGGAACCACCAGCGATCCTGAGGTCGCCTTTCTGATGTCATCCACACTTACCCCAGGGGCTCTTTCCAGTAGGTAAAACGCCCCATCGCGAATCTCCAGGACCGCAAGGTTCGTCACCACCTTGCGCACACAGCCCACACCCGTTAAGGGCAAAGTACATTCCGGAAGTAACTTGGACTCCCCTTTCTTATTGGTGTGCATCATAGCCACGATGATGTCATCAGCCGAAGCCACCAGATCCATGGCCCCTCCCATGCCCTTAACCATCTTCCCCGGAATTTTCCAATTGGCGATGTCGCCCTTCTCGGATACCTCCATGGCACCGAGTATGGTCAGATCGACGTGCTTTCCACGGATCATGCCGAAACTGAGGGCCGAGTCGAAGAAGGCCGCTCCGGGCAGGGTGGTTATCGTTTGCTTGCCGGCGTTGATGATGTCCGCGTCCTCTTCCCCCTCCAGCGGAAAGGGGCCCATGCCCAGCACACCGTTCTCGCTCTGAAACTCCACTGAGATATCTCCGGGTATGAAATTGGCCACCAGCGTAGGTATGCCGATTCCCAGGTTCACGTAATATCCATCCTTGACCTCCCTGGCAATCCGCCTGGCTATTCCATTCTTATCAAGCATCACTAACTTCTTTTGGTCACCGTTCGCTGTTCGATTCGTTTCTCGTACTTCATCCCCTGGAATATGCGATTGACGAATATCCCCGGTATGTGGATCTGGTTCGGATCCAATGCCCCGGCAGGCAGCAGTTGTTCCACCTCGGCAACGGTTATCCGGCCGGCTCCGCACATGCATGCGTTAAAGTTGCGTGCCGTACCCTTGAAAACCAGGTTCCCCGCCTCGTCTCCCTTCCATGCCTTGACTATGGCAAAGTCCGCTTCGTAGGCCCTTTCCATCAAATGAGGCACCCCGTTAAACTCCCGTACTTCCTTGCCCTCGGCGACCTCCGTGCCGAAGCCCGCTGGGGTGTAGAAGGCGGGAATTCCCACCTGGGCCGCACGGCACTTCTCGGCCAGCGTTCCCTGGGGAGTGAGTTCTACCTCCAGCTCTCCGCTGAGCATCTGGCGCTCAAACTCGTCGTTCTCCCCCACATAGGACGAAATCATCTTTCGAATTTGCTTTTTCTGCAGCAGCAGGCCCAGGCCGAAATCGTCCACCCCGGCATTATTGCTGATGCAGGTCAGATCCCGGACGCCCATCTTCACCAGTTCGGCTATACAGTTCTCCGGAATACCGCAGAGACCGAATCCTCCGAGCATGATGGTCTGTCCGTCCTGAATACCTTCCAGAGCTTCTTCGGCCCCGGATACCCTCTTCAGTATCATATCTAGAAATCTAAGTCCTCAAGATCGTCTTCCAGGTCAATCACCTCCGCTTGTTCTTCCTTAAGCTTGGCACAATCGATTGCAATACTCAGGAACTCCGGTTCGGGGAAAGCCGCCCTCGAGATTCCGAGTTCCTTCCTGTCGTAATTCTTCTTCATATACAAGGCCCAGATGGGCAGGGCCATGGTAGCTCCCTGACCATAGGCACTGTTGTCGAAGTGCACCGAGCGATCTTCTCCTCCTACCCAGACCCCGGTCACCAGATTGGGTACCATACCAACAAACCAACCGTCACTCTGGTTTTGGGTAGTCCCCGTTTTACCCGCAATGGGATTGGTAAAGTTGTAGGGATAGCCCGTAACCACCTCCTTATACACCTGGTTGTTCTCCATGGAGCGGTGCTTGAGGCGGGCACCCGATCCCGACTCCGTAACGCCTTCCATCAGATTCAGCATCACATAGGCGATCTCCTTACTCAGCACATCCCGGGTCTCCGGGGTGTATTCAAAGAGCACCGTTCCGTTTTTATCCTCGATACGGGTCACCATTACGGGCTTGACATACACGCCCTGATTGGCGAAGGTACCGTACGCTCCGACGAGCTCGTACACATTGAATTCAGGAACTCCGAGGGCGATGGAGGGCACCTCAGGTATCTCGCGCTCCAGGCCCATGTTCCTGGCCAGGGACACTACCGATGCGGGGCCCACCTTGTCGATGAGTTGGGCGGTAACCGTATTCACCGAACTCGCCAGGGCCTGCTTCAAGGTCAGGTATTTCAGGGAGTACTTGCCGTTTGAATTCTTGGGGCACCAGGCCTCCATATTACCGTGCTTACCGGCTTCAATACAATACTGGTTATCCGGCAGGCTGTCGCAGGGAGAAAGCCTCAGCTGGTCGATCACCGTAGCATAGACAAACGGCTTGAAGGTCGACCCTACCTGTCGTGCCCCCTGAATCACGTTGTCGTACTGAAAGTGTTTGTAGTCCACTCCTCCGACCCAGGCCTTGATATGGCCGGTCTGGGGCTCCATGGACATCATGGCAGTCCGGAGGAAGGTCTTGTAATACAAGATCGAATCCATAGGGGACATTAGGGTGTCCTTCTCGAAGGAATCACTATTCCAGTCGAATACAATCATATCCGTCTTTTTCTTGAACTCAGCCCGGATTTGTTTCTCTGATTTCCCCTGACTCTTCATCGACTTCCAGCGGGAGCTGTTCTTCATGGCACGTTCCACTATGTTGTCGATCTCACTCTGCTCCAGCTCAAGGAAGGGTGTGGTGGGGTTGCGCTTTTTTGTGTTTTGGTGGAAAAACTCGGCCTGCAGGTTCTTCATGTGTTCCTCTACGGCCTCTTCCGCATGCTTCTGCAAGCGGGAATCAATGGTCGTATAAATCTTGAGTCCGTCCTGATACACGTTGTATTTACTGCCGTCTCTCTTCGGATTCTCATTAACCCAGTCGCGCAGCCATCGCTGCATATACATCCGAAAGTAGGTCGCCAGTCCTTCCCGGTGGGACTCGGGATTGAAGTTGATCCTCATGGGAAGCTTCTGCAGCGAGTCTTTGTCCGTGTCGCTCAGGTAGCCGTACTTGGCCATCTGGCTTAACACAGTGTTCCTCCTATTGAACACCAGATCTTCCCGACGTATCGGATTGTACAGGGAAGAGTTCTTCAGCATGCCCACGAGCACAGCGGATTCCTCCACCCTCAGCTCTCCGGGTTCCTTGCCGAAGTAGATCCGGGCGGCAGAGCGGATTCCGTCAGCATTGTAATTAAAATCGTAGATATTCATGTACATGGCTACGATTTCTTCCTTGGTGTAGTTTCTCTCAAGCCGGACAGCGATTACCCACTCTTTGATCTTCTGCATCAGGGCTTCGGTCTTATTCCGGCTCCTGACACCGACGAACAGCTGGCGCGAAAGCTGCTGAGAAATGGTGCTGGCTCCTCCCTTCTTACCCAGGAAGGCGAATGCCCTCAGGGTACCCCTCAAATCGATGCCCGCGTGCTTGTAATAGCGGGCGTCTTCCGTGGCGACCAAGGCCTGGACCAGGCTCTCCGGCAGCTCCTCATAGGACACCGGAGTACGGTTGTCGTTCAGGTATAGCTTTCCAAGAGTCGCCCCGTCAGAAGACAGGAATTCCGAAGCCAGATTCGTATCGGGATTCTCCAGATGCTTGAAAGGTGGCATATAGCCGAATGCTCCATAAGCGGCAAGGGTAAAAATCAGCACCACGGACAGTACCGACACCCCGAACAATATCCAGAAGACCTTGATATAGGTCCAGTATTTTTTAGCCATGTACCAGAATAACTTATTCATTTCTTACTTACTGCGTTCAATTTCCAGGCCAAGATGGGTCACACCCCTGAGCACATCCACACCTTCTACCTCGCCATTGCGCCTCATCGCGTGACGTATGCGGAAGCGGTACGTACCCGGTTCGCTGAAAACCTTTCGTTCCCGGAACCAGAGTTTGCTCTCCTTCAGGCTTCCTACACCGCTGCCCAGCCAGGTGCCGTCCGGGGCGGCCATTTCGTATTCGAGCGTGTCCTTTTGACCCCTTCCGCTGGGATCCACAACGCTGGTAATCAAAAATAAATTACTAAACGGATAGTCCAAGTCGTTGCGCACGTGTATGTAGCAATCGAACGGATGAACCGTGTCCTGAATTTCAACGAAAAAATCCAGCGTATCTTTTGCGCTCCAGCCTTCCGATGGCAGATCTCTGAATTCCGAATACAGGATGTGCTCGGTGCATCCGACATTCCAAAGGCCCGCCAGGGCAATGACCCACAGCCAGCGGCTATGCTTTCTTTTGGTTCCTGGCACTGTTCCTGGGTTTACGGCTTTTGTTTCCCGACTTGCGTCTTCGTTTGTTCCTGGGTTGGTCGAACCGGGTGATGCTGTCCTGGCCGGCGGCGTTCTCGAAAGAGACCGTGGCGGCTGCGGGTTTAAGTTCCTGGGCGTATTCTTCAAGGCTCTCCACCTTCTTGCCCTGCTTATTCAACTCGAGTATTTCCAGGACTTGATCCTTGTGGAGTGCATGCCAGCTGGAACTCTGATCCCGATAAGAAAACCAGAGGGTCTCCTTGAAAATATCGGCCTTCTGACAGATGGCCAGTCCTCTCTCGGTTTTTAGCTTGCAATCCGGAGGTGGAAAATCCTTTAGGGCCTCCATATAGGAATCGAGTTCGTAGTTGAGGCAGCACTTAAGCTTCCCGCACTGCCCAGCTAGTTTCTGGGGATTCAGGGCCAGTTGCTGATAGCGGGCCGAGGAGGTGCTCACGCTTCTGAAATCCGTAAGCCAGGTCGCACAGCAGAGCTCCCGTCCACAACTGCCGATTCCCCCAAGTCGCTGAGCCTCCTGCCGGTAACCGATCTGCCGCATCTCGATGCGAATCCCAAAGGCCCGGGCCATATCCTTGATCAGCTGACGAAAATCCACGCGTTCATCCGCGGTATAATAGAAGGTAGCCTTCGAGCCATCGCCCTGAAACTCCACGTCGCTGATCTTCATCTGCAGTCCGAGTGCGATGGCGATCTCCCGGGACCGCTTCTGGATTTCGGCCTCCTTATCCCGGCTCTTCTGCCATATATCGATATCCCGTTGCGACGATTTCCTGTATATAATGGGAAGTGCCGGGTCTTCAGGATTTACCTTCTTGCGCTTCATCTGCACCCGCACGAGCTCGCCCACCAGGGTAACGATACCTACATCATGACCGGATTTGGCCTGGGTGGAAACGACATCGCCTACCGAAAGCGTGAGTTCCTTCTCGTTTCTGAAGAACTCTTTGCGGGAATTCTTGAATCGCACCTCCACACAGTGGAAGGGTTCCTGGTCTTCAGGAAGACTCATGTTAGCCAGCCAGTCGAAAACCGTCAGCTTATTACAGCTATCCGTCCCGCATGTTCCGTTATTCCTACAGCCCTTTACACCTGCACTTCCATTTGAACAACTTGTACATCCCATAAATCAATGCTGTAGGCGTAAAGATAGCCAAATTCAGGGGGTAGGCTCGGGCTGTTTTTTAAACTTTAAGACTTCTGACCGACCCTTCTTGAAGATCTGATTGCTGTAGTTTTTTCCCTTGCGCAGGCGCTTCTGTTCCTCCGGAGGAAGCCCGATGATTTCCATACAGGACTCGCTACAGCACCCCTTCATTTCCGCTGCGCACTTTTCGCACTGAATAAAAAGAAGGTGGCAGGCATCGTTTACACAGTTTACATGGGTGTCCGCAGGTTCTCCGCACTGATGGCAACGCGCGATCACCTCTTCGGATATCCGCTCGGCCTTGCGGTTGTCAAAGACGAAATTCTTTCCCCGAAACTTATTGGCCAGGCCCTGATCCCGCACCTGACGGGTGTATTCTATGATGCCGCCTTCGAGCTGATACACCTGCCTGAACCCCTTGTGCTTATAATAGGCGCTTGCCTTTTCGCAGCGGATGCCTCCCGTGCAGTACATGACGAGTTTCTTGTCTTCCTTGTGGTCGGACAACTGTTCTTCGATCAGATCCAGAGAATCCCGGAAGGTGTCCACATCCGGTGTAATGGCATTCTCGAAATGCCCGATTTCGCTCTCGTAGTGATTGCGCATGTCGACCACAATGGCATCTGGATCTTCAACAAGCCGGTTGAACTCCTGTGCATTGACGTGCACGCCCTTGTCGGTCACGTCGAAAGCACCATCGTCCAGACCATCGGCCACGATCTTGTTGCGGACTTTTATCTTGAGCTTAAGGAAGGAGAAGTCATCCTGTTCAATGGCGATATTCAGGCGCACCCCCTCGAGAAAAGTGATGCTGTCCAGGTGTTCCTTGAACGCCCCAAAATTCTCCGCAGGCACAGAAAGCTGAGCATTTACCCCTTCCCGGGCAACGTAGATGCGACCGAGCACATCCAGCTCGTTCCAGCGTATAAATAAATAGTTCCTGAAGATCCGGGGATTCCCGATGTGTGCGTACTGGTAAAAGGAAATGGTCAGGCGCTCCTTGCCGGCAGCCCGTATGAGTTCTTCCCTTTCTTTCGCACTTAATGTATTGTACAGTTGCATGCTATACGATTCGTTAAGTTAAAGAAAGCCCACAAAATTAGCATTCTCCCCGGGATAATCCGAACAAAAGCCTTCATAAGTCACTGATGCGCTGGGATAAAGCGACGGACAGGATCTCAGATGAAGGGGTTTTGCAAAAAGAAGTCTTAATTTTGATGATCACTAAAATCAGGAAATGAGCAACGATAAAGATTCGAAGCTGAAGGCGCTGAAACTTACGCTGGACAAGCTGGATAAAACCTACGGTAAGGGCACCGTAATGAAGATGGGAGATAATGTGGTCGAGGAAGTCGAGGTTATCTCTTCGGGTTCCCTCGGTCTGGATACGGCCCTGGGGGTTGGCGGCTACCCCCGCGGCCGGGTAATCGAGATATACGGGCCCGAGTCCTCGGGCAAGACCACCCTTACTCTTCACGCCATAGCCGAAGCCCAGAAAGCGGGTGGCATCGCCGCCTTTATCGATGCCGAACACGCGTTCGACCGATTCTACGCAGAAAAGCTGGGTATCGATATCGATAACCTCATCATCTCCCAGCCGGATCACGGGGAACAGGCCCTGGAAATAGCGGATAACCTAATCCGTTCCGGTGCCATAGACATTGTGATCGTGGACTCGGTGGCCGCCCTCACGCCCAAGAGCGAGATCGAGGGAGAAATGGGTGACTCTAAGGTGGGGCTGCACGCCCGCCTCATGTCACAGGCCCTGAGGAAGCTTACCTCGACCATCAGCAAAACCCATTGCACGGTTATCTTCATCAACCAGCTCAGGGAAAAAATAGGTGTTATGTTCGGCAATCCGGAAACGACTACCGGAGGCAACGCCCTGAAATTCTACTCCTCCGTACGACTGGACATACGCCGGTCCACTCAGATCAAGGATACGGATGGCGCGGTGCTGGGGAATAAAACCCGGGTAAAGGTGGTCAAGAACAAAGTAGCACCTCCCTTCAAGACTGCAGAATTCGACATCATGTACGGGGAGGGAATATCCAAATCCGGAGAGATCATCGACCTCGGTGTCGCCTACGAGATCATCAAGAAGAGCGGGTCCTGGTTCAGTTACGGCGACACCAAGCTCGGTCAGGGGCGGGACGCCGTCAAAAGCATACTCTTGGACAACCCCGAACTCAGCGAGGAAATCGAAGGAAAGATCCGCGAAACTTTGAAGGCGCTGAAAGAAGCCTGATATAACAAGTGGTATAATTATGTCCTTCGGGCATGAGGCCATTTGTGGGCGAAATAATCCCTTTGAATCAGGTCCCGGCAATAGTCCCTCAACTCCTCCCAGCTCTTTTCCTTCGCATCTTTGGGGGTGATATGGGGATGTATGTATGCCCGTACCCGACCGGGGCCTCCCGAGTAGTAATTCCAGTTCAATCGTTCCTTGCAGTCGTAGAACGTCATAGGGACCAGAGTAAGCCCGTGATCCTTGGCCATGGTAAATGCACCCTTTTTAAATGGACCGAGGGCGTACCAGTGTTCCGGCACCCCGGCCTCGGGAAAAATGCAGATACCCACGCCGGTCGTCAGCCTTCGGGTCACCGACCTGAACACCTGGCCACGACTTCCCCTGTCGGAACGGTTTACGAGGATGCTCGCGCGGCGGTAAAGTAGGCCGAAAACGGGTATCTCGGCCAGTTCCACCTTGCCAACGAAAACAAAAGGCTTCCGGCTGATGTAAAGCATGAGCATGATATCGTGGTAGCTGGTGTGATTGGCAATCAGCATGTACCGGGTATCCCGGAGAAAGCTTCGGGCGCCCTTTACCTCGGGCGGGCATCCGACGAGATACAGTATGGGGATTGCCCACAGGTTTCGCGCGATCCAGTACATCAACGGGTACCAGGCTTCTCGCGAGGATGCTATCAGGGCCAGGGGACTCCAGAACAGGGTAACGAAACCCGTAACGATGAAAAACCAGGCCCGGTAGGCGAACCGGTGTATATTCAGTATCCAGCGAATCACCGCCTGAAAGTAGTATTTTTGCCGCGTATTTAGTAAAAGAGTCAGGTTGCGGCTCCCGGTTTCGCCTGAGAATACGGGCTCCGAACCCCTGTTTTTTTAATTTAGTCGGATGCCCGGGAGAGAGAGAATGGCCGGGTAATCTTTAGCCTATGAAGCGTATACTTACCGGAGTGCAGAGTACGGGTATCCCACACCTGGGTAATATATTGGGCGCCATACTACCGGCACTCGAACTGGCGTCCAGGCCGGAAAACGAATCCTTCCTGTTTATTGCGGATATGCATTCCCTGACCCAGATCAAGGATGGAGATCTGCTGCGTGAAAACACCTATGCCACGGCGGCAACCTGGATGGCACTCGGTCTGGACACGGAAAAGACGGTCTTCTACCGACAGAGTGACGTTCCGGAAGTGACCGAGCTCGCCTGGTACCTGTCCTGCTTTTTTCCATACCAGCGGCTGACCCTGGCTCACTCGTTCAAGGACAAGGCCGATCGGCTGGAGGATGTCAATGCCGGCTTGTTCAGCTACCCCATGCTCATGGCCGCTGACATATTGCTCTACGACGCCCAGGTCGTCCCCGTGGGCAAGGATCAGCTGCAGCACCTGGAGATGACCCGTGATGTCGCGTCCCGCTTCCACAACAAGTTTGGTGAGACCTTCGTGCTGCCCGAGGCCGGAGTATCGGAAGAGACGATGTACGTACCGGGCACAGACGGGGCCAAGATGAGCAAGAGCAAGGGAAATACCATCAACATCTTCCAGAGCGACAAGAAGTTGCGCAAGGAGATCATGGGAATTCAGACCGATAGCACTCCCCTGGAAGACCCTAAGGATCCGGAAGACGATAACGTATTTGCACTCTTCCGCCTGCTCGGCACCCCAGAACAGACCCGGGAGATGGCAGCCCACTACAGGGCCGGAGGATACGGATATGGCCACGCCAAGCAGGCCCTGTTCGAATGCATCCGGGACCGTTTCGCCGAACCCAGGGCCACCTATGAGGAACTGATCCGCGACCAGGGCCGTATCGATGAGGCCCTAATCCGGGGTGCTGCGAGGGCCCGGCAAACCGCTACCGAAGTGCTGGGCCGGGTGCGCTCCAAGATCGGGTACTAAAGCATAAGCCTTCCATTGCCCGCAAAGCGTTCCAACCGGTATTATACGGTTGGCCCTGCCGGCTAATCCTGTATCGCAAGCTCGTAACGACCGGCCGCATCGCGGTTGAGCCTATGCATCAGTTCCAGTTCAAGCAACAGTACGGACAATTCGGAGACCCCGGTTCCGAGATGAGCCGTCAATTCATCCACCGTACTGGGCCCTAGCTCCCTCAGGACCTTGAATACCCTTTCCGCGAGCGGATTCGCCTTTGGGGATGTCGTCGGACTCGCGTGGCTTAGCGAGGAATGGACGGGATAGCGCTCCGGCCAGCCCAGCACCTCCGGAACCTCACTGGCGGAGCACAACGGCCGTGCTCCCAGAGCGGCTATGAGGCGGTTGGTGCCCCGGCTGAAGCGGTCTCCTATGCGCCCCGGTACGGCCAGGACCTCCCGATTGTAATCCAGGGCGAGTCCGGCGGTGATCAGGCTTCCTCCCTTGCTGTCCGACTCGACCACCAGTGTAGCCTCGCTTAACCCGGCTATGATGCGATTTCTCCTGACAAACTGCATTTTCAGTGGAGGTTCGGCTGACAGAAACTCCGTGATTAGCCCCCCGTCTTTCTCCAATCGTTCCCGGAATGGTTTGTGCGCTGGAGGATAGGTATGCCTGAGCCCATGGGCCAGTACGGCCACACTCTGCAAATCCGCATCCAGGGCCCTGAGCTGGGCTTCCGTGTCCACTCCCCTCGCCATACCGCTGACAATAATGGGGCGATACGGTCGCAGGTATTCCATGACCTCGGCGCAGAAGCGCCTGCCGTAATGGGTCATCTTCCGGGTGCCGACTATGCTGAGTACCGGTGAGCGATTCAGGTCCGTACGACCGCAGGCGAAAAGGATCAGAGGCGCATCGGGACATTCGCGGAGAAGTCGGGGGTATTCCCGGTCCCACAGGCTCCAGATGCGTATCCCCGCGTCCCTGCAGTATTCCAACTCCTGTTGTGCAGTCTCCCAGGCGACCCTCTTCCGTGCCGGTTCGTGCAGGCCTTCTATGGCCTCCCGAAGGACCCTGTTTGGAGCACGAACGATGCTGCCCTGCCGTCGCTCCGCATAGTTTTCAACAAGTCTCCGCTGACGGACCGGACCGTAACCCCTGGCCAGATAGAGATACAAAAGCCATTGATACCAAGGGTTTTGGATGTTATGGTAGGTGTTTTCCTGCATTAGATCGGTCATTTACTAAATGTTATCCAAAAAATTGAAGCACTTCATCGATTTTTCTGAAATTTGCCCTTATGAGCGTTGAGACACATTTGAAAGAACTTCTTTACAAGCACAGCCGGGTGGTCCTGTCCGATTTTGGGACCCTTATGGCCCACAACTGTACCGCCCAGCAGAACGCGCTGAAGAATACCATGACGCCTCCGAGGAAGAAGGTCAGCTTTCGCCCCTCAGACGAGGCCGATGATGGACTACTGCTGCGACGCCTGCAGGCCCATCATCCGCAACCCGAACAGGCGGGTGAGGAGCTCAGCCAGGTTGTTTCAGGCTGGAAGAACGCACTGCAGAACGAAAAGTCCCTGCAGATAGACGGAGTAGGCACTATATTTCAAAGCCGGGACGGCAATTTTCAGTTTGCCAGCGAACGCAGCAACAACTTCCTTCCCTCCTCCTTCGGACTTCCTGAAATTCAACTCCGCCCGGTTCAGCGGGAAGAAGAGGCTCCCCGAATGGAGAGGGCCGCGCCCTATGCCGGGGAACGAAGGCTTTCGCTGAAGACCGCCGAGGAACTCGAAGAGGAGAACTCGCCCCTGCTCCCCTGGCTCAAATACGCCTCCATGATCCTTTTGCTCATCTCCGTATCGATGACAGCGTATTATTTTTACCAGCAGGAGGAGAAGAAAAAAGAACGCGTTGAGACGCTGGCCAACACCGAACTTTCCGGATACATAGAAGGAGCCGTTTTTTACCAGGAATCCCCCCTGCAGCTGCCTCCCGTGGAAATCGAGGTTACCAATAAGTTTCACGTGGTGGCAGGAGCCTACCGCCTCCGCGAGAACGCGGAACGCCGCATACAGGATCTGAGGTATCTGGGCTATGAGGCGCGATATCTCGGAAGAAACGATTACGAACTCCATCAGGTAGCCTACGGGAGCTTCCCCACCCGCCGGGAAGCCCGAAAACTCCTGGATGAAGTCCGGACCGATACCGGCGAAAAGGATGCCTGGATCCTCGAGTGGGCCCAACCCTGACACGAATGAAGCCCCGAAAACCCGAGGACTCCCTTACCATCATGACCGACATGGTCCTGCCCAGTGAAACCAATCCGCTCAATAATCTTTTCGGAGGAGAGCTGCTTGCCCGTATGGACCGGGCCGCGAGCATATCTGCACGTCGCCACAGCCGGCGCATCACCGTTACCGCCTCGGTAAACCACGTGGCCTTCAACAGAAACGTACCCCTGGGTAGTGTGGTGACCATCGAAGCCAAAGTTTCCAGGGCTTTTCGCACCTCTATGGAAGTTTTCCTCGATGTCTGGGTAGAGGATCGCCTCAGCGGAGAAAAGATCAAGGCCAATGAGGCCATCTATACCTTCGTGGCCGTGGACGAGGCAGGCACACCGACCTCCGTACCCCCGCTGGAACCGCAGACCGAACTCGAAATACAGCGCTTCGATGCCGCCCTGCGCCGGAAGCAGCTCAGCCTGGTTCTGGCGGGTAAAATGAAGGCATCAGACGCTACGGAACTCAAGGCACTGTTCCTCGAATCAAAGGACTGATTTCTCTTGCCTAGAGCTGGTAGATCCACTCCTCGGGATTCAGCTTGTTCAGGTCTTCAAACAGATAGAATTTCAACCGGGTGGAATCGTCTTTGGGATTGGTGAAGATATCTCCGATTACGGTCTTGGCAGAGACCTTATCCCCCTTGGAAACATAGACCCGGGCCAGGTTGTAGTAGAAGCTTATGAAATTACCGTGGCGGATGTAAACCCCCATCTGGCCAAATTTGTTCTGCATGATGGTCATGACCTCCCCGTCGAAAATAGACCTGGCCTGACCTCCCTTTTCCGTTTCTATGGTCACCCCGCTATTGGAGTGCTTAATCCCCGGATATACCTTATCGTAATATATCCCGAACCCTTCGCTCTTGATTCCTTTCTCGACGGGCCATATCAGATTGCCCTTGTTGGCCTGGAAATCACTGGCCAGCTGTTTGGCTTCCGGTGTCAGTTCGAACTTGGTCGTATTGCGCGAGGAGCGTTCGCGTTCCCTGTTGGCGCGCGCAATTTCCAGGCGGATCAGGCGTTGGATTTCGGCATCGACCTCGGCCGCCTCCTTGCGCTTGGCCGTAATCTCGCGGGAGTATCGGGATTCGTTAGCCTTTATTGTCTGCAGCAACTGGGTTTGTGAGGCGATTTCCTTCGAGAGTTTCTCCTCTTCCCTACGATTCTCCTGTATCAGCAGTTCCTTGCTCCGCCGCTGTTCGATCAGGCTGTCATTGGCCTGCTTAATCGCTGTGGTCTTCTGGTTGATCTCGGTGACCTGTTTCTTCCGGAAATTGGTGTACTGCTTCATGTATTCCCATCGCTTGGCCGCCTGCCGGAAATTCTCCGAAGACAGCAGAAACATCAACCGATTCTGGCGGGATTTATTCTGGTACGACTCGGTCACCATGCGGGCATAGTCCTCCTTCAGGAGATTGAGATCTTTCCGGAGCCTGCTGATTTTCCTGATGTTTGCATTAATCTGCCTGTTGATCAGATTGGCCTGCTGATTGGTTACCCGGATCAGTTTCTTCTGGGTGTTGACCTTCCGGTCGATCGCCTCCATTCGTTCCATGAGGGTTCCTTTCTGCCGCTTCTCGTTGAGCAACAGTTCATTGATTTGCCTGATCTCCTGTTCCAGCTCCATTTTACGGGCCTGCAACGCCTTCTGCTGGTTATCCTGAGCCAGAACGGGCGCCGGCAAGGCCAGGGCCAGTAACAGCATTAATGCGCCTGTAAACGAGCGGAATCCACTCATGGTCGTATCTCGATTTTCTTAAAACCCCGGGGTACCCGGTAGGGGTAGCGGAGGTTCCTGTTCTTCTCCAGGTTCTTGTATTCCAGCCGGATTTGGCGCTCCGTGCTGCCGTAATCCACCTGGGCATTGAGTTCTTCGGGCAAGCCTCTGCGGTTTGATCCGTAGCGATAAAAAATCCTAAGGCTGTCCCTGCTGAGGGGATCGGCCACGTATTGCCGGCTCACCCTGAAATGGACAGGATCCAGGAATATCTTCAGGTCGAAGCCCTCGTAACCCTCCCTTGGGCTCAGGGCATAATTGCCATCGAGGATCTCGCTCCGAAACTTTCCTTCGTCTAAATTTAGCATGGATTCGCCAAACAGGAGCGCCTCAAGCAGATCGAAATCCAATTGCACACCTGCTATATCCTGTAAATACGCGAAATCGCCCTCGAAATACGTATTCTCCAGTCGGTTATAGAATTGGAATTCGGTGGGTGTAATCAGGGCCTTGACCATCCCCAAAGGTGCGCTCAGCCAGATCACGGAATCCTTTTGCATGCGAAAGGAAAGAGTCGTGGACCTGCGTGTTCCCCCCTCGATATAGTCCACCTTGACCCTTCCGCTCAGGGTCGAATAGTCCTGTGGACCGGGACGGTAGTTCTTTACGATCTGTCGGGTATTCAGCTTGCGTACCTTTTCGGTGCGGGCAACAGCCTGTCCCGACTTGCAGGAAATGAGCATTATTCCCAGGAGAAGCAGGGAAACATATCGAAGTGCGGGCATAAGCAGGGTTTTCATGGGGACTCGCTATTGAGGATCGCCTCGATCCGATTGGCCGCCGGCATTTCGCCCAGAGCCCGATAGGTATCCAGCAAAGTGCGCAGGAGGCTCCGACCGGTAGCGTCCTTCTCGTCGATCAGGTAAGCCCTGGCTTCTTCCAGTACCTTTCGAGCCTCCGCGTAGGCTCCCCTTGCGTTCAGGGCACCGCCGTAGAAGACCGCGAATTCAGGCTGCAGGGGATAGCGGCTTACGGCCTTACGGGCCAGGGTCTCGATTTCCGTATTCCTGCCCTCTTCCTTGAGTGCCGTCAGTTGGCGGCGGTATTCCTCAACCGTATCGGGGTCGGAATCCGCACCGCCTGCCGGAGGAGTCATGTTAACCGGGTCATCCCCTGCCAAGGGGTCATCCATCTCCTTATTCCTGACAAGGAGGTGTTCCAGCTCCTTCTTCCGACTAGCTGCCGAGACTCCGGCTATCACCCTTTCGGCCTCGCCGTAGTGTTTCTTTCTAATCAGGGCCTTTGCCAGTGGAAAACGGGACTCATCCGTCCAATGGGTGCTCAGCGGTTCTATCGCGTCCCAGTTGTCCTTCTGCAGAAATCGGAAAGTCGTAAGCAATTCTTCCCAGTACCAGTAGTTTCCGGGCTCCAACCGGATCGCATTCCGTATATGGGTCTCAGCCTGACCGTAGCGTTTGATCTTGCGGTAGTTCCGGGCCAGTTCGAACTGAACGGCCCCATGCTCATCGCCTCCGGGCACCCGGTTCAGGGCGGCAATGGCCCTGTCGTAGTCCTCGATCCCTGCCTGTTTGAGGGCCTCGAAGAAATTCTCCTGAAAGGCATCCGTTACCTCCTCCGTGCTGATATCCGCACTTGCCTCCGTCTCTTCCTGGGCCCTAAGGGTCCAGGAGCCGACAAGTAACAGCAAGAGGATGCCGAATGTGTTCAGGTGCTTCATACCAATTCTGAATAGTCTCCCAGGCTCACGCTTTCAAATTCACCGTCGTAAGTGACATGGTTTCCTATCATGGCGTCCCTGAGCGATGCATTTCGCAGCGTTGAGTGCGACTGAATCAGGCTGTGCGATATCTTGCAATCCTGTACCACCGTATGGGCTCCTATGGAGACATACGGGCCTATTTTACTGTCCCGGATCAGGGCTCCCGGACCGATAAAGCAGGGCTCGACGATTTCAGAATTCACGATTTGCGTATCCGGGTCGATGAGCTCTTCCCCTTCCTGCTGAAGGTAGCCCAGCATCTGAGTATTGGTCTTCACGGTGATGGGCTTGTTTCCGCAGTCCATCCAGTCGTTAACCTCTCCAGTAACAAAGACCTTGCCCTTTTGCATCATGCGTTTAATACCATCGTTGATCTGGTATTCGCCCCCGTGTACGATATCATTCTCCAGCACATAACGAAGTTCGTCCCTGAGTTCCGATACCTCTCTGAAATAGTAGATGCCGATAACCGCCAGGTCGGAGACATACTCCCTGGGCTTTTCGACCAGTTCAACGATTTCGGAACGTTCGTTGAGCTTGACGACACCATAGGCTTCGGGCCGGTCCACCTGCTTCACCCATATCACACTATCCGCCCGGGGATCCAGGTCGAAGTCCGCCCGAATCAAGGTGTCGGCATAGGCGATAACGGCGGGTCCCTGCAAGGAGGGTCCTGCGCTCATGATCGCATGACCTGTCCCCAGGGGCTGGTCCTGCCTGTAGATGCTCGCCTTCGCTCCAAGGGACTGAGCCAGCTCCTCCAGGGAGGCGACCACGTCGTCCCCGAAAAACGCCGGGTCGCCGAGCACGAATGCCACCTCCTCCAGGGGCGTGTCGAGGACGCGGGCGATATCCTTTACCAATCGGTGCACTATGGGCTCACCGGCCACAGGAATTAAGGGTTTGGGTATGGTAAGGGTGTGTGGCCTCAGACGAGAGCCCCTTCCTGCCATAGGTACTATAATCTTCATACTTGCTGTATTGTATGGTTTTTACTTTGTTCCTGTACTTCCAAAACCGCCTTCGCCCCTCTCGGTGATGCTCAGGCTCTCGACTTCATCCCATTCTGCGCGTTCGTGACGGCAGATGACCAGCTGGGCTATGCGCTCCCCGGGCTCGATAACCACTTCCTCCTTGCTCAGGTTAACGACAATCACACCTATCTCTCCCCGGTAATCGGCATCGATGGTACCCGGACTGTTGAGCATCGTGATCCCCTTCTTTGCGGCCAGGCCGCTCCTCGGGCGGATCTGCCCCTCGAAGCCCTCCGGGATCTCCAGATAGATGCCCGTCGGCACGATGGTGCGCTCCAAACTTTCTAACGCAATGGGCTCGATGTTATT
>CAZKAP010000002.1:0-119685 GCA_964550895.1 uncultured Flavobacteriaceae bacterium
TGATTCTATGTCAAATAGCTAACGCTATACGCGAATCTCGCTATGTGATTGACCTATAACCTGGAATGTCGCTCGATTCACTTGGACATAAAATCGGTGCCGTTATACCGCCATTCGGCGCTATAACTGATTCTATGTCAAATAGCTAGAGCTATACGCGAATCTCGCTATGGAATTGACCTATAATTTATATTATGTCAAATAGAAGTTGAAAAGAGGTATTAATACCCCCTTGCTAAAAGCAAATAAGACGCCAGGTCTTTCTGCAGTTCATCGTACCTTCCAAATAAGTCCATAACCTTCGACCATTGATCGTCGTGATACTCGCGGCTATTCTTCAACAAGCCGAGTATAAGAACCTGATCCCTGGCCAGATCCCGAAAACCCATTCGCAGGTCTCCCAGCCGATCGAAGCACTCTTCACTGGTCGGCTCCATCTTATAGGAACTTAAGCGCGTACATATTCTTTGAACCGTAGCCTGATTGCGCTCCAGTTTAAGGAGAAGTTGCTCAATTCCTACTTCCTGTGTCTCGCGCTCTGCTAAAGCGACATCCTGAACCTGTTTAGACATTTCGAAATAGATTGATTCCACTCTATAAATTACGCCGAATGTGGAAATAAATTGCCTGACAATTATCAGGTATTACCTACTTTAACAAATTTGAAATTTTTAGGTATTTTATATAACCAAATGGATTACAGTCTTTTAATGCTCCTCTCTTTATTTAATGCTAACGGGTTTTAAAGTTTAAACAAACGATAACTTTAACTCATCTTTTCAGGTCTTTTTCCATGTGGCCGGACTTAATCAGAAGGATTATACCGGTAATTAATATCGAAAGGCTCAGAGTTCCCGAAATAATCCAGGTCCACCATTCGGCCCCCTGATGCTTGAGAAAGGCCGATTCTATAGATGCCGAGATGCCCAGTCCGACCAGTGTCGCCCCCAGACCCCCGGTCCACAACCATCGTTTTTTCAGGGTTGAAGGTTTCATGCTATTGAAGTTTTGCTGAAATCAGGTCGACGGCTTCCTGTAAGTTGGATATCCTTTCGAGCTCTTCGTTTTCAATCTCAATATCAAATACGTCCTCTATGTCCAAAGCAATATCGACCAGGTGCATAGAATTGATGCCAATAGCTGAAGTGAAGCTGTCATTTAGATTGACATTGCTAATATTAACATCCTCAGGTAAATATGGATTAACTATTGCTTTGAGTTTTTCTATGATTTCTTCAGTCTTCATATACTATTCATGTTTTTAAGAACGATACAACTATTGACGTCCCCGAAGCCGAAACTGGCTTTGATAGCTAATTTAGGTGCTCCCGCTTTTTTATTTCGCGGGAAAGGGTCTCTATTTTCCGATACAAGGGAAAGGATCCCTTCTTTAAGCGTATTCAGGTTAGCGTTCGGAAATATCGCCTTTCTCTCGAACTGCCCCAGTACTCCCGCAATCTCCAGGCTGCCTGAAGCGGCCAATGCATGGCCGATATGCCCTTTGAACGTGTTAATCCATGGATAGGGCCCGTCTTCAACTCCCAGCCCCTCGATCCAGTTTCGGATTTCGATTTCATCAAAGTCCGTTCCCGTCAGATGTCCGTTAACTACATCGATGTCACGGGCCTGTATGCCTGAGGCCGATATCGCCTGGCGAACGCAGGCCCTGGCAGCAAAGGGATTCACGGCCGTCATGCTTCCACCCTGCCGATGCCCGCCACAATTATTAAATCCTCCCAGAATTTCACCGTAAATGTGAGCCCCCCGCTCCAATGCACTTTGAAGCGTTTCGAGATAGAAACAAGCGGCTCCACTCGCAGGCACAAAACCTCGCGATTCCGCATCCAGAGGCCGGCTTCCTTCTTCGGGACATTCGTTCCAGGCGCGAGGGAGAATTCGCATGGCATCAAACCCACCCCAGACATAGACACCTCCTTCGCTGGTACTTCCGGCTAGCATGGCCCGAGCCTGGCCCGAGGCAATATGCTGATAGGCAAGCATCAGGGATTCACACCCTGTTGCACAAGCCGTGGAATTGGCACTTACATAGCCTCCAAGTCCGTATTTGCCAGACAGATAGGCCGCACTGCCGCTATTCATGGTCTGGAATACCGTCGTACTGCGGAGCTTGCGTCCCCTGCCCGCATCTACCTGATAAATAGCCCTTCGGAGTTCGTCGATACCGTGGGTGCCGCAGCCGAAGATGCAGCCCACATCTTCCAGGATTGCATTGGGGTCTGGCGGCGTCAGTCCCGCGTCGTTCCAGCACTCATCTGCACTGTATGCCGCGTACAGCAAGCTCTGGGAGTACCCGTTTCGCAATAGCGCCCTACCCAATAGTCGCTCAGCTTCACTCGAATCCAGCTGCGGGCTCCCACCGATCTGACAGGCAAATCCAGCCTCCTTCATTTCCGGTTGAAAGGAAACGGCAGATCTCCCCGATTCCAGCAGGTCCCAGAAGGGCTCCCTGCCGGGGGTACCCGGGGCACAAACGCCGATTCCGGAGACTACTACCCTATTTCGCGTACTGCCTGTCATATCACATTGCTCTGTCCTTCCAGGGTTCCCTTGCAAACCACGGTATTTTCTTCGTCTCGCATCACTACTTCCATGCGGATCCTGCCAAAACGGTTTAGTGTATTGACCGCTCGCACACTCACCCGGGTTCCCGGAAATACCGGTGCCAGAAACTCCATATGAGCCGCCACAAGTGCGAATCCGGGCTTCCGGGCTACCCGCCCGGAAATAATATCCTTTGTTTCCTTCAGATAGAGCCCAATTCCGTAGGCCAGTAATCCGATCTGGGCGCAACATTCCTGCAGCAGGCTTCCGGGGGTCACCGGATTTCCGACAAAGTGGTCCCCGTACACCTCGAGGTCGGGCCGGAAAGTATAATGACCCTGTATTTCCCCATCTCGGAATGAATCGATCCGATCCACGAGCAGGAAGGAGCCCTGTATAGGGAAGTGATCAAGTATCTGATCCTCTGTATTTTTCATAATTCTTACTGCAATCCTTCTCCCCCATCTACCGGGATGATAGCCCCGTTGATCCAGTAGGCTTCATCTGTGCTGAGCAGGTAAGCCACGTTAGCTATATCTGTGGGTGTGGTGAGCCTTTTCGATGGGTTGCGCCTGAGGGCGTGATCGATCAGATCCTGGTGACCGGGGATCATTTCCAGGGAAGGTGTACGTGTGATCCCGGCACGTATACCATTGACACGAATCCCCTTCGGTGACAATTCATAAGCCATATGTCGGATGAGGCTTTCCAGGCTGCTCTTGGCATTGGCCACTGCGGCATAATGCGGCCAGGTCTTGCGGGCCCCCTCACTACTAAAACCCAAAATCCGGGAATCCGCCATGAGGAGCCTGTACTGATAGAGCGCATCTACCCAATCGTAGAGACTCAGGGACATGGCCGTGGAGGTGAGCAGGAAGTCCTCCCTGCTGAGCCCGCCCGAATCCCCGGGACTCAGGCGCTTCAGGTTACCCCTTGAAATACAGTGAATGACCATCCGTATGGTATGGGGAGGGATCATTTCCCGTATGGTGGTGCACAATGCCATAATGGACTCCTTTTGCACACCATCTTTATTGAAGGCGAATACCTGTACCCCCCGGGCTCTGAGTTGATCCCAAAGCTGAGTCAATTCTTCCTTGCGGGACTTCAGATCCCGGTGTACAATTATGATATGATAGCCCTTATCGGCGAACTTTTCGGCGCAAGCCTTGCCTATGCCACTGCTTCCCCCGAGTATAAGAACCCATCTGCCTTTTTCAGGTGTATCTCGTTTTATCCTTCCCATTCGATTAACATTCGCTGTGCCGAGAAACCCGGCCCGAAACTCAACAGCAGGCCTTTCTCTCCGGGCCCGGGTTGGTTATTCATGACCTCCCGCAGCACATACAATACGGTGGCGCTACTCATGTTGCCAAACTCATTGAGGGTTTTTCGGGTCTCGTTCAGATTCTTTCCAAAGGCTCCGAAAAGCGCCTCGGTCTTCTCTACGATTTTGCGTCCTCCGGGGTGAAATACCAGTCGGTCCAAATTATAAATATCCAGCCCCTGTTCTTGAAGGAAAGGCAGGACGATTCGTTCGAAATGCGATTCTATCATCTCCGGCACCTTTGGATCCAGCACCATGCGCAGTCCCAAATTGGTCAGATCGAAACCCATCAGGTATGTACTGTCCGGGAAATGATACATACCCGAAGCCCGTATTACGGGACCGCCGTCATCATCGCGGCTGCTCATCAGTACGCAGGCACAACCGTCCCCGAAAAGGGCCGCACTCACGACGTTTGCCATGGAATAATCCTGATGCTGAAAGGTAGCCGTAGGACACTCGGCCGCAATCACGACTGCTCGCTTTCCCGGGTGGCCCTGCAGATAATTGTGTGCATAGATCAGACCGGAGATCCCTGCGACGCAGCCCATTTCGGTCACGGGAAGCCTGATCACAGAGGGCTTAAAGCCAAAGTCATTGATGAGGTAAGCATCCAGGGAGGGAATCATGAAACCCGTGCAGCTGACCGTTATGATCATATCGATACTCCCCGGCTCCCAATTGTTGCGTTCCAGGCATCGGGATAGTGCATTACGGCTCATATCCAGGACTGCCGTTTGATAATCCCTGTTCTTGTCTTCGAAGGAGGTCGGTCGGAATACTTCGTCTATATCCATGATGCCATAACGACGGTCTACTCCTGCTCCCTCAAAAATCTTGGACATCTTTCGAATGAAGCGTTCGTCCTGACCTTCGAGCCATTTCTTCATGTAGGGCAGGATCTCGGCTGTAGTCCGTGAAAAGGGTGGAGAATGCGTTTCCACATCCACTATTCGGTTCTTCATCATTTAATCCGGGACTTTTTTTAGAATCCAGTGGTAGCGGAATGCCCAAACCCATCTCAACGAAAAGCGGGTTTCGGGAAACTCCTTTTGGTAGCCTACGAAATCAGTGGGTCGAAATCCCTTTCTGATCGAGGTAAGGCCATCCGAGCGCGCGGTCTGCGTCTTCAGGAATATGCGGGCAAACACAGAGAAAAGATAGTACGAAATTTCCGATCGGGCCAAATCCGAAATCAGAATGGCATCGCGGGTGATGGGTAGCAGCCGGCCGAGAATAAGTGATATCTGTCCATCGGTGAAATGATGAAAGGTCAGGGCACTGAGGACCAGATCAAATCGGGTTTCGGGTAAAGGCTCCGTAAGGTCCATGGCGCGGTAAGCTATTGAGGACTGATCGTCTCCGATCGATCGGGCATGCTGCAAAATGCGAAAATTGTTGTCCCATCCTTCGAAAGCGAATCGTATTTCGGGAAACTTCTGTCTCAACCGCCTTTCCATATACCGCAACAATCCTCCATCGCCACAACCCACATCCAGTATCCGGTAGTGGTTGCAGCCCTTTTCCCGGATTAATCGTTCCGCTTCACGGCAGATCGCGCGGTTACCCCCCAGTGTGCGATTGACGAATTGAATGTCTGTATGCACATGATGCTGCTCCAGGATTTCTTCGTCATCCCAGGTGTCCATGATTTCAGGACCGTCATAGCGCTCTTTAAAATTCATATCGAAGATTTACCGTGGGTAGTTCGCACCAGGGGAGGCAATAGGAAAGGTGCCAGGCGAAGCACATTCATACCTGAGGCGGAAACGCGCGGGAGGGTCATCCCCTGTTGAAAAAGCGAACCTGCCAACAGGCGCAATCGGAACGTTCCGGTCCAGGCTTTTTGGTATTTCCGAAGCAATTCCTTCCGGTTCAGACGCCCTTCCATGCCCTGTTCGAGCAGGCAGGCTAGCAAATAGGAGGCCCTGATGGACATCGCCATCCCATTTCCGCTCAAGGGGTAGATAACACCGGCACTGTCCCCACACATAGGAATATCTCCTGCAACGGCTCCTTTGGCACCGAAATGTATGTTGGATATGCCCAGGGGGCGATCAAAAAGTGGCCTGGCTTGCGAAAGGAAATCCCCCAGTGCCGGGTTTTCCGTTAGCGTAGCATCGAAAAAATCATCGACCGATTTTAGCTGCCTGAAGGCCTCGCGGTGGTACAGTGCACAGACGTTCACTCGTCCGTTTTCGACAGAGGAAAGTCCGGCATAACCGCCTTTAAAAAGGTGGAGGGAGACCTGAGTCGTATCGAAATTTTTGGGCATGAAGTGCGCCTTGATCCCCATCCATGGGCTGCGAGCCCGGGTAAAACTGCGTGCGAGTCCTTTGTCCAGACCGGACGCCTTTCCGTAGGCCCCGACGACCCATCGGCTCCTGCGCTCTATACCCTGCCTGCTGATCACACCGTATCCGGATGTATCCGAAAAAATGCGGTCTGCTTTTTCGGTAATCCACTCCACCTCGGTACTTTCGAGTTTTGCCCTCAATGCGCTCTCCAGCATATATCGGCTGATGCCTATTCCCCCGAGCGGCAAATCGCATGCCACACGGCGGCCCCGGGGATCGGTAAGAGCGAATCGACGGATGTCCGGCAATTCATTCCAGCCGAGTTCGGGCAGAAGGGAGACGAGTATAGACTTTACCTCACGGGAAATATACTCTCCGCAAACCTTGTGCCGGGCCGTGGCGTCCTTCTCCAGGACCCCGATCCGATAGGAATGCCTACTGAGCAATAAGGCCAGTATAGCCCCACTCAATCCTCCTCCTATGATTAGTATGTCGTATTCGTTTTCTCTCAAGGGCTTGATTCAGTATTCCAGTAGTTGGAGCACGGCACCTTCTATGCGTCCGACAGGGAGGTAGTCATTTTCGAGCACAGGTGCGAAGGGAACCGGTGTTTCCAGGCTACCCACCCGGGCAATAGGGGCGTCGAGATAGGAAAAACATTGTTCCTGAATGAGTGCGGCCAAATCCCCTATCACGCTCCCTATCAGCGAGTCCTCGGTAATGAGAAGCACTCGCCCTGTTTTTCTTACGGAACGAAATACCCGTTCGGAATCCATAGGTTTAAGCGACCTGAGGTCGATCAATTCTCCCGACCATTCCGGATGCTGATCCAGTATTTCCAGCGCCCAATGCACGCCCATGCCGTAGGTAACTATGGTGAATTGATTTCCCCTGCGGACGCAGCGCGCCTTACCTATGGGAATAGTGTATCTTCCTTGCGGCACCTCTTCGCGCACACTGCGGTATATCTTTTTATGTTCGAAGAACAACACCGGATTTGGGCTATCTATGGCACTGTGAAAAAGCCCTTTAGCATCATGGGGAAAGGCGGGATATACCAACTGAAGACCCGGAGTCGACACGAACCACGACTCGTTGGTCTGTGAGTGGAAAGGACCTGCAGCTACCCCTCCGCCACAGGGCATCCGAATGACAACATCGGCCTGCTGCCCCCATCGGTAGTGGGATTTGGCCAACAGGTTAACAATGGGATTGAAACCGGTACTGACGAAGTCTGCGAACTGTACCTCCACTATGGATTTGAAGCCTCCGATGGACAAGCCCATGGCTGCCGAGATCACCGCTGATTCGCACAATGGGGTATTGCGGACTCGTTCCTTGCCGAAGCGTTCGTACAGCCCTTCTGTGATTTTGAAGACTCCTCCGTACTCCGCGATATCCTGCCCCATGACAACCAGGTTATCATGGGTTTCCATTGCTTCGAAGTGGGCATCCCTAAGTGCGTCAATAAGTCGTTGTTCTGTGGAGTCCATCTCGGGAATTTCCTCCGGAGCTTCGAAAGGTGCCATTACCTGCGAAATCTCCCTTTGGGCGTCGGGCCGGACATCAGGTGCCTCATCCGCTCGCTTCCACTCACGGTCAATGGTCTCCTGCAGTGAACGCCGGTATTTTTCGATGCGATCCGAACTGAGCAGGCCGGATTCCCTAAGCTGTGTTTCTATGCGCAGCAGAGGGTCTTTCTTGGCCCAGGTGTCCCTAAGCTCATCAGGTACATAAGCCGTCCCGCTGGCCTCTTCGTGCCCACGCAGACGGAAGGTTTCGAATTCGATGAGCACAGGTCTCGGGTTTTCGCGGACGCTACCGGCGATCTTGTGGAGGGTCTTATACACCTTGACCACATCGTTACCGGTCAGCCGATGGGACTCCATTCCGTATCCGACTCCCCTATCGCTGAGATGCTTGCAATGGTATTGTTCCTCAGTGGGCGTGGATAGGGCGTACCCATTGTTCTCGATACAGAAAATAACGGGTAGTTTCCAGACCGAAGCGATATTCAGGGCTTCGTGGAAATCGCCCTCGCTTGTACCTCCCTCCCCGGTCAACACAACCGTAACGCGTTTTTTGGATTTGAGCTTTTGCGACAAGGCCAGGCCACAGGCCACACCTAATTGGGGTCCGAGATGAGAGATCATCCCTACAATTCGGTGTTCCCTGCTGCCGAAATGAAAGCTCCGGTCGCGACCTGAGGTAAAGCCACCCGGCTTGCCCTGCCATTGCTGAAACAGCTGATTCAGGTCTATTTTCCGGCCCGTGAAAACAGCGAGGTTACGGTGCATAGGCAACACAAACTCACTCTTCTTTAAGGCGCTGATGATCCCCACGGATACTGCCTCCTGACCTATGCCGCTAAACCACTTCTTGACCTTGCCCTGCCTGAGGAGAACGATCATTTTTTCCTCGATCAGACGGGAAAGCAATACGGATTTGTAAAGATGAAGCAGCGTATGTTTATCGAGATCCGCCGTTACGGTCTTACTCATATATGTTTAATTTTGTAGACCCGGATTGACCAAAACCCGGCAAAAGAACAAGGTAATGCAAAGTTCGACCATAAAGTTAGTTGACCTCCGCGATTTTACGTCCGATGATGCGGCGAAACGATCTCAATTCGTTCGCGATCTGGGAGATTCGTTTAAAAATATAGGATTCGCCCGGATCCGCAGCCATATCCCTTCCATGGGAGATCGCGATGCCGTTTATGAGCAGGTGCAACACTTTTTTGCACTGGATCAGCCCGTGAAAGACCGCTATATACTCGAAGGCGGTGCGGGTCAACGAGGGTACACGCGTTTTGGCATGGAAACGGCTCAGGGAGAGAGCCGGCCGGACCTGAAGGAATTTTGGCATTTCGGCCAGTACGATCCTGTACTGAAAGGGATGCCCGGGAATATGATCGTCGATGAACTCCCTGAGTTTAATGCCCTGGGCAAAGAAGTATTCCAGCAGCTCGAAGGGGTTGCCTTCTTGCTTTTGGAAGCCATTGGACTGTACCTGGAGATAGGCGGAGACTACTTCGATCCCTGGTCGCGCGGAGGGGATTCGATCTTGCGGGCCATCCATTACCCTCCCGTAAAAAAAAATGCATCCGGTACCCGGGCTGCAGCCCATACGGACATAAACCTGATAACGTTGCTAATGGCCTCACGCGGGTCAGGGCTCGAAGTCCGGGATACGAGCGGCAACTGGATACCGGTCAATGCGGGCGAGGATGAATTGATTGTGAACGTAGGCGACATGCTGTCCCGTCTTACCAATGACTATCTACCCTCCACCCTGCATCGCGTGGTGAATCCGGAAGGCGATCGGGTCACTGAGTCCAGATATTCCCTTCCATTTTTTATGCATCCGAATCCCCTCATGCCTTTGGATGTGCTCGAAGCCTTTCAGGACGAGGACAACCCGCCCCGATATGCGCCAATCACTTCGGGCGCGTTTCTAAACGAGCGACTGCAGGAGCTAAAATTGAAATAGCCTAACCTATGGACTTAGAGGATCAACTCAGAAGCCTGTTCCCGGATCATAAACCCGAAGAAGCCGATAAGCCGGAAGAACCGGCTGAAAGAGCCTTCTGGATTCCTCCCCATACCGTGGACTGCGTGTACGAAAAACGCAAGGGTAAACCGGTTACCATCATCCGCAATTACAACGGTACTCCAAAAGATTTCAATGCGCTAGCCTCAGAACTCAAGAAGAATCTGCATGTGGGCGGAGGAATTAAAAAAGAGGAAATTGTCATCCAGGGAGACTACCGCGATCGCATCATGGAATTACTGGAATCGTACGGTTTTGATATCCGAAGAGTGGGTGGATAATCCTTAATTATTTGCTAAAAAATTAAGCTTATTCCTAATTTTCAGAATATTACTTCAGGTTTCACAGCATTTTTTTTTGATTATTCGAGGTAAATTTTACTTTTAGTCGACTAAACTGGCTCAACCTAATTACTCATGAAGCAGCATATTCTACATATCACCAACGGTGATAGTTTTACGGAGCGCTTGGGCACTTTGCCCATAGAGGGGGATGTTATTACGTGGAGGGAGATGCTTTGCGAAGGAAAAACACTCACCCACGTGGGCAGTGAATCTTTCTGGAAGACGCGCTTCGAGTTTCTTAACAAGCGCTATAAAGTCTCCAAGTCCTGGTTTGTCGAGAAAACCCTCAAGGAATACCGCTCATTGTGTAATTACAAGCAGCACAATATCGTGGTGCTGTGGTTCGAATACGATCTGTTCTGTCAGATTAATATGCTGGCCGTTATCAGCTGGCTCAAGACCCACCGCCGGTATTCCGACATATTCCTGATCAACAGCGGGAAAATCAAAGGCGAAGAAAAACTCTTCGGTCTCAATGAACTTACGGACGAGCAGCTACTTCAGCACTTTGAGAATAAAGTGCATCTCACGCAGGACGACATCGAGTACGCCGACTACATCTGGCAGTTGTATTGCAGCGATAACCCTATTCGCCTGGAAAACCTCAGTGACTACGAACAGTTTCAGTTCAATTACCTCGGGGATGCAATTAAGGCTCACCTCAAAAGGTTCCCCACTATTCGAAACGGCCTGAACGACAATGAAAACACCGTTCTTCGTCTGGCCCGAGAAAACAAATTATCCGGCAAGCGTGAATTGATTCGCTCCCTGCTTCAGGATCACAACACGTATGGGTTTGGAGATGTTCAGTACCAGGTAATCATTCAGTCACTGAAGCCTTTGTTTTCCTCCTTTAATCCGATCCGGTTGAGCAAAACAGGCATCGATGTGGCGGAGGGCCATACCAACTTCTACTCTCAGATGAAGGACGATTCCCTCTACCTGGGTGGTGCTCTGAAGTACAACTTCCTGTTTAATAACCAGTCCGAGCGCATTCTTAAACTCTGATTTCCGGTTCTACTATTCGTTTCGGGTCTAATCCAGGCCTAGAGCGGAGGAATGGCTTTACGACCAGTAAGCCCCAGAGGATTTATTAAATCTCGGTCATCTTTTCAGGACGCTTCTTCCTGAACCGGTCCATTACCTCATCGAACCCAATCGAGTCTGAGGTGCCCTCTGCTATTCCTATCTTTACCGGTGTGATCAAAAGAGAATCGTGATTCGAATAGCCGGAGTACCTGAACACTTTAATTACCCCTGGAAACTCCTTGCTGGGCAGGAGTCTTCCCTCCCTAACCCATTGGAGTGGATCGACGTGCCCGAGGGCACCGGAAGAATGCGGGATATGCTCCATACGGGTGAGGTGGATGGCGCCCTGATGCTTACCGAGGGGGCCGTACAGGCCATTGCCGGCGGCCTGGATGCCAGGATACTGCAACTCTATGTGGAAACCCCCTTGCTCTGGGGTGTCCATCTCGGATATAGGGAAGGAAGGATTCTGCCTGAGGATCTGAGAGGAATGGATGTGGCGATCAGCAGGAAAGGAAGCGGTAGTCATCTGATGGCCGTACTTTACGCCAGGTCCAAAGGTTGGGACACCACAGCCCTGCGTTTTGTTCGTGTGAACACCCTGGAAGGCGCACGGTCTCAACTGTCAAGCCATCCCGAATGCTATTTCCTCTGGGAGAAGTTCACCACACAGCCCTTTGTAGATCGTAAGGAATTTGTCCGGGCCGATGTGTTTCCCACGCCCTGGCCCTGTTTCGTATGGGTATGCACTACCGCTGCCTACCAGCAAAAAAGAGAAGAGATCGAATACCTTCGCCAAAGGCTGAAGATCGTCCTTAAGGAGTGTTTTGCCAGACCGGAACTCGCGGATGAGATCAGCAAGACCTATAGACTGAACAAGACAGAGGTCGAAGATTGGTTGAGTTTAACCCGCTGGAGCACTGAGGTTCCCGCGCCTGAACTACTGAGTACCGTTCAGTATGCCTTGAAGGAGCTTGAGCTGATCGACTCCATCCACCACTATTCCGACTTTGTGTTTTAACCGGATCAGGAATTACACTTGGACACCAGCTTTTTCAGGGTAACGTCAGAAAGTGGTTTCTGGGCCGTGTCAAAGACCTGAGTATTTTCTCCAATTCGCGATTGTATTTCCTTACTCTCCAAGGCGGTAAGTAGGATCACTTTGATTTTATCCCGAACATCCTCCGATACTGTGGATTCATAGCGCTCCAGGAACTCCCATCCGTCCATGATGGGCATCTGTGTATCCAGCAGGACCAGTGAAGGAAGGAACTTCTTGTCCAGATCCTTGATCAGCGCGAGTGCCTCTTCTCCATTCAGGGCCACATATATATCGAGATTCGGCATACTCTGCCGTATGAAGAACTGGTTGAGAAAGTTGGTGGTTTCGTCGTCATCGACCAGTAGTATACTCTTAATTGCACTCATTGGAAGAAATTTCTTTCAAACTAAAACTTGAACGGAGAAAGCGATGGAATTATTTTATACTACCCCCACTCTATGGCTTTTTTTCCAATGGATTGTAAATAGGTATTGGTCTGACTGAAATGTTTATTTCCGAACCAGAGCCCACGGTTGGCACTCAGCGGTGAGGGGTGTCCGCTCTCCAGTATCCGATGCCTGTCCCGGTCTAACTTACCCGCCTTTTTCCGGGCAAAGCCCCCCCACAAAAGGAAAACCAGGCCTTCGCGCTCCCGGTTAAGAACTTCGATGACCGTATCGGTAAAGGTTTCCCACCCCATTCCCTGATGGCTACCGGCCTTGTTCTTTTCTACTGTGAGCGTGGCATTGAGGAGCAAAACGCCCTGTTTGCCCCAACGGCTCAGATCGCCATTGGCGGGCCGGGGTATACCGAGGTCCTGTTCGATCTCCCGGAAGATGTTAACCAGGGAAGGTGGAAAAGATACCCCCTCGCGCACCGAAAAGCACAGGCCATGGGCCTGACCCGGACCGTGGTACGGATCCTGCCCTATAATAACTACCCGGGTTTCTTTAAAGGGGGAGAGCTCGAAGGCCCTGAAAATTTCGCTACCCCTGGGATAGCAGGTACGCTGCTCATACGCCTCCCGAATCCTTGAGGTGAGTTGGTGAAAATAGGGCTGCCGAAAGGTGTCGGCCAGGACTTCGCCCCAACTGGGCTCGATTTCTACTTGCATAGGCGAATCGTTGATTTTCAAAGGGCTCGTATCAGTATCTTTGCAAAAGTAAAATGTCGAGTATTCAACACAAAACGCTGGAGGACCTTGAATTTCCAGAGGTTCTCAAGGAATTGGCCATTCGGTGCAACACGGTACCGGGTAAGGTCCGTGCCCTGGACATTCGTCCTCTGGATAGGGACGAACTTCTAAAAGCAGAATTGGGTCGAACCAGCGAGTACCTATCCTCCTTCGAAAACGACAATCGAATTCCCAACCATGGATTTGAGAGCCTTGAAAAGGAATTCCAACTGTTGAAGATAGAGGAATCTGTTCTGGAAATCCGGAGTTTTCAGCAAATAGCCGATATCTGCGGAACGGTGCTTTCACACCTTAAGTTTTTTAAGAAATTTCACGATTACTATCCCTTGCTCAAAGAGCGGGTGGAGCAGGTTCCCGAACTCAAGAGTATACCCGAAGAAATTGGTTACGCCATCGACCGCTTTGGCGAAATCCGTGATCAGGCCTCTCCCGCATTAAAGGAGATCCGGGCCCAAATCGCTCAGGTCCGAGTTCGTGTGAATAAGAGTTTCGGAGAATCCCTGGCGCGGTATCAGCAGTTGGACTACCTCGATGAGATTCGGGAGACTGTGGTCGACAACCGCCGGGTACTGGCCGTGAAGGCGATGTACAGGAGGAAGGTTAAGGGCATGGTGCTCGGCAGCTCCAAGACCGGTAGCATAGTGTACATTTCCCCTTCCGTCACGGACGCCCTGAATCAGGAACTTTCGAATCTGGAATACGAGGAAAGCGAGGAGATTCGTCGCATACTCAGGGAACTCACCCATCACATCCGTCCGTACCGGGAGGTGCTGCAGGATTATCAGGAGTTGCTGACGGTCATGGACCTGACAGCGGCCAAGGCACGGCTGGCCTCGGAAATGGGCGCCGTACTACCCGAGATCAACACAGAGCGCAGGCTGGAGCTCCGGGATGCCTATCATCCCCTGCTCTATCTGAGCAATCAAAAAATCGGGCAAACCACCTATCCCCAGTCCATACAATTGGATGATGAAAACCGAATTATTGTCATTTCAGGGCCAAATGCAGGGGGTAAGAGCATCACCCTTAAGACAGTAGGTCTGTTGCAGCTCTTACTTCAGAGTGGTTTTCTGGTTCCCGTCCATCCGAGAAGCAGCATGTGTCTGTTCGAGAAGATACTTACGGATATTGGGGACAACCAGTCCATTGAAAATCACCTGAGCACCTACAGTTACCGTCTTAAAAATATGAACCGGTTCCTGCGAAAGTGCAATGAAAAAACCCTTTTCCTAATTGATGAGTTTGGTACCGGTAGTGATCCGGAACTCGGGGGAGCACTGGCCGAGGCCTTCCTGGAAGTATTCTACGAACGAAAAGCCTTTGGCATCATCACCACGCACTACGCCAACCTCAAACTCCTGGCTAATGAACTGCCTTATGCCAAGAACGCCAATATGCGCTTCGATAGCCGGACGCTGGAACCCACCTTCCAGCTGGTTCTCGGGGAAGCCGGAAGCTCCTTCACCTTCGAGGTTGCCCAGAAAAATGGCATACCCTACGGACTGATTAACCGGGCAAAGAAGAAAGTAGAGAGTGGGAAGATCCGTTTCGATGCGACTATTGCCAAATTGCAGAAGGAACGCAGTAAGATGGAAAAGAGTGGGAGTAAACTGGCTGAGGAAGTGCAGAAGGCCAGTGAGGAAAACGAACGCTCGGAGCAATTAAACGCTCGTCTCAAGGATAAACTGGAGCGATATCAGGAGATGTACGACAGCCATCAGCGCTTGATCACCCTGGGAAATAAAGTCAATTCGGCTGCCGAACGCTACTTTCAGGACGGCAAAAAACGACCGCTGATTTCCGAATTGTTGCAAATCGTGGAAACCGAAAACAGCAAACGAAGGAAAAAGACCGCACAGGAATACCGGAAGGAAAAGCAGAAAAAAGAATCCACCCAAGAAGAACTGATGAAGGAGGTGACCGTGGTTCGTGAAAAGAAGAAAGAGAAGAAGGTGAAAGCCCCGGCCCCCCGCCCCGACTTTAAGATCGGAGACCGGGTACGCCTGTCGGACGGGAAGGCCGTCGGCGACATCGAACACATTGAAAAAAAGAAGGCAACTGTTAACTACGGCATGTTTACTACCCTGGTTTCACTGGATCAGCTCGAACTGGTGGAATCTTCCGGGAAGAAGTGATATTATGGAAGGACCTATTGTTTTATTCGACGGAGTCTGCAATCTCTGCAACGGGGCCGTCATCTGGATTCTGAAAAGAGACCGGAAAGGGCAGTTTCGCTTTGCCTCACTTCAGGGAAAAACCGGTCAGGAGTTCCTGAGCCAAAGAGGGATCGACCGTACGGATTTTAAGACGATGATACTGGTCGAACCCGAAATAGCGTATTATACCCAGTCTACCGCCGCACTCAAAATAGCGGGCAAGCTCGGCGGGGTCTGGTCCATTTTCACCGTTTTTATCTGGATTCCCTCACCTCTTCGCGATGCAGTATACAACTGGATCTCCAGAAACCGCTACCGCTGGTTCGGCAGGAAGGACGAATGTATGTTGCCCCGGCCGGAATGGAAGGACCGGTTTCTGGATTAATTCGTCTTCCTTTTTTTGACTTCTTCGTAGTGATCGTCCCAGTTCCGTATATGGGGCTCACCTAATTTGCCGACGGATTTTGCGACCAGCATACTCACGGTGGCATCTCCCGTAACATTGATAACCGTTCGGCACATGTCCAGTGGGCGGTCAACCGCAAAAATAAGGGCCAGTCCAATCGGGTATTTTTCAGGGGGGAATCCTATAGCCTCCAGTACAATCACAAGCATAACCATACCGGCACCTGGAACCGCAGCGGATCCAATGGATGCCAAAAGGGCGGTTAAGACTATGGTGATTTGCTGCCCCAGGGTGAGGTCGAAGGCGAGGGCCTGGGAAATAAAGACAGCAGCTATACCCTGATACAGGCTCGTTCCATCCATATTGATTGTTGCGCCCACGGGCAGGACGAAACTGCTCACCTCCTTGTCCACTCCGATATGCTCCTCGACCCGTTCCATAGTGACAGGTAAGGTAGCCGCACTCGAGCTGGTAGAAAAAGCGAGCAATTGGGCCGGGCTGATCTTCTGAAGGAACCAGAGCGCATTCTTGCCGGTAAACACCTGGACCAAAATGGCATAAAACACTATCATCACGGCCAGGCCGCCCACGACACATAAGGAGTATCCGAGTAGGGCCCACAATATCTCCGGGTCACTGGAGGATACAATGACCTGGGCTAGCAAGGCGAAAACGGCATAAGGAGCGCTTAACATGATAAGATCTACCATCTTTAATATCACCTCGTTAAGTGAATCAAAGAAATCCTTTAGGGGTTTTGCCTTGTCCTCCCCGATCAACAGCATGGAAATACCCAGGAATATAGCGAGAAAAATGACCTGCAACATCAGTCCGTTGTCTGAAAGGGACTGAAAGGCGTTGTCGGGCACCATGTCGATCACAAACTGAAGGGGGCTCTGCTCCTTTTGCCGAGTGGCCAGTTCAACCTTGGAGGTCACGTCCTGATCACCGGCATACTGGCTTACTAGTTGTTCGACCGTTTCCTCACTCACGCCATCGCCGGGTTTGAATGTGTTAACGATAACCAACCCGGTGGTGATGGCCACAATGGTGGTCACGATATAGATACCGATCGTCCTAAGCCCTATATTCCGAAATGCCGAAATATCCTTGAGGTCGGAAATCCCCTTAATCAGGGAGGCCAGGATCAGGGGTACGGCTATCAGTTTAAGTAATTTAATAAAGATCGTCCCGAAGGGCTGGATCCAGTTAAAGATAAAAAGGGCTCCTCCCTCCCAGCTTGTCATGCCCAGGCCGAAGAGTATACCCAACACCATTCCGATCATTATCCTCCAGTGTAATGCCATAAATAGATCTTAAAGAATTTCAAATTTATCCGTCTTACTCATCAGATAATGGTCGGCCAGTACCAGTGCAGCCATCCCGTCCACGATAGGTACGGCGCGCGGCACTACGCAGGGATCGTGTCTTCCCTTCCCCTGAACCGTAACCGCCCTGCCTTCCCTGTCGATGGTCTCGTAGGATTGAAGCAGCGTAGCCACGGGCTTAAAGGCCACGCGGAAGTGAATGTCCATGCCGTTGCTTATACCGCCCTGTATGCCGCCGCTGTAATTTGTACGGGTACTGCCGTCGGGCTCGTAATAGTCGTTGTGTTCGCTTCCCTTCATCTCAACACCGCGAAAGCCGCTGCCGTATTCAAAGCCTTTAACCGCATTGATCGACAGCATCGCACTACCCAGATCGGCATGTAGTTTGTTAAAGACGGGGGATCCGAGACCGATAGGTACATTGTGGATTACACAGCTGACCACTCCCCCAATGGTATCCCCTTGTTTTCGAACCTCACGTATCAGGGCGATCATGCGTTCGGCCGTTTCGGAATCCGGGCAACGGACATCGTTCTGCTCGATAAGGGAGTAGTCCAGCTGAGACGGCTCTTTGTCCAGTCGGATATGACCTACCTGCGAGACATACGAGTGTATGCGTACCCCGGGAAGTAATTTGATAGCTATGGCACCCGCAGCAACACGCGCTGCGGTTTCCCGGGCTGAGCTCCGGCCACCTCCCCTATAGTCGCGAATACCGTACTTAATATCGTACACCCGGTCCGCATGAGAAGGACGATAATTGTCCTTGATATGCGAATAATCCCTGGATTTTTGGTTGGTGTTTTCGATAAAGAAGCCGATGGGGGTGCCGGTGGTCTGTCCTTCGAATATACCGGAGAGTATTTGTATGCGGTCACCTTCTTTGCGTTGCGTGACTATAGCCGATTGTCCGGGCTTTCTGCGATCCAATTGCTGCTGAATCTCGGCAGTCTCTATTGGGACCCCCGCCGGACACCCGTCGATGATTCCTCCGATCCCTGCACCATGGGATTCCCCAAAGGTGGTGAGCCTGAAAACATTACCGAAAGTATTACCCGACATATTCGAACTTTGTCCTGCAAATAACTGAATTTTGATTGGAATCGGGCATGCCCCCAGAATAACTTTAGATTTACATAGGCCGGTTTTCGCGGGCTTTATTTAACCATATGCTGACATACATATTACGCAGAATTCAAAATGATTCCTGATCTCTTCAGTTATTTTGTAGTAAAATAGAGGAGGTTTGAAGAAGAGGAAGATCGAAGTCGCAGTCATATCCGACGTCCACCTGGGGACTTACGGCTGCCATGCGGATGAACTTATTGCATACTTGAACAGCATACAGCCGAAGAAGCTGATCCTTAACGGCGATATCATTGACATCTGGCAGTTCAGCAAGCGGTACTTTCCCGCCTCTCATCTAAAGGTGCTCAAGAAGATTATCGGTATGGCCTCCAGGGGAACGGAGGTGTACTACATCACCGGCAACCACGACGAAATGCTCCGGAAGTTCGCAGATACGAGCATGGGGAATTTTCAGATTCTCAATAAACTCGTATTGGAACTGGATGGAAAAAAGGCCTGGATATTTCACGGTGACGTATTCGACGTTTCCATCAACAATGCCAAGTGGCTCGCCAAGCTCGGAGGGTATGGCTACGACCTGTTGATCCGAATCAATTGGATCATCAACTGGTGCCTGAAAAGAATGGGCCGGGAAAAGTACTCCCTCTCCAAGAAGATCAAGAACAGCGTTAAAGGCGCGATTAATTACATCAATAAATTCGAGCAGACTGCGGCCGAGCTGGCCATTGAGAAGAACTACGACTACGTCATCTGCGGACACATCCACCAGCCTCGAAAAGAGCAGTATGAAAACAAGATGGGCAGTTGTTTATACCTGAATTCCGGCGACTGGATCGAGAACCTGACCGCACTCGAATACTCCTTTAAGCGCTGGAGGGTATACCACTACAATCATGACAAGCTTTCACCTTTTTTCGTGGACGAAGAGCTCAAGAACATGAACATGAACGAGCTAATCGCATCGATAACGGACAAAGAAGAGGAGATAAGGAACTACGAAGTGCAGGAGGGTGAGCAATCACACGACCAGGGCCCTCCTGAGGATTGACACCGGATGCAGGGACTGAATTCCAGCACCGTCGGAGATTTGATGACGGCAGCTGATTCCGTTAGCCGCGATGATCTGCCCGGGTTTCATTTTCCTGGCAGCGCTCAATACGCCCAGTTCACCCATCTTTATGCTTACATCGTAATGTTCGGACTCGTATCCGAATGAGCCCGCCATACCGCAGCAACCGGTTGGAAGCAGGGTAACCTTATAGTTCTCGGGTATATTCAGCGCGTCATAGGTCGCCTTAGGACTGGCGAGTGCCTTCTGGTGACAGTGGGCGTGGATCTTGACCTCCCGGTATTCGCTGGTGAATTGATCCTGGCTGATAAAACCGGCCTTGTGCTGGGCAACCAGAAAATCTTCGAGCAGTTGTACCTCCCTTACGATATCTCCATTCCAAAGCCCGGGGCACAGGCGACGGTATTCGTCCTGAAAGGTGAGTACGGCGGAAGGCTCCAGTCCCACCAAGGGAATCCCCCTTTCCCGAAGTTCGCGTATGCGATTAATATTGTTCGTGGCGCAGCGCCTGGCTTGTTTCAGGAAACCATTTGAGATAAACGTGCGACCGCTTTCACCAAAAAACAACTCAACCCGAAACCCCAACCGTATGAGCAGCTCCATGGCTTCCCGGGCCAGATTTTCCTCCAGGTACCGCGTGAACTCATCGATATAGAGTGCGACCACAGGTGCTTCCTTCCTGGGCCGGAAACGCCCTTGCAAATCGGACAGTTCCCTTGTAAAGGCGTGGCGGTATACCGGAGGTAAAGAACGCTGAGGCGCGATGCGAAGTGTGCTCCGGATCAGGCCCGATAGGGTCCTGTTTTTAAACGCCCCATTCACTAGAGGGGCCATGTGACTCGCAATACGGTTTATGGTTGTCGTATAAGCGAAAAAGAAACTGCGAAGGTCGAATCCGTTGGCGAGCTGATACTGATATAAAAATTCACTCTTCAGGGTGGCCATATCCACATTGCTCGGGCATTCCCTCGCACAGGCCTTACAGCTCACGCAAAGATCGAGAACCTCTTTGAGCTCCTGATGATCGAAGGGGTTAGAATCCTCCGAGCGGGTAATAAATTCGCGCAGTGCGTTGGCGCGGGCCCGGGTGGTATCCTTCTCGTCAAGGGTTGCCCTGTAGCTCGGACACATACCCCCTCCGGACCCAGTGGTCTTACGGCAATCGCCGCTTCCGTTACACTTTTCGGCAGCCCTGAGATACCCCTCCGTATCGCTGAAGTCCATGAACGTATCCAGGACCCATTCGAAGCGATCGGGCTCGTACCGCAGATTCTTATCCATCGGATAGGGATCCACGATCTTTCCGGGATTGAGTATGCCGTATGGGTCAAACAGCCGCTTAATCCGGCGTAGCAACTCGTAATTTCTTTCGCCTATGATTTTGGGGATGAATTCGGCCCGTACTATGCCGTCACCATGTTCGCCTGAGAAGCTCCCGCGATAGCGACGCGTGAGCCCGGCCACATCGGATGTAATTTTGCGAAACAGGGCCACATCCACCGCTTTCTTCAGGTTGAGTATGGGACGAAGGTGAATCTCACCGGCACCCGCATGAGCATAGTAAACGGCCTGCTGTCCATACGACTCCATTATCCGGGTAAAATCAGAAATAAAAGGTGCCAGATCTTCCAGCAGTACGGCGGTATCTTCTATACAGGCCACGGCCTTGGCGTCGCCGGGTATATTGGCCAGCAGGCCCAGGCCGGCCTTCCTCAGAGCAAAAGCGCGTTCTACCTCCACGTCCCTAAGGACCGGTTGTGCATAGCTTCTGCCCGATTGCTTAATGATTTCCAGCAGATTACAGACCTGATTCTCCAGTGCGCTTTCCGTTTCGGCCCTGACCTCGAGCATGAGAATGGCCTTGGGGTCACCCTGTACGAAAGCTCGGTTTTCCCGCTGCTCGAGGTTGTCCCGGGTACAGTCGAGTATGGTTTTGTCCATCATCTCGCAGGTGTACAGATTGGCCTTCATCACGGGAACTACGTCGCTGAGACAGTCCTCGATACTGCTGTAATGCGTAGCCACCAATGCGCTCAGGGCAGGCGGAAGGGGATCGGTTTTGAGTGTGATCTCCGTGACCACACCCAGGGTTCCTTCACTACCCGATAGCAGGCTGCACAGGTTGAATTCGGTTTCACTGTCGGATCGGAAGGGCTGCATTTCGATCAGTTCATCGACGGCATATCCTGTATTTCGACGGTGGATTCCGCGATTCGGAAATTCCCTGCGAATCTCCGACTGTACTTCATCCGGAGACAGGAGCTCCCAGAGTCCTCTCAGCAGGCGCCCCTCCTCCCCTTCCGATGCCACCCTCTGATTCCATTGTTCCCTGTCCATAGAACCGCATTTCAGGATTTCACCGGAGGCAGACAACATACGCACCGAATGAACCTTGTCCCGGGTAACTCCATATTGTATGGAGGTGGTACCGGAGGAATTGTTGCCAACCATTCCGCCCATCATACAACGATTGGCAGTGGAGGTATTGGGTCCGAAAAAGCGACCATACGGTTTCAGATAGCGATTCAGGTCGTCTCGAACGACACCGGGCTGTACCGTTACCAGTCCATGCAACGGATCGAAATGAAGGATACTTCGCATATTACGGGATACATCCAGGACTATGCCCTCCCCCACACATTGCCCGGCCAGGGAAGTTCCTGCGGCTCTGGGGATCAACCCCACCGAATGACGGCGGCAGTAATCCAGCACAGTGGCTATGTCTTTTTCTCCCGTCGGGAAGGCGACCGCCAACGGGATTTTGCGGTATACGGAGGCGTCCGTGGCGTAAATCGACCGGCTCAGTGCATCCCAGCGCAACTCTCCTTCCAGGTGCGCGCTCAGTTCGTTCAGGCTATCCTCCTTCATTCCGGACAAAATTAAGGTAAAGTAGTGTATCCCCTGATAGGTGGACGTGGTCAGAACAAGGGTTATATTTGTACTTCGTCAGAATGAAATGAAATTCGGCGACACACGTTTGTAAAGTTAACTTTCATTAAAACTTGTATTATGCGCTGCATGCATCGATTGATAGGCCTTCTTTTACCTGCGATTATTTTGGTTTCCTGTGGGGGAAGCGACCCCAATGCATTCACGATTAAGGGCACGGTGATCGGGGAAGTCGGAGATAGTACCGTGGTATCCCTCAAGTATGTGGATTCGGTAGGAGATGTACAAACCGAAAGCAATGCCGTGATCGAATCGAATCGATTCGAGATCAAAGGCTCGGCCTGGGAACAACCCGGTCTGGGTTATCTGGAGGTTCAGGGCGTTCCAGGTCGAATCCCGCTCTTCATGGAACCGGGTAAGATTCAGACGCGAATTAACAAAGACAGTATACAATTGGCTACCGTAGAGGGTACCCTGCAGAATAACTACCTGTCCATCTACAAGGAAATTGTCACCGAAATGGGGAAGGCTAAGCAATCCATAAGTAAGGATTGGGCCGAAGCCATACGTAACCGGGATTCCGTTACCATGGGAAGCCTGCGTGAGGAGTATCAGCAATTGCTCAACGAGGAAGCCGAGGCTCAGAAGGATTTTATGCGTAAACATCCCGAAGCCCTGATCAGCGCCTATACCATGGGCGACATGCTGGCGGCTGAGGTTGTGCCGAACCGGGAAGTTCTCGAGCTTTTCAATGGGCTATCCCTGGAAGTGAGGGAGTCCAAACAGGCTCAGAACATGAAGAAAATACTGGACGAGCGCCTGAAAACCGATGTGGGCTCGGTAGCCCCGGCATTCTCCGGTCCCACTCCCGACGGTGAGACCATCGCTCTGGAGGACCTCAGGGGTAAGCTGGTACTGGTCGATTTCTGGGCCGGCTGGTGTGTGCCCTGCCGGGCCGAGAATCCGAACGTAGTCCAGGTATATAATAAGTACAAGGACCGAGGATTTACGGTTTTGGGGGTATCGCTGGATACCGATGCCGATAAATGGACGTCTGCGATCCGTGAAGATGGCCTGGTTTGGGACCAGGTTTCTAACCTCATGAGGTTTCAGGATCCCATCGCCAGGGAATACAATATCAATTCCATACCCGCGTCTTTTCTGGTGGATGAAAATGGCGTTATCGTCGCCAGGAATCTAAGGGGCCCTGCCCTGGAGGAGAAAGTATCTGAGATTTTGGAAAATTAAGTCCGTACATGGGGATTCCGGCAATCAATCGGACCTGTTTGTTTTAGATACAGGAACATACCCGGATCACAAAAGGGAACACCATGAGAAAATTGTTTTTAGTGTGGGCTTGCTGCCTGCTGGCATTGCCTTTGATTGCCCAGAGTCCCAGGCTCAGCAGGAGTGGACCGAAACCGCGAAATTATTTTGAAGAGATTCCCTTCGAGCGGGTAAACGACAAGATCATTTTGCCGGTACACATAAACGGTAACGAATATCGCTTTCTCCTGGATACGGGCGCTCCAACTATTGTTTCTCGGGCCCTCGCCGAGGCCCTCGAACTGAAGCCCCTGGTGGAGGTTCCCGTAGGCGACGTGACGGGCCGCAAAAAGCCTATGGGCATAGTTGTATTGCCTGAAATCGCTATGGGCGGCATCGCGTTCAGGAAAATTCGTGCCCTGGTCAATACGGACGATACCAACCTGGTATTCGGCTGCTTCGAAATCGATGGATTTATAGGCAGCAACCTCCTGAGTTCTTCGATACTTCAGTTGGATTTCCGGCAGAATACGCTCGTCCTAACCGATAAAAGAAGGAGACTGGAACTGGACAAGGCCCGTTCTGCACCCATGGCGCTGGTGGGCGAACAAAAGAGTCCGTGGATGGTTGTGGAACTATCGGGTGAAGAAAAGGCTCGAGATCAGTTGCTCATAGACACGGGATCCGATGAAGTATATGATATCAGCCGCCAAATCTATGAGGCGCTGGACGGGAAGAGCATCTTTATTCCAAAAGGCGAAAGCCTCGGAACCTCCTCCATCGGTCTTTTCGGGGCGGGAGACCAATCGCGTCAGTACCGCTTGCTCCTTCCCCGTCTCCGCATACCCGGACTGGAACTCACTAACCTGCCGGTGATCACAACACCGGATACGCATTCCCGCATAGGTGCCGGACTCTTACATTATACTGCGCTTACACTGGATTACCGAAAAAAACGGGTATATTTCCAACCACATGCCCCTATAGCAGAGGTCGATCTGCCTGTCAGGGATATCTCGCTATCGGTCGACGATAAAGGCCTGGTGGTCGGTCATGTCTGGTCGGAAAAACTCAGAGAACAAGTAGCACACGGCGATCGCATCCTTCAGTTGGACGATAAATCCTATGACCTTTGCGAAATCATTCGTTCGAGTGATAGATTCAGGAAACAGGATACCCTTAAAATTCGGGTTAAGCCGATCGAAGGAGAGGCCTTCGACCTCATCTTGAGGCAGAAAAGGCTGAGTGAATAATCATCGGTTCAGCCCGGAACCCGTCAGTTGCGGCCCCTGGGTATAAAAAGCAGCAGGACAACAGGTATGGCCAGAAGCACGACCATATTCAGATTGCTTTCCAGTAGGGAAGGCATCCAAAAGAGCGTCAGGGCATAACCGCCGATGGCTCCCCCGAAATGGGCAGAATGACCAATATTATCCATCCTTTTGCGCATACCGTACAGGGAATACAACAAGTAGCCGATGCCAAAGATGTATGCGGGTATAGGTACGGGTATGGGGAGTATGATCAGTTTCAGAGAGGGATTGAGCAATATGGCCGCGTACAACACCCCCGTAACCGCACCACTCGCTCCGACAGCCCGATACTGATCCTCGCGAAAGTGAAAAACCAGTGACAACAGGCCGCCGGTAAATGCACTGGCCACGTACAGCATGATGAAACGGGTAACACCCAGCGCACGTACGACTTCATCGGCGAAGAAATACAGCGTGATCATATTGAACAGAAGGTGCTCCAGGCTGACGTGTATGAGGGCCGAACTCAGCAGGCGGTAGAATTGCCCCTTCTTGACTTTTTCCATATTGAACTCCAGCGAGAGGAACAGTTCGTTTTCGTTCCGGGCCAGAAACGAAATCAGGGCGGTGATGACAATTATACTCAGAACTATGGGTGGAAATGGATTGCTCATACGCGGAATTCGCTGATAATCATTCGAAAGTCAGACGCGAGGCAGGAATCTTTTATTGAATATCTTTACGGTCTTATCTATGGATAAACTGGTCTTCTATCTGGCGTACCCGTGGTTGTGGATGGTCTCTAGCCTGCCCTTTCCTGCCCTGTACGCCCTTTCGAATTTACTATACTATTTGCTCTATTACGTCGTCGGATATAGAAAAAGGGTAGTACGGTATAATCTGAAACTGGCCTTTCCTCAGATGAGTGACGCCCAGCAGTTACAAATAGAACGAAAGTTTTACAGGCACCTGGCCGATATCTTTATGGAGGTCATTAAGGGCCTTACGATGTCCCCGGAGGAATTGCAGCGCAGAGTTTCGGTAAAGAATATCGAGGTATTTAAGGACCTGGAAAAGTCTCACGACCAACTTTTCCTGTTATCCGCCCATTACGCCAGCTGGGAGTGGATGCTCTGCCTTGGGAATTACGTGGATCACGAAGGTTATGCCGTTTATCAGCCCATTGGCAATAGATATTTCGACCGCATGATCCGTAGGAGCCGTGCCAAATTGGGTGCTACCCTGCTGAGCATACACGATACCCGTGAGATCATGAAACTCAACCGGGAATCCGGGGCTAAAGCCATCTACGGTATAGTTAGCGATCAATCCCCTACCCTCCACCGTCCCGCTTATTGGGGCACATTCTTCGGTACACGGATCCCCGTCCACATCGGAGCGGAGAAGCTGGCGAAGAAATGGGACATGCCTGTGGTCTATCTGAATATAAGTAAACCTGCCCGGGGATACTACGAGGCCGAACTCATTCTATTGACCCGGGAACCTCGTAATATGCCGGATTTTGCGATTACGGATCTTTTCATGACCCAGGTGGAGGAAACGATCAAAAAGCGACCCGAACTGTATTTCTGGACACATAAGCGATGGAAACACCAGGGAAAGGAAACCCCGGAGAATTCGATCAACTATGGGGCCAGCGCCAAAGTCGGAATCTGAATGAGTTTCAAGCCTGCTGACTGCTGAGGTCATCGAGTTCAGCAAGGAATCGATCCGCCAGCCGATCGGCTTCGAACTGGGTCGTCCCTTCGGTGTACACTCGTATGATGGGTTCCGTATTGGACTTTCGCATATGGACCCACCCCTCTTCAAAATCAATCTTTACCCCATCGACCCGACTTATCGATTCGGACCGGTACTTTTCGAACATGGCGTCGAGCAACTGTCCTGTGTCCAGATCCGGGGTCAGTTGTATCTTTTTCTTACTCATGAAAAACGCGGGATAGGAGGATCGTATGGATGAGAGGCTTTGCCCCCGCTCGACCACAAGCATTAAGAACAGGGCAATTCCCACCAGGGCATCGCGTCCGTAGTGGCTGTCGGGATAAATCACACCGCCGTTTCCTTCCCCCCCTATAACCGCTGCCGTGCGCTTCATCTCCTTCACCACATTCACTTCACCTACCGCCGCCGGGCTGTATTGGCCACCGTGCTGTTCGGTCACTACCTTAAGCGCCCGAGTGGACGACAGGTTGGAAACCGTATTTCCGGATTGGTGCCCAAGCACGTAGTCCGCGCAGGCAACCAGGGTGTATTCCTCGCCGAAGAGTTCTCCTTTTTCGTCGACAAATACCAATCGATCCACATCGGGATCCACCACTATGCCCATATCCGCACCCTCCTGAAGCACCCTTCCGCAAATGTCGCCCAGGTGCTCCTTTAGCGGCTCGGGATTATGCGGAAAGTCGCCATTAGGTGTGCAATACATGGGAACGACCTCCACTCCCAGGCGTTCCAGTAAAAGGGGGACGGCGATACCTCCTGTGGAGTTAACCGCATCCACGACCACCTTAAAATTTTTTTCCCGTATGCGCTCCGGATCGACAAGGTTTAGTTTCAGGACTTCTTCGACGTGTATGTCCATGTATCCCGGTCGATCCCTTCGTTCTCCAAGGCGGGTTACCTGCGAAAATTCAAAGTGTTTTTTTTCGGCCTCCTCCAAAACCTGAGCCCCGTCCGTACCATCTATAAACTCTCCCTTTTCGTTAAGGAGTTTCAGGGCGTTCCATTGGCCGGGATTATGACTGGCCGTGATAATGATCCCCCCCTGGGCCTGTTCGAGTGGTACGGCTATGGCTACAGTGGGCGTAGTGGACAGGCCGAGGTCGATCACGTCTATTCCCATACCGATCAGGGTATTGATGACGAGTTCGGATATCATGGGACCTGATTTTCTGGCATCCCTGCCGATAACGACTTTTAGGAGGTCCGGGTTTCCGGCTCGTGATCTGAGCCAGGAGCCATAAGCCGAGGCGAAGGTAACGGCGTCTAGTGGAGTAAGGTTTTCGCCGGGTTTACCTCCGATGGTTCCCCGAATTCCGGATATGGATGTGATTAAGGTCATTTGTTCGTTATAGTTTACAGGGGTAAAGATAATCCTATTGGGGTTTTTGTACTTTTCGCCCCTGGATTGGATTTCATGAACTATCTGGCTCATCTCTACCTATCATTCGATCACGACCAACTCCTGGTGGGCAACTTCATTGCGGACCACATCAGGGGTAGCCGCTTCGACAGCTATCCGCCTGCGGTGCAGAACGGAATCCGACTGCACCGTTGGATCGACAGCTATACGGATGAGCATCCCCTGGTACGCTCCTGCACCAAAAGGCTGCATCCGACGCAGGGACACTACAGCCGCGTCGCCGTGGATATGTTCTTCGACCATTTTCTCAGTGTGCACTGGAATGTGTATTCCCGGGAAAGCCTGGAACAATTTGTCGGAAGGTTTTACTCCGTCATCCGGTCCTACAAGGGGGAACTGCCCGATCGTACGCGTCAACTGCTCCCTTATATGATAGAGCAGGACTGGCTGACGCAGTATGGGAATATGGATGGTCTGGAACGTTCGTTGCGGGGGCTTTGGACACGAACTGGGCATAAATCATCCCTGAACTCGGCGGTGGAGGACCTGTTGCGGTTTTATCCGGAATTCGAATCCGATTTTCTCGAGTTTTTTCCCGAACTCATAAGGGAAGCCCTTAAAAAAGTTTATACATTTCTTCATCAAAACCCAAACCCATGAAAGTTCTCCGTTTTTTTCTCAAGCTCGTATTGGTACTCCTCGTTTTGGCCGGAATAGGCGGAGGGGTTTTCTATTACATGAACCACAGGCCCGTACCGGACTCGGTCCAAAGCACGGAAGCCGATAAGCTGGCCGAAAAGATGTTGGAAGCCTTGAACTATAAGGCCTTGCAGAATACGCGCTACCTAAAGTGGAAGTTTAACGGTTCGAACGCATATCTCTACGATCGGGATTTGGGTATCGTCAACGTGAAATGGGACATTAATGAAGTCGAGTTGTTTCTCAACGAGCCCGACCGAAATACGGCCTTCGTCAATGGCACAGAGGTAGAGGGCAAGGAAGAACGGGAGTCGCTGGCTTCAGAGGCCCTGAAAAAATTCAACAACGACTCTTTCTGGTTGCTCGGGCCCTACAAGATTTTTGAAGAAGGCGTTAAACGTTCTGTGGTCGAAGTCGATGACGGCTCCAAAGGGCTCATGGTGGAATATACGACTGGCGGGGACACACCTGGCGATAAATACCTTTGGCTATTGAACGACAGCTATTTCCCCTATGCCTGCAGGATGTGGGTACAGATACTTCCCGTAGGCGGTACAGAGGCCAGTTGGGATGACTGGATGGTGACTGAAACCGGTGCATATCTTCCTAAGTCGCACAAAATGCTGACGTTTACCATCGACATGGGCGAAGTGGACGGTTTTAACGAACGTCCAAAACCCTGATCGCTATCCTTTAGCCCTTTTTTGCAGCCCCTATTTGAGCCTTCAGGCTTTCCATGGATTCTTTGAGCTCACGCAAAAGACCCCGTTCTCCCCGAGTGTCCATGCGAAAGGTGATCTTGGAACTCACCTCCCATAGCTCCTGTATCTGGAAGGCCTTGATTTCATAGGGCTGATATTCATCGTTCAGGGAAATCAGCACTATATTGTTTGAACGCAGAGGCCGTTCGATTTTCTTGACCATAACGGAATCTTCGAGGACCACGACATACATCTTGTTGGGGCTGACATGGTCGATCTTCTCAACGGATCGGGCCAACACCCAGTCACCGGGATATAATGCAGGCAGCATGCTCTCACCTTCGATCTGGAAACCCCGGTACGATGCATTCCGGAATTCAGGTATGGGCAGGTCGAATGCCGGGAGGCTCTGGAACCAGGATACATCGGCCAGATTCTGTGGGTAGCCGGCGGCTGCCTTTGCATTCACCAACACGATATTTTCACGGTCCGCCGGGTCCACGGTTACCACTTTGGGCAGAAAATCAGGGGTGCTGTGCTTTAAATACTTATCCTCAGACCACCCGTAGACCCAGAGCGGATTGATCTTGTATTTGCGAAGGAGTTCGCTGACTACCCAGCCCGAAAGACGTGTACGGCCCCTTTCTATGTCGGCGGTCGTCTTGGGTATACCCAACTCGCGGGCCATTTCGGATTGGGTCAGCCCCAGTTCCTTTCGAATTTCCGCGAAGCGTTCCGTACTTATTTCCCGGGATTCCATAGCTCCTTTATTGATTTGTGAACAAATTTAGGAATATTTCCTGTACTGGGATATATTCCAAATCAGGATTTATTCCTAATTTTGGACATAATCCAATTTCAGGTTATGACTATTTATTTCGATGGCAGTTTTCAGGGCTTTCTTTCCGTGTTGTACAAGATTTACGGGTATCGCCAAACCGAGTGGTGCCTCAAGGTCTGGAAGCCGGGTAACGGAGAGCTCTTCCGACCCGAAACGTATATAGACACCGATCCGGAACGGGCGAGAAAGGCATGGAACCGATTGAATCGACTGGATCCGGTATGGGCTAAAAATATTTTTTATGCATTCCATCAATGCCTCTTTCAGGACAATTGTTCGGATCTGATAGCACGGGTACGAACCGCTATAGCCGATAGCCAGAAAGGCACTTTATACCTTGGGAACAGAGATCATGTCGAACTCGAGCGATGGGCGACCCAGGCTCGCATGCGGGCGCGAAGGGACATTCAGCGAATTTCCTGGCATCGCCTAAGCCACGATATACAATTGAGCTGTATACCACGTACTCAGGTACCCCAAACCCTGTTCATGCATGTACTCAACACCACCCAATACGGGAACAACTACGTATGCGTGTTCTCCGGGGAGTCTCTTGTGATAGCCCGAAATTTTTCCCATGCCGACCATTGGGTACTGCGACTTTCGCCGGAGGAGGCGAAAATTCTTGACCTCAGGGATAGCGGAGATCTGAGAACGATATGGGATACCCTGTGCGACTCGCCGGGATTCGCGGACTACTTCTCACTCAGTGGCCGACTCCAGCTCAAGGGGCAACAATACGATCTGGCCAGTTAATCACATGCCCGAATCCAAAGGCTAGCCCTTGATTCGGTCACCCGTAAACTGATCCGATTTATGCTTGAACAATACGTTGAAAGTAGTGAGGCTACCATAAATCCGGGTGATGTATTGCTGAAGATCGATTTTTTCATCTTCGCTTAGTCCTTTGTGTGAATTGATGCGTTGTTCCAATACCCTCATGCGATCACGAACCATGACGATTTTATGAAAAAAGGTCTCTATGGGTAACTCCTTATGGGAAAGGTCAGAATCTGCAGGGATGAGACGAAGTACGCCTCCTTTCCAGCGTTCCCCTAAATCCACGGGCTCTCCCATACCCGACCATTTCCTCAGTATTTCAGTAAGCGAATGCTCCACATCGAACAGACTTACCGTATCCAGTTCGTCATAAACGGCCTCGATAACCTCCAATTCCGTGTCTATAGGCAGGGTCTCGAGCCCGGAATCGACGAAGGTAATGGTGTAATGCTTATAACTCACATTAGTGACCACCCCGACACCCAATTCGTTGTGCCTTATGCGAGATCCTATTCCCAGTATTTTCATGCTGTACTTTTTGTAAAAATAACGAAGGCTCGGCGGGTTTTGTATGGAAAAAGATGTCCGTTTATTAGCGTATTTTTGTCCCTCTGCTATGGAAAATGAAGAATTCTTGGTAGTGAGGGGTGCCCGCACCCACAACCTCAAGAACATCGACGTCTGTATACCCAGAGATCAGCTCGTGGTTATTACGGGCCTGTCAGGCAGCGGGAAATCGTCTCTGGCCTTCGACACGATCTACGCCGAAGGACAAAGGCGTTATGTAGAAACCCTTTCCTCCTATGCCCGGCAGTTTCTGGGTGGACTGGAAAGACCGGATGTGGATAAAATAGACGGATTGTCGCCGGTGATCGCCATTGAGCAAAAGACAACCTCGCGTTCTCCCCGATCCACTGTGGGCACCATAACGGAGGTATACGATTTCCTCAGGCTGCTATATGCCCGTGTTTCGGATGCGTATAGCTGGAAAAGCGGCAAGAAAATGGTCCAGTACACCGAGGATCAGATCCAGGAACTGATACTCCGGAGGTACAGCAACCAGAAGCTGCAGCTACTGGCTCCTGTTATTCGCGCCCGCAAGGGACATTACCGGGAACTCTTCCAGCAAATTGCGCGACAGGGATTCGTGAAAGTGCGTGTCGACGGTCAAATCAGGGACATTGAGCCCGGTATGAAGCTCGATCGTTACAAAACTCACGACATTGAGATCGTGGTAGACCGTTTGAAGGTATCCGGGGACGAAGAAGGTGTTCAGCGTTTGCGGGCGAGTATTCAGACGGCCCTCTACAGCGGACAGAACCTGATGATGGTCCTGGCCGAAGAAAGTGAAGATCCTGTATTTCTGAGCCGCGACCTGATGTGCCCGGAATCGGGGCTGTCTTATCCCGTTCCTGAGCCCAACACCTTTTCCTTTAATTCTCCCAAAGGCATGTGCCCGAAATGCAGTGGACTCGGGGTGATCTATCAGGCTAATATAGACAAAGTGATACCCGACCGAAAGCTGTCCATACACGGGGGGGGGATTGCGCCATTGGGAAGCTACAAGAAATCCTGGGCGTTCAGGCAACTGGAACACATAGCTGCGCGTTACGATTTCAGCCTGAAGGATCCCATTGCATCGCTGCCCGGGGAAGCCCTGGAAATGATTCTGAATGGCGGAGATGAAAAATTTGAAATTCATTCCCGCACCGCCGGCGTTAACAGGGAATACAAGATCGAATACGAAGGGGTGATACCCTTTATCGAAAACCAGTTCAGAGACGGGGGTTCGGCATCCATACGCCGATGGGCCAAGGCCTATATGGACGAGATTAGCTGTCCCGAGTGTCAGGGCGCCCGTTTGAAGAAAGAGGCCCTCTATTTCCGCATAGGAGAAGAAAACATATTCGATCTGGTGAGCATGGATCTGGACCAGCTGCGAGACTATTTCAAGCGGGTAGAAGGGGTGCTGGACTCCTCGCGGAACATTGTAGCCCGGGAGATCCTGAAAGAAATACGCAGCCGTATCGGCTTCCTTTGCGATGTGGGTCTGGGTTACTTATCACTAAACCGGGGCTCACGCACTTTGTCGGGCGGAGAAGCCCAACGCATCCGCCTAGCCACCCAGATCGGCTCCCAACTGGTGGGTGTTTTATATATTCTGGACGAACCCAGTATCGGCCTTCATCAGCGGGATAACGACCGTCTCATTCGTTCCCTGATAGCCCTCAGGGATATAGGGAACTCCGTGATCGTGGTGGAACACGACCGGGATATGATTACGCGGGCCGACTACGTCATAGACCTGGGACCCCGGGCGGGCAAGCATGGCGGGGAGGTCATATCCGAGGGTCCTCCGGGCAGTGTCGCTCATTCCCATACCCTCACAGCAGATTATCTGTCGTTTGAGAAATACATTCCCGTTCCGGAACAACGCCGCACAGGCAATGGAAAATTCCTAAGCCTGACCCGGTGTACGGGCAATAATCTCAAAGGAGTGAGTATAAAGCTCCCGCTTGGGCTGATGATCGGTGTTACCGGGGTATCGGGAAGCGGAAAGTCCACGCTGATTAACGAGACCCTATACCCCATACTCAATGCCCACTTCTTTAATGGAGTGAAAGAACCCCTGCCCTACGGGCGCATAACAGGCCTGAACCATCTGGACAAAGTGATCGATATCAATCAGGCCCCCATTGGTCGCACCCCACGTTCGAATCCTGCAACCTATACCGGGGTTTACAGCGAGATTCGCAGCTTGTTTTCCAAGACCACCGAGGCCACAATACGGGGATATAAGCCCGGCCGCTTCAGTTTTAATGTTACCGGAGGGCGCTGTGAGACTTGTTCGGGGGGCGGACTCAAGGTCATTGAAATGAATTTCCTCCCCGACGTATATGTCGAATGTGAGACCTGTCAGGGGAAACGCTTTAATCGGGAAACCCTGGAGATCCGTTACCGCGGAAAGAATATATCCGATGTACTGAACATGACCATTGAAGAGGCTACGGAATTCTTCAGGGACATACCCAGGATTCATCGTAAACTCAGGACGCTGATGGATGTAGGATTGGGCTATATTAACCTGGGACAGTCTTCGACTACCTTGTCGGGTGGTGAGGCCCAACGCGTTAAACTGGCCACAGAATTATCCAAGAGGGATACGGGAAGGACGTTTTATATACTGGACGAACCCACTACGGGTCTGCACTTCGAGGATATCCGTGTGCTGATGGACGTTCTCCATGCGCTGGTCGATAAGGGCAATACCGTACTTATTATCGAGCACAATATGGATGTCATCAAGGCCGTCGACTATATCGTGGACATAGGCCCGGAAGGAGGACGTGCAGGAGGCGAAATCGTAGCCGCGGGCAGCCCGGAACAGATCATTAAGAACAATAAAAGTCATACGGGGAAGTTCCTGAAGAAGGAGATGGACCTCTCCACAAACCTATAAACATGCACAGCGCAAAACATCACAAGGGCTGGAACGAAATCAAAGCCAATGATTCCTGGGCGATCTTCAAGATCATGGGGGAATTCGTCAATGGTTTCGAGAAAATGAGCCAGATAGGACCGTGCGTCTCTGTTTTTGGCTCAGCCAGAACGCGTCCCGGTGACCCCTATTACGAAAAAACGGTAGAGATAGCCGAGAGCATCGCGGACGCGGGTTACGGGGTAATCACGGGGGGAGGTCCCGGCATCATGGAGGCCGGAAACAAGGGCGCCAGCCTGGCCGGAGGAACCTCGGTAGGTCTCAACATTGACCTGCCCTTCGAACAACACGACAACGAATTCATAGACGAGGACAAGAGCCTGGATTTCGACTACTTTTTCGTTCGCAAGGTGATGTTTGTCAAGTATTCCCAGGGATTCGTAGTGATGCCCGGCGGCTTTGGTACTCTGGATGAACTCTTCGAGTCCATAACCCTTATACAGACCAACAAGATCGAGAGTTTCCCCATTATTTTGGTGGGGACGGAATTCTGGAGCGGGCTCGTGGACTGGATAAAAAATACGATGCTGGAAGCCGGAAATATAAGTCCTGAAGACCTGGACCTGTTCCAGCTGGTGGACGAGAAGGAAGAGGTAGTGGACATCATCGATCGCTTCTATAAGGGCCGCAACCTGAGCCCCAACTTCTAAGTCGCCGGCATGAAGGTCCTTTACTCTGTATTTGCCCTGCTCTTTTGGTCGGTCTGCGGCGTATTGACCGCCCAGCATAAGAATGAGATGAGCGCATTCCTTTCCGAGACCAAGGGCACGATTTCGGTGAATCAGAAATGGACCTACCACAACAGTTCGGATCGTCCGCTAACCGAATTGTATTTCTATGACTGGAATCACACCTATTCCACGAACAAGTCCGATCTCTCGCGCCGTATGGCGGACGAATTCGATCGTTCGCTCCACCTGGCACGTAAAAAAGATCGGGGTTATACGGATTTGGTCAGCGTGGTCACCTCCGGCTATCAGGGGCTGGTTTGGGATCGCAGTAAAGGCCTTGATTTTGTCCGTGTCGAACTTGCCCAACCCCTTCCTGCAGGGGAATTCATAGAACTGTACTTCACCTATACAATCAAACTGCCTTCCTCGAAATTTACCGGTTATGGTATCGATAACAGGGGGAATATGGACCTGAAATACTGGCACCTAACTCCCGTTCCCTTCAATGGAAAGGAATGGTTGCTGTACGCCAATAAAAACCTGAACGATCAGTACACCGTCGAGGCTTTCACCGCCCTGGAGCTAACCCTGCCCAAGAAACTTCACATATACACCAACCTGCAGACGTTGTACATAGAAGAGAACGGCAGGAACATGAAGATCAGCATGCAGGGCGAGGTGCTCAACGGAATACGGCTTAAGACTCGCCGACAATCCGATATAGTGGAGCACAGGACCGAATGGGGTGTGCTCAAAACGGACATCGATGTCCGGGGTTATGACGACGTTTCCAAATACATCTCGATTGAGCGGGTAACCCGGTTCCTGAAAAGCAGACTGGGAACCTGTCAGGGGCACAGTATGCTCGTGACCGATTTTGAATACAGGGAAAACCCACTCTATGGGACCAATCAGCTCCCCTCCTTTATCCAGCCTTATGACCCTCAGTTTCAGTATGAAATGACGCTGCTTAAGACCGCACTTACCGTATATCTCAGGGAACACCTCCACCTGGATTACCGGGCCGACCGCTGGGTACTTGACGGGATCGCCATCTACACCCTGATCAAGTTTGTCGAGGAATACTATCCGGATCAGAAATTGATGGGCAAACTCTCTGACGTTTGGGGCCTTCGCAGCTATCGCATCGCGCGCATGGACTTCAACGACCAGTACAACACCCTTCAGATGCTCACCATTCGGAGTAATATTGATCAGGCCCTGTCGACCCCGAACGACTCCCTGATCAAATACAACTACGAGGTCGCCCAGGCCTATAAGGCAGGATGGGGATTGCAGTATTTGGCGAACTACATGGGGGAAGATAAGGTCGACAAGGCCATTACGCGCTACATAGCGGGAAATAAACAAAGCCGACAGGGCGGGGCTGCCTTATTCCAAAGCCTGCTGGAAGAGGAGTCTGACCGGGATCTGACATGGTTTTGGGAACACTATATAGAAGGTCGCCTTAGGATCGATTACAAGATCAGGAAAGTGCAGCAGGGCGAAGATTCTGTGCGCGTTATCATTCGAAACCGAAAAAAAGCAGATGTTCCCATACCGTTGTACGGACTGGCAGGGGATTCCGTAGTATCCAAGTATTGGCTCCCCCCGTTTAAATCGGAACAGGAATTTGTTTTCCCCAACAAGCAGGAGGAACGGTTTTCCCTGAATTATGAACAGATTGTACCCGAGTTTAATCCGCGAAACAACTGGAAATCCACCGGCGGTCTGTTGAGCAGCAATCGTCCCCTTCAGCTCAGACTTTTTAAAGACGTGGAAGACCCAAACTACAAGCAGATTTTCTGGGTTCCCATAATGAATTACAACCTCTATGACGGACTCGTACCCGGGGTTCGCATCAACAATAAATCCCTGCTGGAACAACCGTTCGTCTACGATCTGGCCCCTACGTATTCCTTTCTGGAGCGCACGCTGGTTGGCGGAGGTGGAATTACATACCGACAGTACCATAAGAAAAGTGGTCATTATGTCAGCACCTACAGACTGGTCGGCAGGACCTCACATTTCCAGGTCAATTCCCGGTTTACCACCATTACCCCTTCGGTCACTTTCGGATGGAGACCGGAGAATCTGATATCCAACGAGCGTCATTTCCTTACCGGCAGGTTTAGGACGGTATTCCGAAATATTGATCCCAATATCGAGGATGAGATCGATACCGATCCGGATTATGCGGTTCTCAATTTTCGGTATGACTACATCGATAACCACATCGTCAATTTCAAGAAGGCCACACTGGATTTTCAGCAGGCAAATGATTTCACCAAGGTTTCGGCCGAGTTGGAGTACCGGAGGCTCTTTCTCAATAACCGGCAGCTCAATCTCAGATTTTTTGGCGGAGCCTTCCTTCGGAATAACACGAACTCGGATTTCTTCAGTTTCTCCCTGGACAGACCAACGGATTATATGTTCGATCTGAATTATCTCGGGCGCTCTGAGGCGACCGGTTTGCTGAGTCAGCAGATCATCATAGCGGAAGGAGGGTTCAAGTCGCGTTTCGATCAATCCTTTGCCAACAGGTGGATGGCTACGACCAATCTGGGTTTTAATCTGTGGAGGTGGATTGAGGTGTATGGAGATGTAGGCTTCTTTAAAAACGATCCTCAGCCCACCCGTTTCGTCTATGATAGCGGGATTAGGCTGAATTTGGTAACCGACTTCTTCGAGCTGTATTTCCCTGTGTATTCGAATAAGGGATGGGAAATAGCGCAGCCGGAATATTCAGAAAACATACGGTTTATCATTACACTGAGCCCACGCGTACTGACCGGACTCTTCACCCGACGCTGGTTCTAGGATGCGCCCTGAGACCGGTGGTTCGGGGAGCTCAGGCTCGAGTTACCCGGCAAATCGCTATTTTTGCAAAACCAAATGACTCCCATGAATTCACCCGCACAACTCGATCAGGAACTTACGTTTGAAGAGTTCAGATCTCAGGTTTTACAGGATTACCGATTGGCCGTACTCAGCCGTGAACTCAGTCTGGTGGGAAGAAGGGAAGTCCTCTCGGGAAAGGCTAAGTTTGGAATCTTCGGAGATGGAAAGGAGCTCGCCCAGATCGCCCAGGCGCACGTATTTAAAAAGGGGGATTTCCGCAGCGGGTATTACCGGGACCAAACCTGGATGCTGGCCCTGGACATCCTCAATCCTAAGTCATTCTTTCACGGGCTGTACGCCACGACCGACATCGAACAGGAACCCATGAGTGGGGGCCGGCAAATGGGCGGGCACTACATGACGCCTAACATAGATAAGGAGGGGAACTGGATAGATGCCACAGGCCGCTACAACAGTAGCGCAGACATCTCCTGTACAGCCGGACAAATGCCGCGCCTGTTGGGTCTGGCCCAGGCCTCCAAGCTCTACCGGAACCACGGGGATTGGGACGGCATGGAAAAGTTCAGCCGTAACGGTAACGAAATTGCCTGGGGTTCCATTGGCAATGCCAGTACCAGTGAAGGGCATTTCTTCGAGGTCTTTAATGCGGCAGGTGTACTTCAGGTGCCCTTGGTCATCAGTGTCTGGGACGACGACTACGGCATATCCGTTCCAGCCAAGTATCATACCACTAAGAGCGATATTTCGGCCGTGCTGAAGGGATTCGGGAGGGACGCCAAAAATGACGGCTACGAAATCATTAAGGTCCCGGGCTGGGACTACCCCGGACTGCTAAAAGCGTATCAGCATGCCGAAGAGGTTGCCCGAAAACAGCATGTGCCGGTATTAGTACACGTCTGTGAAACGACACAGCCGCAGGGCCATTCTACCTCAGGAAGCCATGAACGATACAAGTCTGCAGAACGATTGCAATGGGAGAAGGACCACGATTGTAACCTGAAGTTCAGGGAGTGGATCCTGTCTCATGGACTGGGGTCCGAGGAGGAAATTAAGGAACTCGAGAAGGAGGCCAGGTCCGAAGCCAGGACGGCACGCAGAGAAGCTCGTGACGAATTCCTCCTTCCCCAGCAAAAGGGGAGGGATCACCTGATCGGGCTTATGGAGGCGGTTAACGGAGAACAATCCGATCCGGGCATTTCCGGGGCCATCGAAAAGTTACAGGGCAAGTCAGAGCCCATTAAAAAGGATCTTATGAACGCTGCCCGGCTTACCCTTAGGAAAACAGCTGGCAGACAGTCCGATGCCATTGATGCTCTCCGTACCTGGTACAGGAATACACAGGAGGAATACAAGGAAATTTTCAATCACGATCTCTACGACCAGTCCGAGCGCAGTTCCGCCAGGATTCCGCAGGTCAAACCCACCTATCGCGACCTGAGTGACAAAGTCGACGGGCGTGTAATCCTTAGGGATAACTTCGATTTGCTTTTAGAGAAATACCCCAACCTGGTCATCTTCGGGGAAGACACCGGTAAGATCGGGGACGTAAACCAGGGACTCGAGGGACTCCAGCAGAAGCATGGGGAGTGGAGGGTCGCTGATACCGGTATTCGGGAGACCAGTATTATCGGACAGGGCATAGGATTGGCCATGCGCGGATTCCGGCCCATAGCCGAAATACAGTACCTCGATTACATACTGTTTGCCCTTCAGACTCTAAGTGATGACCTGGCGACGCTAAGGTATCGTACGAGTGGACTGCAGCGTGCTCCACTCATCATACGAACCCGCGGACACCGACTGGAGGGAATCTGGCACTCGGGTTCCCCCATGGGGGGCCTAATCCACCTGTTGCGCGGAATTTACATTCTCTCTCCGCGGAATATGACCCAGGCAGCAGGTTTCTACAATACCCTCCTTAAAGGCAACGAACCTGCTCTGATCATCGAGAGCCTCAATGGATACCGCCTCAAGGAAATCCGCCCAACCAACCTGGGTGAATACTGTACCCCTATCGGGGTGGTTCAGACCCTGCGAAACGGGTCTCACATCACGGTTGTTTCTTACGGCTCGACGCTCCGTCTGGTCGAAGAAGCCGCAGGCCTCCTGGTAGAACACGGGATCGAATTGGAAATTATCGATGCCCAGACGCTTTTGCCATTCGATATTGAGGGGGATGTGCTTAAAAGTCTGAAAAAAACAAACCGACTCATGATCGTGGACGAAGATGTGCCCGGAGGCTGTTCCGCTTATCTGCTGCAGGAGATCATCGAAAAGCAGGGAGGCTTCGTGCATCTGGACAGCCCGCCCAGAACGGTTTGCTCACAGCCACACCGTCCGGCCTATGCCACGGATGGAGATTACTTTTCCAAGCCCAGCGTGGACGATATCATAGAGGCGGCCTATGCGATAATGAACGAGGTCAATCCTGCGCGATATCCGGATTATCTCAAGGTTTAGACCGGCTCAGGAGCGTTTTTTAGTCCATGAATAAGTTTGTAATTTCAGGCGACTAAAAACACTTACTATGAATAGCCTAGCCCTTGCCATTCTGAGGATTATCCCCTCAGCCTTATTGATTGTTCACGGTTTTCAAAAGTTCCGGCTGATTGTAGCCGGAAACTTTGAGTTCAACCAGGACCCGATTGGAATCGGGACTACGGGAACCCTCTTCCTGCTGACTCTTGGAGAATTTGTGGCACCCATTTTCCTCATACTTGGATTTCAGACCCGTATCGCTGCTATAGTAGCCGGACTGGTGATGTTTGTCAAGGCGGTATTCATGTACGGAGCCGCACAATTACCCATGGGTCCTGAAGCTGAGAATGCCCTGTTGTTTCTGGTCGGCTTTGCCTCCATTTACCTCCTTGGACCGGGGAAATACAGCCTGGATAAGAAGTAGGCAGGCACGAACCTAAATATTCAGCTGACCTACAAATTCCCTGAGGACTCTGGACTGGGTATAGTGGTCGGCCCCGACTCCCTTGGCGCGGGCATCCGCCCTGCGAAGCCAGGAGATCAGTCGGGTGAGTTCCTTCATGTCATAACTCGCGGCCGCTTTTCGGTATTCCTTTACGAAAAAGGCTCCGCTCTTGCCCATGCCCAATTGTGATGCAACACGGGCATCGTCCCGAATGTGAGACAAGCTGTGCATTTTCAGGACCTTCCCTATATAGTTGATCAGGGTGCCCAGCAAAACCGGGGACTCTCCTTTCTTGGAAGGGTCGGAATAGAACTGTACAATTCGCATAAGTTTTCGGATATCCCGTTCCCCGAATGCCCGGGTAAATTCGAAATAATTGTATTCCCGCGATATGCCGATGTACTGCTCCACATCTGCCGCCTGAATTTCGCGGTCGGCGGGGACCATATCCATGAGCTTATCCAGACTGTTGGACAACAACCCGAGATCCCTTCCCCCTACGGATTCCAGCAGTAGACCAGCGGCAATCGGGTGCATGCTGCGGCCGGCGGCCGAAACCTGGCTTTCCACCCATCCGGGCCACTGATTATCGTAAAGCATATTGGACTTGAAGAAGCAGGCATTGGCTTGCGCGAGCGCCTTCTGGAATTTGGTCTTACCGTCTGGTTTTCGACCCTTTATACAAATGACCAGTACGGTAGTCGCCACGGGCTGTGCTACGTAATCCAAAAGGTCATTCATATTGCGCATCAGGTGCTGGGCTTCGCGTACTATAACAAGTTGGTATTCGGCCATAACCGGAAACTGCCTTGCGGCAGCCAGGATCTGAGCCGTATCGCAATCCTTGCCGTAAAGGATATGTTCATTGAAATCCCGTTCGCGGGGCTGCAACACTTGGGCCCGAAGAGCCTGCTCGATGCGATCGATAAAAAAGGACTCCTCCCCCATCAATACATATATGGGGTAAAAAGACTTTGCGTTAATTTCGCTGAGAATTTTATGAAGATTGTTCATTGATGGCTTTTGGGCTACCCGTTTTAAATTTTCCCGCACTTTCCGTACCCCTCAAAATTATCCAAAAGAGGCCATACCTGTTCGATCCGGCTAGGAAAAAGCGGGTGCCTGCCTCACCGGAAGAATGGGTCCGCCAGCACTGCATTCAGTATCTGCTCAGTTTCAAGCATTTTCCCGTTCACCGCATACTGGTGGAGCGCGAGTTGGAGGTATTCGGGTTGCGAAAACGCTTCGACATACTGGTGGTGGATCGAAGCGGAAAGGGCCGGATGCTCGTGGAGTGCAAGGCCCCCGAAGTGACTGTAGCTCAGGGCGCTTTCGATCAGATCAGCCGCTACAACCTGGCCCTTGGATCGGAATACCTCTGGATAACCAACGGCCTGACCCACCATATGTTCCGGGTACGACAGGCGGAAAATCGCTATGAGGCACTTCCCGATCTGCCGCAGTATGATCCTGAATTCTGAGACCGTATGGAACCGGATATAGCCGTTGTGATACTCAACTGGAACGGGCAGGATGTCCTGCCCCGTTTTCTTCCTTCGGTCTGTGAGCACTCTCAGGATTCACGGATCTACATGATCGACAATGCCTCCTCAGATCATTCGGTCTCATGGGTTCGCAAGCATTACCCTCAGGTGACCATCATTGAATTGAAGGAAAATTACGGCTTCGCAGGAGGATATAATATGGGATTGCAACAGGTAAAGGAACCCGTATACGCCCTGATCAATTCCGATGTGGAAGTCACCAGGAACTGGTTGATTCCCTTCAGGGAGTACCTGGCTTCCCATCCGGATGTGGCGGTTTTACAGCCCAAGGTCCTCGATTACACCCACCGCGAACGATTCGAGTATGCCGGAGCTGCCGGAGGTTTTATGGATATGTTGGCCTATCCCTACTGCCGCGGGAGAATATTCCAGTCACTCGAGGAAGACAGGGGACAATACAACATTCCCTCGCCCGTACAATGGGCTACCGGAGCGTGCATGATCATACGGCGATCGGCTTTCTGGTCCGTAGGAGGTTTCGACCCCGACTATTTCGCCCACCAGGAGGAAATCGACCTGTGCTGGAGGATCCGCAATCAGGGTCACGGGATTTACTACCTCGGCAAGAGCCGGGTGTATCACCTTGGAGGTGCGACGCTGGAACACGCCAACCCCCTTAAAACCTTTTTGAATTTCCGAAATTCCCTTTTCAACCTGATCAAGAATGCCCCGGCCCGTGCTCTGTTCTACATCATTCCGTTGCGGTTGCTGCTGGATGGGGTCGCAGGAGTCTATTTTCTCCTTCAGAACAAGCCCGAGCACACCAGGGCAGTGATTCGTTCTCACCTGAGTTTTTACCGAAACTTCAGGAGAATGTTCGGGAAAAGGGTGCCCCCGGTCCAAAAAAAATACTACCACAGCAAATCCATAGTGTACCTTCACTTCGTAAAAGGAATAAGGACCTTTAGTAGTTTGGGAAAAGATTAACCCTTTTACTCATACGTTAAAAAGACCGAATGCCATAATTTTAACTAAAATTTGTCTAATAAACACATCAACAGTTATGAAAAAAATCATTTTGGGCATCGCTGGATTGGCCATACTCGCCACCTCGTGTGTTTCCCAGAAGAAATATGCGGACCTCGAGGCAAAGCATCAGGAGACCCAGGATCTGCTGAATTCCGCCACGGTAAAACTCAATAGTTGCCTGGAAGAGAACGCCAGTAACGCCAGTCGTGTCGAAACGCTCTTACAGCAGAATCAGTACCTTAAAGAATCCAATGAAGGCCTGTTGCAGAGCATGGACGGTCTGACCACATTGAGTTCTAAAGGCGCCGAGAATCTGGAGAAATCACTTGAAAGTCTCAAGGAAAAAGACTTGACTATTAACAACTTACGGGACGCCATTACCCGTAGGGATTCCGTTAATCTGGCCCTGGTACAGAGCCTCAAGGGTGTTCTCGGAAACCTGGACGATGAGGATATCGAGATCAGCGTGGAAAAAGGCGTGGTTTTCGTATCCATATCGGACAAACTGCTCTTCCGAAGTGGCAGCTACACCATTACCTCACGTGCTAAGGAAGTTCTGGGCAAGGTGGCCAAAGTGGTCAACAACAAGCCCGATTTCGAATTCATGGTCGAGGGCCACACCGATAATGTTCCCTACCGAAGCGGGCCACTGCTGGACAATTGGGATCTGAGCGTAAAACGCGCCACAGCCGTTGTACGGGTTCTGCAGAACGATTTCGGAGTGGATCCCAAGCGGATGACCGCCGCAGGCCGAAGCTACTATGTTCCTATGGTATCGAATTCCACCGCCGGCAACCGGGCGAAGAACCGGAGAACCCGAATCGTTGTGCTGCCCAAGCTGGATCAGTTCTACGACATGATAGAGGAAGGAATGAAGGATCCTGCCATTCAGGGCAGATAACTCTACCATTCATCCGAAAAAAAAAGCCCGCTGGCAGTTACCGGCGGGCTTTTTTTTGATTACAGTATGCTCTCCAGGTCTCCCTTTCCCTCCCTGAGGATGAACCACTCATCATTCTGGTGCTCGATTACCGTGGAGGCAACGTTTCCCCCGTAACCGGAATCGATGACGGCATCTACCTTTCCCTCCCATTTTTCGAATATATGGGCCGGGTCCGTGGTGTATTCCAGCAATTCGTCCTCATCCCGAATGGAAGTGGAAACGATGGGAGAGCCCAGTTGCTCGACCAGCAAGCGGGGAATGGGATGATCAGGTATGCGGATACCCACGGTTTTGCGATGCCTGAAACTCCTGGGTAATTTGTTGCTGCCGGGTAAAATAATGGTATACGGTCCGGGAAATGCCCGTTTCAACACCTTAAAGGTGGGAGTATCGATCTGGCTGGCGTAGTCGGAAAGGTTTTTCAGATCGCTGCAGATAATGGACCAGGAAGTTTTGATGGGCTTGATTCCCTTGAGTCGCGCCAATTTCTCCAGCGCCTTGTTACTGTGTATGCTGCAACCCAGACCGTACACGGTATCGGTGGGGTAAATCAGCAGGCCGTCGTCTTTAAGAATCCGGACCGCACGGCCGATTTTACGGGAATCGATGTTCTCACTGTCTATCTGTATCAATTCGGCCATGATCATAGGGCTTGGCGGTTAGGAGCCGCAAGTTACGACACGACCCGTAGAACTTTCTGACATTCGTTATGAATATTGACACTTAAACGAATACTCTAGGAAAATATATTCGATAAAGGACACCATGTTTCCGATATTCTGAACACGAATGATCGGTTGCATGCGTTTTTACCAATGTACGACTCATTTTTTTATGATTTCAGCCTTCAGGACATATATCAATACCATCAAGGGTCGACTGGTGATCACTCACCTGGGCATTGCCTGTCTGATGACTCCGGTTTTGATTTATTCCTACTCCTCAGCCCGAAAACTGACCAATGCCCGTGAGATCAGAGAGAAGCTCACCCATTTCAACATTAACCGACTCAAATCCAGCGAGCACTTCGCACTGATGCTGGACTACGATATCAAGACCGATTCCTTTCACCTTGGCCTCGAAACGGTCAATTACAAGAGATACAGCGCATACCTGACCCGGACCCGGAAGATTTTGGATGGCCTGAAGGAGGATGGCGAATCCTTCAATAACGAGGTATTCAGTCGCAGGCTGATCCGCACCTCAGATTTTTTGGAACAGGTGGACGACCACGTTCGAGAGGTTATTGAACTCAAGAGAACAAGGGGCTTTAAAGACTACGGTTATGTGGGTGATATGCGCGATCACGTTCACAGGTTGGAGGGAAGAGAAGATTCCGGTCTGAAGGCACACGAAATACTGTCACTGAGAAGAAGAGAGAAGGATTTTTTCCTGCGCAGTGACCCCAAATACGTGAGGTTACTGAATCAGGAAAGTGAACTTTACCTGAACCGCCTGAAACCGGATACCCTTTTTTTGAGCACCCGACAGGAACTCCTCGCGTATCGGGTACTATTTAATGAGATCGTCCGGATTGACGAGCAGATAGGGAATACCAATTCAGGGCTCATACGCGATATTTACGACGCCTCCCTGGCGCTGGAAAAGGAGTATACCTCCCTGTTCGGACTGATCAACACCCACGCCAATCTGCTTTCCGAACGCATACGGGTCTATCTAACCATTTTCTTCGCCTTCACTCTGATCACTGCCGGTATACTGGCCTACTACATCTCGGGGAAGATTTCCCGTCCGATTCAAGCCATGGTTCGAAACATGGTACATCAACAGACCTCGGAATTCGATACCGATAGGAATGAACAGATCACAACCAGTCTCAGGGAATTACATATCCTCTCGTCCGCTTACCGGGATCTGATCGATCAGCTTCGGGAGCAATTCGGCAGCCTGCAGACCAAGAATATACAGCTCAACGCCTTAAACGACCAGCTCAAGAAGTCTGAAAGGGAACTCAAGGAGGCTTCAGAGGTCAAGGATAAGTTCTTCTCCATCATATCGCACGACCTGAGGGGCCACAGCGGCAACATTGGCTCACTCTCGGCTATACTGGCCAATGAAGAATAGGAAATTTCACCCGAGCAGAAGACCCTGATGATACGTCATATTCGGGATACCTCTCAAAATTTGAACATGCTACTGGAAAACCTGCTCAACTGGGCCCGCAGCCAGATGAGCAACCATCAGGTGGTCAAGAAGTCTTTTGACCTGATTGAGGTCATTGACAAGAACCTGACCCTGTACAGGGAGACCGCGGAACAGAAAGGCATATTCTTTGAATTTAATACCCGCGAAGTCCCCAGCGTTTACGCCGACAGGGATATGGTCGATTTCGCCATCCGAAACCTGATCTCCAATTCCATCAAGTTCTCCAGAAAGGGAGACCGCATCTCCGTGGAACTAATGTCCATACAGGAGTCGGTACAGGTCAAGATCACCGATACGGGTATAGGAATGACCCCCGAACAGGTTCGGGCCCTGGAAAACCGGCAGGGGGAGAGCATATCACGCAGTGGAACCGAAAAGGAAAAGGGTACGGGTCTGGGTTTTGCAACGACCCAGGATTTCATCAGGAAGAATGGAGGGCGGATTAAGGTGTATTCCGAAGTAAACAAGGGCAGTACGTTCGTATTTACCGTTCCCACCAGCCTGACGCGCGAAAGCATATTAAATATCAAGTAACACTCAGCCGCCGTATTGCTCAGGAATCTTCCTTGAGTTCCAGTCGGGCAAAGCGCAACAGGAGTTTCTTGACCTCCCCGCTCTGAAAGCGTATTTCGGCCTTTTTATCCGATCCGGAGCCTTCGAGTTGCAATACCTGTCCCTCCCCGAAACGTTCGTGGATCACCCAGTCGCCTTCATTCAATTTAATCGTAGTCCCCTGACGCCTGTCTGCGGTCTGGGTGGTTACCGGTTTGATCTTTCGGAGTTTGCGCAATTGTTTGTCCGATGGTCTATGAACCGCGGGAGGTGTGCCGTTTACCGGTTTTTGTTGTCTCAGCCTGCTCTTGTCCACCTCACCAAACAGATCTGCCGAAAGCAAGGACTTATAACGATAGCCGTCGTTGAGGGGGGTCATAAAATCCAGGTACTTCTCCTCGATCTCGTGTATAAAACGACTGGGTTCCGCGTCGATAAGTTTCCCCCAGCGATAACGGGTCTGCGCAAACGTGATATACGCCTGTTTCTCCGCTCGGGTCAGCGCCACATAAAAGAGTCTGCGCTCCTCTTCGAGTTCACTTCGGGTATTCAGGCTCAGCGCCGAAGGGAACAGATCCTCCTCCAATCCGACGATATAAACGTAAGGAAACTCCAGCCCCTTGGCCAGGTGAACCGTCATCAGGGCCACGTGGTCCGTCTGTCCTTTATCGGTATCCTGGTCAGTGGCCAGGGCCACATCCTCGAGGAATTCCTCCAGGGTAGGCTTCCTTTGCAGACCAGGCTCTTCAGGAGCGTCCGTGGGGGCCTCCTCGCGGGTGTTTTCGTCGACGAAGTCCCTTATGCCGTTTAGGAGTTCTTCTATGTTCTCCATGCGCCCTATGCCTTCCGGGGTGCCGTCTTTACGGAATTCCCTTAACAGCCCAGATTTCTTACTCACCTCCGTGGCGAGTTCGAAGGCATCCAAACCCTCTTTGAGCACCTGAAAACTCTCCATCATGGTCACGAAGTCGGACAATTTCCTCCGCGTACCCCCGTGAAGCCCCAGATGATCCCTCTCAAGGTCTTTCATGAGACTGAAAATGGATTTTTCAGATTTGCTTGCGGCTACTCTAAGCTTATCCAAGGTAGTCTGCCCGATACCCCGGGCCGGAAAATTGATGATACGAACCAGGGCCTCTTCATCATCAGGATTGATAATCAGCCTCAAGTAGGCGAGCACATCCTTGATTTCCTTCCGCTGATAAAAGGAGAGGCCGACATAAATCTTATAGGGAATATCCTTTTTCCTCAGGGCATCCTCAATCGCGCGCGACTGGGAATTGGTTCGGTACAGTACGGCAAAATCACGTGCCCTCCTCTGAAACTGCATCTGATTTTCGAATACCGACCGCGCTACGAAACGCCCTTCTTCTGCATCGGTTGGGGCCTTGTGGACCTTAATGCGATCGCCCTCTTCGTTGTCCGTCCATACCACCTTCTCGAGCTGCTGCTTGTTCTTTGAAATGATGGAGTTGGCCGCCTCCACAATGTTCCGGGTAGACCGGTAGTTCTGTTCGAGCCGGTAGACGGCTGCATTGTCGTAATCCTTTTGGAAGTTAAGAATATTGGAAATGTTGGCTCCCCGGAAGGAATATATGCTCTGGGCGTCGTCCCCGACCACGCAGATATTCTCATAGCGGTCGGCCAGGGCACGAACAATCAAATACTGGGAATGGTTGGTGTCCTGGTACTCGTCAACCAGTATGTATCGGAATCGATCCTGGTACTTCATCAGGACCTCGGGGAATCGGCTCAGCAACTCATTGGTGCGTAGCAGGAGATCGTCGAAATCCATGGCTCCCGCCTTGAAGCAGCGGTCTACATATTGCTGGTAAATCTCACCCATACGCGGGTTCTTTCGCGCCGCATCCGCTTCCATGAGTTCGGGATTATCGTAGTACGCCTTGACCGTGATCAGGCTGTTCTTAAAGGATGAGATGCGGGACTGAATTTGCTTGTACTTATACACATCCTTATCCAGACCCATCTCCTTAATGATGGCACTAATCAGTCGTTGCGAGTCCTGGGTGTCGTAAATGGTAAAATTCGAAGGAAAGCCCAAGCGGTGCCCGTCTATGCGAAGCAGGCGGGCAAAAACCGAGTGAAATGTGCCCATCCAGAGGTTCCGGGCCTCCGAATTGCCCACCATATGGGCGATGCGTTGCTTCATCTCACGGGCGGCCTTGTTGGTAAAAGTCAGGGCCAGGATGTTGAAAGGGTCAACCCCCTGCCCCATCAAATGGGCAATGCGGTAGGTCAATACCCGAGTCTTACCGGATCCCGCTCCGGCTATGACCATCAGCGGGCCTTCCTTGTGAAGAACGGCAGCTCTCTGCGCCTCGTTTAAGTCGTTCAGAAAAGACATATACCCACTCGAATAAACCTCGAAATTAGCTAATTTACAACTGCTCAGGGTTGATGCCACCGGATAGTTTTTCACATCCCTTCGCCGACTAGGGGAATATATTTTTTAACTTCTCGAACACAAACCCAAAAACCGATGAAACATTACATATTTACCCCCTTCAGCCTTAGGGCGTTGTTTGCCGGGTTCCTGTTTTTGCCGTTTTTCCTCAGTGGGCAGGAAATTCTGATTATACCCGTTAAGGAAATAGAAGCTCAGTTCAAAGAGGTGGTGGAGTGGAGGCATCATTTCCACCAGAATCCGGAGCTGAGTAACCGGGAGTTTGAGACTGGCAAGCGCATAGCGAAGGAACTCAAAGCTATGGGGCTCGAGGTGGAAACGGGTGTGGCCCACACCGGTGTCGTGGCCGTTCTCCGGGGTGGGCTTCCGGGTAAGGTCGTTGCCTTACGGGCCGACATCGATGCATTACCGGTTACCGAACGTTCCGATCTTCCCTATAAATCTAACGTAAAGACCATGTACGGCGGACAGGAAGTCGGGGTTATGCATGCCTGTGGTCACGACACACACACGGCCATTTTGCTGGGTACAGCCAAACTGCTGAGCCGGCACCGGGAGAAAATCCAGGGCACGATTAAGTTTATTTTCCAGCCTGCCGAAGAAGGACCGCCTGAGGGGGAAGAAGGAGGGGCGTTGCTCATGGTTAAGGAAGGCGTCTTAAAAAACCCGGATGTCGACGCCATTTTCGGGTTACATATCAAGTCCACAATACCTGTTGGAAAAATCGGGTATAAGAGCGGTGGGGTCATGGCGGCGGCACAGACCTTTACCATCAGGGTTATGGGAAAACAGAGTCATGGGGCCTACCCCTGGAACGGAGTGGACCCTATACTCATCAGCGCCAAGATTATCGATGGTCTACAGACCCTGGTGAGCCGCGAAGCCCAACTGACTCAGGAGGCCGCGGTGGTAAGTGTGGGAAGGATACAATCGGGGCAGCGTTTTAATATCATTCCGGAATCGGCCGAAATGCAGGGTACCATCCGGACCCTGGACTACGATATGAAGGAGGAGATCAACCGTAGAATGCGGGAAATGGTCCCGGCAATCGCAAAATCGTATGGGGGAGAGGCCAAGGTGCAGATTAGGGACATGACGGATATCACCTACAATCATCCGGAACTGGTCGAGCAGATGCTCCCCTCCCTGAAGAAGGCGGCCGGAGAGGGGAACGTCTTTTTCCGCAAGGCGGTGACTGGGGCGGAAGATTTTTCATACTTCTCCAGGGAGGTACCCGGTTTTTATTTCTTCCTCGGAGGAATGAACCCGGAGAACTCCGATCCGTTCGAACACCACACCCCGGACTTCACCGTGGAGGACGAAGGTATGCTGCTCGGACTGAAGGCCATGACGCAGCTCGCCCTGGATTACCTCAACCGCTAAGATGTCAATAAAATCTTAAGGTAGGGAACCCGGGTTGGGGCTGTGCCAAAAAGAAAGTACTTTCGGAATCGTAAACTCAAATAGCGCCCGGGGATGTCAGATATTTGAATTTTGGGCGTTACAGGATTAACTAATGACTGTTCCATGAAGCCAATTGTAATTTTTTGCCTGCTGTCACTGCCGCTTCTGGTCTGTGCACAGAAAAAGAGCGAACTGCAATACGAAATCTACCAGCTCAAGAAGGAGATACGCGTGAAGGACGATACGATAGCCTCGCTGAGGAAGCAGCGTGCGGCCAACACGACCCGACTGGAATCAGCGGATTTTGAACTGACGCAGTTACGCAGCGACAACGCGGCCCTGCTTCAGCGGCTCAATAAGTTTACCTCGGAATCCGTGGCGCAAACCGAGAACATCGCCCGGGGCCTGGAGACTTTGAGGGCCAAGGAAAAGGAATTGCTGGCTCTGCGTGAAACGCTCGGAGCAAACGATTCAATTACCATACAGACGCTCACTACCATGACCCAGCTGATAGGGCAAAATCCCAATCTCAGGGTCGTAAACGGCAGTGTGCAATTCAAGCTCAACCCGGCAATGTTTGGCCTGTCCGACAGTATTGCTACCAACGGCCGTATTCTTAAACTCAATCAGATACTCGCCCAGCATCCCGATATGACCATGGAAATCTACCTGCCCCGTAAGTCATCCACAGGAGACGATACCTTTGGAGTGGCGGGTTATGCGGATCGGCTCAGGGCGTATTACAGCAACAGGCAGGATCTGGCCGGCCGTGTCCGATTCCTGTACACCGACGCGGTTTATGGACCATTTACGGTGCGCCTGCAACCCGATTATACAGCTTTCTACCTCAGGCTGAGGGAATCCCTAAAATAAATGTATCGTGAATCCAGGTGAAGTAGGACAACTTTTTCTCTATGTAGTGCCCGCGGCCATTACCGGGCTGGTGGCCTACTACTTCTTCTCGCTGCACACCCGGAACGAGGATGGCCGAAGGCGCTTTCTGCTGCATAAGGACGCGCAGAAGGAAACCCTGCCGGTTCGCCTCCAGGCATACGAGCGCATGACCTTGTTTCTAGAACGGATATCACCGGCGAATCTGCTGGTCCGGGTCCAGCCCAAGGGTATGGACAAAGAATCCTATGAGCGGGAACTTATTCATCAGATCGAAACCGAATTCGAGCACAATCTGTCTCAGCAGATTTACATGACCGATGATTGTTGGAATGTTATCCGAACGGCCAAGAATGCCACCATACAGTCCATCCGTTCAGCTTCCATGGGATCATCGGATGATCCCGATAAACTTAGGGAAGACATACTGAATCATTTCATGGAAGGCGGGATACCCTCCACCAAGGCCCTGTCATACCTCAAAACCGAGTTTCAGGAACTCTGGAAAATGTAAGCAGTACTATTCTTTGAGGTTGGGCTCCACGGGCATTTCGTCCCCCTGTTTGTTTTTGGCGTACAAAAACCCTTTTTTCCACCAGAGCTGCATGCGGTCCGGATTAAAAATGAGCGAGTTCGTGGTCAGTACCGCCGGAGTATAGTAAAAGTTGAGTATGGCATCCTGCTGGTTGGCAACCATTTTGCCGATTCGGATGTTCTGATTCTCAATCCGGTCCATCACGAAATTGAAAACGTTTGTGGTCAGCTCAAAAGGATTTCGGGATGGAAGTCGGTTCAGATAGTTCACCTCGGTTCTCAGGACAATGACATCCACTTCCGTGGCTCCTCGACGTAAGGCCTCTTCGATGGGAACCAGGCTCCCCAGTCCTCCATCCGCATATTCGTAGCCGCTTTTCCGCACTATGCTCATAAAAGGCGCATAATTGGCCGAAATCCAGGTCCAGTCCAGAAACTCTTCATATCCGAAGTCGCTGATGGCCTTGTATTCGATGCGATTCATCGTCAGGTTGGCCACAGTAACCACGACTTCTTTGCCCGAAGCCTTCAACTGCTCGAATTCATCCCGGGAATAGCTCCTTCCGATGAGTTCCCTGAGTTTGCGACTCTCTCCAAAGGTCTTTTCTTTCTTAAAAAAGCGCTTGACCACATTGAGGTGATTGATGGTCACCCAGTCTTCGCCGTATTTTTTCCGAATGCGAAAAGGGTGTGAACTGAATATATCGTCATTGGTCACCGAGCTGTAGATATTCCGGATTTTTTCAATTTTTCCCAGTGCCAGATGAGATAATAGGAGGCTGCCCGTGGAGGTGCCGACGAAAATATCGTACTTCCGCCCAACCTCCTCTATGAGGAACTGGGCCACTCCTCCGGCGAATGCCCCTTTACTTCCACCTCCGGATATCACTAGTGCCTTCAATTCAGATTGGATTTTAAATAGCTCTGTTCCTCTTCGGTATAACGCTCCATGTTCGTTTTCAGATACATGCGGGAAGCCGGATTATCCAGAATTCCCGACAACAGGCCCCGGGCGTAATCCCTGAACCTCCAGTACGGATGAACGCTGGCATTTACCAAATGGTCAATGACTTCGGTGTCCAGCGCCCCGATTAGCCGAAGATACTCGAAGGCAAATTCCCTAACGGAGAAATCGTACATCGGAGAACTGTAAGACTTAAGCTCGCGATAGAATGCCTCCTTTTCTTCCAGGCTGAATCCTTCGGTAGCCAGAGCCAGCATCAGCCAGAGGGAACGGAGGCTGCGATTCGGCAGTCCCGTTTGATTCCGGTAGGTATCCAATATTCTATGCGAGGCTTCCCCTCCCTGGTTCCAAAGCAGCCAGAGCAGCCGCTCCCTGACCGCATAACTCGGATCCTCCACCATGTTCCAGAGGACCTGTTCTGTATCAGGGGGTGCCTGAGTCAGGGAAAGTACAGCGGCCTTTCGCAGGTTGCGGCTATCGGATTCCAGGGATTTTCGGACAAATTCCGATGTGTCTGGCTTTTCCAACTGTTCCAGCAATAATGATGCGTATTCGAAAGAAATACGGGGTCGCTCCAGTTCGATCCCGATCAGGTTTCGGTCCGAAGCCACCTTCTCCTCCATTTCCAACCACCGCTTTATTTCAGGAACTCTGCGCCTGAGATAGTCCTCAGCCTGTTCGTATGGAAAGCCTTCGGACTGAATCCATTCCCGCTCGAAGTTGCTGAGGTCTTTCGGGCTGTACCTCCTGGCCAGGGATAGGAAATCCTCCACCCTTGCATTACCAAAGGCGTACATTTTCAGGAATTCCCGGATGAGGTTGCGCAGGGTCTCTTCCCCGAGAATGTCTTCCAGTATGATCAGCGCCCATGCGCCTTTCTGGTAAAAGGTTTCTGTGTTGGCCGATGGGTCGGTCAGAGATTGAAGTGTCCCCTCCTCCGCCATGGACCGGAGCATTTGTGCCTCATCGTACAGCGCCCAGTAGCCCTCGGATTCCCCTAAAAAACGAATCTCAGCCTTGGACCCGAAAAAGGTGGCAAATCCCTCGTGCAGCCAATGATCCTCCGGCCCCATTTCGGTCACCAGGTTGCCAAACCACTGATGCGCAAGCTCGTGGGCATTGGTGCTTACGTAGTTCACATCCTCGAATGCCAGCGAATCCACGAGATATGAGGAGTTAAACAGGGTGGCCCCGGTGTTCTCCATTCCTCCGTACATAAAATCGCGAACGGGAACCTGATCGTACTTTTCCCAGGGATAAGGCATTTTAAGGTAGTCCTGCAGCCAGTCGAAGATCTCCACACTGAACCGGTAAGTCGGTTCGAAACGATCTTCACTTCCCTGCGGATAGTACCATCGGAGCGGAACACCGGACGCACTTCGTCCCTCCCGGAATTCGAAGGGTCCCGAAGCCAGGGCGACGAGATAGGTCGTCATGGGCTTGTTCATATCGAATGATCGAACGTATTGGCCGGCTGCGCGTTTCATACCGGTCTGTACACCGTTAGATATGAGGGGCCAGGGCTCTGGAGTTCGAACAATCAGGTCGAATTCCATCTTGATGTCCGAACGGTCGAAGCCCGGGAACCAATGACTGTGATGCTTCCCCTGACCCTGAGTCCAGAACTGTTCGTTTCCGGAAATGGCATCGTTCCACCCCAGAAAATAAAAGGCCTGGCGTGGTTTCGATTGAAACTCGATGCTGAGAACCTTATCCCCTCTTCGCCTGTGCCTCCGCTTCTTAGAATATACCGTCAGATAACGCGTGTCCTGAGTGTATCGGATTTCGTCTCCATCGAGCCTTACGTCGTATATGGTAATCCCCCGGGAATCCAGTCGAAGGCTATCCCAGGTCTCGGTCAGGTTAAACTCGTAATTCACCGTTCCCTGAACTTCCGACTCAGCGGGTTCTATGCCGATATCGAGCTCGCATCGCTTCCATTCAAATTGGGACCAGGCTGGTGACGGGATCAGAAATACAAATAAAAATACAAGGTGAAAACCGGGATAAGGGAAAGGCCAGGACGACATATAGGTACGAATCTGCATCCAAATTAAACCAAAAGTGCATCAAAAAGACCGGGCAAAAGAGATTTGTGTGCCTCGCCGCTCTTCCGCCGCGACTGCACGGACTGTGTAAGGACTTGGTGTCCCCTGTGGACGGTTGCCCTTAGGAAAATAGAAAACGCCTTATTTTTAAGGCTGTTTTCGGGCATATCTCTTGTTGATGAGCACTTCCACCCAAATACTGAAGACGCCTATACAGGCCGTGGCGGGCATCGGTCCTCAGCGGGCGGCACTGCTCGGCTCGGAGCTGGGAATCTGCAACCTGGGTGACCTGGCGGACCACTTCCCCTTTCGTTATGAAGATCGCTCCCGTTTTCAGAACCTGGGGGAACTCAGAGAAAGTGCCGTTGCGGTATTGGTCAGGGGAACCCTGACCGATCTCCGGGAAATCCCTCAGAAGCGAGGCAAGCGCCTTGCCGCCCAACTTCGCAACGGTCCGCATGTACTGGAACTGGTCTGGTTTCGGAATTACCAGTATATGCTGAAAAAGCTAAAGCCGGGACAGGAGTATGTAGCCTTTGGAAAAGTTAGCAGCTTCGGCAGTCAATTGAATATGGCGCATCCCGAGCTGGAGAGCCTGGAGGAATATGAGAGTGGTAAGAAGGGGCCCATGCAACCGGTGTATCCCAGCACCGAAAAACTTACGAAATCGGGGGTGTCCAATCGCGTTTGGTGTCGGTGGGCATTAAACCTGCTTCCCCAGGTTCTCCCGCATCTGAAGGAAACCCTGCCGTCCTATTTGCTACGGGAATTATCACTACCCGGTAGATCCGAGGCGTACTCGCAGATGCACTTTCCCTCATCCATTCAGCAGGCGCAACAGGCGCGTTACCGGCTCAAATTCGAAGAGTTGTTTTACCTGCAGCTTGAGCTTGTCCTGAAAAACCTGATTCACAAAGCACGTATAAGGGGTATCCCGTTCGAACGGGTCGGAGACCATTTCAATCGTTTCTACAGCGAACACCTGCCCTTTGAACTCACCGGTGCTCAGAAGCGGGTGATCCGTGAAATCCGCAAGGACCTGGGCAGTGGGGTTCAGATGAATCGGCTGTTGCAGGGGGACGTGGGCTCGGGAAAGACCATGGTGGCCCTGCTTTCCATGCTCATGGCCCTGGACAACGACTGTCAGGCCTGCCTGGTTGCTCCCACTGAGATCCTCGCACAACAGCACCATACCGGACTCAGCGAATACCTTTCCAAAATGGGTGTCGAAGTCCGCTTACTTACCGGATCCGTGAAAGGCACCGAGCGACGGGAAGTATTCGAAGGGCTCCGGGACGGCAGTATTCCCATAGTCGTTGGCACGCATGCGCTATTCGAAGATCAGGTCGTTTTCAAAGACCTGGGGCTGGCCATTATTGATGAACAGCACAGGTTTGGCGTAGCACAGCGTTCCAAACTATGGGGCAAGCGGGACATCCCGCCTCACATACTGGTCATGACCGCCACACCCATACCCCGTACGCTGGCCATGAGCGTATACGGAGACCTGGACATCTCGGTGATCGACGAATTGCCGCCGGGTCGTAAGCCCATAAAGACCGAACACCGTTTCGATTCACACCGGCTCAAGGTATTCCGATTCATCAAAGATCAGATCAAAGAGGGCCGGCAAGTATACATCGTGTACCCCCTGATCAGTGAATCCAGCAAACTCGATTACAAAGATTTGATGGATGGATACGAAAGCATTACCCGTGAATTTCCGCAACCCGGGTATCAGGTATCCATAGTGCACGGACAAATGAGTGCCGAATCCAAGGATTACGAGATGCAGCGTTTTGTAGATGGCGAGACTCAGATCATGGTAGCCACTACGGTAATCGAAGTCGGGGTAAACGTCCCCAATGCCTCGGTCATGGTGATTGAAAGTGCCGAGCGGTTTGGGCTGTCCCAGCTTCACCAGCTCAGAGGCCGCGTTGGGCGCGGTGCGAGTCAAAGCTACTGCATCCTGATGACCTCCCATGCACTGAGCGACGATGCCCGCAAACGTCTGGAGACTATGGTACGCACGCAGGATGGCTTCGAAATTTCGGAGGTCGATCTGAAACTCCGGGGACCAGGTGATATACTGGGAACCCAGCAAAGTGGAGTGCTTGCTCTGAAAGTTGCCGACCTGGTCAGGGACCAGGCCATCCTGATTCAGGCCAGAGAATGGGTCAAGCGCATACTCGAGGACGACCCCAGGCTGGAAAAAGCTGAAAATGAAAGAATAAGACTCTCCTATAGCGAGCGAAATCAAGGGCGCTTGCCCTGGAGTTTTATCAGCTGAGAAAGGCCCAATTCATTAAGAAAATAGCCCGTTAACCCGTAACTTTATAGGTCTAATAAATTCATTTACTCACCATTACCCTAACTCAATGAAATACCTTAGAAATTTCTTGCTTTTCGGTGCCTTATTGGCATTCAGCCTCACCTTCTCCCAGGGTGAAACTCCGAATCCCTTCGATTTCGGAAAGATGTGGACTTTCGAGAACCCACCCAAAGAGTGGTTTAAGGAAGCCTACCAATTTGAACCTTCTGACGAATGGTACGACAGCGTGCGCAAGTCGTCGCTGCGATTCGCCAGCTGGTGTTCGGCCTCATTTGTCTCGCCGGATGGTCTGATTATGACCAATCATCACTGTGCCCGTATCGCCATTACGGATTCCCAGATGGAAGGTGAAAACTTCGACGCCAACGGATTTTATGCACCCACCATGGCCGATGAACGCAAGACGGAAGGACTGTTTGTCGAGCAGATGGTTCAGATTGCGGATATCACAGAAGAAGTTATGGCTCTGGTCTCCAACCCGGCCAATGAAATGGATCAATCGCAGCAGATCGAGGTCGCGCTGAAAAAGGTACAGGAGGCCTACAGCCAGAAGGCGGGCTGGGAAGGGCTCCGCTTGCAAACCGTATCCTTTTACAGCGGCGTTCGTTTTTCCATCTATGGCTACAAGAGGTACGACGATATCCGTCTTGTTTTTTATCCCGAGCTGGATTTAGGACTCTATGGGGGCGACCCGGACAACTTCACCTATCCCCGATACAATTTGGACGTGAGCTTTTACAGGGCCTATGACGAAAATGGTCAACCCCTGGATACCTCCGACAATTACCTGGTTTTCAATCCGGATGGAGTTAGTGAAGGGGAACCCACTTTTGTGGTAGGTAATCCCGGACGCACGGAGCGCTACCGCACGGTGGCCCAACTGGAATACGACAGGGACTACCGCTACCCCATGTCATTGAGATACCTCCACAACCGGCACGATTTGCTTATGGAGGAGTACGCAGAGTTGTCCAAGGATCCATCGAAGGACCTGGAAGCACAGAAGAAGAATCAGGAAGCCTTCAGGCTCTCCAATTCCATTAAGTCGACAGAGGGCATCCTGCGTGGACTGAAGGATGCCGAACTCTTCGGCAGAAAGGTCGAAATGGAGAACTACATACGTTCCAAAAATCCGGGTCTGGACCACTGGGATAAGATGAAAGCCGAGTACGACCTGCTGATCCCCCATACCTGGGCCATTAACCACCTGAATCCATCACCACTGCGTGGCGAAGTGCTCACGGCTATGCATGGCCTTTACTCTTTTGAGAATTCCATAGAGGAAGAGATTTCTGAGGAAGACCTCGAAAAGGGTCGTCAGGACATACTCGAACTGCTTACTGGGATGGATACGCCCCGACAGCGAAAACTCTTCCGACTGCTGATGGGCGAGCTCCAGGCCGATGTATATCCCGGTAACGACGCCGTGGAACGCGTACTCCAGGGAAGGTCTGCCGATCAATTCGTCGATGAACTCTTCGAAAGTACCGTATTTACAGACCAGAAAAAGGCTGCCAGGTTATTGGAAAAGCCAAAGAAGCTCGCCAAATCCGATGACATCCTGCTCCATGCCGCACGCATTTTAATACCCCAGTTCTACGATGCTGCCCTAGCGTATTCGGCTTCATCACCCAAACGGGAACAACTGGGCACCCTCATCGCGCAGGTTACCTTCGATGTGTTCGGTTCGAGCCTGCCACCGGATGCAACCTTTACGCTTCGACTGGCCGACGGGGTGGTCAAAGGCTTCGATTACAATGGTACCCAAGCTCCCTACAAGACCACCTATTTCGGACTTTATGACCGCCATTACTCCAACGACGGAGCATTTCCGTGGTCCTTACCCGAGCGTTGGAAGAACCCCCCCGCCGAGTTACTCAAGGCTCCGATCAACTTCGTGACCACAAACGACATCATCGGTGGAAACTCAGGCAGCCCCATGATCAATAAGGATCGGGAAGCCATAGGACTCATATTTGATTCGAATATACAATCGCTGCCCTCCCGCTTTATCTTCGACGAAAAGGACGGACGTACCGTGTCGGTGCATGCAGGAGGCATATATGCCGCGCTGAAATACATCTATAAGGCAGACCGCATTATCGAGGAACTGGAAGGCGAATAGCCTCCGAACGAGATACGATTAACCCCGGTACCTGCGCAAGTCCGGGGTTTTTTGTTTTAAGCGGTTGTGATGAATCAGAGGATATAATCTGTACTGATAAAATTGCTTTCCTTGGCTGCCAGCAATTGCTCTACGGTACGATTGTTCAATTCGTTGTCCTTAAATGCGACAAACGTGCGGATGGAAAAGGAACGCAGCGCATCGTGCACGCTTAGGGTCGACTGGGCGGAGTCCTTTCTGCCGGTAAACGGATATACATCCGGGCCTCTCTGGCAACTGCTGTTCAGGTTTACCCGACAAACCAGATTCGCCAGGGTGTCGATAAGGGGCGAGAGTTTATGAACGTCCTGTCCGAACAGACTCACCTGCTGCCCGTAATTGGAGTCCGCCATGTCGTTCAGGGGCTCGCTGATCTCGCTGAATCCGATTACGGGTATAATGGGTCCGAATTGTTCTTCCTGGTAGACCCTCATTTCCCGGGTTACAGGATGAATAACGGCGGGCCAGATGTAATTCTCGGTACGCTGACCTCCTCTGGCGTTCACCACCTGACCGCCCCTGTCGAGGGCATCATCGATCAGTTCCTGTATGTAATCCGGCTTACCCGGTTCGGGCAACGGGGTGAGCATTACCCCGTCGTCCCATGGATTTCCATATTTAAGGGAATCCACTGCGTGGGAGTAAAGCTCCAGAAACTTCTCCCTGATGGATTCGTGGACGTAGATAACCTTGAGGGCCGTACAGCGCTGACCGTTAAAGGAAAGCGTTCCGGATATACACTCCTTCACCGTCAGATCCAGATCCGCGTCTGGAAGTATAATAGCCGGGTTCTTGGCCTCCAAACCGAGGACAAGCCGCAGTCGATTGCTCTTGGGATGCTGGTCCTGAAGTGCATTGGCCGAGACGCTGTTTCCAATCAGGGCAAGTACATCCACTTTCCCTGTTTTCATGATGGGAGCGGCTACCGTCCTGCCCCTGCCAAAGAGTACGTTTACCACGCCACAAGGGAAGCTGGTCTGAAAGGCCTCCAGCAAAGGAGTGATTAGTAATACCCCGTGTTTGGCCGGTTTAAATATGGCCGTATTCCCCATGATTATAGCGGGAATCAGCAAGGCGAAAGTTTCGTTCAGCGGATAGTTATAAGGGCCCAGGCACAGGACCACCCCAAGCGGACCCCTCCTGACATGGGCGTAAACTCCTTCGTGCTTCTGGAAATTCGAAGACTTTCGATCCAATTCCTTATACTCCTCTATGGTATCGTAGATGTACTTTACCGTACGATCGAATTCCTTGCGCGAGTCGGGCAGGGACTTTCCAATTTCCCACATCAGCAATTGGACAACCCGCTCCCTCTGGGCCTCCATCTTCTTGACGAAGGCTTCCATACAGGCGATGCGGTCCTTGACCTTCATGGTGGGCCAGACCCCCTGCCCCTGATCATAGGCCTTCAGGGCAGCATCCAGGGCCTCCAGGGCTTCTTCTTCCCCCAAAACCGGAGTAGTGCCCAAAAAGGTCGGTTTGTAGTCTTCTGTGGAGGAAATGGTCGAATATACTTCGGCCTCTTTCCCTTCCCATTTACGCAATTCCCCATCTACCAAATATTCTTTCTGGTAAATGGGTTCGTCAACGGCGAATTCCGCAGGAATGTTTACGCGTGTATTGTTCATAGCAATCTTTTTTCTGTTCCTATATAGGAAAGCTTATTTTCTGGTGAAGGTACAAACTGCGTGCTGAAACCCCTGCAATAGCCGGGCTATTCAACAAACCCTTTAAACACAACGACTATGGAATTTTAGAGGGGTTTCATGGCCGTCATCGAGGCGCGCAGCCGTGCGCCCACAACCTCTACATCGTGGCTCCGTATGGCCCGGTTTACTTCCACTAAGCGGATATTATCCACCCCGGTATCCTCGCCTTCGGCATACACTTGACCTATTACTTCTTTATCGATCTTCTTCATGAAGCCTTCCAGCAGGGGCTTACAGGCGTGATCGAACAGGTAGCAGCCGTATTCGGCGGTATCTGAAATGACCCAGTTCATCTCAAATAGCTTTTTTCGGGCTATAGTATTGGCGATGAGCGGAGTTTCATGAAGGGATTCGTAGTAGGCCGATTCTCCTATAATTCCCGAGGCGGTCATGGTTTCATAGGCCAGTTCCACGCCCGATTTGACAAAGGCCACCATAAGCACACCCCTATCGTAGTATTCCTGCTCGCGAATTGGCTGAGGACCGGCCGGGGTCTTCTCGAAGGCCGTTTCAGCGGTCTCGGCCCTCCACTGCAACAGATCCTTATCGCCTGCCGCCCAGTCCTCCATCATGGTAGCGGAGAATTTACCGCTCATGATATCGTCCATGTGCTTCTCGAACAAGGGCCGCATAATGCCCTTGAGTTCTTCGGCCAGCTCGAAGGCCTTTATCTTTGCGGGATTTGAGAGCCGATCCATCATGTTGGTGATGCCACCGTGTTTGAGCCCTTCGGTTATGGTTTCCCAGCCGTACTGAACCAGTCGGGAAGCAAAGCCCGGATCGATCCCTTCTTCCAGCATCTTGTTGAATGATAAAATGGAACCGGTCTGCAGCAATCCGCAGAGAATGGTCTGTTCTCCCATCAGGTCCGACTTGACTTCGGCTACGAAAGAAGACTCCAGTACACCGGCCTTATGTCCTCCGGTGGCAACGGCATAGGCCTTTGCCTGCTCCAGCCCTTTCCCCTCCGGATCGTTTTCCGGATGCACGGCGATCAGGGTCGGGACACCGAATCCCCGCCTGTACTCTTCCCGGACCTCGGAACCGGGGCTCTTTGGGGCCACCATGATCACCGTAAGGTCCTCACGAATTTTCATCCCCTCTTCCACGATGTTGAATCCGTGGGAATACGAAAGTGTAGCCCCTTCTTTCATCAGGGGCATTACCGCACTTACCACTGCGGTATGCTGCTTGTCCGGCGTCAGGTTTACCACCAGATCCGCTGTGGGTATCAGCTCCTCATAGGGGCCTACCGGAAAGTTGTTCTCCGTGGCATTGAGGAATGATGTCCTTTTCTCCTGGATGGCAGCGGGTCGCAGGGCATAGGATATATCCAATCCCGAATCCCTCATATTCAGGCCCTGGTTCAGGCCCTGTGCACCGCAACCCACTATCACTATCTTCTTTCCTTTTAGCGCACTGACCCCGGCTTCAAATTCGCTGGGTTCCATGAAACGGCACTTGCCCAACTGGGCGAGTTGTCCCCTGAGCGGCAGGGAATTGAAATAATTCGACATGTTATTGATTATCGGTTTCGTTGAGTTGAAATTCCTTGAGTATATCGGTGATGGGCATGCTCTCCCGGGTCACCGCGATGCGGCCTGTTCGCACGAATTGCAGGATGCCATAGGGCTCCAGACGATCGTGCATCTCGTCGATTTCATGCCTGCGACCGGTTTTCGCCATCACAAAGAAATCGCGGTTTACCGTAACTATGGTCGCATGGCTCTCCTTGATCTCGTTTTGTATCTGCGGCTCATCGAACAGCAGGTGGGACGCGATCTTAAAAAGCGCCGACTCCTGATAGATGATTTCGCTGTCCCAATGATAATACGCCTTGATTACCTCGATCTGTTTTTCCACCTGAAATACGATCCTTCGCGTCCATTCTTCCGTGGTAAAAACCACGATAGTAAACTTGGATACGTGGGGAATCTCCGACTTGGATACGTTCAGGCTCTCGATGTTGATATGCCTCTTGAGGAATATCCCGGATATGCGATTGAGCAGCCCCACGTTGTTCTCTGAATATACGGATATGGTAAACCACTGTTTTTCCATGGCCCTTTATTTTAAGCGAATCTCGGATACCGAGGCCCCCGAAGGAATCATCGGAAATACGTTGTCCTCGCGTTCGACTCGTACCTCGAGGAATGCCGGCCCTTCGCTGTCGATGAGTTCCTGAACGGCACCCGCCAGTTCCGGACGGGAGTCTACGCGCCGGGCTGGAATAAAATATCCTTCGGCTATGCGCACAAAATCAGGATTGATCATTACCGTCGAGGCATACCGGCTCTCGAAGAACAGCTCCTGCCACTGGCGAACCATGCCCAGATGGTCGTTGTTCAGCAAGACGATCTTTACCGGTAGCTTGTGCTGATGTATAATGCCAAGCTCCTGCAGGGTCATCTGAAAGCCCCCATCTCCGACTACAGCGACAACCTCCCTGTCCGGAGCCCCCATCTTGGCTCCTATGGCTGCAGGAAGGGCAAATCCCATGGTTCCCAGTCCTCCTGAAGTAATGTTGCTCTTAGTCCGACTGAAACGGGCGTAGCGGCAGGCGATCATCTGGTGCTGACCCACATCGGTAACGATCACGGCATCGCTGCCGCTTGCCTTGTTGATTTCGTCGATCACCTCCCCCATGGTAAGACCATCCTTAGTGGGGTTGAGGTCTGCCCCGATTACCTGTTCGTATTCTATGGCCAACTTCTGGTCGAACAACTCACGCCATTTGGGGTAGCGCTTCTCTTCAATCATAGGCAATATCCTCTGCAGGGACTCCCGGGCATCACCCAACACCCCTACATCCACGGTCACATTCTTGTCGATCTCTGCCGGGTCGATTTCGAAATGAATGATCTGGGCCTGACGGGCGTAGCTCTCCAGATTTCCTGTCACGCGGTCATCGAAGCGCATGCCAATGGCAATCAGGACATCGCACTCGTTGGTGAGTACATTAGGGCCGTAGTTTCCATGCATGCCAACCATGCCCACATTCAGGGGATGATCGGTAGGCATGGCGGAGAGTCCCAGTATCGTCCAGGCAGCCGGTATTCCGGATTTCTCCACGAATTGAATCAGTTCTTTTTCGGCATTACCCAGTATAACCCCCTGACCGTAAACAATCAGAGGTTTGTGTGCCTTATTGATCAATGTCGCCGCAGCCTCCAGGGATTCCTCACTCGCCCTGGGTACGGGCTTGTAACTGCGGACTCCCCGGCAGGGTTTGTAACTGAATTCGAATTTTTCGAATTGGGCATTCTTGGTAATATCCACCAGTACTGGACCCGGGCGTCCGCAACGGGCAATGAAAAAGGCCTTGGCCAGAATCTCAGGGATTTCCGATGCCCTGGTGATCTGATAATTCCATTTGGTTACGGGAGTGGAAATCCCGACGATATCCGTTTCCTGAAAGGCATCGGATCCCAACAAATGCCTGGGCACTTGTCCGGTAATGCAGACGATGGGGGTGGAATCGATCTGAGCATCGGCCAGTCCGGTTACGAGGTTGGTCGCCCCCGGGCCCGAGGTTGCCAGGGCCACTCCTACCCTTCCACTGGATCGGGCATAGCCCTGGGCGGCATGCGTAGCACCCTGCTCGTGCCGTGCAAGGATATGGGTCAGCCGGTCCTGAAACTTATACAATTCGTCGTAAACCGGCATAATGGCCCCTCCCGGGTATCCGTATATCAGGTCCACGCCCTCTTCGAGCAGACAACGGATCAATGCCTCTGCCCCGGTGATAACCGGTCCTGCCTTCTCCCTGCTCAGCAGCGTTTCCTTGCGATTCTTCGTTTCCATAGCGTTGATTTTACTGAACCGTCATCCGGTTCCACTTGACCGCGTCCGTGACACAGCCTTTGGAAGCCTGACTGACCAGGCTCGCATATTTGTACAGGCTACCTGAACGCACCTTCAGGGCGGGTTCCTTCCAGCGGCTCTTTCGCCTCATCAGTTCGTCTTCGGGCACCAGGAGTTCAATGCGATTGGCCTCGGCATCAATTTCGATTTCATCCCCGTCTTCCACGAAGGCCAGGAGTCCGCCAATCTGTGCTTCCGGAGTGATGTGCCCCACAACAAAACCGTGTGTTCCCCCCGAGAAGCGACCGTCCGTGATCAAGGCAACGTCCTGTCCCAGTCCGGCCCCCATAATGGCCGCCGTAGGCTTTAGCATTTCCGGCATGCCCGGGCCGCCCTTAGGTCCCTCGTACCGTATAACGACCACATCGCCCTTGCGGACCTTACCTTCGCGTATTCCCTGATTGGCCTCGAATTCGCCATCGAATACCCGTGCTGTTCCCGTAAAGGAGAGGCCCTCCTTTCCAGTGATCTTGGCGACCGCCCCATCTGGGGCCAGGTTACCGTAAAGTATACGTATATGCCCAGTTTCCTTTATAGGCTTATTCCGGGCGTGAATCACCTGTTGTCCCGGTTTCAGATCCGGGGTGTCCTCGAGTTCTTCCTCCAGGGTCCGTCCGGTTATCGTCAGGCAGGATCCGTTCAGCAGGCCTTCCCGGTGCATAAACTTCAGGACTGCAGGTATCCCGCCCACCTCGTGGAGATCCTCCATGAGAAACGTGCCGCTGGGCTTCAGATTTGCGAGGAAGGGTACCTGGTCGCTGATCCGCTGAAAATCGTCCAGATCCAGTGGTATTCGTGCCGTATGTGCAATGGCTAATAGATGGAGCACGGCATTGGTAGAGCCGCCGAGGACCGTGATAAGTCGTATGGCGTTCAGAAAGGATTCCCTGTTGATGATGTCCAGGGGCTTCAGGTCGTGTTCGAGCAGGTTTCGCACCGCCGAGGCGATCCGGGTGGCCTCATCCTGTTTGGCCACACCCACCGCGGGATTGGATGCATTATACGGCAGACACATCCCCATGGCCTCAATGGCTGAGGCCATGGTATTTGCCGTGTACATGCCCCCACAGGCCCCTGCACCCGGACAGGCCTTCTGTATGATCTGCTGATACTCTTCGTCGGACAGGCTGCCGGAAACGTGTGCGCCCCATGCTTCGAAGGCCGAAACAATATCCAGTTTCTCCCCACGGTGACATCCCGGAGCAATAGTTCCCCCGTACACCATAAGACCGGGACGATTTAACCGTATCATCCCCATAAGGGCCCCGGGCATGTTCTTATCACAGCCCACCACGGCCACCAGGGCATCGTAACTCATGGCCTGCACCACCGTTTCCATGGAGTCGGCAATAATATCCCGGGACGGAAGGGAATACCGCATCCCCGGAGTTCCCATGGATATGCCATCGCTGACGCCGATGGTGTTAAAAACCAGACCGACCATATTCTCCTCCCTGATGCGGTCGCGTATATCCGCCGACAGGCCGTTCAGGTGCATATTGCAGGGGTTTCCCTCGTAACCCGTGCTGCCAATGCCCACAAAAGGTTTTTTCAGGTCTTCGGGAGTAAGCCCCAGGGCATAAAGCATGGCCTGAGATCCGGGCTGACTGGAATCCTGTGTAATCTTACGACTGTAGGTGTTTAATGGACGCATTTCCTGGACTTTGTCAAACTCGAACTGTACTGCGATATTCATCGCCTTCGATCCGGTTTAATTACGAACTCACAAAGAATGGAAATCTGTAGCCCTTCGGAAACATGGACGCTAACTTCCTCTAAAGCCCAACAATAATAAAAGACACTTAATACTCTGTATATGTGATTATTAAGCTGTTGACTCATACTATATTCAAACCGCTTTTCCCGTCAGGGTGCACACCCTGCTTTATGAATTCCTCCCCTACCCGTTGGGAAAGGGAAAAATCGATCAATGGCGGTTATCGGGCAGATCGGGTTGCATTCAACGATTCATTCCGGGTAATTCTGCTGTTCGTCTAAAAGCGCTTACCGCTTGCCGAATGCGTATACGATAGGCAAGCACAACGCAGTTATTACATTCCCAAACCTTACTATTGTTAAACTAACTTATGCATCATGACCTGCAAAGATTGTGATACTCCTATAGGATACGAAGAGCACAAGCGATCACTGGAATCACTGGGAGTCGAATTGTGTGAACACCACACCCGCCTGATGGAGCGGATCATTGAAGACCGCAGAACGCCAATAGAGGCTATACAACTTTTCTATGCCCTCAAGGATGCCGGTGCACGACCCATGCTCGAATGGTGGGATGGTCACAAGTCCGTGGACATAGCCTTTTCTCGGGTAAAGCTGAACATCGAAGTAGACACCGAAGAAGAGCTGATCACTCCCAATCAGGCGATACGGGAGCTGAACGAGGCCATGCATTCGTTCAAAAAAGGCTTTACGACCATACGGATCCCCAAAGTTGCCATACGATACAGACTAGGGGAAACCGTCGAAAATATACTCGGTATTATCGAAGGCCTCCGGCAACATGTCAAGGTCATTTAACTACCTGCTTCCGGTCCAGATTCCGGAACTGCACCGCCTCGGCCAGATGTTTCAACCCGATGCATTCTTTTCCGTCTAAATCGGCTATGGTCCGGGCCACCCTTCGGATGCGGTCCCTCGCCCTGGCCGAGAACCCCAGTTGGCGGGCCACGGTTTCCAGAAAACGCCTCTCCTTGTCGCCCAGAGAACAGAAGTAGTCCAGGTATTCCAGAGGAATACGACCGTTTAATGACACATCCGGATACTTCCGGAATCGCTGTTCCTGAATCTGACGACAAGTCCTAATCCGATCCCTCACCTCTGACGTACAGGGGCCCCTATCCGATCCAGGACCCGGAACGTAATCGCTCAAATACACCTGCAGATCAATTCGATCCAGTACCGGGCTGGACAGCACGCTTCCGGTATCCCTTTTCTGTTCAAAGTCCTTCCCGTCCAGACCCGGTCCGTAGAAATTGGCACTGCCGACCAAAAGGAACTCACAGGGGTAGTCACAGCTATGATGCGTGCGACTCAAACGGATTCGACCTTCTTCCAGGGGTATCCTCAACATATTGAGGATTTCCTTTCGGAATAACTGCATCTCGTCCAGAAACAGCACACCGTGATGGGCTAGTGTGATCTCTCCGGGCAGCGGTAAGGCCCCCCCTCCGAGAAATGCCGCCCGTCCGATGGTATGGTGTGGCCTGCGGAAGGGTCTTGAGAACGCCAGCTCTGCCGGAAGGCGAATCCCGGCAACACTTAACAGCCGGGCCACTTCCAGCCTTTCTGACTCATTTAATGGCGGGAGCAAATAGGGAAGGCGTTCGGCCAATAAGGTCTTGCCTGTGCCTTCCTTACCTAGCAGTATCAGATGATGGCTGCCCGCTGCGGCGATCTCGAGAGCCCGTATCCCGAGAGCCTGTCCCCGAACATCGCATAGGTCCGGAATACGTGCATTGCCGTCTGCAGCAACCCCGGCTACTGGAAATCGTGCAGACCTCAGTTCTCGATTCCCTTCCAGGAATTCGATGACCTCCGACAAATGACCTGCCCCGACAGCCTGCAGTCCGGGAACCAGAGACGCCTCTGATAACTGAGAATCGGGAATGATTATCCGGCTATATCCCTGCTCACAGGCACTGGCCAGGCATGCCAGCAACCCCTGCACGGGTCTCAGCTCACCGTCCATGGACAACTCTCCCAGAAACAGGTATGCCGGACGATTCTTCTTGACGACTTGAGAGGAGGCGAGAAGCACACCCACGGCTATGGCAAGATCGAAGGCAGAGCCTGACTTTCTCAAGTGTGCAGGCCCCATACTCACGACGATCTTGTTTCCCGGGAATTTCTTCCCGCAGGCGGCAAAAGCCGATCGGATGCGGTGATAACTCTCCCTTACAGCCGAATCGACCCGTCCTATAATCCGAAACCCATACCCCGGACCAATACCTACCTCAACAGAGACGGCAACGGCATCCATGCCGTACAGGCCCAGACTTTCAACTCGGATTAATTTCAAGCTTCAGGAATGATGGACCAAAACTAAATTCGAAGGACGAAAGTTCCCTGCAGTTTTAATCCCCGGATGGGAGCAGGCGAATGAACCCCTTCCGTGATTGACGGATTCGCGTGGAATCGATCAGCATGGGGCGGTATTCACCTGCAGTATACAGATGCTTCTGATCCTGATAAAAGGGACTGAAGGGGTTGCCGGACTGGCCCGTCGGCAAAACGGCCCGGCTGTTGTCCAGGTCGGAGAAGTCGACTATACGACGGGTCGAGGGTCCTGCCTTCACCTTGAACGAGGGTTCCCCGAGGTAGTCAAACATAAGATTATTAATTACCTCCCGGCTTCCCTCGACGGGGCCTGCACTGACATTCCATAATCGCCCTAACACGGGTACGGTTCCCAGGGGGTGATTATGGGTCAGGGTGTGCATATCGCCCCAGGACCAACCTGCCGGACTGCCATGGTGCTCCCGCATCAGAGCCCAGGCATCAAGAAAAGCAAGCTGTACAAGTTCTTCACGGTTTTCCTGATCCGCAGTATCGATACGGTCCCACCAGATGGACTCCCCGTTTTCGATCAGGGGCACCAGACTCCTTTTAAACAGGTGGGTCTCCAGGAAGCTTTCGAATCGTTTCGCTCCCAATTCGTCCTGCATACCCAAGCGAAGAAGGGCATACATCCACTGATGGAAAAAACCGGGTTCAGGCCGATCGAGCCCATACTGCCCATCCCAGCCAGACAACTGTTTTACCCATCCCTGCTGATCGCTATCCAGGGGAGCCGTATTCAGAAGACCCACCATGAACCGGCACAGATTGCGGTCACTTTCGGAGAAAACATCCAGGAGCATCTCTTCGGTTTTCTCTGCGTTCCAGCGATCCTCAAGTTCCAGCAATTCCACGATTCGTTTTGCGCGGTTTTCGGGCAGAAAATAGCCGGGAATATAGAGTGAATCGGATTCTGGAGCATTGTTGGCGGAATACACATAACCCGAAGGCGGGTTGATGGCCTGAGGGTTGGCATCGAAACGGAGTTGGTTTCCAGCATGCCGCACGCGCCGATGGGTATCCAAAACCTGTTTGGTGGAAGGACTGCCGTCCAGATCGAAGAGGTGAGCGGTGGCGAACCATGCAAAGTTGCCCGCACTGTCACCGTACATTACATTCAGTCCCGGGGCATGCAGCTTGCGAAGCGATTCCCTGAAATCCTTAAGGGTGCGAGCGTAATTGAGTTGGTAGAGCACATCCGGCAGTTCATTGAGCTTGTCGGTAAATACCCAGTGTATGGCCATTGGTCGGCTGAGCGTTGAATCGATTTCCCGATCAAGGACCATACCTAAATGGCTGCGCTTCAGTTCAAAGGAAACGGAATCTCCCCCCTTAACCGCCAGAGTATACGGAAGCTTTTCGAAGGGCATCGAGCCCTGATCCCCCTGATATCGACCGGCATCTTCCGGATCCGGGTCGATGGCATAAAAGTCGAAGTCGTCGTTAACGAACATGGTCAGGCCATTCGCCTTCACCCGGTTATGGTGCAAAAGGGGGAAGGGTATCCCGGTGATATAAAACCCGTAGTTCTCATAGCCTGGATAACTCAGGTGGGATTCGTACCATACAGCCGGCTGGGCGAATTTCATGTGGGGATCATTCGCCAGTATGACTGCTCCCCTTTCGGTCCGGTCCGGTCCGATTACCCAGCTATTGCTCCCGGTAAAGGGTATCGAGGGTATCGCTCGTACCTCGTCGGCCAGCTGACGGAAGGCCATGTCCCAGCCAGCAGCCTCACTGGGTTTAAAGGTCGGAATCCGCTCGCTTCCCGGTATCGTTTCTATAGCGAGGTCCTCGAGATACCCCTTCCCGAGGCTGTCCGCGATATGAGTCAGCAGCGGATCGACCCCTTGGGCATGGGCAAAAGTGAAGGCCATATACCCCAGCGAGTTGTAAATGTCCCTGAGTTCGAAAGGTTCGCGCTCGATTCCCGCCAGCACGTATTCCAGAGGAGCCTTTTCGCTCGCGATATAGGCGTTAATTCCGTTCAAATAAGCACGAGCCAATTTGAGCCAGTCTTCATTCCCGGAGAGCCCGGCAATTGATTGCTCCGTATTCTCGGCTATACCGAGATTGAGCATGAACTTATCGGCCATCACGAATTCTTGGCCAAAGGCTGCGGACAATCGTCCTGAGGCAGCCCGGCGCAGCAGATCCATCTGCCAGAGCCTTTCCTTGGCATGAACCCAGCCCAGGGTGTGGTAGGCATCTTCGGCCTGATCGGCGTAAATGTGCGGTATGCCGTAGCCATCAAAAACGATTTCCGTTGGTTTATTCAGGCCGGATATCTCTTCCTTCCCGTTGTAAGAGGGTGTGAAATACAGGCGCAGGCTGAAGAGCAGGAGCAGCACGAATAGAACGACTCCACCGAGAATTTGCAATCCTTTTTTCATGGTTGGGGTGGTTTGCTATTTGCAGAAGTTAAGGATTCTTTCCGATGCCGCTCAATACCGGATATGAGCCAGCTCCGGTATTCTGTGGCACCACTCGACTGTTTAGCCGGAGATAACACTTCCAGGTCCGGGGATAACAGTATATAGTACGGTTGTGAGATGGCGCCGAAATTCAGGAATTGAAAGGTTCCCCAGAGCTGTCCCACCGTCTGAATTCGCTTATTCAGCCCATTGTCCAGGGCAATCTCGAACTGATCATCCTCTGACAATCGGGTTCTGTCATCGGTATAGAGCGAGATTAAAACAACGTCTTCCTTCAGGATTCGGAAAATATCGGGGCGACTCCAAACATCCTGTTCCATCTGACGACAGTTGGCACAGGCCCAACCCGTAAAATCGAGTAAAAGGGGTTTATCCGCGCGTTGAGCCACAGCCAGTCCCGTTTTAAAATCCTTATAACAATCCAGGCCCAGCGGGCAGTCTCCGGACTTTTCCTTAAGGCTGTAGAAATCAGGAGGCAGCAGGCCGCTGATGTTCTTCAGGCTGGAATTACCGTACAGCCCTCCTCCGAGATAGAGAAAGCAGAAGGTTATGAGCGTTATCAGTGTGGAGCGCCACCGCATGCTCCCCTTTTCGAAGTGATATCTGGGGAACTTCAGCACCCCGCCGAGGAAGAGCCCGTATGCCAGTAGAATCAGCATCCAGAGTCCAATAAAAACCTCACGCTTCAAAAGGTTCCAGTTACCGACCAGATCGGCATTCGATAGGAACTTTATGGCCAGGGCCAATTCCAGGAAGGCCAGGGTAATCTTGATGAACTCCATCCAGCCTCCCGAACGGGGAATGCGCTTCAACCAGCCAGGGAAGAAACTGAGCATGGAAAACGGCAGGGCCAATCCCAGCCCGAATCCCAGCATACCCAAGGATAAATTGGCCGCCACATCTCCCGTCCCCAGGGCCGTACTGCCCAGCAGGAGTCCCAGTATGGGGCCGGTACAGGAAAAAGAAACAATGACCAGGGTGAGGGCCATGAAAAAAATACCCATCGGTCCTCTTGCGGTCTCCGCAGCCCGATCCGCCTTCATGCCCCAGCTAGTGGGCAGCCTGAGCTCGAACCAACCAAAAAACGAGAGGGCAAAGATCAGGAATACGGCAAAGAAGGCCAGGTTCATCCACACGTTGGTCGCCAGGCCGTTGAGCAGCTGAGGATCGAGTCCCCGGATCAGGTGAAAGGGCAGGCTAAAAAGCAGGTAAATGCCCGCTATGAAAAAGGCGTAGATCAGCGCCCGATATCGGTTGGATCTTCCCGCTTCCTGGTCCCGGGAAAAAAAATTGACCGTCAGCGGAACAAGGGGAAGTACGCAGGGCGTGAATACGGCAATAAGGCCTCCGATCAGGCCCTTGAGCAGGATGTCCCAGGCAATACCGCTCCGGTTCGGTTCAGCTTGCTGTCCGAGCATTTCCCGGTCTCTTAAGGGTAGCCTGAAGAACCCGGGAACTCCGCCCCTATCCGGATCCCCAAGCCCCGTGGATTTCTCGGGTTTAGCGCTGACCTGAATGACAGAGCGATTTTCCCGCCGGACCACTTCGAAACCAAATGAGCGATCCTGGGCGATACAGAGGTCGTTTTCGCATACCTGGTAGAACAGCAGTACTTCGAAATTTCGCTCCCCGGGATCGGTAAGGCGCACGCGCTGCCTGAAATATGCCCTTTCTTTAAAGAAGGTCTCGGTAACCCCGAACACTTTCTGAAACTTCTCATGAGTTACTCCTTCTTCAATTTCGCCCATGAGTTCGACGCCCTTTTGGGGGTACTCGAATTCGGCGGGCAGACTACCCCCTGGGGCCGATCGGGTTGAGTACAGTACCCAGCCTTTACTCAACCGGGCTTCAAAGACCAGATCGAACTGATCTTCTCCCACAGAGATTACATCGTAGGTCCATTGTGCCACTTCTTCCCGTTGGCTGCCTTCACCCGGACTCCATCCCGGAACCTGAGCCTTGAGCATACCGGCAAAGAGCAGTATACTGAAGCCTTTTATCCATTGTTTCATTCGCACCATTCAATTGATAGTATTTGTCGGGTACTTTCGGTTACCCGAAACCTGTGATCGGCCCGGTATCCGATCACCCAAACGAGCCGGTTCCCCGTTCCGAGAACGTAAACTTGGGATCTTTCTGTATACGGAACGCCTTCGTCTTTCAGGTATTTGTATACCGTTTTCCGGCCTTCCATGCCCAGGGGCTGAAAATAGTCGCCTTTGTCGTATTTCCTTACCCAGAGCGGGAATTCTATGGTCTCCCGGTCGATGTAAAGCATCCGTTTCGAGTGGGGCCCCATAGTCTTCAGGTCTTTCTTCACCAGGTATACGGGAGACTCGATCACATCGGTATCTTCCTGCCAAAGCGTCTTCTTCTCACGGACCGGGTCTTCGATGGTCTGCCTGGGGCCGAGCAAGAGGCTATCCCTTTCCTTAACAAGGGTGTATTCATTGGATATCAAATGCTTACCTGTTTCTCCTTCCATGAGTTCTTCTACCTGATCGGGATGGTCGAAACCGAAGGGGTGTAACCATTCGTACAGCAAAAAACTGCGGGATTCATTCCTTGGGATTTTATCCGGATGAAGAATCCAGGAACCTTCCCGGGGTTCCCACACCCCACTTTTCCGACTTTCGACTTCGGCCTCCTGCCAGTCGAGCGCCTGTCGAAGTCGCTCCATGGTCAGGGCAAATCGCTGCCAGAATTCGGGGTGCAGCGAAGCCAGTGGAGGCACGACCTGGTTGCGAATAAAATTTCGCGTATACCGGTCTTCCCGGTTGGATGAATCTTCGCTCCAATTCAATGCATTTTTCTCGGCGTACTCCAGCAGCTGGCTTCGCGTGGCAAACAGCAGCGGACGCCTGTATATTCCCCTGCGAAGTGGGATACCCGTCATACCCCTGAGTCCGGTACCCCTACTCAGGTTTATCAACAGCGTTTCCAGCGAATCCTGCAGGTGGTGGGCGGTCAGCACATAGTCCAGTTCCCACTCCTCTTTCCAGTGCTCGAATTGCCTGTACCGGTATGTCCGGGCCTGCATCTGCAGTGAGCCCTGCAAGTGCGATAGTCCTTCTCGACCCCCGACCCGGACCACCATCACCCGGCACCCGAGTGATTCACCCAGGCTACGGACCTGCACCTCATCACCGTCACTTTCCAATCCACGGAGGCCATAATTGATGTGGAGCAGGATGATCTCCCACTGAAACGCCGAACACAGGTGAGCGAGTACCGTACTGTCCAGCCCTCCGCTGCAAGCCACGCCCAACCGGGCACGGTTCAGTTCCGGAAGATGTTCACGGACGTAATGGTCGAATTGAGTATACAGGTCGGACATAAATCTACACGAGGGATTCCCAGTGGCATACCGCATCACGAATCCCGCTTATTCGGAACTGTAGGGGCCAGGAGCAAAAATAATTATTAGGTATCATATGGGGTATCGCATATTTTTGGCCCAATCCTCTGAACATGGCAAATCAGCGGTTATACTTCATTGATGCCTTAAGGGCATGGGCTATACTGATGATGCTTCAGGGGCATTTCGTCGACGTCCTGCTGGCGGATAACCATCGCATACCCGGAAACTTCTGGTACGAAACCTGGAAGTTCTTCAGGGGCATCACTGCTCCGGTATTCTTCACGATCTCCGGCTTTATTATCGTATACCTGCTGGAGTCCAAGTCGGGTCGTATTATTCGGAATCCCCGCATCGGCAAAGGAATCCGGCGGGGTGTTCAACTATTGGTTATCGGCTACCTCCTGCGTCTTTACGTGCCCGGTCTACTCCTCGGCAAACTGTATCCCTCATTCTTTTATGTGGACGTACTGCACTGCATTGGTCTCTCGCTTATAGCACTGATCGGCATTTATATATTCAGCCTCCCACTGGGCAGATCATTTAACTTCTGGCTACTTTTTGTAGTTGCTACCCTAATCTTTCTGACCGAGCCCCTTTACGACGGGCAGGAATACCCCGAATGGCCGGTCTGGCTGGCCAACTACGTTACCCAGGCCTACGGTTCTGTATTTGCCGTGATCCCCTGGGTGGGTTACTCATTTTATGGCGGAGGTATGGCACTGGTGTTTTTAAAATACATGCACCGTCCGCAGTTCTTTCGCCGGGCAATGGCGACATGCGCCCTAGCGGGTTTGGGCCTGATCTTTGTCTCCAGCCCGCTCTTCGAAGCCCTGCATCAAACCGGCGCGGGTACATTTCTGTTTGGAGCACAGGGGAGGGACTTGTTTCTTAAGGTTATGGAGAATAATTACCTCTTCATCCGGCTTGGCCACGTTCTGATCACTCTAACCGTCTTTATCGGCCTCAGGGGATACCTGACTCATAAGCTTTGGGTGGAGATCGGGCAGAGCACGTTGAATATCTACATCGTCCACTTTATAGTGCTTTACGGCAGCTTTACCGGCTTTTCGCTCTACCGCACATTTTACCGAAGCCTGGATATCGGCCTGATGCTGCCCGCAGTTTTGGCATTTATGTGGGTATGCGTTTATCTCGCACTGCTTTACAAACGGTTTAAAGAAAAGGGATATACTCCCCATTGGCTCCTTTCGCGACTAAGGAAACTATGGGATAAAATCAAGGATTGATCCATCACCCCCACCGGGTTTTCGTCAGATATTCAGGGGGCGATTGTCCGTGGCGGCCAGGGCTGCCTCCTTTACGGCTTCGGCATATGTGGGATGCGCGTGGCTCATTCGGGCAAGATCCTCTGCGGATGCCCGGAACTCCATGGCGGTCACTGCCTCTGCGATCAGGTCGGCTACCCTGGGTCCGACCATGTGAACCCCAAGGATTTCGTCCGTCGTTTTATCGGCCAGGATCTTGATAAACCCATCCAGGTCCATACTCGCCCGGGCACGCGCCAACGCCCTCATAGGAAATTGACCCGACTTATAGGCCCGTCCGCTTTCCTTGAGTTCCTCCTCGGTTTTTCCCACCGAAGCCACCTCCGGCCAGGTGTAAACCACATTGGGTATCAGGTTGTAATCGATATGGGGCTTCTGTCCTGCCAGGTACTCCGCGACTACGACCCCTTCTTCTTCTGCCTTGTGGGCCAGCATCGCACCCCGAATGACGTCCCCTATGGCGTAGATATGGGCAACCTCGGTTTGCAACTGATCGTTCACCGGTATCCTGCCCCGCTCGTCTGTGGATAGGCCGGCCTCCTCCAGGCCGAGTCCCTGGGTATACGGTCTTCGACCTACCGATACCAGGCAGTAGTCCCCCTCGAAACTGACCTCCTTGCCCTTCTTGTCATCGGCAATCACACGGATGGAATCCGATGTCTTTTCCAGGGCCTTGACCTTATGGGACAGGAAAAACTTCACACCCTGCTTCTTCATGGACTTCATGAGTTCCTTCGAACACGCGCTGTCCATGCTCGGTATAATGCGATCCATATACTCCACCACGCTCACTTCAGAACCCAGCCGTCGGTATACCTGCCCGAGTTCGAGCCCGATCACTCCCCCTCCGATGATCACCAGATGATCCGGGATTTCCTTGAGTTCGAGGGCCTCCGTACTGCTGATTACCCGTTCGCCGTCAAGTTCAATAAAAGGCAGGGTGCCCGGCTCCGAACCGGTTGCAATGATGAAGTTTTTGGCGCCCAGCCTGATGGTCTCCCCATCTACCTTTTCGATCTGAACCTCATTAGGGCTGACAAAGCTTCCCCAGCCATTATAAACCTGTATGTCATTCTTGTCCATGAGGAACTGTACGCCCTTGGTGGTCTGATCCACTACCGATTGCTTACGGTCGATCATCTGACCGAAATTGACCTCGATCCCACCCTGTATATCGATGCCGTGCTCTTTGAAGTTCTTGAGGGCCTCCTCGTAATGGTGAGAGGAGTCCAATAGTGCCTTGGAAGGAACGCAACCCACATTCAGGCAAGTCCCGCCCAGGGTGGTTCGCTTTTCAATAATGGCCGTTTTCATGCCCAACTGGGCGCATCTAATGGCAGCTATATATCCTCCGGGTCCGGACCCGATCACTATTACATCCAGGGAATCCATAATGTTGAATTAGGCCCTAAAATTAAGACTAAAATCCGAGAGCCTACGCGCCCACAACTGCGATTTAAAGGACCCGTTTGCCCTCGCATCGACCCGCTCGGCCCTCCCATTAACCAACAAATACTTAATTTAAGCGTTTTTGGCCGGTACATAAGCATATGAATACTACGACACCCAAGCAAGAAGAAGAGGTAAAACTGAGTCTGGGAGAGGCGCTGATCCCGGTTGTCGGACTGGTGCTGCTGCTCGCGTTGAACGTGTTTGTTTTCGGAGACGATGCCCTTAGCGGATCCAATCAGTTTATACTCCTGATCGGCGGTGCTATTGCTGCCGTCATAGGCTTCCGCAGGCACATTCCGTACGAAGACATGCTGGAGTCGGTCTCGCGAAATGTAAAGTCCACCACCTCCGCCCTGCTTATACTCCTCATGGTCGGGGCACTGTCCGGAACCTGGCTGCTCAGCGGGGTTATTCCGGCCCTGATTTATTACGGAATACAAGTACTTCACCCGAACATATTTCTAGCGGCCTGTGTACTGATATGCATCGTCATATCCCTTTCGACAGGCAGCAGCTGGACCACCTCCGCCACCGTAGGTATTGCCCTGGTGGGCATAGCGGAAGCCCTGGACATACACACAGGCATGACGGCAGGCGCCATACTCTCGGGGGCCTACTTCGGAGACAAGATGTCCCCCCTAAGCGACACCACGAATCTGGCACCTGCCATGAGCGGCTCGGACCTCTTTACCCACATCAGGTATATGACCATTACCACAGTCCCGTCCATTGTAATTACCCTTCTGTTTTTCCTCATTATGGGCTTTGTCGGTTCGGGAGGCGGCCAGTCCGCTGAGATATCCTTGCTGAAGGAATCCATATCGTCGGTGTTCTGGATCAGCCCCTGGCTGTTCCTGGTACCGGCCGTCGTTGTGGTCCTGATCGTCCGGAAGACTCCCCCGCTGGTTGCCCTGCTGGCCGGCACCCTCCTGGGTGCCCTGTTCGCCCTGATTTTTCAGCCTGAACTGGTGCAGCACGTCAGTGGCCTGGAATCCGGGGACTGGAAATCTGCCTACATGGGTGTTATGAACGCCATTACGGTGGACATTTCCATACCGACCGACTCGGCGGTATTGAACGAACTTTTTAATTCCGGGGGGATGAAGGGGATGCTCGGCACCATCTGGCTTATCATCTGTGCCATGGTCTTTGGAGGCGTCATGGAAGGAATCGGAGCCCTGCAGCGGATCACCCAGTCGCTGCTTAAACTGGCTACCACCACCTTCGGCCTTTTCGCCAGTACGGTCGGGAGTTGTATTGCATTGAACCTGACCGCCTCCGATCAGTATCTGGCGCTCGTCGTTCCGGGCAAGATGTTCTCCAAGGCCTTCGAAGATCGCGGACTGGCACCGGAGAACCTGAGCCGTACCCTGGAGGACTCGGGCACGGTTACTTCCGCATTGGTACCCTGGAACACCTGTGGGGCTTATCACGCGAGTGTATTACAGGTCTCCTGGGAATCCTATGTGGGCTATGCCGTTTTTAACTGGATTAGCCCGTTTACCACCCTTTTTGTGGCGGCTATCGGTTATAAAATCCGAAGGCTGGCCGGAAGGTGACCCCTGGTCTTCGATGAGTTGTCGGTGTGGCATTACCCGGCAATATGTGTAATTTCGCACCCTGAACAACATTCATATTTTAAAAACGTAATCATGGCAAAAATCACCCTGGGAGGTAATCCCGTACATACCATAGGCGAACTTCCCGCCGCCGGAAGCAGAATCCCGGAATTTGAACTGGTCGCCAACGATCTTAGTACAAAGACCCAGGACGACTTCAAGGGAAAGCGATGTGTTTTTAACGTTTTTCCCAGCATCGACACTGGAACCTGTGCACAGTCCGTTCGGACCTTTAACCAAAAGGCGGCTTCACTCGACAATACCGTCGTGCTTTGTGTTTCCAAAGACCTGCCTTTCGCACAGGCCCGCTTTTGTGCCGCCGAAGGCATAGAAAATGCAATTACCCTTTCCGACTTCCGTACGGGGTCGTTTGGCCGGGATTTCCAGCTTGAACTCACCGATGGACCACTCCAGGGGCTGCATTCCAGGGCCGTTGTGGTCACGGATGCCGAAGGGACAGTGCTGTATTCAGAACAAGTTCCCGAAATTGCGGACGAACCCAATTACCAGGCGGCCCTGAACGCATTGGGCAATGCCTGACCCTAACGATTTTGTCAGGGGCCGGCTGCACAGTTTTAGATACGCCTTTAGAGGACTACTGCTGCTGATCCGGACCGAGAAGAACTTTCAGGTTCACATACTGGCCCTGCTGGTGATCTCGGTTGCGGGCTTTGTTTTCGAAATCTCGAAGATCGAATGGTGCCTGCAACTCCTGGTCGCGGCCCTGGTGATCGTAACGGAGATTGCCAATACGGCCCTGGAAAAACTATGTGACTACGTGCAGCCCGATAAGGACAAGCGTATCGGAATCATTAAGGATATCGCCGCTGCAGGGGTCCTCTGGGCCGCTTTAACGGCCCTGTTTATCGCAGGCCTCATTTACATACCCAAATTCTGACCGGCCGCAAGCCACATGAATTTGTAATTTTATCCGGACGACTCGAATCTGACTATGGCGAAACGCAAATCGACAACCACAAGTCGCAAGCGCACTGCGGTTAAGCGCAGGACGAAAAAGGAGAGACAGGCCCAGAATAAAATATTCTTCGGAGGCGTCTTCTTCATCGTCAGCCTCACCTTATTGCTTTCATTCGTATCCTTTTACCAGACCTGGAAAAACGACCAGAGCGAACTGGCAGACTGGAGCCGTGACAATGACAGTACGCAGAACATCCTGGGTACCGTGGGCAATCAGCTCAGTTATTTCTTCCTGTACGACGGGCTCGGACTGGCGAGTATTGTCTTTCCTATACTCTTCGCCTTAACCAGTTTTATACTGTTTTTCGACCTGTCGACCCGGCGGCTTTTGGCGCGCTGGGCCAATGGGATCTTTATCGCCATCTGGCTCTCGGTGGCTGCCGGCTTCTTTGCCGAGGAGCATCCCCTATGGGGAGGCGCCATAGGTTTTGAGATCAATGATTTCATCTCCGATTACAGTGGGAAGGCAGGGGTCATTCTGCTGCTATCCCTGCTCGCTATCTGGGGCGTCAGCCGCTGGTTTCATCTCAGTCCCGGGAAGTATTATTCCACGGCGCTAGATGCCTTGGGCTACACCGGGAGTCAGGTATCGAGACTGGCGGATGCGCTCACCCAATGGTTTACGCGTCAGGCCGATTATCTGAAGGGGCTTAAGATTCGCCTGCGGGACGAAACGTCTCATAGGCGCAGGACCTCAGAGGAGCGATATACCCGTGGGGGTTCAGAGGCCGCCGAGGAGGTATCCGCTGCCTCCGACCAAAAGGAAGAGATCGAATTGTTTCCCAAGGTTTCGGAAAGCTACACGCACAAGAAGGATATTCCTCATCTGGAAAAGGAGGATGAAGAACCGAAACAGGCCGAGGGTAACTCTGTCAGCTTTGAAGTGGAAGATTTCTCCCACGAGGAGGAACAACCCGTGGAGGATCTGGCCAAGAAATTGGTTGAAGAATATGGTGAATTCGATCCCAAACTGGAACTCAGTCGCTACCAGTTCCCTCGTATCGACCTGCTGGATCTCCACGGCGGAGGCTCCAAATCCATAGCTATTAGCAAGGAAGAGTTGGAGGAGAACAAAGACCGCATCGTCGAGACCCTGAACAACTACAAGATCGGAATAGCCCAGATCAAGGCGACGATCGGTCCGACGGTAACCCTTTACGAAATCGTTCCCGAGGCAGGGGTTCGCATTTCCAAGATCAAAAACCTAGAGGACGATATCGCCCTTTCCCTGGCTGCTTTGGGCATCCGCATCATCGCACCCATACCGGGCAAAGGAACCATAGGTATCGAGGTTCCCAACACCAACCCTTCGATCGTTTCCATGAAAACGATGATCAGTTCCTCAAAGTTCGTCAACAATAAAATGGAGCTGCCCATCGCTTTTGGCAAAACCATCAGTAACGAAACCTTCGTCGTAGACCTGGCCAAGATGCCCCATCTGCTTATGGCGGGTGCAACAGGCCAGGGGAAATCGGTGGGGCTTAACGCCGTAATTACTTCCCTGCTCTACAAGAAGCACCCGGCCGAGGTGAAGTTCGTTTTAGTCGATCCGAAAAAGGTGGAGCTGACACTCTACAACAAGATCGAACGCCATTTTCTGGCCAAACTCCCAGATAGCGAAGACGCCATAATCACCGACACCAAGAAGGTCGTTAACACCCTGAATTCCCTTTGTGTGGAGATGGACAACCGGTACGAACTGCTCAAAACGGCCATGGTGCGAAATATTAAGGAGTACAACACCAAATTTGTAGCCCGGCAACTGAATCCAAACGAAGGACACCGCTACCTTCCCTATGTGATCCTCATTATAGACGAATTCGCCGACCTGATCATGACGGCCGGGAAGGAAATCGAGGCGCCCATAGCACGGCTGACCCAACTGGCCCGGGCCATCGGTATTCACCTCATTATTGCCACTCAGCGACCATCGGTCAATGTAATCACCGGCATCATCAAGGCTAATTTCCCTGCGCGTATTGCCTTCAGGGTTACTTCCAAGATCGATTCGAGGACCATACTCGATACCCAGGGCGCCGAACAGCTGATTGGTCGTGGGGATATGCTATTTACCCAGGGCAATGACCTGACCCGTTTGCAATGCGCCTTCGTCGATACACCCGAAATCGCCCGGATCACGGAATACATCGGAAGTCAGAAGGCGTATCCCGATGCACACATGCTGCCCGAGGTCGAGGATGATTTTTCTGGCACAGGAGTTGATAATAATCCCGAGGAACGGGATTCCAAGTTCCGGGAGGCCGCCGAGGTAGTAGTCAGCGCACAACAGGGTTCTGCATCGCTGATACAGAGAAAGCTCAAGCTGGGTTACAACCGGGCAGGCAGGATTATCGATCAGCTCGAAGCCGCTGGCATCGTTGGCCCTTTCGAGGGAAGCAAGGCCCGACAGGTACTGATCTCCGATTTGATTGCCCTGGAACAGTTCTTTAAAGACGAAACTATTTAGACCTATGATAACGCTAGCTTTACGTTCACTCGCCTTGTTCACGCTCCTGGCCTCCACCGCCCTACTAAGTGCCCAGTCCGATGCCCGGGCAAAGACCCTGCTCGACGAAGTCTACAACAAGATTAACGGGTACAAGAACATCAGCCTGGAATTCAAGTACGTCCTGGAAAACAAGGAGGCGGACCTCTATCAGGAAACCAAAGGGGATATGACGGTCATGGGCGATCTATACCGAGTCGATGTATTCGGCTCGCAACAGCTCTACGACGGTGAAAAGGTGTATACTATAGTGCCCGAGAACGAGGAGGTACTGATTGAGAACATGGGGGAATCCGACGCTACCATTACCCCCTCCAAGATGCTAACCTTTTACCGGGAAGGATACGACGCCAAATGGGATATACTGCAGGACATGCAGGGACGTAAGATTCAGTTCATCAAGCTGATACCTCAGGACCCATCTTCCGACCTGAGAGACATTCTTCTGGGCGTCGATGTCACGACCAAGAACGTTTACCGGGTGATCGAACACGGTAAGGAGAATACCCAAACGACCATTACCGTGCTGTCGCTCAAGGTAAACCAGGATCTACCTTCCAATATGTTCCGCTTTAATCGCAGTAAGTACGAATCCGAGGGATACTACATAGACGAATAAAATCCCAAATAATTCCCAACCCCGGTTCGGTTAGCGCGGAGCTCACCGGCAGTTTGTTATTTTTACGTCCTTAAAAGCTAGTGCAAGGACCCCTTGAGGATATTAGATCGATACATTCTTAGCCGCTTCCTGCTCAACTTCGTCAGCTCGTTTGCCATACTGCTGTTCATCTTCATCTTCCAGGCAATCTGGTTGTTCGTGGACGAGTGGGCAGGAAAGGACCTGGATCTGTCCGTCATGGCCAAGTTTCTCTGGAATCTGATCCCCACTCTGCTGGACAAGGTTATACTCTTTACCGTTTTGCTCTCCAGTATCCTCACCTTTGGAAATCTCGCAGAAAACTACGAGTTCGCCGCCATGAAAGCTTCCGGGGTATCTCTTATGCGGAGCATGCGGGCGCCCACGCTTTTTTCCATCCTGCTCGGCTTCGCGACCTTTCTGCTGGCCAATTACGTGACTCCTAGGGCGGAGCAGCAGATCTTTAACATGCGGACGAACCTCAAGGACATCAAGCCGGCCTCCGTGATTATCGAAGGGGTTTTCAGTGATATAGAGGGCTCGAACATGAACATGATGGTCAGTGAAAAGTACGGGGAGAACGACAGCAAGCTCAGGGACATCATCATCCATCAGAAATCCGGCGTGGGCAAGAATACCACGGTCATTCGTGCGCAGACCGGAGAACTCCTGGGGGGAGACGATTCCGGTCTCGTTCAGTTGATCCTCAACGACGGGTATTACTATGAGGAGGTACAGCCAAAAAGCGCGAAAGAACGGCGCAAACACCCCTTCGCCAAGGCCTACTTCAAAACATACATAAAGAATATCGACCTTTCGTCCCTCACTCAGCGAAACATAGACGACGACCGGGGTATAGTGACGGACAAGATGAAGTCTGTACAGCGGTTGTATAAGGATATCGATTCCCTGAAGAATACCAATGTAGACCAGATTCAGGCATTTTCAAGGAATTCCAACCTGCGTCTCGGTGCCTTTCCGCTGAGGAATAAGCAAGGAAAGGATTCCGTCATCAGCACGGACCGCAAGCAAGGGAGTTACGAAAGCCGGGTATTTCAGGGCAATACACAAAACATACCCGCCCGGGCTAACACCGCCGGCACGACCGGGGATTCGGTGGCCCGTCCACTATTGCGGGAAGCGACTACATCCCGGGTTCGACTGGATTCGGGCCATGTTGCGGCCAGCCCGGGCCCGGAGCCGGAAGTGACCCCTGTAGCCGATTTGGATCTAATCATCAACGGCCTGCCCTACTGGAGGCAGGAACAGGTCTACCGGAACACGGAGAATAACATTGTCAGCCTGGTCAATACCGTACGTGCGAAGACCAAAAACCTGAAGGTTCAGAGGGAACGCTACAGCCGGCACCTGCTATCACTGCACAAGAAGTTTGCCCTGGCGTTTTCCTGCATCATATTGTTCTTTATCGGGGCCCCCCTGGGAGCCATCATCAAAAAAGGGGGTATCGGTTTCCCCATGGTGATTGCCTTCCTGCTCTTTATCGTCTACTACTTCCTCGGTGTGGCCGCCGAAAACTTTGCCAAGAAAGGGAATATGGAGCCCGTCCTCGGAGCCTGGCTTTCCACACTGGTCATGCTTCCCTTGAGTATCGTACTGACGCGCAGGGCGAACCGGGACAAGCAGTTCGCGGGCATAAACACCGGTTTCTCCGGGGTTTTCCAGAGACTCAAACTGCGCAAGACACCGCAGCAGGAAGCCGAGGTCGAAACCGGGTTTCCCGGGCCCGAAACAATGCTTTCCATCGAGGTTTCTGCCGAGGAACACCAACAATTGGGCGGGCTGACCGATCCCGAACTCAAGGCATATGCCCTGGAGGTTTACCGGGACCGTCGGAGCTGGGACGCGGCTCTACCGGCCCTAAGGATACTGCAGGATCGTTCCGCCGATATCGATGACCTTCGAAAGCAATACCTGCGCACACGATCGGAATACAAGCGCTACAAGGTGCTGAATAAACGATTTAACAGCCAGAACCGGGTGCTGCTGATCACCTATGTGCTGGCCCTGGGTGCCTATGTCATTAACCTGATTACGGAGGAGGGTACCCAATCTGCGATTTATTTGTTCGTGGGGATGTTTTCGCTGGTGTTGTACCTGGTCTTTTTCCTGCGATTGCGCAATACATTAAACGAAGTCCGGTTCGCCAAGGCAGACGCTACGCGCCCGGTTCCGGTATATTGGATGATCCTGGCCTTTCTGGCCTACCCGGTCATGTACCTTCCCATTCTGAAGAAATTAAAGAATTATATCACGGTTTAAATGGACACGTCTGAATCTACCCCCCCATCCAAGCATTCTCTGGATCGCATAGAAGATGCGGTTGAAGATATCCGAGCCGGCAAGGTGATTATCGTCGTAGATGATGAAAACCGCGAAAACGAGGGGGATTTTATTGCCGCTGCCGAAACCATAACTCCGGAGACGGTTAATTTCATGGCTACGCACGGACGCGGGCTCATTTGCGCACCCCTTACGGAAGGCCGGTGCCGTGAACTGGGACTGCAGAAGATGGTCGATCACAACACCGACCCCCTGGAGACGGCATTCACCGTCTCGGTCGATCTCAGGGGAAATGGAGTAACGACGGGTATTTCCGCCCTGGACCGGACCAAGACCATACAAGCCCTTATCGATCCGGTCACCAAGGCTCACGAACTGGCGCGTCCGGGACATATTTTTCCGCTGATTGCAAAAGAAGGCGGTGTATTGCGACGCAGTGGCCATACCGAGGCGGCCATTGATCTGGCCCGACTGGCCGGCCTCAAGCCTGCCGGAGTGATCGTGGAAATCATGAATGAGGACGGCTCTATGGCCCGTCTCCCGGATTTGTTTAAGGTGGCCGAACGCTTTGATTTGAAGATCGTTTCCATAGAAGACCTGATCGCCTATCGCATACAGCACGACAGCCTGATCGAACGCAAGACGAACTTTACCGTCGACACCCGTTTCGGAGCATTCGAACTGCACGCCTTCCAGCAAACCACCAATGATCAGGTACACGTGGCGCTCACCAAAGGAAGTTGGGAGCCGGAAGAGCCCGTACCCGTGCGAATCAATTCTCATCAGGTGAACAACGACATCCTCGGCAACCTCACCGATCATCCGGACCGTGCCCTTCAGCGCATGTTCGACAAGGTCAATGAGATCGGGAAAGGGGTAGTCGTATTCATCGATCAGGGAAGCGCACCGTTCGACCTGCTGGCCCGGCTCAATGCCTATAAGAAGCTTCAGGAGGAAGGGATAAAGAAAGCACCCCGGGTCGGCATGGACAATAAGGATTACGGCATCGGCGCCCAGATCCTGCACAGCCTGGGCGTCAAGAACATTCGCCTGATTTCGAATTCGCAGCAGCTTAGGCGGGTGGGTATTTCGGGTTTTGGTTTGGAGATTGTGGATATCGTTCCGTACTAGCTGAAGAACCAAAGCTTGATCGCCATAAACACCACCATGACGATCAGAAAGAACTTGACAAAATTATCGCCCCGTTTTACCGCTAAGCGTGAACTAACCCAGGCCCCAATGCCATTACCCAGGGCCAGCATGGCTCCGAGTTTCCAGTCCACCAGACCGTCAATAGCAAATACGGCCAGGGCTGCCAGGGTGTAGATGGCTACCACCGCCACCTTGGTGGCGTTAACTCGGTTCAGGTCCATAAGGTTCACGTGGTGGAGAAAGAGCATCATGGGGATCCCAATACCGGCATTGATGAAACCCCCGTAGATCCCAAACAGGAAAAAAGTACCTATACCTATCCACAGGTATTTACCTTGGGTACGTTCTAAAAACTCCTCAGCGCGAATCTTCGGTTTCACCACGATCAGTACCACCACCACAATCATGATAATGGCCAGTATGCGATTGAAGACCTCTCCCCTGATATCTACGGCTATGCGGGCGCCGATAATGGCACCAATGGTCGCGGCTATGCCCAGATAAAGACTGTACGGGAAGGTCTTTATACCCTTGCTTCGGAATCCGGATACTCCCATTGTGGACTGTATGGCTATGGCCACCCGGTTTGTTCCATTCGCCACGGCAGGAGGCAGCCCGAGAAAGATCAGTACGGGAAGGGTAATCAGAGATCCCCCTCCCGCCATGGTATTGATCACCCCTACCGCTATTCCCACGAAAAAGAGGATCAGAAACTGTGTCCACAACTCCATTTCCATGCGGCCAAAAATAGCCCCTTTTATTGGCCTAGGGGCGGGACAACTTGAAAATATGGGCAGGTCATTAACACGGCCTGTGGAAAATTCACTGTGGCCGTAGTAAAATCCTTTTTATATTTGCACCCGCAATTGTGGGGAGTAAACCGCATTTGCGACCGGGAGGAATGGCAGAGTGGTCGAATGCGGCAGTCTTGAAAACTGTTGAGGGTCACACCTCCGGGGGTTCGAATCCCTCTTCCTCCGCATAAACGGCTGTCCCCAAGGGCAGCCGTTTTTTATTCCATGAATTCTCTTTAGCGCAGCTGAGTAACTTCGTTTCAGTTCGGTCGCAAAACCTGCGGTTTTGGTGAGCGTAATGAAACGGAGTTTAAAATGGTCCGGATGGACCAGAAGAGAATTCATGGAATACACTTCGATCCCCCTTGAGATTGGCCTCTATGACCAGGATTCCCTTTTGGGAAGCACCGAGCGGAGCGAGGTGAATCCCTCTTTCTCCGCATAAACGGCTGTCTAAAGGGCAGCCGTTTTTTATTCCAAGCATTTCTTTGTTACGGAGTACCAAAATCCGGTGTAAAATGGCCGCAAAGCCCACGGTTTTAGCGGACGGAGTGTGCACCACTTGCACCTGAATCTATACATGATGCCTACTCGGGAAATGGCAAAAACATGAAGTGCTACTGGAGATAACGTGAAAAGATGATGACATGAACCAATTGACACTATTCATTTAAGACAGGGGATTAGTACTGATGCTTTAAATTAAATCATTGAATAAATCCACTTGTTCATTGACATTTTGATTTGATTTTGGTTCGGTGAGGAGTTGCATGGGTTAGAACCTAGCTCAGCAAGTACACATCGAACTGTAAGGCGGCAAATTTCGATAATCCCAATAATTGGACCATCGGTAAAGCGGAACGCTTTACGAATTGCATAAATACGAGTCGATGCAAAATCGGATACGATTAGGTTCTCTTATTTCCGATATGAAAATAGGCCTCCTGAAACCGACAGGAAGCCTATTTCGATTCGTACAATCGGTACTTATTAAACACTCAGAGACGGTCCGGGAATGGCCGCATATGCCTCAGAGAGAATATCGCTGACAAAGATCCATTGGGAGGTTGCTCCACTGCCATTGATTGTGACCAAGTTAAACCCGCGCTGAGAAGCGTCGAAATAGTTCAGGTCGTCGATCAGGGTTACTATGGCCTGCTCAAAACCGGCAATGGTAGCAGGGTCTGTACCCAGGAATTGTTCGAATCCTGGAGAAGATACGGAAGAGGTAGCAAATTCAGTGGCAACCATCGATCCATCCTGAGTCTTCAGGGTGTTGCTCCAGGCATTATGGGTATCCCCGGCAAGAACCAGTGATTGCCTACCCTGAAGGGCCGCGAGTACAGCTTCCCGTTCAATTGGATATCCGTCCCAAGCATCCAGATTATAAGGAATTTCGGTGTTAAGCCTCAGCAATTCTCCCTCGGTAAGGGTAGGGTCATTATTCAATGCCCGCACCTTAAGGGTAACCAGTTCGGTAAGTGCCGTATTAAACCCAATAAGGGTAGCATCCGAAACGGTACCGGTTGCTTCCAGCTCTGCCGTTATGGCCCCAAGGAATACAAGGAGTTCAGCGGGTACGTTCATCCGCCCCATAAGAACCTGCTGACCCAAAACCTGCCACTGGGCACTACTCGACTGAATTTCACTTAAAAGCCAGTTCAGCTGGGTTTCTCCCAGGAGAGTTCGGGTTGGATCGAGTAAATCCGTTTGAAAGGCAACCGCATCCAGATTGCCCTGATTGTCGATGTAGTCACCGTAATCGAGCTGCTTGGTTCGCCCGATCAGGCGCGTATCAAGCATAATCAGGTTCACGAGATTTCCGATCTGGAAGCTGCGGTATATAATACTTGAGTTGTTAGTTCGGGCCGGCATGTATTCACTATACGCCTGAAGAGCTGCCTGTTTGCGTGCTTCAAAGCTTCCTTCGTCTTCCTGATGGTTTTCTGCACCATCGATGTAGGCATCATTAGTTACTTCATGGTCGTCCCAAACCGCGATAAACGGTTTCTTTTGATGCGCCAGTTTCAGACCGGAATCGCTGCGATATTGGCGGTACCGGGTCCGGTAATCTCCCAGAGAGATAATCTCGGAACCTGGCTCCGGAGCCCTCCCGAGCGTATCCGTGAACGGAGTCGTCCCGTACTCGCCCTGTCCATACTCGTAGATATAGTCTCCCAGGTGAATAATCACATCGGCATCCGAATTGGCCATTTCCGTGTAAACATGAAAGAATCCGGAAGCGAAGTTTGCACAGGATGTGATCGCGAATTTAACTTCGGCAGCATCATTGGAGAACGTCAGTGTTTCACCCACATCGGATTTGGCATCGTCTTCGGCATTAGCGAAACGGTAATACAGTTTCAGTCCCGGATCCAGTTCCTGTACTTCGATGGATACCGTGTAGTCCCTGTTGGCATCTGTGGTAACCACTCCTTCTCTGAGGATGTTGTTGAAGTTGGCATCGGTCGAGACCTGCCATGTAATGTCTGCCGTAGCCTCGGTGGTAGAATACCGTGTCCAGATAATAACGGAAGAGTTGGTCGGATCGAAGCTGGCCACACCGAAGTCAAAATTCCGATCGGTAAGGGTATCAAAATCGATTTGTGTCAGTGTGTCATCGTCGTTGTTACAACTGATAAAATTGGGCGTCAGAATTATTCCCCCGGCAGCGAGGGATGCCTTTCTGATAAACTGTCTGCGACTGGAATGGGTATTCATTTTTTACGAATATTTTGGTTTTGGAATTATTTAGAATTTTAAGAATTCATTTTTCTCCTGCACTTTGATCTAAACCCTAGAGGCATTTGATCGGAGGAAATTCATTAATAAACTGACCACGATCATCTACGGAGTAAAGTAAGTACCTAATGGGTAGTAATGAACTTGAATAAAGGTCAAGAAATCATTACATAATGGTAAGTAATTAGCAATTATCTGCAACTGGCCGGTTTTCTGTTTACAATGAAGGTGCCTCTTAAATATGCTTGAAGTTGTAGCTAGAAGAAATAAGCTGTTCTCTGAATTGAGCGCTTTTATGAATGACCGTCGAAAACGGTTCAACTTTCCTGCTTATCTTGAATGGGTAACCATTTGTTCTAAATTCTAAAGACGCAACACATGATCAAAATAGGCCTGATCGGATGCGGAATGATTGCTGAATTAGGGCATCTTCCGGCCATTCAACAAACACAGGGAATCGTTCTCGAATCCGTCTATGACAGCCGCTGGGAAAGGGCACTTGAAATGCAAAAGCGCTTTCATGCAAAACACGCCTACCCGAGGGAAGAGGACTTCTGGAAGTGCGACTTCGATGCGGTGGTAATCTGTACTCCTGCTCCACTCCATCTGGAGCACTGTACAAAGGCCGCACAATACGGAAAGCACATCCTCTGTGAAAAACCGCTTGCCATGACCGTCGAAGAAATTGAGCAAATGATATCGGTAACAAACGAAGCTGGAGTTAAACTTTATACAGGTTTCACTTACCGATTCAGCCCCTCGGCCCTGGAAATACACCGGCTGGTTCATAGGGGAGCCATAGGGGAAGCCCGTTCGCTGAGGCTGATTTACATATGGAATGCCCATGGTAAATGGGCGTATGATTCGTCGGGTAATCGGATACCAAGCCCACTGCGCACGGGGAGGATGCACGAAGGCGGCCCCATGGTGGACTGCGGCGTACATCAGATCGATCTGGCCCGATGGTGGCTGGGATCTGAAATCAACTCAAGCAGGGGCATAGGTGTATGGGTGGAGGATTTCGAGGCGCCCGACCACATATACCTTCACATGGGGCACGAAAATGGAGCCCATACCATGGTAGAAATAAGCTATTCCTATCATGCAACCTCCAAACACCCCCGAAGCAACTTTCAATACGAACTCATAGGCACCGATGGGGTGATCCGTTACAACCGGGAGGAACACAATTTCGAACTCCGAAATTCGCACGGAACGCAACACCTGCCCTGGTACCCCGAGAAGAATTTTCTGGGCATGTACAAGGAACTGGAATATGCGCTTAGCCATAATGAGGATCGCAATATGCCATCGGCCACGGACGGCCTTAAGGCCACCCAAATTGCCAGGCAAACAACGCTGCAGGCCATAGCGGATCGTGAACCGGGTAGCCTAAGACACCATTCGACCATGTTAAGCGCCAAAGAGGACGAAAGCGGTTTATTCATACCGGCAGATATCTCTGAGCCGTTTAGCTAATAAGTCGAGACGCTAAAGAATCTCTTCTTTTAATTATTACTCATTCTTTTGGAAGTAAAGGGCCTGTCGAATACTGTTAATGATCTTATCCAGAGAATTGAAATATGGAGCATTCCATGAATTTTTCGTTTTTGTCTCCAATTAAGCTTTGACCGACATTAAGGCGGCTCTAACTCCAAAAATCTTCACGAAGAATTCGTGAATTTTTGACCCTTCCCGATTTACTATCACTAGGTTCGCTATTTTATTTGAACAGGACTTACCTATCGCATACTGTGTGGATTATACCGTAAACCAAGGCCAACTCCATGGAGTGGCCCGGTCCAATATGGTTAATAATATGCCCTTGCAACTTGTGTAAAACGAGGTTAGATGTAAATAAATCCCTAAATTAATTCTATACAAGCACGGGTAAAGTGATAATTTAATTACCCGACCACTCGTTGGAGGGGGTATAGGATGGGTGAGCAAGAGTTAAATAAGAACACGGATAAGAAAGCGAGAAAAGCCTTTATCCAGCGCCTTCTAGACGATATAGATTCCCTGGAATTCATGCTTCGAGAGGGCATGATAGAGCAAGGTGTGGTTCGTATCGGGGCCGAACAGGAATTTTGTCTGGTCGATCAAAATTGGCGCCCTACCACCAATGCTCCCTCCATACTCCGATCTATCAACGATCCTCATTTCACTACGGAACTGGCTAAGTATAACCTGGAGATCAACCTCGACCCTTTCGAGCTTAGGAACGATGCGTTCGGCAGGGTCGAATCCCAACTGAGGGAATTGCTGAGCAAAGCCCAGTCAGCCGCAGAGGAGCATAATTCCCGGGTCCTGCTTTCCGGTATTTTACCGACCATTTCATTCGATGAAGTGGGGCCGCATGTCATGACGGAACACGCCCGATATTTTGCACTCAATGACATGTTCAAAAAATTCCGGGCAACCGATTTTCACCTGAAAATCTCCGGCGTAGACGAATTACTCGTCAGGCACAATTCCATCATGTTCGAAGCGTGCAACACCAGTTTTCAAATGCATCTTCAGATAGATCCTGATGATTTCGCCAACAGTTATAATTGGGCCCAGGCCATAGCGGGACCGGTTCTCGCTCAATGCGTGAATTCTCCCTTACTACTCGGAAAGGAATTATGGCAGGAAACACGAATAGCCTTATTCCAGCAGAGCGTCGATATCCGCGACGTCTCCATCGCACTTCGGGATCAGCAGGCTCGTGTTACCTTTGGGGAAGACTGGGTCGGGGGCAGTATAGCCGATTTCTACAAGAATGAGATTTCAAGATATCGAATACTATTGTCCCGGGATATCGAAGAAAGCTCGATGGTCAAACTGAGTAAAGGAGAGATCCCTAAACTCAAAGCACTTAGCCTGCACAATGGTACCATCTATAAATGGAATCGTCCGTGTTATGGAGTAGGCGGCGGAAAAGCCCATCTGAGAATCGAAAACCGGTATGTACCCGCCGGCCCCTCAGTACTGGACGAAATGGCGAACTTCGCCTTCTGGGTGGGCCTCATGACAGGTCGGCCTGCCGAATACGACCAACTCGAGGATCGGATGGACTTCAACGAAGTCAAGTCGAACTTTATCAAGGCGGCTCGATACGGGGCTGAAACCTACCTGCACTGGATGGGAAAAACGGTTAGCCTCAAGACCCTGATCCGGGATGAATTACTGCCTGTAGCCCGATCGGGCCTTGAGAGTATGAATATCCATCCTCAGGACATCAACCGTCTTTTGGGTGTGATCGAGGATCGGATTAACGGGCATACCCCGGCTCAGTGGATGATCAACAGCTACCGGAATCTGAAGAAAATAACGAAAAAGGATGATGCCCTGATCTCACTGACCAAAGCCATATACGATAACCAGCAGACGGATAAGCCCGCACACCTATGGCCGGTCCTCAAAAAATCTATATTGACGACGGATTCGGCTACCCGTGTGGGGCACATCATGTCCACCCGGCTTTTTACGGCCTATGTGAATGATACCGCAACACTTACCCTGAAAATTATGGAGTGGAAGAACATTCACCATCTTCCCGTGGTGGATCAACAGGAAAAGTTAGTCGGTTTGTTAACCTGGACGCATATCAGCCGCTTTCAGGATAAAATCCTCAATAGCCGGAAGGCGGTTCCCGTTTCCGATATCATGATCGAATCCGTGATTACAGTCGAAACCTGTACCCCTCTGAGCGAGGCCGTGGCGCTTATGAAAGAACACCAGATTGGATGCCTGCCCGTCCTGCAGAAAGATCAATTGGTCGGGATTATTACCCGGAAGGACATACTGAAATACAACTATGAGTAGAGTGTTCAGTAAGGCCATTGGCCAGGACCTGGAGGTAAATCGCATTATTGGACATATCGAAGGAAAAGAGAATGGCCCCTGCCTGATTTTTTTCGGAGGAGTACATGGCAATGAGCCTTCGGGAGTATTTGCGCTACACCGGGTGATCGACGAATTAAAGGAAAAAGAGATTCCCATCCGTGGCAGCATATATGCTTTGGCAGGAAATATCTGGGCCATGGAAAGATCGGAACGCTTCCACCAGAACGATCTGAATCGGTTATGGACCCGGGAAAACCTGAAGGAGCTAGAGAGCGAGACCTTTCAACCCGCCAACGAGGACGAAAGGCAGCTGCAGGAACTCTACCGGCTCCTGCATGGGTTGCTCATCAGTAAGTCCGGGCCGTTCTACTTTTTCGACCTTCATACTACCTCCTGCCAGACTACACCCTTTATTACGGTTAACGATAGCCTGTTGAACAGGCAATTCACAAGTCAGTATCCCACACCCATTATATTGGGGATCGAAGAGTATCTCGATGGACCTCTCCTGAGCTACCTCAATGAACTGGGATATGTATCCTTTGGGTTCGAGTCCGGACAGCACGACGAGATTTCCTCCATTGAAAATCATGTGGCTTTTGTCTATTTGTCACTGGTCTTTGCCGGATCGCTAAACCGGGAGCGCATCGACTATAACCGGTATTTCGAGTCTTTAGGGGAAACCACAGGGAACATCTACGAAATTTACTACCGGCATGAAATCCGTGAGGGCGACCGGTTTATAATGCAGCCCGGGTTCCGGAACTTTCAGGATGTACGGAAAGGCGAACTACTTGCCGAATACAATGGCAGGCCTTTTCGCTCGCGCAAGGACACCAAAATTTTCATGCCCTTGTATCAGGCACAGGGCAATGACGGATTCTTCTTTATCCGGAAAACCCCCGTTGTGTATTTGAGAATTTCGGCCTGGTTACGCCGCTGGAGGTTTGACCGGATCTTACCTTTCCTTCCCGGCGTTTCCCGTTACGACAAGGAGAGTGATACGCTGATGCTAGACCTTAAAATTGCCGGTTTGATGACCAAGCGCATTCTTCGATTGCTGGGCTACAGAAGTCAGAAAATGGACAAAACTCACCTGATTATCCGGGGTCGGGAGGTCAATGCCAGAACGGAGGAATACCGGTACGAGCCCTGGATGGCCCCTTAGACCTCGAGTGCTCCCATAACGTATTGCGTTTTATGAGAAAGGAAATGAACCCTCAGCTGTTTACCGGTCCGGTCGTTTTGCTGGTAGTGTTGATGGCGTCTGTCTCGTGCAGCCGTCAGGATACCAGGCCGCCTGTACCGGACACTGTGTACCTGGCCCTCGGCGATTCGTACACCATCGGCCAGGGGGTTCACTTAGACCAAAGTTGGCCCATTCAGCTCAGCGAAGAGCTCATGTCAAGAGGATATGAGGTCGAGAATACAGAAATCATCGCCCGGACTGGATGGACCACTGCCGACCTTTTAAGTGCCCTTGAAAACAGGGAAAGAAGGAATTACAACCTGGTATCCCTTCTGATCGGAGTAAATAACCAGTATCAAAATCGACCCTTCGAGCAGTTTACCCAGGAGTTTGACCTACTCCTAACCCAAGCGGAAGAACTGGCTACGGGCCATAATCGGGTATTTGTGATCTCCATACCCGATTATGGGGTCACTCCATTTGGGAACAACAACCGCGATCACATCGCCAGGGACATCGACAAATACAACGCCTATATTCAGCAAACATGCGCGACACGAAACATTCGATTTGTCGATGTAACCGAGATTTCAAGGGAACTCGGTGACTCCCCGGGAGCATTGGCTCCCGATCGATTGCACCCCAGCACCAGCCAATACGCCCTGTGGGTGGAGCGCATGCTTCCCCTGGTGATCGCAATTATAAAGTCGTAAATGGCATCCACCAGGGTATCCCTTTTACCCCGTCTCAGGGAAAGCGCCCTGTTATTTAAACGTCCTCTCCCCTATCCCATTAGCTAAGGCTATGTGCAAGCAGTCGGGATTGAAAATGAAAGATGCTGTACTTACTGCATGGGTGCATACAAATCGGCCTCTGCAGGCAACTCGCTGTTTACACTCCAAAGAGAATCTGATGGACCGCAAGAGCTATATGCTTATGCAAATAATCTGAATGGGACCCGGGCATACGAAAGCCGGAAATTCGAAAGGTTTTTCGACATTTAGCCAGCCCAATACCAATCCGAATCCCGGCAAATCAGGGAATTAATACGTCGAGATCCGATGCAGTATTCTTTAATCCTCTTTAACCGAAAGCCCTAATTCCTTTGCCCTTTTTTTGAGTTCAGAAATCTCTTTTTTCAGTTTCTTTTTCTGCTCGGCCTTTTCCTTCTCCTCTTGTACATACGTACTGTAGGCTTTAGCCACATTATTCGCCACTATACGTTTCTGAGCAGTGGACAATTGATTAAAAAATGACTTTACCTTCGCTCCCTTAGGTGTAGTACCCTCTTCCAAATAATCAGAAAATACTCTTGCAATTTCCGTCGGCTTCATTCTATCCTTTCGTTTTAAAATTTCAGGCAAATATACCTCAATTTCCGTTGTGTGCTTTGATTTTTTATGATAAGAGTTATGACGATGTTTATGTTCCCCATCTCAAACATGTCATCTTTATTTCAATTAAACTATTCGTTTAAATTGAGTTTTTGCATTCATTGAGGTTTATTCTGGATATCAGTATTTATGTTGCTTTCGGTTACACCAATGCCCTAGGTTACTAAAGTGATATGCCACCGAATCCGTGCCAATTTTAGGTATATATAGGTTGATTAAATCACTTCGACCGCAGTGAGAGTATATCCCATAAGACGATATTGAATAGTTCCCCTACACTCCCTAGGCATATCAGCAATGTTCATTGCGTTAAGGTCTATAGATGTCTGAATTTCAATATTCAACTTTCGATTCAGAGTTTATTTTGATGCCTTATACTGGAGTTAAACGAGTATGGCTTTTGCCTATCGTTTTTCCAGGACGGTGCTTTTTTCTTTGTTTTGTTCGCTTTTTTATTGATCGAAATTCTTATTCTGGAGAAAACCTGCAGTACTATGATACACAGGCAGAGATTCATCGTATCGTTGCACTTTAAAACCGATTACACTTTTAATCTATCTCAACTGATTTACAAGGATTTATAGACATAAAAAAGTTAGGCCGAAATGCCTGGCCTCCCAGGTTACTTATTCGTTTAACCCGATTGAAACAGTTCTTATCCCTGCTATAGCCTTTTCACCTGAATTTTTTATGGAATGCAAAAGCAAATCAATACTTCGGGACCAATCGAAAACAAACTCGGGTGTATTTCGGATTTGAGTTTCTACATACAAAACGGCATACCTTTAATGTTCCAGGAGTGTCCTCTCAATTTACGCTAAAAGCGGCCTATATTCGTGGAATGTATATTTTTTCGAAACGTGCAGTTTCTGTATTATCCTTATTCTTTGAAGTTGACTTCAGCGTGACTCCTCATTTACTTTCCGGCACGATACGAATTATTTCTTCACTTCTCCTCATCACAATTATCCCTGCCTGGGCTCAATCCGATGAATCCGGCACAGCCTACAGGCTCACGGAGCTCGCTCAAGGCATTCAAGTAGAAGTATTTGACTCTGCGGTTATGGACGAGAACAAATACACTGCGGATAACTCCATCTATATCCCGGGCCGCGAATACGTCTATCGTTTTGAGCACATCGATGAACGAGGAAGAATCTTCTACATTCAGAGCCGCGACAGCCTTCGCACCTGGCATTTTGTCCCCGTGAAAGAAGCCAACCCAATCCATACTATAAAATTTGTGAAGCTCACTGTCATCGAGGGCCTCGGACCCTTTAAGACCGTCGACCCAGGCTACAATCAGACGGTGATTTCATACTCCTACACCTCCGAAGCCGGTTGGATAGGAAGTGGTGAAATGACCGGGATAATCGAAAACCGGGCCAATGTTTGGATGCATCCTCCACGGGAAGGATATTTCGAAATCCTGGAACTGAATCCATTTCCCTACATCAAGGCTCCTCTGGCCATCGGTACGACATGGTCTTGGAAACTCACCATCGGCGACGGCTGGTCCGACCCGAGATGGAAAAGCTGGAAGGGACGCATCGAAAGCGCGTATACCTATCAGATCAAAGGCGTGGAGTTATTGGATACAAGGATGGGTAAGCTCACTTGTTACCGGGTCGAATCTAAGGCCGAAAGCCGACTGGGAATAACGGGATTAACGAGCTGGTTCAACCCGGACTATGGCTTTGTGCGACTGCACTACACCAATATTGATGGCAGTAGGACGCAATTGGAACTCGACCAGATGGGGACGAATTAATGCCCCGATTTCAACTCTTCTCTGCACATTTTAGCGTCAATGTTTCCCGGACAACCATACAGGCAGTCATTCCCTGAAAATGAACGTTAGGGTTCACACGGAATATATAACGACTGTTGAGTTGTTCGTACCCAGGCATCATTCACGGATAGAGAGCACCATGAGACCGAATGGACCGAGTTTTATGCCATCCGGAACTACGGTGGATCTGCGAGCGTGTAGCGTAATCCAGTCCGGGTATTCGGCTGATTCCACCAAAACAGTCTCCTCAGAAAAATTGAGCAGCACGGCGATCTGCGAATCGCCCGAAGCCCTCCGGTAACCCAGTACCTGGCCGGGTAGATCACCGGCATCGAGAAACGTAACGGGTGCTGTCCTCAAAAACGGATACCTCTTCCTTAAAAATAGTAATGAGCGGTAATGGCTGAGCAAGGAGTCATCCTCATCCCACTGGTTCGCGACATTGATCTCCTTGTAGTTTCCCTGCACGGGTAACCAGGTATGCATATTACGGGAGAACCCCGCAGAGGGCGTTCGGTTCCACTGCATTGGGGTTCGGCAATTATCGCGATTGGTGAGTACGCCGGACACCCCCTGCAGCCATGAAGGATATTTGAGCCATCCGGCCGCAAGTGGATCCTGAGCCTCGTCCAGGGGAATGTTTGCGGTCGTCATCCCGATTTCTTCGCCCTGATAAATAAAGGGGACCCCCCGCATGGTTAACTGAAATGCCGCAAGCACCTCGGCCTTTCGGGGATCGTTACCCAGGCGGGTGATACTCCGGAACTGATCGTGGTTACTGAATACGTAGGTCGGCACCAGGGGTTCCGGATATATGGACTCGTAAGCCTCCCCTTTCCGACGGAAATAATCCGGGGTGTACTCAAAATGATGGATAAAATCGAAGAGGAACACCAGGTTGAGTCCGTCCAGTTTTTCCATGCCCATCAGTTCCCGCATCTGGAAATGCGAACCGAATACCTCCCCTACCATAAAGCGTCCATCGGGATATTCCTCCAGTATAGCCCGGAGCTCCCGGGCAAATTCCATTACCTCCGGTTGGTGGAAATTGTATTTGTGTTCCTCCAGCGCCCATTTTCCTTCCTCCCAAAGCGGAAGCAACCTCCAGGAAAACGGATTATCGGCAAATGAGGGGTCTTCAAATATGAAGTTGAAAATATCCAGACGGAAGCCATCCACCCCCCTGTCGAGCCAATAGCGGACCATTCGAAAAATTTCCTTTCGGACCTCAGGGTTAGACATGTTGAGGTCCGGCTGGAAGGGAAGGAAGGCCGCGTAATACCACTGATCCCGCTCGGCTGCATAGGTCCAGCCGGATCCCTGTCCGGCGACGGTCTTCCAGTTGTTCGGGGGAGCATTCCCCTGTCCATCCTTCCAGACATACCAGTCGCTCTTCGGGTTATCCCGGGAACTCCGGGACTCTTTAAACCAGGGATGCTCATCGGAAGTATGATTCAGGACCAGATCGAAGACTATCTTCATTTCCCGTCTATGGACCTCAAGGATCAGGCTGTCGACGGTGCCCAAATTGCCGTACTCAGGCGCCACCCCGGTGTAATCGCTGATGTCATACCCGTGATCATTTAGAGGGCTGCTGAAGAAAGGAGAAAGCCAAAGCGTTTCCACCCCCAGCGAATCCAGGTAGTCCAGCCTGCTGATGATTCCGTTGAGATCACCAATGCCATCCCCGTCGGAATCCTGAAAGGATCTGGGATAGATCTGATACACGGACGTCTGTTTCCACCAATCCCTGACCGAATCGGTGCCGTAACGCGGGGTCACCGTTTCAGGGAGTCTTGCCATGGTTTCGGCGGTACGGGGTTCTCCTCCGGTATTCTGCCAGATGAGGAATCCAACAAACCCCATGAACGCCATGAACAACACGACCAGGCTTTTCAGTAAAAATCGCAGAACAAATCTTCTCTTGGTACTCATGGTTCATTTTATGGGTTCACTAATAGCAAGTAGCGCAGTACAATATAAACCGGTAACAGTATGATTGACAGTATAAACATGCGCTTTCCATGACGCCTGTCGCTGCGGGAATAGCTGGGTACCCTTTGGCCATTGGGTAGTGTTTTGCGGGAGGTCCACAAAAAGTACCCGATCAGGACACCAAAAACCGCCCCGAGGACGGCCAGTACATATCCGGCTATGATCCAATCCGACTGGTTTCCTTCAGGCTGGGAAAGCTCTTCCAGCCTGCGTATTCGTATGGATTTCAGGAGTTGATCGTCTATCACCACACCCCTTTGCTGGAGAATCTTTCGAGTTAGTGCGTAGTCCTGCGGGCTCCATTCGTCCGGCTTGAGCAGAATCTCGTACAGTTCGGAATCCGAGTACTGAAACAGGAAGTGTTCGGGATCCACATCGTAAAGCAAATTGTCCGCCCACTCATCGAGGACCTCATGCGCCTTGTCGAAATCGGATGGGTGCAGGCGAATTTCGTATTCGTGAAGAAGGGTGCTGCCCGAAAAAGTAATATCGAAGGGCGGGATATTGTCCCCGATTCGGCAATCCAGGCCTTCTTCCTCGAGCAGTTCCCTCATCTCCTCGGCTTGGGCCCAGGTCGGAAATTTCCTGAAAATTGCATACTGGTCCGACATAATGTCAAATGGTCGCACGGAAAATACATTATAATTGGATGTTTAGCGAATAGACCTACTTAATAAAACGCCGGCCCGGGCTCTCATATCCGATTTGAGTTCAATTCGAATACGAACGTACCACATCGGATACATTCCAATATCGCTTCCAGGTCCCAGGACGTTCGAAATCCAGCCCGGACTTCATTACTTTGGCGTTGGGATACTTCCTCTTAATTATACCCCAGGTGGTGTCTTCCCAGTTGGCTTCCTCCAGTTTTATCAGTTTCACGCCTTTGAGTGAACCCGATACCGCCTTGTCGACCAGTGGCCACCAAAGACTCTCCGTTTCCCTGTCCCAGAGGATAAACCCGTCCAGTCCATCCCACACCTCGGGATCGAAATAGGTATAACCGCTCACCGCGAAAGTAAATACCTTGTCCCCGTAGGTGCGTCTGTAGATCGCACCGAGGTCAGCCAGTATGCAATAGGCCGCGAATATAGGTTCTCCGTCAAGCACGTCATTCACCACCTCGTGCCGGGTCAGGTCCTTCACGGAATAAGCTTTTACCTCACCTCCCCTGTAAGCCAGCAGGAAGCGCTGCGAATCGTTCCAGATCTGATCCGCCTGCTCCACGCTTTCAAACTCAGGTTTCAGCAGGGCAGGAAAACTCTCCCGTCCTAATCCGTAATGGAACTGTTCCGGCTTCAGATCCAGATTTGAGATGTCGAAGTGCTGGGCCTCGAATGGACCGCCATAGAGCATCGGGCGTCCGTTCTTCTCGAAGAACCTTCCGTTTTCCATTGCGCCCGGGCGTTGCCCCATGACGAGCAGGGGCAGTAATATCCACAATACAGGGAGTCCGATACGGATCATAACCTTACTTGAGTTGTTCAAACAAATAGGCGTAGGTCATAGCTGTTGAACGTGCGCTCTGTTCGTTGGTCGAAGCCCCGGAATGTCCCCCTTCAATATTTTCGTAGTAATACAGGGGATAACCCATGTCCATCATTTTAGCGGCCATCTTGCGCGCATGTCCAGGGTGTACCCGATCGTCGCGGGTGGAAGTATAAAAGAATACCTTGGGATAGTCCATGCCCTTCTTTAGGTTCTGATAAGGAGAATACTTACTGATGTATGCCCACTCTTCCGGTATGTCCGGATTTCCGTATTCACCCATCCAACTGGCACCGGCCAGGAGCTTATTGTAGCGCTTCATATCCAGCAGCGGGACCTGGCATACGATCGCGTTGTAGAGGTCGGGGCGCTGGGTGAAGGCCACTCCAACCAACAGCCCTCCATTGCTACCCCCCTGCACGCCGAGATGGTCCGGGGAAGTTACCTTGCGATCGATTACATCCTGAGACACGGCATAGAGATCGTTATAGATGTTCTGCCGCTTCTCCTTAAGTCCTGCCTGATGCCATTTCGGTCCGTACTCTCCACCTCCGCGGATGTTGGCCAGTACCAGGACTCCTCCGTTATCCAGCCAGATTGCGCCCGATATCCCCGAATAATAAGGCCTTCGGGACACCTCAAAACCGCCATATGCACGGATCAGGGTAGGGTTATTTCCGTCCTTTTTAAGGCTCTTGGAAGATATCATGAAATAGGGTATGAGCGTTCCGTCCTCGGAGGCTACTTTGAATTGCTCCACCTGATATTTGTCCGCATCAAAATAGCCGGGCAGGGAACTGAATTCTTCAAACTTCAGATCGACGGCGCTGGCCTTATACAGGGTGACCGGAGTGAGGAAGTTCGAAAACGTAAAGAAGAAATCGTCTGAGAATTCGTCCGTTCCGGTAATTCCGATGGTCCCATAAGCCGGGGCGTCCACCTTCCTGTTCGTCCACTTGCCATCCTCGAACTGATAGACGAAGAGGTTTCCTGTTACATCTTTGAGGATGTTGATCAGCAGGTAGTTCTCGGTGTAGGACAGGCCGGATACACTGGAGAATTCATCGGGTTCTACAATAAGGTATACGTTTTTTCGACCCTGCAGTAGGTCGGTGAAGTTCAAACTGATCAGGGATCCCTGCCTAAACGTCTTCCCGTTTACCGTCCAGTCCGAGTTCAAATCCACAATCAATTGATTGTTCAGTATGCCTCGCATACTGGCATCTTCGGGTATATCCAGGCGAATCAGCTTGCCGTCCTGGTAAACAAAATTCTGTCGGGTATAAAAGGTTACGCCCCTTCGGATCATCAGGTACTCTTTATCCCCGTCCCGCATTACGCTGCCTCCACTGCTGACGTCCGTGGTCTCGCCTTCAAAAATCAATTCGGCTTCCGAAAGCGGGGTACCCCTTTTCCACAGCTTGACCTGACGGGGATAGCCGCTGGTGGTCATGGTATTTGCACCGAAGTCGGTCGAAACAATCAGGGTGTTTTCATCCAGGTAACCCGCCCCTCCTTTGGATTCAGGCAGGTAGAAACCATCGGCTATAAATTCCTTGCGATCCGCATCGAACTCCCGATAAATAGTAGCGTCTCCCCCGCCTTTGGACAGACTGACCAGGAATCGGTTATAGTCGGGATACAGAGCACTGGCACCCTTGTACACCCATTTGACCCCGTCTTCTTCCGAGAGCTTATCCAGATCGAGCAGCACTTCCCAGTCGAGCTCGCCCTTCATATATGCTTCTTTCGGTGTACGGCGCCAAATTCCCCTGACGTGGTCCTTGTCCCTCCAGAAATTGTAGATGTACTCGCCCCGTATGGAAGGATAAATGATCCGGTCGGTCGCATTGGCAATCTCCAGGTACTTGTCGTAAGCCTCCTGGTAGTATTCGGATTGAGAAAGATGATCGAAGGTCTTCTGGTTCTGCTCGCTGACGAACGCCATGGGCCGGTCCCCATCGACTTCCTCCAACCAGATATACGGATCTTCCTGGGCATTAAGGCCGGTTAATGCCATAAATAAGGTAAAGAAAGTAAATACTGTATTTTTCATGCTATCATAGGTTAATTTGGTGATTGTGTTAACACTCCAAGGGCAGGGAGCTCAATGGAAAAGGCCCCAAAAAACCTTTAAAAATAAACAATTAACGCAGTCGGGGGGTATTTCCGAAAGGGATGAGTAAAACCCCTTGACTTTCAGGCTTCCTTACGAGTAAAGATGGCGACAATAAGAGATGTAAGTACCCCCATAACCGGAGCGAACAGCACCCCCTGAATGATGTAATTCCTAAGGTTGAAGAATTCTTCTGCCTCGGCCCGGTTCATTTTCTGATTCTCTACCGAATACTCTATGGCATGGAGAAAGTAGTCCGGGGTAATGACGTTGGAGATGATCCATTGAGTGAGTGGAGTAAGCACCGTAACCACGATGGTGATGCGCAGACCGGTGAGTAGACCCTGCATATAGTTCATACTCCCTTCGTAGTAGTTCTCGCGCTTATCCCTAAGGCCCAGGACATAAATCACCACAGCCGGTATGGCTATTAGATTGGTGTAGATAAAGTGTTTATCGATGTGGGTACTGTGGAGCCCTACGGCGCGTTCCAGGGCCATCCAAACCAGGGCCATGACCACAAAAATCAACCCCCATTTGAGTTCGATTGAGTATTTGTTCATTGTGAATGTCTTTTATTGGTTATAGTTAAGGTACTAAAAACCGTCATCTCAGCCTCGAAAAGATCGCCTGGGTCGCGCATTCCCATTCCATACTATTGGCTTTTTCCAGTACATTAGGGTGATGGGACTCAAAGGAATTCCGATAGCGCTGGCAGTTTGCACCCTATTTATGTTAGAAAACGCGGAACAGATTTATGACTTTGGTGATTCAGGCACCGGATCGGACTGGGTGGTGGTCAACGATGGCGTCATGGGAGGGCTTTCCAGAGGCGACGCCCGCCTGACTGAAAACAGCCTGCTTTTCACCGGTATGGTGTCCCTGGAAAATAACGGTGGTTTCTCCAGCCTCCGGAGCCCATACGGCACATACGATATGTCGGAGTTTACTCTGGTGATCGCGAAATATCGATCGAGAGGCATGGATATGGCCATGACACTGGCCAACAGTCGATTATGGTATCGACCTAATTTCAAAGCGAACTTGCCGGACACGAAGGGAGATTGGGTAACCCTGGAATTGCCTTTGGGGTCTTTTGACCGGTACAGAGTCGGGCGTCCCGTCGGGGGAAAGCTGAGTATATCGGATCAGTCCGCCATAGTTCGATTCGGATTCATCACAAACGAAAAAAAGAATGGGTCGTTCGAATTCGAAATCGACTCCCTCATCTTTAGGTAACCCTCGCTGCCAATCAGGCCCCGGCCAGGGCTAGACGGACCAAAACGGGGAAATGATCGGAGGGAAACCGCCCCCGATCCGCATCGCTGAGGATAAGCACTCCCCGAACATCCCAAAGCTTTGGGGAACAAAAAATGTAGTCGATTCGGGAACGGACGGTCCTTGCCACATCGAAACCATTGAATGTGCCTACCGGTCCGTGGACCCTGCCAGCTGCGGCATAGGTATCGATAAGCTGTTCCTCCAATATCCGGATTGCCGGGCGATCCGGTTCCAGATTGAAGTCCCCCATTAGTATAACCGGCAGCCCGTCCGGATTAAGAAGGTTGATTCTATCGACTATGAGCCGGGCACTCTCCAGCCGGGCCTTCTCCCCTATATGATCGAAATGGGTATTGAACACCATAAACTCATGCCCACCCTTTCTAAAGCGGAAGTGTCCATAGGTACAAATACGCGGAAGAGCCGCATCCCAGCCGATGGATGGAGTCTCTGGCGTGGCCGACAGCCAGAAGGTTCCATTGGAAAGGAGTTCCAGCTGATCCTTATCGTAAAAGATGGCTGAAAACTCCCCTTTCTTTTTACCATCGTCACGGGCCACACCGGTATGGCCGTAGGCGGGGAGTCCCTGGTCCATGAAGGTAACCTGGTGCAGCAATGCCTCCTGAACTCCCAGGATCAGGGGACGGTAATACTGAATTTGGGAAACGAGGTAAGCCCGTCGGTTTTCCCAGTGGTTGGGAAGGTCATCCGGATTGTCGTAGCGGATGTTATAGGTCATGACCGTCCATTCCTTCGTCTGGGCATGTATCCCCCCGGAAACCCAGGGTGTCACAACAAGGGCCAGAATCACGCAGGTGCGAATCCCTCCGGCTCGGAATACAAGCCGGAAAAGCTTTCCGATACCTTGGCCGGGTAGTGCCCATCGATGGACGGAAATGGATGCTCGTAGTAAAGAGTCCGTACCCATACGGGATTTGTTTAGGTTAGCTACCAAAATACAGGATTTTAAGTGGATATCCATGGATGGATGTGCGGTACGGATATTTCCTAAGAAAAAGAATCTAAATAACCAGGAAAAGACAAATTATTGAAGGCGAACGTATCGAAAAATTGGTAAAACTTACCCGCATAAAGGCCGCTCTGACCTGCAAATTTTCCTAAATTGCCTCTAATCAAATGCACTTCGAAAACACAGAACGCGCAGAGGATCAGGGAATCTCGCCGGTAATTTTAAGATGAGAGAACATGTCTATCGTGCCACAAGGGAGGCACATGAGAAAGTCGAGGGTCAATTCGGTTTCGCTCAGGGCCTGAAAGCCCCTGCCTATTTCCACTTTCTCCTAACCATGTACCGAACCCGGCTGGTTTATCAACCCAGTTTCGACGCGCTTGAGCGGCTCTCCGGATTATCCACCTGCAACTTCGAACTGCTGGGGGCCCTGAAGGAGGATCTCAGACCCTTTTATACCGATCTGTCCCCAGGGACCATAAGGGGTTTATCGGGTTTTATGGCGCCTACTACAGACCTTTCGAGGTTGACCGGTATTCATTACGTGTTTGCCGGTTCCGCAGCAGGGGCACGAATAGTACTGAAAATGATCAAAGTCAGTAAAATGGATCTGCCGAATGCCTATATTCAAAGGCTTGACCGGTTGTCAGGAGGTCTTATGGCGGAACTCGAGAACGCCATGAAGGAGGAAACGCTGAATCCTTCAATCGTCATTGAAGGGGCCTCGGAGGCCTTCGAGTGGTTCTATCAGATTAGTTTAGATGCAGAAATCCAGCGAAATACAGTATTCGAAGGAACTGGAAGCCCGGGCACTCGAGGAGTGTAACCGGGAGCCCATCGAAATCCCAGGTCGCATTCAAAGCCATGGAGCCTTGATCGCCTTCGGTTTTCAGGATCTGAAAATCCGTTACGCTTCTGAAAATATAGGTGAATTCCTGAATTTTTCAGACTCGATTTTCGAGTACCGCCTGCTCGATGTCTTCGGCAAGGAAGACGTCCATTCCATAGTGAACATTGCCTCGCACCGGTCCGCCTATCGGCAGCGGGAACACGTGAAGGTGATTCAATCCGAAAGCCGGCAAATAGAAATATCGCTTTTTCGCTGGGAGGATGTGGTGATCCTCGAGTTGGTTCCCCTGGCCTCAGGCTTTGAGTCCGGCACCATTTCCGGCAACGTCAAGCAGGTACTCGCCTACGCCCATGCCTTTCAGGACCTGCAGGATATACTGGATAAAACCGTGCGATCCCTGCAGGCAATTACCGGTTTTGGAAGGGTTATGGCCTATACGTTTCTGCCCGATCATTCTGGTGAGGTCGTGGCCGAGTCCATAAACGGCGATATGGACTCCTATCTGGGCCTGCGATTCCCCGCCTTCGATATTCCCCCCAGGGCACGCGATCTGTTTCTCAAAAATCCGATACGGCAGATCGGCAATACCAGCGATCCGGGTATAGCGGTACTCGCCGCCAACGAAAACCTGCCTCCTCTGGATCTTACCTATGGAATCCTGAGAGGGGTATCCCCGGTACACAACCAGTACATGAGGAACATGAATATAGTGACCTCCCTGACACTCCCCATTATCGTGCAGGGGAAGCTCTGGGGACTATTTGCACACCACCACCACAGCGAATTACAGCTCCGTCCGGATATGGTGTACTCCGCTGAGATCATCGGACAGACTCTTGGGATGGCAGTGGAACACCACGTCCGCCGGAAAACCGAGACGGCCGTTAAGAGTCTCCTAATGGAGGGTAAGGACCTGATCAGTACCCGTACGAACCCACTCGAACTGGAGGCATTCTGGAGCCAGGCGAGTTCGAGACTGCAAGGAATCGTCAAATGCGATGGCATCGCCTATTTGCTGGATCACAGTGTGCTGACGCACGGACATTGTCCCTCGGAGTCCACCATAGAGGCCATTGAAAAACACTACTCGGGAACGTCTGCAGGGGAACTCGCCTTCAGCTCCGACCTGAGCGAATTCGGCCTGGATGGTCTCAATGCAAGCCGGGGGGTTCTGCGGATGGAGATACGTCCCAAAAGCCCCAGGATTTCGCTGCACTTCTACAGAAACGAGGTGGCCTCTCAAATTCATTGGGCAGGTAATCCGAAAAAGGATCTGTAATTTGTGGAAAACCGGGTACGATTGCATCCCCGATCTTCCTTCGATCACTACAAAGAACTCCACAGGGGGATGTCGGACGAATGGGAGGATGAAGAAATTTCCACCGCGCGCTTCGCACAAAACGCCCTTCAAAATCTAGCGCGTTTCGAATCAGATGCCCCCGATGTATCCGGGGGAGATGGTGAAAGACTCAGGCTCGTGGTGCGTGAACTCAACCATCGCGTCAGGAACATCCTTACGCTGGTACGCTCCATTTCGCGACAAACAGCCCTGTCCGAACAATCCATTACCGGCTATGTCAATGCCCTTGAAAAGCGAATTAATGCCCTGGCAGAAGCCAACGAACTGCTTACCGAAGGTGGATCCCAAACCATCGGATTGAAGGAAGTAATGGAGAAGGAACTGCTGCCTTACCACAACGCATTCAATCCGGTGACCCTGGTGGGCCCGAAGGTTCAACTGCCTCCCGATCTGGTACCCATACTCGTATTAATTCTGCACGAACTGACTTCAAATGCCGCTAAATACGGGGCCCTCTCGGTCAGGAACGGAGAACTGGAAGTAAGCTGGTTCAGGAATACGGAGGGACTCCGAATTTTTTGGAAGGAGAGTCAGGGCCCGCCTGTGGAGGAGCCCAGCCGACGCGGTTTTGGCAGGACCGTAGTGGAACATGCTCTGCAGTATGAATTCGACGGGCAGTCAAACCTTCTATTCCTGAAGGAAGGCGTACAGGCCGAATTTTTCATTCCAGCATCGGCCATTAGCGGGAAAACCACTGAACCCCCCATCGCTGTTACAGGAAAGCCGGGATCTAAGAAAAAGGAAACTTCTGGGGACGAAACCGTGTGGGACATACTCGTGCTGGAGGATGATTTTGTCAATGCAAGAGAAATCATCGATACTTTGAATACACTCGGCTTCAGTTCCGTTCACGCATTTTCCAATCAGGAGAGTGCACTGGCATCCATGAAACAGCGGTCCTATCGACTGGCCATACTGGATGTGAACCTCAAGGGGGAGAGCTGTCAGCTCGTGGCCCGCGCATGTCGGGAGAAGAATGTGGATCTGTGCTACCTCACCGGAGATCCCGATGCGGTGCTGGAAAACGATTCTCTGCCGCGTGCAGAAGTGATTGTGAAGCCGGTGGACGGCTCCAAGATACAGCAGATGCTGGATTCCATAATAATGACCTAATCCTAAAGCAGATCGAAACCATGCTGAGAATACTCATAGTAGAAGACGATTCTATACTCGCCCGGGAATGGCAGGAAGATTTGGAGAATACACTAAACTGTACCGTGGACGTAGCTGCGAATTCGGTCGTGGCCATGCCCCTGCTGGAAAAATTCGCCTACGATTGTCACATCCTCGATCTTTTCTACGAAAAACAGGGCACCTTCGAACCCATAGGTGGAATTCGACTGATCCCGGTGATTAGTAAGCTGCCCAAAAAAAAGAAAAACAGCAGCATCATCGCCGTTACAGGCCATTACTACGACGACCCCAAGATATCCACCGGGGATATTCTGCAAACCCTGGGAGTCGAACACATCCTTCAGAAGCCCGTAGCGATTCAGGGGATCATCAGCCTGATTAAATCCCTGCATTCCGTAAGGGAAATAAGGCCTGCAGACCGCTGAACCCGACCAGGATAACGCCCCGAATCCCCACGGACGTCAGTTTTCAAAGCCTATTAACAACCTAAAATATTTAAGGTGTTTTGGGATTTCCTGTATGTATTTTTATACAAAAATATTGCAGTTATGAGTGGCCTCTATCGGGTCTTACTGCTCGACGACAACCGGGCATCCAATTACATACACTCGAAATACCTGCACAAGGCGAGCGAAGATATCGAGGTGATGGATTTTCAATCCGGTCAGTCGGCACTGGATCACCTCAGGGATGTTCGAAATCCGCTTCCCGATGCCCTTTTTGTGGACATCAACATGCCCACCATGAATGCCTACGAGTTTTTCGACAGGCTCGGAGAAATCGGCAGGGCCGAGGTCTTTGAAAAACGTGTATTCCTTCTGACTACTTCCGCTTCCAAGTTCGATCTGGTCCGTGCCAAACAATACGATTTTCTGGAGCTTATTGTAAGGAAACCTTTAGATCTGGTCAAGATTCAGGATCTGGAATTGATCGGTTAGGCCCCCGATATCCTGATAAAAGGCCGGATTCGGATTTTCCGGGTACTTTACAGCACACCCTATTCCACATATTTCTTATTCAGATAGACATAAAACTCGGATCCCAAGCCCGGTTCGGATTTAACTTCGATACGGCCACCGTAGAGTTCTACGATTTTCTTACAGTGGGCCAGGCCTATGCCATTACCCTCGTACTCTGAACGATTGTTCAACCGGGTGAAAATCTTAAAAATCTTGTCCGCTTTGTCCTGGGGTATCCCGATACCGTTATCGACAAAAGCAAGCACGTGGTGGTCCGAAACCTCAAAATGCCTGACGCGGATTTCGGGTTGGCTTCCCTCTGCCTGAAACTTGATCCCGTTTCCGATGAGGTTGATAAACAACGAATAAATCTCGCTACTGTCGGCCTTAATGACCGGTAGCCGGTCCGCCTCCAGGCTCACCTTACCGTTTTCAATCTTGCTGCTGAGGTCTCCTTTAACCTTATTGAATATCTGGTTAAGGTCGACATCCTCGATTTTCTGTCTCTTCCCGCTTCGAGAAAAGTCGAGTATGTCCCGCACGAGTTCGAGCATACGCTCCCCGGCCTCTTTTATGAATTCGATGTACTTCTCCTGCTCCTGGTTCAGTGATTCGGATTCCAGCTCGAGTAGCTTGACGAAATCGATGATGGTCCGAAGGGGCTCCTGCAAGTCGTGACTCGCCACGTAGGTGAGTTGCTCGAGCTGCTCCGTCTTGTTCACCAGGTCCGTAACGTTCACGTGACTTCCCACCATGCGTATAGCCTCTCCGGTGCTCTCGTCCCATTCGATCACCTTGCCCCGGGCATACACCCAGACTATACTGCCATTTTTATGGAAAAAACGTATGGTGTTGTCATAGGGAACCTGGCCCCGGGAATCGATATGTTTTCGAAGGACCTCTTTGAGGTTTGGCAAGTCGTCGGGGTGTACAATGCCCATCCATGACTCCGGAGAATTCTCCATCTCCTGGTCCTTATAGCCAAACATGGCCTTAAAAGTCGGACTCAGATAAGAGCTTCCCTCCCTGAGGTTCCAGTCCCAATAACCGGCCAGTGTTCCTTCAATCACCTGTTCAAAAGCCATGCTCTTGTCCATAAACAAGCGTTCCGCATCCATGAGATCCGATATGTCCCGGTAACTCAATAGCATATACTGAAGATCACCCTTTTTGTCAAACAGGTTCGAGGACTTCAGTCGGACCGGAATGACCCTTCCGTCCCGTGCCCGTATACCCTGCAGGCTTCTTTGGTCGGTATCGGTAACGGAGGCGTTCATGATGTCGTACCGATCGTCCATACGCACCGTGAACTCGCCCAGGTCCCGCATAATCACATCGTTCTCGGTGTATCCCAGTATATTCGTAAAACTGTGATTGACCTGTAAAATCTTCTGATCCCGATCCACGATCACCAGGAATTCGGGGACGTGGTTAAACAGGGACTGAAACTCGTCCTTTGCCTGCTTGGCGGAGAATTCTGCCCTCTTGATACGCTCGATATTGGTGAAGGTGATCACCACACCGTCAATGCGTTCGTCGCTGGTACGAAAGGGGGATATCTTCATCAGGTACCAGGCGTTCCATTCATCTGCGATCTCAGTTTCCATCGAGTCCCCGGACAGGCCGACCTCTTTGGCCATTTTTACCATCTCCCTGATGTCCATGCGGAAGGTGCTGGAAAAATCCGTTATGGGTCTTTCCAGGTCGGTATGCGAAAGATTGATATGATTCCGGATCCCGTCGGTATACTTGCGGATCCGGTGGTTCTTATCCAGCACCAGCATATTAATCGTCGAACTCTTAAGGATGTTATCTATGGTGTCATTGGACGAACCCAACTGGGTAACCTTCTCATTCAATTCGGCGTTGACCGTGTGAAGTTCCTCATTCACGCTCTGCAGCTCCTCGTTGGCACTCTGCAGTTCCTCATTGGTGGCAATCAGTTCTTCGTTGGAGGCCTGCAGTTCTTCATTCTTGATCTCAACCTCGTGCTGCATCTTGATCAGGGTCTCCTTGGCCTCGCTGAGCTCGAGTTCCATTTCCCTCAGGCCCAGTGAACTACCGGGATGACTCAGATCCAGATCAAAGGCCATGAATCCGGCCTTTTTGCTCTCGCTGGGCGAAAAGATCACCAGGAATTCGATGTCTGAACCCGTTCCACTCCCCTCCAAGGGGATAATGAGAATATCCGATTCGAAGGGCTGATCGGACTGCTCGAACCGCACCCGGTCCAGCTTGATCTTCTGGTAGGTCCTGTAGGCATTGAGCAAGGCCAGCCGAACGGCCGATCGGACGTTGTCTTCCAATAGGTCCGGTAGGGTGGAGGAAAAACCGGACTCGGGTATCTTCAGATACCGCTTAAACTTGCCAATGGCCTCTGTTATCTTAAACTCCCCGTTCAGTTGGACATAAGCCAGGTTAAACTCTCCGGCCAGGTATTCCAGTATCCTGCGACTCTCCCCTCCCTTATCCCTGCGATTCATCGATAGCGAGGTCACCAGATCGAAGGAAGACGAACCCGAATAGGAACTGTTGAAGGAATGGGTCAGATTGGTTATGGCAAACGACTTATTCTGGATGTTATTGACATAAATTTTATCGGTTTCGCTAAAATCGTCGAAGTACTTCTCCAGCTTGCCCATATTCTCACTCTTACCCAAGACCAGTATTCCCCCCAGGCGAAGGGCATAATGCAGTGAATTCAGAGTCTGTTCCTGGGCCTGGGCATTCAGGTAGATCAGGAGATTGCGACAAAGAACCAGGTCTACCTTCCCGAAAGGCGGGTTCTTGAGTATGTCGTGCTGACTAAAGATGACATGCTTTCGCAGTGTAGCCTTAATCTGGTATTTATCCTCTATGCGCTCCAGATATTTTTCCCTGAGCCCGCGGGGAATAGCCTCGGCATCCCGGGCTTCGTAGATGCCCGAGGAAGCCCTGCGTATAAATACGTGAGACAGGTCGGATGCAAAGACCCGAAAGTTGATATTTCTTTTCTTCTGTCTGTCGAGTTCTTCGCTGAACAGCATGGCGATACTGAAGGCTTCCTGCCCCGTACTGCAGCCGACGCTCCAGACCTTAACGGTGTCGCCTTCCGATTTCTCCGAGACGATTTTGGGTATGATGTTGTCCCTGAGGTTTTCCCAGACCTCAGGATTTCTGAAGAATTCGGTTACGCTGATCAGCAGGTCGTTCGCCAGCAATTCAACCTCCGAGTGTTTCTTCAGTGCATAGTCGTAGTACTCATCCAGAGACTTGAAGTTCAGGTTCTCCACCCTCCTACTGATGCGTCGAATCATGGTGGGGGGTTTGTACACACTGAAATTCATATCGGTCACATTGTGGATATGCGAGATCAGTTTGGACAATTTGCCCCGGTCCTTTCCGATCTCGTGTTCCAGGGAGTTTCGAATGGAGGGATTCGCCAGATAATTCTCCAGTATTCCTGGCATCTCCGACGCCTTAAGTATGTAGTCGACCTGCTTGGTCTCTATGGCCGAATTTGGCATGCCATCGAACTCGGCATCTTCGGGATTCTGCACCATAACCATACCCCCCCGGCTGCTGATCTCGTGTATCCCTTGGGTACCATCGCTACCCGTACCACTCAGGATAATCCCTACCGCATTGTGGCCCAGTTCCGTAGCCATGGACTCAAAAAATTGATCTATGGGAAGGTTGAGTGTGCGAGCCAGAGGCTTGTCCAGAAGGTGGAGTTGACGGCCCCTGAGAATGACATTCATCTTGGGCGGGATGAGGTAAATTGTGCGCGGTTCCAGGACAATATCGTCAGAGGCCTCCACGATAAGCAGGTCGGTGATCTTGGACAGCAGTCCCTTCATCAGGCTTTTGTGGTCCGGGCTCAGGTGCTGCACCAGTACGAAGCAGCAGTTGGTGTCCAGATTTACGTTCTTAAAAAAGGACTTCAGGGCATTTAGGCCGCCGGCACTAGCGCCGATACCGATTATCGGCATAGGATTCAGTGGGGCTTTCGATTCGTTCGGTTCTGTCCGGGACTCGAGGGTATGTTCTGCCATAAATCAAACGTAAGTTAGGATGAAATCGGGTCGATGACGACACCGGAAGCGTCAGATACCAGCAGTTTGCATCTTAAAATTAGTAAAACCATTGAAATTCCGTATCGGAAAATAGCAAGGTATTCCGGCGATGGATGAAGGCCAAAGACATTCCATCGAATAAGGAGGGTCCCCGGTGAACCGGGTCATCTGCCCAGGGACTGCGGCTGCCCGTTCCGGACCGGGGGAGATGGGCAGCCGGTAGCGACGGATCGGATCGAAATTTTGAACGAAAAAGCCCACCGTTTCGGGGTGGGCCCACCGGCGGCAAATCGCCGGACAAGTATTTGAGAGTAAGGGAGTGCAGGTTGGTTTACTGGCGTTCGAAATAGTATTTTCTGATTTCCCCATCCTCGAACCCGTAGTCGTCCCGGGTATCGGTTATCACAAAGGAATCTCCCTGGAAGACCAAAGTCCCGTCCATGACCAGACGAGCCTGTCCGACGGTTGCCGTATATTCTTCGAGGATTGCTCCATCGACGATTTTCTTGTAGTAGTACTCAACGATGGTCAGACGCTCGTCTCCCTCTACATAGGCCCAATTCCCCTGGCTGGTATCGTCGAAGTCTTCTTCCTGAACAATGGGCTCACAGGACTGACTGCTCTGGTAGCTGTCGGTCCAGCTATCGGTGCCGACAAAACGGGCCACATAGGTGCCATCGCCATTGATCGTCACTTCGGCCCGCGTCCTCTCGTAACAGTCTTCGCCGACCACCGTGTTCAACCCGTCCGCACACACAATACCATAGGGAATGCACCCCCTGGATCCCAGTTCAAATACATGGGTGGTACCGTCGATTATCTTTTCTTCCTTTACCATGATCCATTTCCCGGACATTCCCTGCTTACCGCCCCAGCTTTCCACGGTAACGCAGACCTGTTCGGGTTCGCTTATATTCTGTTGGCTGTCGTACACCCGGATTTCATAGCAGAATTCTCCGGGGGGTATTTGCCGGCCGAAGTCCACATTAACCTTGTTTTCTCCGATTCGGGCGGTAGTTGCGCTGTTGCGGTTTTTTCCGAAAAGCCGGGCTACCCCGGCCTGGCCATAGGAAAGACTCACATCGAAGTATTCATCGGCAAAGTCACCCGCAGGTGAGGCGAAACGAACGAAGGCCCCAATGGGGTTTCCATTGGATGTGAATGTTATGTCGAAGCCTTCACCGAGGAATGCCGTGCGGGTCGATTCACTGACATCCAGATCGATCCCTCCGGTAGAAGCCGGGGGAACGCCTTCTGCCCGGGTAGATCCCGGAATAATAACGTGATTGGACACCAGGAATTCATCCAGGGGAGCGTCCTCTGTGGTTGAGGCCTGTGTAATGCCTTGTTCCAGAAACTGAAGCAAAACATCATCACGGCTACAAGAGGTAATAATCAGGGCGAACAACACGGCATGGATTAGATTTGGAAACCTCATAATGTGTATGTTTTCCTACAATTTAACCCCTATTCACTGGCCGAAACAATTATTGTTGTGAAAGGCTGCGGGCCGCTCCCCAATCCCATTCGAATTGTGGTATGTCCGACGAAGTACCTGCGGCTTCGGGCCTTTCCCGGTCCGGCAGGCAGAGGAACATCTCGAGGAAAAAAATACTTTTCAAATCGCTAAACACCGCCCATGCTTCCCAGGACCAATCGGATTCAATCCATCGACCCGCTGCGTGGCCTGGTCATGGCGATCGTGGCCCTATATCATGTCCGGGACTACACCTATTACGGATATTTCTATGCCGACCCAACGGACATGGATACCACCTCCCCTGCCCTGTTCTTTACCCGCTGGATCACCCATTTCTGTGCCCCTTTTTTTGTATTCGTGGCCGGTACCGGTTCCTATTTGTACGGAGCCCAAAAGTCGTCCAAACGCTCACTTGCCCGATTCCTGCTCAGCCGCGGACTCTGGCTCATCTTCATCGAGTTGACGGTAGTGACATTCGCCTGGTTCTTCGATCCGGCTTTTGGCATTACCAATTTTCAGGTGATTTGGGCCATTGGCCTGTGCATGGTGTTCCTGTCTGTTCTGGTCTATCTGCCCACAGGGAAAAGTGGTGGTTGAACTATCTGTAAAAAAAGTCATAAAAAAATGCCCCTCGGATGCTTCCGAGGGGCAAATTCACTGGTTTATTCAAAAGGTTACTTCACTTCCTCGAAGTCAACATCTTCCACATTATCGCCTTCCTTGGCTCCACCGCTTTGGGGCTCAGTGCCGGCACCGGCACCTTGCTGGGCCTCTGCCTGAGCTTTATACATCTCTTCGGCTGCAGTTTTCCAGACCTCATCGATCCGATCGAGTGCCGGTTTGATGGTCGAAGCATCCTTGGTTTCGTAGGCCTTCTTCAGCTCGGCTACGGCCTCTTCCAGATTCTTTTTGTTATCTGCTGAAATCTTGTCTCCGTATTCCTTGAGCTGCTTTTCCGTTTCGAAGATCATCTGATCCGCTTTGTTGAGCGTATCTGCCTTTTCCTTAGCCTCCTTATCGGCCTCGGCATTGGCCTCGGCCTCCGCCTTCATCCTTTCAATTTCCTCCTCGGTAAGACCGGAACTGGCTTCGATTCGGATATCCTGGGACTTGCCAGTCGCCTTATCGGTAGCGGACACCTTGATGATGCCATTGGCATCGATATCGAAGGTTACCTCGATTTGCGGCATGCCTCTCGGGGCGGGCGGGATACCGTCCAGGTGGAAGCGTCCGATGGTCTTGTTATCAGTTGCCATAGGACGCTCACCCTGAAGTACGTGAATCTCTACCGAGGGCTGATTATCGGCCGCCGTCGAGAACACCTGGGACTTCTTCGTCGGTATGGTCGTATTGGCCTCGATCAGCTTGGTCGATACGCCTCCCATGGTCTCAATACCCAGTGAAAGCGGGGTAACGTCCAGCAGCAATACGTCCTTGACATCACCGGTTAGCACCCCTCCCTGAATCGCAGCACCGATGGCGACGACTTCGTCAGGGTTTACTCCCTTGGAGGGCTTTTTACCGAAGAATTTCTCCACGGCTTCCTGCACGGCAGGAATACGGGTTGAACCTCCCACCAGGATGATTTCATCGATATCGCTCTTGGACAGGCCGGCCGATTTCAGGGCCGCCTCACAGGGCTCTATAGTCCTCTTGACCAGATCGTCAATCAACTGCTCGAATTTGGAACGACTCAGTGTTCGTACCAGGTGCTTGGGGCCGGACGCGGTAGCCGTTACATAAGGCAGGTTGATTTCGGTCTGGGCGGAAGAAGAAAGCTCAATTTTGGCCTTTTCCGCGGCTTCTCTCAGTCGCTGCAGGGCCATGGCATCCTCTCTAAGGTCCAGTCCTTCATCCTTCTTGAACTCTTCGGCCATCCAGTCAATCACCTTTTGGTCAACATCATCACCTCCAAGGTGGGTATCGCCATCGGTGGCCAGTACTTCGAATACCCCGTCACCCAGTTCCAGGATGGAGACATCATGCGTACCCCCGCCGAAATCGAATACAACGATCTTCTGGTCGGTACTCTTCTTGTCCAGTCCATAGGCCAGGGATGCGGCCGTGGGTTCGTTGATAATCCGCTCTACCTTGAGTCCGGCAATCTCACCGGCCTCCTTGGTCGCCTGTCGCTGGGAATCGTTGAAGTAGGCCGGAACGGTGATCACGGCTCGCGTTACTTCCTGGCCCAGATAGTCTTCGGCGGTCTTCTTCATCTTCTGAAGGATCATGGCAGAGAGTTCCTGCGGAGTGTACATGCGGCCGTCGATGTCCACCCTGGGGGTATCGTTATCGCCTTTAACCACCTTATAGGGGACTCTATCGGCTTCCTTCTGGGATTCCGAATATTTATTGCCCATGAATCTCTTGATGGAATATATGGTCTTGTGAGGATTCGTGACCGCTTGTCGTTTGGCAGGGTCACCCACTTTGATCTCGCCCCCTTCGACAAAGGCGATCATGGAAGGGGTCGTCCTTTTCCCCTCCGCATTAGGGATCACCACCGGGTCGTTTCCTTCCATAACGGAGACACAGGAGTTGGTGGTTCCCAGGTCTATACCTATAATTTTACTCATAATGCTCGTTTAAATTCTTAATTCTGGCTTCACTTCAGGTGTTCAAGCATTGTGCCAGTTCCCGGTCCCTGACAAGCTGTCAGTCATCCCCTGCATAGCCCGGCCGAAACCGATACTTAAGCGCGTATTGCTTTACAGGAAGATGCTGAGGGCTCGTCGTGTATAGAGCAACTTAGAACTGAAAGTAGATAAACTGTTCGTCCGTGGACTGTACGATGATCAAGCCAAACATCATGATACCCCAGACCAGGCTGAGTACCCAGGCCGGTGTGGAGCGAATGACCCCGTCCAGGCTTCGGTTTCGCATGGCGAAGTGCCCCAGAAATACGAAGGTCATAAGGGATAGTACGAGCACAATATCCGCCGTGGTCAGAAGGGCCTTGCTGCCGTGAATGAAGAACATGGATCCCAGCAGGTTCAGGGCATTGTCGAAATCACTGGCCCTGAAGAACACCCAGGTGA
>CAZKAP010000003.1:0-115463 GCA_964550895.1 uncultured Flavobacteriaceae bacterium
GCGAAAATAGCTCAGTTGGTAGAGCATCACCTTGCCAAGGTGGAGGTCGCGGGTTCGAATCCCGTTTTTCGCTCAAAACGCTGCCCCGCAGCGTTTTTTTGTTGATAGTCCAACCTCCGCGCTACTCGTCAACTGCGGAGGCATCGCTCGGATGGTGGAATTGGTAGACACGTTGGACTTAAAATCCAATGGCCATTGCGGCCGTGCGGGTTCAAGTCCCGCTCCGAGTACGGATAAGGAGAAAAGTCACTGCGCGTGCAGTGGCTTTTTTACTTTCTGGGCTGAGCTAAGCTTACTCAAGTAAAGGCAGAGGAAGTAAAAAAGTAGACTGAAACCCGGCTTTACCCTTTCCATCAACCTACTTCAAAATTCAATGTAACTGTACGCATCCGGACGAAATAAAAAGAATAACTACCAACAAGACAGTTAATTACCCCTTCAAAAATTTCACTGTAAAATTTAAGACCATAACCTAACAAAAGTCATTTTATACCCTACTACACCTATATACTTTTGGGATGATTTTGTAATCGACTGTTCACTTAAATCCTCTTATTTATGACGGAAATTAGCCCCTCGAAGGAAAAAATGGATGTGAAACACGGAGCCCTCAGAGAGTGGGTCTCCGAAATCGCTTCCCTATGTAAGCCCGATGCCATCCACTGGTGCGACGGTTCTCAAGAAGAGTACGATGCCCTTACACAGAAATTGGTGGATAAAGGCACGTTTATTCGTTTGAATCCCGAGAAACGACCCAATAGCTTTGCCTGCTTCTCCGACCCTAGCGATGTGGCCCGGGTAGAAGACAAGACATTCATCTGCAGCCGCAGGAAAGATGATGCCGGCCCCACCAACAACTGGATGGACCCCAGGGAAATGAAAGCCACTCTGAATCCCCTGTTCGATGGCTGTATGAAGGGACGCACCATGTATGTGATCCCATTCTGCATGGGTCCATTGGGCTCTCCCATCTCTCAGATCGGCGTGGAAATCACCGACTCGGAGTATGTAGTTACCAATATGCGCATCATGACCCGCATGGGTGTGGACGCGCTCAACCAACTGGGGACAGAAGGTGAATTCATCAAGTGCCTGCATTCGGTGGGAGCTCCCCTGGAAGAAGGACAGGAAGACGCCAAATGGCCTTGCAATCCAACCGTTAAGTACATCGTTCATTATCCCGAAGAAAGAAGTATAGTTTCTTACGGATCCGGATACGGAGGAAATGCCCTGCTGGGCAAGAAGTGTTTTGCCCTTCGCATCGCTTCGGTTATGGCCCGGGACGAGGGATGGCTGGCTGAGCATATGCTCATCCTCGGTGCCAAGAGTCCCGAAGGAGAAAAGACCTATGTGGCCGCCGCATTCCCAAGCGCCTGTGGAAAGACCAATTTCGCCATGCTGATTCCACCCAAGGGTATGGAAGGCTGGGAAATTACTACCGTAGGTGACGATATCGCCTGGATCAAGCCAGGCCCCGATGGCCGACTCTACGCCATCAATCCCGAGGCCGGGTACTTCGGTGTGGCACCGGGTACCAACTACAAGACCAATCCCAATGCGATGGAGACCATCAAGGAGAACAGCATCTTTACGAACGTGGGTGTGACTCCTGACGGCGATGTCTGGTGGGAAGGGATCGGTACGGATATGCCCGAAGGCACCATCAACTGGCACGGAAACGTCCATACCAATTCTGAGGAAAAGGTGGCGCATCCCAATGCCCGCTTCACCTGCCCTGCCAGTCAATGCCCGAGTATAGATGAAAACTGGGAAAACCCGGAAGGCGTTCCCATCAGTGCCTTTATGGTCGGAGGACGTAGGAGTACGGCCGTTCCCCTGGTTTACCAGGCCGTGAATTGGAACTTCGGAGCCTACGCTGCGGCTACTATCGGTTCGGAAATGACCGCTGCTGCCTTCGGACAGGTGGGTAAAGTACGGAGAGACCCCTTCGCCATGCTTCCCTTCTGCGGATACCATATGGCGGACTACTTCAACCACTGGTTGCAGTTCGGTCGATCCCTGTCGAATCCTCCGAGGATGTTCGTGGTCAATTGGTTCCGCAAGGATCAGGACGGTAACTTCCTGTGGCCTGGATTCGGTCAGAACATGAGGGTACTGGAATGGGTTATCGGCCGGGTACGCGGAAACGCCGGAGCGGTAGAAAGCCCCATCGGTTGGATGCCTACCTACAATGACATCAACTGGGAAGGCCTTGATTTCTCTTACGAAGACTTTGAAGAAATCATGGATATCGACCGGGAGCAGTGGAAACAGGAAGTCCTGGGCCACGAGGAGCTCTTCGAGAGAATGTACGACAAGCTTCCAAAGGAGTTTACCTTCATGCGGGAACTGCTGCTGTCCAGTCTCTGGAGGTCTCCCGAGAAGTGGGAGCTGGCTCCTGAACGCATATAGCTCGAGACTCTGCTCATTAACGGGCATGAACCGCCCGTCTGTTAAAAAGCCTGTGAAGCGCGCTTCACAGGCTTTTTTTGCACTCGATATGGCGTCCCTGTCGTTTAGGGATATTGATTTATTTGTGGTTATAACCCGAATGCCTTTAGCATGAAAACTGATGATCTCAAACGAACTCAATCGGCACGGCTAATCTTCCTGGGTATTTTGCTCTTCCTGCTGGGACTGATAGTCGGGTTGCTCGTCCCGGTTTTTGCCAATCCCCGTATGGGGGTTTCCAGCCACCTGGAAGGAGTCCTGAACGGGATGTTCCTGGTCCTGCTGGGCCTGATCTGGGAACGCCTTGAACTATCTACACGATGGCTCAGGCTCACCTTCTGGCTGGCTGTATATGGAACCTTTGTCAACTGGCTGGGTGTATTGATAGCAGCCGTATTCGATGCCGGGAAGATGCTCGGAATCGCCGCAGAAGGCAAGGAAGGTCCTCCTCTGGCGGAGGGCGTCGTCACCTTTAGCCTGATCTCCCTCTCCCTGGCCATGCTCATGGTAAGCATCACCATTCTTGTCGGGCTGAAGCGTGGGATGAACCGAAGCGCGGCTTCGGCCTGATACCGGCAGCAATAGTTAATATTCATTTCCATAGGCAAATTGCCCTAGAGGCAACAGAGTTTTCGGTAAATTCAGGCTCATAAGCCCATAAATATGTCCTGCATACTCAAGAACAACAACCTGATCCTGGAGCTCGAACTGCCCGGTCAAGGCTATATCGACTCGCGTTTCGACTGGTCCGGAAAAATTACATCCGTTAGCTACAAGGGAATAACGGTTACAGGCTCAGAAAAAGAAGGAGTATCAGAGTGTGGTAAAGGGTTCTACAACGAGTTTGGCATCGATCAACCCCTGGGATACGAGCAGGCCGGGGCCGGAGGCCTGTTCCACAAGATCGGAGTCGGTCTGTTAAATAGAGATGCTGAAGACTACGATTTCTTCAAGCCCTACGAGGCAGAACCGGCAGACTTCACCGTAGTGCAGAGGACAGACAGCATTCACCTGGAGTGCCTTTCAGCCGAACATCTGGGCATTGCCTACCTACTCACTAAGGAAATCCTGCTAACAGAGCAAGGCTTTGAGATTCGATACCAGTTGGAAAACACCGGCACGGAGTCCATACAGACCAACGAATACTGCCACAACTTCCTGTCGATGAACGGTGCACCCCTGGGCCCCGATTACCGGCTTGAATTTCCTTTCGACCTCCGGCCTGACCGCTTTGGGCAAATTGTAAATCCTGAGGGTGTGGTTGAGATCCGTGCCCGTGAAATCCATTTTAACGGCACCCCCGGGCAGCCCTTTTTTTTCAGTGATCTGTCCGGCGGGGAAACCGTCCCGGCACAATGGTCGCTCGAAAACAAGACTATCGGCCTGGGTATAAGCGAGGCATTAAGCGAAAGCACCGGATCGGTGAACCTGTGGGGCTACGGGCATGTGGTGAGCCCGGAACTATTCCTGAGCATAGACCTGGAACCCCAAGGTACAGTAGAATGGAGTCGGCTGTATAGGATATATGAATTGAATTAACCGGCACCTCAACGGATAATGACAATTTCTTGAGGCGAATCCGTCAGCGGCTGTTGATCGATGAGCACAGAAACGCAGCGAGTGACATACGCGAGTGGGAGCGTGAGCTGGCTGAGTAATTCCTGCTATTCCCAGAACGGCATAAAAGCGTCGGTGAATAGCAGTTCATTAAGCACTGAAGCGTTCTGTGTAGCCTGGGTCCTCTGAATCACCCGTTCGCTGATCCCATCGTTCGATGTCCGGGTGTAGATTACGTATCCGTCGTTAGGAGCGTATTTGGGGTCCAGGTCGTTTAACCCCACCGGTTTCCCGGTGTCGATCTCCGTGCTCAGAGCAGTGGTGAAATCGTACTCGAACAGTCGGTTATCCAGCCTGCGATAGTCGGCGTTCTCTACCCCGGATACATCGCGGGAATACAGCAAGTGGTTCCCGTCCTGGGAGAAATCCAGGCCATCGAATGCTCCGGCCGCGCCCTGTACAATAACCTCTTCTACCAGTCCGGTGCCCGGGTTTACTATTATAATCCTGACATTATATCCGGAGGCGTCATTCGTCTTCACGGCCAGTAGTCCTGAGACCGGATTAACAGCGATTTCGGATACGAATTCGCCCACCGGTGCTTCAAAGACCACCCGACTACCGCTTCCATCCACACCGACTTCTATAAGCCGGTTGAAGTTTGGGAAATACAGGGCATCCCCATCATTGTCCCAGGTGAATTCGACCTCGTTCAGATTAAAACCGGCGATCTGATTAGCTCGGGTAAGCTGGGTGCGGTCGGTTCCATCAGGATTCATCAGGAATAGATGAGACTCCCCTCCTTCTAGCCCTATAAACGCAATCTTACCGGTGGTATAGTTGATCTTTGGACGGAAGGAACTCCGATCGTCCTCGGTAAGCTGAATTACATTCTGGTCGATCTGATCCTCTTGCTGACCGATGGGCTCATCTCCAGAAAATATAACGGGATTGCCATCTATGTTGCGGACAAACAGGTATCGGTTATCGCTTACGCCCTGAACGGTAAAACTGGCGAATTCGCTCACTACCGGGTCGTTAATACCGTCATCCGCAGTCACCTGCCAAAAATAGGTCTTGCCAATCTTCAGGGATTCCACGGTCAGGGTCGTATCGGAAATCTGCTCGTAAATTTGGGTTTCAGCAGGGTCGGTCCGACGGAGCTCTAGGGTATACGTAATGGTATCGTCGTCATTGGAGGAAGAACTCCAAACCAGGTTCGGACTGCGCTCTACACCCGTTGCTTCGTCGGTAGGCGAAAGCAACTGCGGACGGAGCGGCGGAAGGTTGTTGGCTTCCAGGCTATCCAGTTCTATCACCACATTGGAAGTGGCTCCTTCCAGCACGTTGGCAGCCTCGAATGCCGTCTGATAATCCTGCTGATCCGCCTGTACGGAGTATTCACCCGCAGTGATCTCATCGATCACGAACCTGCCATCTACATCCGTAAAGACCGTAGTGGAAGCCGGATTGGTAGTAATCTTCACATTCTGGACGGGTATGTTGGCCCCGCGGGACACTACGGTTCCTTGGAGTGTACCCGTATTGAGCGTGTCGAGGGTATCCTCCTGGCACGCCACCATTCCAAGCAGCAATAAAGCCACTGCTGCCAATCGATAAAGTGGGCTTTTAAAACGCATTTTTGGGTCTGTAAACGGGTTGTCTAATTCCTAATCTGAACTCTATTCCCAATCCGAAATTGTAATAGTAATCCTTTCTCCTGCCGTTGACTACGTTATCCAGGGCATCCGTCGTGGTCCAGTTATTCTCGGCAAATAAATGCAGGTAAATGTTCCTGCTTGCCTTATACTTAAGTCCGGCCCCGAGCTGCAGGTTTATTCCCGATGTATCCTCGGTGAGTCCTGGCTCCGGCGTTCGTAAATCTGCAATCCAGCCCGCACCCCCATACACCATGGGCGAGAACTTCTCGAAAGGAAGCAGCTGATACCCCAGTTGCAGGTGGGCCGCCATGTACTCCTTGTAATACGAACCCGCACCTCTGAAATAGAGGTAATCCCCTGCCAGGCCCAGACTCAGGCCCGGTGAGAAATACCGGTGGTAGGCCGCCCTTCCTCCGGCGCCAAGATTCTGCTCGCTGTAGTCGGCATTTAGCAGTGGGGACATGAAGGAAGTACTCAGGCTGTGCTTGTGGTACTTGAATTCCATCTCCCGGTTGTACAGCATATTTGCCTCGTCTTCTTCTTTGTTTTCGCGGTAAATACTGATCAGTGCCTCGTCGAGGTTTTGTCCTGCCCGGGACCGCCAGAGACCCGCTTCAATACCTTCTATCACCAAAGATTCAACGGCGTTCTCGATGGCACTTTGGATGGCGAGCTGTATGGGTTCATTCTTGGTGATTCCGGTCTCTACTTCCAGAAGCCGCTGGAAATCTACATAACGGAAAAGACTAGCGTCCAGAGCCTGCGAAAGTATGGTCTTGGAAACATAAACCGTTTTCAGAATCTTGCCGTTGGAAGTCGAAACCGCCCTCAGGTAAATCGTAATCCGGTCCTGCCTGTATTGGGTAGATCCCCCTACCCCGAAGTATCGGGCCCCAAATCCCCCGGTAATGATGTTGGAATCGTACGAAATAATGCCCCCTTCCAGCAAAATGCCCGCGAACAAGAGCGGGGGAAGGTTAGGCCTTCCGCCTTGCGAGCCTTCGTACTCACTGCGGGTGGATCGGATAATATTGCGTTCGTTGAGCAGGTTGGACAGGTTTTCCCTCTCGATGGGAATAAACCAGTTGCTGTCCTCCAGAGCCTTGATCAGCATGGTGGTAGCGCCCTGGGGAACGGCCGTGCTAAACGTACTCCCATTCTGCACGTCCTTGTATTGTCCGGTCTGATCCTTGAAATTATAGACCCCCACCACCACGGGTTCTGCCGGTTCGGGCAAATTCCTTAGCGATACCGTCTGGGGGGTGGTCTCCCCAGTTCTCGGGGCGGATGGAGCGACAGGTTGATTAAAATACGCACCGCAACCATAACACGCCATAACGCAAGAGAGCACCAGTATATTCCGGCCTATTTTCATGTTTGTTATTTTCGGGAGCACTTAGTTGGGAACAATAATCTGGGTCTGTTCGCCGGTTCGGGTGTCCAGTATGTTGACGACCAGGCCCCCGGAGCCCTCGAAGATCTCCAGCAATAACTGCCCTACATTAAAGGTGCCGGGCTGCAGGCCATCTCCCAGTTGGGTGTCGAAAACGGACCGGGTCAATTGTCCCAGCAATTGCCGGTTCAGGCTCTCCTGAAACTGATCGAGTTCAGACTGATCGTTTCCGAAATTGGCAAAACTGTCCTGAAACGGGTTCTGAGCATTAGCCGAACTGAGCAGCCACTGATAATTAAACGTGTCTCCTCCGAAGTTCGGATTCTTGGGCGTGTATATCAGCTGTTGACCGAAAGTAAAGCCGCAAGCCAAAAGGATAGCAACGAGTAGTTTTTTTTTCACAGGGCAATCAGTATTTGATTAAGTCTTGTCGTATGGCCCGGTTTTGCCGGAAATAGTAGTCCAGTCTTGCGACGGAATTCACAGCCATTTCCTGCAAATAGGCGGAGGCTGGATTCACAAAAAACTGCGACACCAGGTCCTGACCCGCATAGATCTTGATCATGGTATTACCCCCTATCGCGAGTTCCTCCGTTACTTTAACGATCTTTTCACCATTTATATTTTTATTGGTGTATTCCAGAAAAAAATATCTGTAGAAATCTCGTCCCGGTTTGGTCTTGGTATCCTCAACCACCATACCCTTGAGAAGGTTCACTTCGGCCGGGGCCGATACGTCTGTGGTACGAGGCCTGGGTTGGTTTCGGCGAATCAGTCTTCCATTACCACTTTGACTCCGGACGAGTTCGATGCGGTCCTTTCCAATCACCTGCTTATCCTCGTAAATCAGAAGAAATACTATAAGTCGTTCACTACCAGTGTCCGCCGTTCTCCAAAGCCTTAGATTCTGTTTTTCGCCCGACTTTAAAACAAAATAGTCTTTTTCCTCAAGCAATACCTCGTAATCATCAAGGGTAGGGTAGTTAATCACCTTCAGGTGATAGGAAAGGCTCTTGTCGATTTGGGTCTTGTTAATGGCCGCAAAGTAGTATTCGAAAAGTTCGCCCTGCTGTTGGATGTCGATACGGGCCTCAACGCTGATGTTCGTTACCTGGGCCTCACAGCTGGGTGTAAGCAGCAAGCAGAGTCCAAATAGGTATAGGGATGTACGGAAAAACGGGCTCACATTCACGCTTTAGGCAAGCCCCGGAAGTATCGGAGCTACTAGTTCGTATTCCTGATAATAACGCTCTGGGAGCCGTTCATTATTATCTGCATCCGATCAATAATGGAATTTTGCCCGTGAATGATCAGGTTTTGACCGTTGCCCGATTGCTCGATGCGGCGCTGAAGGAGTTGCTTGTTCGCCTGTGTGCTGTATTCCAATAACATATTGTTGTCACCGTTCTGGAAAACACTGTAATCTATGCGATTCGCCCTGAGATTGAGCAGTACGGTGTTCTCGTCACCAATTTGATCGATCAGGACCCCATTAGAGTTGCTGGCCGTTTGTAACTCAAGTGTATTTCCATTCCCCTGTTGATTGATGAATGCACCTTCATTATCGACCCTTAACTCCAAATCTTTAAACAATGAAGTATTGGAATTCAGGGGATCCAATTGCCCAGGCTTTACCTGCACGTCTGTTGAATTAATAATAATTCCCTGGGCTGTAAGGGTGGAACAAACCAGAGCAAATGCAAGTAGAAAAACAAGCGGCTTCATAGTCTGGGATTTAAAAACTAAAGGATGCGGGAGTTTGCAATCCCGCATCCAAAAAGCTTTGATGATCGGTCTACTATTTTTTCTGTATGACTGTTGCCGTATTGTTTACACCAGACTGGATTACTGTGCTGATCTGCAGATTGTCATATTGGCGAACCGTAGCCCTGTTCTTGTCACTCAATTGCCATGGAGTGGAACTCTGTGATACCGTACTCATATGGTCTTTACCATCCTGAAGAACATCAACTACGCCTCTTTGAGAATTATCCTGGGTAACAGCACTTGTATTTCCTGTACCTTTTTGGCGTACATCTACGAGGTTCTTACCAGCTTCCATGCCCATGACCTCGACACTGGATGCGTTATCGTTGCCAATCTGATCGACGTCAATCCGATTCTCGTACGCACCTTCCATGACCGCTACTGTACCATCGTTGAAATTTCCGGCCTGATTAAGATCTACACTGTTCTTAGTACCCTCGATCTGTACAGTTCTTGGAACACCAAAAAACTGACTGCCATGAGCAGCTCCTGTATTGTTCTCATTACCTACCTGCTTGATGTTAACGTCATTGTTCTCGCCACCCCAGACAGCAACGGAACTGTAGTTGTTTTTTCCGTCCTGAAGTACTTTAACATCGTTTCCATTGGCAGGTCCGGCTACACTACCCGTTTTTCGAGACTCAACTCTAACCTTATTTCCCATATTCTTCTGGTCGATATCAATGTTGTTATCGTTACCATTGGAGTACGTAGAGGCATCGTTGCTTTTACCGATCTGATTTACTGTAGTTTGGGAATTAGTCCCAGCCTGTTCTACTTTACTTTCGTTGTTCTGGGCGTAGGTTACCCCACCCAGAAGCAGTGCAACAGCACCTAGCATGACTTTCTTCATGATCAAAAAATATTTAGTGTTTACGGTTAAATTATCTATGCGGCCCTTGGGCCTGTTCATAGCCTGTTTTGCCATTACACCATAGCACAGTAGCGGGAAGAATGTGGGGCAGTACAAGTCTCCCTTATCGACTTATCTCAATTGAAAAATACTCTATTTTTTAGACATATTTTTGAGTATTATTCACTTAGCACTCTGTATTGCTGATTTTTTATCGACGTATTGCCGTTTTTTGTCAGAATTTTTGCCATTCCTACAATTTGACCGGAAAATTTCCCGATAAACGGTTGTGTTCTGCCGATCAGCGGTATGTTAATTTTATGTTAAGTATGAGCGGTTCAAGGCTTTTCGAGAGTGGAGCATACCGCACATGGCATTGGTCGATCGATCAATAGCATACGAAGGGGGAGAACCCTACGAATCGGATTTATCACAAGCCAATTCTTTTTTGCATTTTTATTTTGTTTTCTAAATACTCTATCTGTGAAATCCAACAATCCCTGGCTGGGTCACCTGTTCAACTTTTTGGCGGTTATACTCGGAGTCTACCTGGCCTTCGTAATCAATGAACAATCCAAACAGGCCGGCGAACGCAAAGAAGCCCAGCTGCTGATGGAATCGATGGCTGCGGAACTGGAAGATGACACCAGGACGTTCCTGGAGTACCACATCCCTGTCAATGAGCAATACGAACAGACACTAGACAGCTTGATTTCTGCACTGATCGACCAAGACATAGCACGAGCCGAAGTACTCCTGCCGGCCCTCTTCCAGATTGAAAACTACGTACCCAGTACCGCCGTGTTTAATTCCATGAAATCATCGGGCAAAATCCGTCTGATTGAAGATCTGGATCTTCAGAAGAAAATGAGTGATTTTTTCGATGGTACAGTAATGGAATGTACGGCCAAGAACGAATTGCAGGCCGAATTTTTCCTGGACTACCTCATTCCCTGGCTCCTGCAGAATTCGGATTTACTGGAGATGAAGCTGGAAAACCAACAGGACCTGAGGACGCTGAGGAATACCCTATTGACCTACCAGTCGCTAGTCAGCCAGAAAACCGAACACTACAGGCTGATAGCCCGAAGGTCGAAAGATCTTATTCGGCATATCGACTCCGTATCCGGTTCATAGTTCAGGACTTACCACTCTGCGGCCTTCAGGAGCGAACGCCTTCTTAGCTCGGGGTTAACTCCAAATTGATACCTTTCCAGCATCTATATCCACAGCACCTAACCATGCAACGCTACAAGAACCTCTACCTCTGGATGATCATTCCCATGGTGATCATGCAACTCGGCATCTTTATGGACTACTGGGGCGATTTCACCGAAAACGCCTTTTCCGTGCACATCCATTATTGGACGGGCACGGTTTGGTACTTCTATCTGATTATACAGCCCTATTACGCCGTCAAGGGGCAAATGGAACGGCATCGAACCAATGGCATTATCGGCATGTTCCTGGCTGGAGGGGTGGCCCTCACTGCCCTGAGCATGATGTACCGGGATATACAAAGTGTCAATGCCTCTACAGCCAATCCGGATCGCTTCGGGCCCTTCGAACCCTGGTTTTTTTATGGGGTCATCGCCGTGGAAATCCCCATGATCATCCTCTTCGGCTATGCCGTGATCCAGAGCATACTGAAGCGCAAAAGATTAGAAGATCACGCATGGTGGTTAATTTCCACGGTATTTATCATCATGTTTCCCGCCCTGGGCCGGGGCGTGCAAAACGTCTATATCCTTATGAATCGGGAGCAATGGCCCGATATCGACATCATGATACCCGTTTATTTCTCTGTTTTTCTGCTGGTTGCACTCACCCTGCTGACGGCCTACAAGTACGGAAAAATACGTCATCCGGCTACCTACATAGCCGTTGGGATAAACCTCTTTATATTATTTATAGAACCCGTTGGCAGGGCACCCTGGTTTCAGCACCTCATGAATGCGCTGATCAAAGGATAATTCGGTGTCCGAACACGACCGTACGGTGCGAACCCGGAGCGATTAATCGTCCCAGCGGCTGAAGGTCCAGCCCTGCTTTGCTCACCTCTCGTTCGAAAGACTCCCGGTAACCGGGGTCCACACTTACCAGCAACCCCCCACTGGTTTGGGGATCGGCCACTACGTGGTAACCCATGTCCTCCGGCAGTTCGATCCGCTCTCCATAGGCGGCCCAATTGCGGTGCGTTCCGCCGGGTATGCAGCCCAGATCCTGATAGCGGGAAACGAATTCGAAAACCGGTATACGGTCCAGATCGACTTGCGCGGCCAGTCCCGCCGCCTCGCACATTTCCAGCAGGTGTCCGGCCAGGCCGAAGCCGGTAACATCAGTGAGCCCGTGCACATAATCCAATGAACCCAGCAGCTCCCCAATGGAATTGAGGCTCCGCATGGATTTCCGTGCGAGTTCGAGATCCTCCGGTAATGCCTGGCCTTTTTTCTGTGCGGTCGTCACCATTCCCACACCCAGAGGCTTGGTCAGAAACAACAGGTCCCCTTCCCTGCCGCCCTCATTCTTCTTAATCCGGTCGATGGCTACTTTACCGGTAACCGCCAGACCAAAAATGGGCTCGGGAGCGTCTATGCTATGTCCACCCGCCAGGGGAATACCCGCCTCGGAGCAAATCTCCCGGGCTCCCGCCAGGACTTCTCCGGCCACCTCGGGTGGGAGCTTATCGATAGGCCAGCCTAGTATGGCTATGGCCATCATAGGCGAGGCACCCATGGCATAGATATCGCTGATGGCATTGGTAGCCGCAATGGCTCCGAATTCCCGTGGTTCGTCGACGATAGGCATAAAAAAGTCCGTAGTACTTACAATAGCCGTGGTTTCGTCCAGGGCTACAACGGCGGCGTCATCGCGAGTACTGTTGCCTACCAGAAGGTGTTCAAAAGCCGGGGCACTACCCGACTTGCCTAAGATGTCGTGCAGTACGGCGGGCGATAACTTGCATCCGCAGCCCGCTCCATGACTGTATTCCGTCAACCTGTATTTCATAGTGAAAGTTTTTCCTCTTTAGCCAGTTCCTTTGCCAGCAATGGGAGTTCCGGAGGTCTGAGGTGGTACTGCGCCTTTATCAGATCACCCTTACGTTCGATATTCTTCTTGTAACGCGAGTCGTAATAGGTCAATATGATCTCCGCTGCCTTCGCCAGATTCCCCTTCTCAATGAGATCGACCGCCTCCTGGGCATGGTCGTAGCCGAGCCGTTTGGAAATCTGCCTCGTGGCCTCCACCAGGGCATTCGTGTCCAGTCCACCGTAGTCCTGCACGAGAAACTCGATGCGCTCAGCCTTGTCTATATCCAGAAACACGTGAGGCGATCGCCTCATCTGTTGAAACAATCCTTCGGGCAGATTAACACGACCAATGGAAAAACTCTCGTCCTCCACCCAGATGGTGCGCCGGGTATCCAGCTCCCGAAAGGCAGCAAATAACAGGTTCTGGAAGTGTTCTGTACTGGGCTGACCCTGGGACTTCTCATTGCCGAAGATCGAACCCTGGTGTTGTGCCCATCCCTCCAGATCGATAACCTGAGCTCCTTCTTCCCTGAGCATCTTCAGAAAGCGGGTCTTCTGGCTTCCCGTATAGCCCGTGAGGACTACCAGGTTCAATGGGGTCATAAAGAATTGGTTTACCAAACGGCGGAAGGCCTTGTATCCACCATCGAGAACCACGGTCTTGAAGCCGTATCGTTCCAGCAGCCAGGCCATACTTTCAGATCGCATACCTCCCCTCCAGCAATACAGGGCCAGCGTATCGGACTCCAGGGCTTCTGCCTGCTCTACATAAGAACGCATTTTGGGACCAACGATATCCAGGCCCTCTTTGATCGCCTCCTTCTTACCCACTTGCTTGTAGGTAGTACCGATTACAGCGCGCTCCCGGTCGGAAAACAGGGGAAGGGAAATCGATCCCGGGATATGGCCCAGACGATGTTCCCCGGGCGATCGCACATCGAGCACCGGATGGTCCCCAAGCTGTTCCAGAAAATGAATTACGGGCTTTCTTTTCATGCGGAAGTTGAGGAAGATAATTGAGGGGCAGTTGCCACTCGTACAAACGGAAAGGACAATGACAACATAGCGGCAAAGGTACCCCTAACTTCTCAAAACGCGACTACGCATAGGGATCGACAGGAAGGCGAACCGATTCTAAGATAGACATAGGGAGGCGATCGCCGGTTGGCTCTTCCCACAACCCAAAAACACTAAACGTCTTCTAAAAACTATCCGGCTCCCGCACTTCACCGTACTTGATGGCATTCTCCAGATCGATCCGGTAGAAGTCGTTCCCCTGGCCGGGTACCCAGGCGACGGCATAGTAACCGTACCGGGGATTTCCACGCACACGGAATTTATTGATCTTTAGTTTACGTCCCTGTATGTCTCGTATGGCAGCGGCTCCATCACCGGACCACACGTACTCGAAACAACTTTCCATACCCTTGGGCGCGCCCAGAACCAGGGTATCTCCTACCTTGAAGGTATGTCCTTCCGCACTGGTGTAGGATTTGAAAGTGCCCGTGAAGCGCTGATCCGCCTTGCGGAGTTCATTAAAGGACAGGCTTTGGGCGCTTAATATGGCCGCCGGTAAGAGCAAGGCCAGCATCGTCAGAAAAGTTCGATTCATAATGGTTCTCGTTTCTATTGAGACGATTCTTTCTACAAACCGTTTCAGTTTTCGCTACAAATTTACAGTTGAATGACGAATCCGAATTCATTTGAATCAAATTCGTTTTGTTTTAGTTTCAATTGACAACTTAATTGGACTATCCGCCCTATTACTGCTGACCTATTCCGTCAATCGCCTTTCAATCCCTTCGCAATCAAGGAGTAAACCCAAATACACTGCGGATCGATAATTTTGCCTGCCGTGTATTTGTTCAGTAAATTGACCTAATGATACGAAATCTTCTTTTTACCCCTAAACGGACCCTGGCGACCTTTCTGCTCGTTCTGGTCTCAGGAGCCGTCGCCCAACAAGCACCTTCATCAATAACCGTTCCGGTAATCGAAAACGGAGAAGCACAGATAATCCCGGAATTCAGCGATCCCAGCAACTGGATGCGGCACGACCTTTTTGTAGAAACCTCCTTCGATACCGACGGAGACGGGAAACCCGATCGGATGCACGTATCGGTGACCCGTCCCAAACAAACGGAATCGGAAAACCTCAAACTGCCGGTAATCTATGTCAGCAGTCCCTATTTTGCCGGAACGGCACGCATGGTAGAGGGTTTGTTCTGGGATGTCAAACACGAATTGGGCGAAGAAGGGCCCGAGCGCGTACATCCTGAAGTTGAGACCCGGGTGAACCGGCCCGTCATTTCAAATTCTCACCTGCGCACCTGGGTCCCCAGGGGCTATATCGTCGTACACTCCTCTTCGCCCGGAACGGGACTCTCCCAGGGCGCTCCAACCGTTGGTGGAGAAAATGAATCCCTGGCGCCCAAGGCGGTCATCGATTGGCTGTGTGGACGGGCGAAGGGATATACTGAACCCGATGGAAACGAAGAGGTTGTCGCCTACTGGACGACAGCTAAGGTCGGCATGACAGGAACCTCGTACAACGGAACCCTGCCCCTTGCGGCTGCCACTACGGGCGTGGTAGGGTTGGAGGCGATCATTCCCATTGCTCCCAACACCTCGTATTATCATTACTACCGCTCTAATGGCCTGGTTCGCTCCCCCGGAGGATATCTGGGAGAGGATGTGGATGTGCTCTACGATTTCATACACAGTGGAGCCCCGGACAAGAGAGCCTACAACAACCGAACCATCAGGGACACCGAGCTCAGGAACGGTATGGATCGAAAGACCGGGGACTACAACGCATTCTGGGAAGGCCGGGATTACCTCAACCAAATGGATAAGATGAAGGCCGCCCTGTTCATGTCTCATGGTTTCAACGACTGGAACGTCATGCCTGAACACAGCTACCGAATTTACGACGCGGCCCGGTCCAGGGGCGTGCCGGCGCGTATATATTACCATCAGGGCGGCCATGGCGGACCTCCTCCCCTATCCGAAATGAACCGCTGGTTCACCCGCTACTTGTTCGGCGTGGAAAACGGGGTGGAAGACGATCCCAAGTCCCTCATCGTCAGGGAAGGTGATAAGCGCGACCAGCCCACGGCCTACCCCGACTATCCCCATCCCGAAGCGGCGGTAGTCGAGCTGGGATTGCAGGGCGGGGCCCCCGGGACCGGCTTGCTCAGCGCTAAGGTCACTCGTAAGAAGACTACGGAGACCCTCAGGGACGATTACCGGTTCAAGGGAAGCGAATTGGCCCAAAATCCGAACAGCCCGAACCGCCTCCTCTATCTGAGCCCGGTCCTCAACGAAGACCTTCATCTATCCGGACTGGCCGAAATCGAAGTCCGGCTGGCATCCAGCAAGCCAGCAGCCAACCTGTCGGTCTGGCTGGTTTCCCTTCCCTGGGACGCGAGCAATGACGCACCCATCTGGAAGAATATAATCACCCGCGGCTGGGCGGATCCCCAGAATCGGGAGTCCTTGCGAACCAGTGCTCCCCTGGAACCGGGAACGTTTTACGACCTCAGGTTTGCCCTTCAGCCCGACGACCAGGTGATTCCAAAAGGGCAGCAAATAGGACTGATGATATTTTCCACAGATCCCGAATTTACCCTGTGGCCTTCTCCGGGGACTGAGCTGACGGTGGACCTCTCAGGGACCCGGCTGTACCTGCCCGTAGTCGGGGGTGAAACGGCCTGGAAGCAAGCGACGAAAAATTAACTTCAAAAGATTCAATCCTTCCCCGGAGTACCCGAAATCAGTCCCCGGATTCCGTGAAACAAAAGCCAGACGCAGAGATAGATCTCGGCAAAGAGCGCTGCAACCGCTACCAGAGTTTCGGTAAGGGAGGCATAGGCAGGAAAAAGGGTATTCACCGCTCCATCCGCCACGTAGGTAAGGCCGGCTAATCCGAGGAAAACTCCCAGGTACGACGGCATAAATCGCGCCCGAATAAACAGGTATCCCAGCAGCATACAGCTGAGGCCGAAGAAGACCCCGCTCAGGATGTATAGCTGGGCGTGGTCGGTCAGTAATCCGCCCACTTCTCCCGGGGTTTCGGGAGTCCCTCCGGTGGAGGAGACCTCATCGAGTATGTGCAGCAGGGGAGTAAGAAAATAAATCCCATAGGCGAGTATAGCGGATTGTATCCAACGGGCGACTGCCGCCAACAATGAAAGCGTGGCGTTCACCCGCTTCAGAAGCAGCAGAAAGAGCAAACCCACGGCGGCATCTGCGACGACCATGGCGGCATCGGCCAGAAAACTCCATTGAATCAGCTGTGCCCTGGCCAGAAAAACATCCACAAATCCAATATCGGAAATGCGTTCCAGCAGCTTCATCCGGACGGTGAAATGGGCGAAAACACCCGCAGCGATAATTACAGTGTACAAGAGTCCGAGTGCGATCAGTAACCGGGACTGCGAACGGGTTCGTGCAGCAACAGACATTTAGGTTGGTTTTAGGGACTAAAGCTAAAAACTTAATCCACATATCCGAGGCTGGCTTAAAAATCCGTGCTGCGATCAGTGGGCGACCACGCTCCCGGAAAACAGTTGCCCCGTCTTATAATCTCCCAGACTATCTATGGGGATGGATATGAGTCCATCCTCGTCCGTCGAAGGCTGCAGGCAGTTAAAATGCAGGTGGGGAGCGGTGGTCTGACCGGTCTGGCCAGACAATCCTATGGGCTGACCCTCCCGAACCCGGTCACCGACGCTAACCAGGCTACCCAGGTGTTTCAGGTGTACATATTGGGTAAAGAGTCCCCGGTCGGGATGAAAGAGGGTGATGAAGTTGGCGTACGGCTTCCACCTCTCATAAGGACCGCCATGGATGTAGCCATCTATAACCCCCACCACATAGCCATCGGCTGCCGAGCAAATCGTATCCCCGACTTTCAGGGTGAAATCCAAAGCATAGCGCGACCAGTCGGTCCGATGGGAGAACGAACCGCCGTAACCCTGAACGACTTCGTAGGACCGGCCTTTCGGGAACGGCAGGGACAGATTTCCCCCTCGTACCGGTTGGCTGGGGTCTCCCAGGCGGATGTCGAACCCGAGTTTTCGCTCTCGGATGGCCCGGACCTCCAGACTGAGCAGGGTATCGCTCTCGGATGCCAATACCAGCGGGTTCAATCGTTTTAAGGCCCTTTTTAGCTTGCGGTCCTCCGACCTGACCCAGATACGAACCGGTGCCCTGAGCGGGTTCTCCAGCTCCAGCTCCAATCCCTGATCCGAAAACCGGTAGTCGACGCTGAGGCGGAATTGACTGAACCGCTGTTCCGGTAAGGGCTGTCCGCAGGCCGTCAGCACAAACCCAAGTAATGCGAATGCGACGATTCCCGATCCTTTCTTCATTATTCCTTTTATCTTAAATATAGAAAGGCCTGAGCAAAATGCATTGACAAACTGGCAACCCTTACTATGTCTTTCAAAAATTCACGCTTTTCGTATATTATCGGTTAGTGAACGGATATAAACGAGGAAGGAACGCCTGTAGTTGCCTGAGGCGTTTTACTGTCGAATTATCCTCCTTTGTTTCACCGACCTGTAGTAATTTCATACTATGACTGAACTCTCCTTCGAATACTGGAATCAACTGGCTAACCAATTTGTCCTCATCAGCTCCCTACTCGGCGGATTTTCAATTGCTGCCGTAGCCAATATTTTGGTCTCTCGGGAAAGGGGCCGGATGATGGATCTGCTCATGCGTGCCGCCATTATTGCCTGCAGCGCATTTATTGCGGTGATCTTCTCCATGACCGATATACTCATGAAAACCACAAAGGGATACCCCCTGACCGTAACAGCAGACGAATTGCTGCTTCCGCGTGTCATCGGGAGTATTTCTTTTTTTGTGGGTATCTTCTCCCTGATTGTCATGATCGGGCTCTCGGGGTGGACCCGATCGAAGCCGATGGGCCGGTTTACCACCCTCATAGCCGTGCTCACCCTGATCTTACTCCTGCTACTCGTCAGTTAATGCACACGTGACCTGGGTTACGATCTAAGCAAGTCATTTATCGTATCTTAAGTGGACTATAACCAAGGAAATCGATTTGCTGGAGGAACTCTTTAAAGAATTATACGCGAAATACAGCAGCAGTGTGGAATTGATCGTCGAGGCCTGGCACGAACTGGCGGACAGGTATTCTGAGGCCCACCGCCATTATCACACCTTGCAGCATCTTCGGGACATGGTCGGGGAACTCGATAAGTACCCCGATCGGGTTGCAGACCGGGATACGCTGCTGTTCTCCATTTTTTACCACGACATGGTCTACCGGCCCGGACGTAAGGACAACGAAAGGAAGAGCGTCGAATTGATGAATAATCGGCTTTCGCAGACCGCATTTAAAGGATTGGATTCCTGTGCCCGTCAAATCCTGGCCACTGAAGATCACGGGAGGTCCGAAGATGAAGACACCCGACTCCTGATCGACCTGGACCTGTCTATCCTGGGGCAGTCGTCCGAGCGATATACCGAATTTCGGGAAGAAATCAGAGAAGAATACCTCCTGTTCCCCCGGTGGATATTCCGAAGGGGCCGCAGAAAGGTTATATCGGATCTACTGGAACGTAAATTCATTTATCAGACCGGGTTCTTTCACGGGCTTTATGAGGAGCAGGCGCGATCCAATCTCAGGGCCGAATTGGAATCTTTGGGATGAATCTGCTTAAAACGTATTTGCAATCCCTCGGTAAATTATCGGATACCGAATGGAACGAAGCCCAGCCCCTGTTCAGGGAACAACATATTCCCAGGGGTGGCTATTATCTGAGGGAAGGCCAGTACTGTAATCGGGTTTCCTTCCTCCAATCCGGACTCTTTAAGCTGTTTTATTTATTGGAGGGAAAAGAGAAAATCATGCTGTTCTTTCAGGAGGGAGAATTTATGTCCGACTACTATGGTTTTCTTACTCAGACTCCATCCGTTCGACCCATACAGGCACTCGAAGACTCTACACTCTTCACCATAGGTAGGGAGGACCTGTATCGGCTTATAGATGCTTCGCAAAAGTGGTCACAAATCGGAAGAGCACTCGCCGAATCGGCCTACGTTCGTTCAGTACGAAGAGGCAACAGACTCATACACGATCCCCCGGGCACCCGACTGGCCACATTTCTGAGCGAACATCCCGGACTCTTCCAAAGGATTCCCCAGTATTCCATAGCTTCCTATCTGGACATGACACCGGAAACCCTGAGCCGGTTAAAGAAAAAGATCGTATACGAACAGAAGTCCGGGGATTCAGTGCATTAAATCCAACAGGAGATTCGGAAAATAATACGTTCTTGATCGGGATCAATGCCTTACACGATAGAGATTTAGAGTTTTATCTCAAAAAAGAACTATGGAATTCCTACAAGGCATTTGGCGTTATCTGCTGATAGCTTGGGGTGTCATCACACCGGATCTCGGCTATAGCCAGAATATTACGTTGGAAGACAGTCTACTATCCTATAAAGGGAAAATCGTTAAGGGCCGTGCACTAGCGGTTTCGTCCATTATCCCTATCCCGGCTTCTGAAGTCTGGGACAGGGTTAAGACACCGGCCTTACTGGAATACGTTTCCCGTGGATTTATACAATTCAAACCGCTTGAAGAAGCGTTTCCCGATCAGTGGGAAGATGGACATACCTATGCAACTCGAATGAGCATCTTCGGCTGTATCCCCTTCGGCGGGGTACACCACCTCCATATAGAGAAAATCGACGAGAGCGCCATGCAAATACAAACCCGCGAGTGGGACAATAAGGCCCGGATATGGGACCACGAGGTTGTCATTCAAGACCTGGGAAATGGTCAGACCTATTACCGGGACACCATTGTTATCTACGGAGGTTTCTGGACGGGGCTCATCACCACTTTTGCCCGTATTTTTTATAAACACAGGCATAAACGTTGGCAAAAACTCGGTCGGGAAGAACTTGACATCGGCGGTTGAAACGAGTACATTTAGGAAGTTGAAAAATTAAACTCTTTTGATTTCTATGAATAATCGAGACTTCAGGATGGGTACCGGACTCGTCTGGTTGCTGGTGACAGGGAATCTCATACTGACCACAGCAGGTGCATTCTACAAAGTCCAGGCCTTGGAAATTTCAGAGTTTCTGCTGACTGCGGGCCTGATGCTTTTTTTCTCGACCTGGGTTATTGTGCTCAGCGATATGGTAAAAAATCGAATTTACAATAAACCGTTCTGGATCATCATCCTATTCGTGATGCCCTCGATTACACCTCTTTTTTATCTGATTCAAAGGAATCGACTTTTACGCATGGGCTCAAGGCTGGGCTGATCCTATTGAAAATCTGGCCCGTCATCATTTCCCATACGAACCCAGCGCCATACTTAGACTCCCGAGACATGGAAACGAGCCGACCCGTTCATACCGATTTTTTGCGGCATCTGGACCGAAAGAGTCCCGAATTGGTTGAGCGGTTTTACCGAACCCGGGAGTTTGTATTGAATCAACACATCGAAGCTGTAGAGCTCCTCTACCATACCCATGCCTTAACGGCGGTTTTTTCTCTTTCTGAACGATTAAGCGATGCGTATTGCCACATTCCCGTCTACACCGCCCACCTCAACCTCGGCTTTAATAAGGGAGTCCTGCTGGCGGATCCCAAAGGCCTATTGCAGGGCAGTGGGAAGCTGATTCGCCACATACCCATTAAAACCGCAGAGGACCTCAACAACCCGTATATCCGGATACTGTTGGAAAACGCTATTGATCTTGCTCAAGCAGATTTGGACAAGCCGGCGAAATCCCGGGGAATTACCCTTTCGAGGATCAAGGACTGAAATTCCCCGGGGAGTTTGGTAAGCGAGAGGTTCCCCTTGTCCCGCTGTTAAAGCCTCAGGGGAATATCCGTTAGCCGTCGCCCCGTTAGCCTTTTAACCGCGTTGGCGATAGCCGCTCCTATCGGTCCGAGAGGAGGTTCCCCTACGGGCAACGGTATATCTGCGCCCTGAATCAGGTGAACGTCGATCTCTTTAGGGGCATGTCTGAGTTGTGCCATTTCGTAAGGACCATAAATGGTGGGATAGAGTTCCCCATCCTTCAGGGTCATGCGCTCAAAAAGGGTCGCACTCAACCCCATAATGATGGCCCCCTCGCACTGGGCCCTGACCTGATCCGGGTTTACGGCTATACCACAATCGAAGGCGCAGGTAACGCGATGTACGCGAATTTCACCGTCGGCTATGGAGACCTCGGCTATCTGGGCGCAGGGCGCATTGGTATCGATGGAGGCAGCAAAGCCCATGGCCCTGTCGTTCTGAACCTCATCCCGATAACCGGACTCTTCGGCCGCCTTACGAATGACGTTCCGTATGCGCTCCTCGCCCTCGCTATCGCCCAGATGGGCCAGCCGAAATTCCACGGGATCCTGGCCGGTTTTTAACGCCATCTCGTCCATGAAACTCTCTATGGCGAAGGTGTTGGCCAGCAAACCCAGGCTTCGCCACCAGCTGGTGGCAAAAGGCAGAGAAGTATGCCACTGTACGGCCCGTTTGTTAGGGATGTTACCATACATGATATTGCCTCCGCGAGCCGCACCTATGTCCGTACCGATAACGGCCGTCATGGCCTTGGGAAACATAGGTGACCCATGGGCTACATCGCCGCTGGCGTAATGGTGTTCCAGGTGGTGAAGCCTTCCTCCGGGGTCCAACTTGCCTTTCACAACATGGTGGGTGGGCGGACGGAAGGTATCGTGTTGAAATTCATCCTTGCGGGTGAATATATACTTCACAGGCCAGCCGACTTCGCGCGACAACTGTGCCACCTGAATAGCATGGGCAGTATTCAGTCGCCTTCCGAAACCCCCACCGAGATACGTGGGTACGATATCGACCTCCTCTTCGTTTAGATCCAACGCCCGGGCCACCTGCCGTCGTGTCTGGCCCGGCACCTGCGTGGAGAGTACAACCCTGACCTTTCCATCTTTGTAGTGTGCCACGGCACCATTGGGTTCCAGTTGGGCATGTGCACCTATAGGCGTGGTGAATTCCAGGATTTCCACCCGGTCTTCATTGGCATCCAGATGTCCGCCTTCCTTCTGTGTGATCATACGGCTCCCCTTGCCCACCTGGAGCATGTCCCGCAAGTCTTCTTCGGTCCATATCCGCGGAATGTCCCATTCGACCTCCAGCGCCTGCCGGGCAGCCAGTGCCTGGCTGTAAGTCCGGGCCACGACACCCACCCAGTCTTCGATACGGCAGATTTTGACGACTCCGGGCATCCGCTCCGCCTTACTGCTCTCCACCCCGATCATCCGGGCGCCCACCGCCGAGGGCCTTACGATTGCCGCGTGCAACATATCGGGCATCTCGGCATCCAGCCCGAAGGGCGCCGTTCCGTATACTTTTTCCTCAAGGTCAATGCGGGGAACGGGGGTACCCACCAGCCGGTAATTCGTAACCGGTCGGAGTTCCGGGGACTCTGGCATCTCCCAGTCCGTCACCCCGGTCGCAGCCTCGGCGTAGGTCATCTGCCTTTCGCCCGAACTCAGTATTCCTCCACCGGTTGAAACCTCCGACGGATCTATGCCCCATCGGTTGGCCGCCTGGATTTTCAACATTTCCCTCATGGTGGCCGATAATTCCCTCAAGGGTTGCCACAGCCCACCCACGGACAGGCTTCCACCGGTACTCAGTCCATCGATGACCCCACTGCTCGTAGCCGCACCTACCACCCGGATCTGCCGGATATCCATATCCATCTCATCGTGTATAATTTGAGCGAAGCTCGTAAATGACCCCTGACCCATTTCCACTTTTGGGGAATGAAAAACCAGTTGGTTATCTCCCGTGAGTTCGAACCACAGCTGGGGTTCGGTCCCCTGCCCCTGATAGAAAGGAGTAGCCGTTTCTACCGTTTGCAATACGGCCCGGCGTATGGGATTGCGCCCCAGGTACGTTCCTACGGCCAGTACTCCCAGGGTTCCAAGTCCACCCCGCACCAGAAATTTCCGTCTCGACACCTGCTTAGTCATAGGATTCAAAGGTTTGAGTTTGAGAAGCGCTCAGTTCTGCCGCCCGATGGATGGCCTTACGCATGCGGTAATAAGTGGCACAACGACAGACATTGGTTATACTCCGGTCGATTTCCTCATCCGTTGGAGATGAATTTTCATTAAGGAGTGCGGCAGCGGCCATCATAAAGCCCGGCTGGCAGTATCCGCATTGGGGGACTACCTCCTCTATCCAGGCCTGTTGAACCGGATGGGGATTCCCGGGATCTCCCAGTCCCTCGATGGTAACCACTTTTTTGCCTTCTGCAAAACTCACGGGATAGGAACACGAACGTATGGCCTGTCCGTCCACGTGCAGCGTACAGGCGCCGCAGGCAGCCATACCGCAGCCAAATTTCGTACCCTTTAAACCGAGAACATCCCTGACCACCCATAACAGAGGTGTGGAGGGATTTTCGATATCCAGGGATACCGGTTTGTTATTGATTTGAAATGATAGGGTCATAAGCGATTCCTTCTCTTTAAGTCTACTGCAAAAGTTACGAAAATTGAAGAAGCCGTTTCGTCCCGGGTACCATTGTAAGTCTGGAGAATTTGCAGGATATTTCCGTTTGCAAAAACATATACCATGAACGGGAACCGCAAAGCAATTTTGGTAGGGGCGCTCACACTGCTCGCTCTCACCGCAACAAGCTGTAAACCGAAGGAAAAGAAAGAGGAAGTGCAGCAGGAGACTTCAGAAAAACCCTCGCACATCCCACCGGTTGTCCCCCAGACCCCGACCGTAGACCGGGAGGAGATCTCCAATTCCCCCACCAGGCCCAGAAAAATCAAAGGACCCCAAAGTCCGGCCCCTGCCACAAATGTAGGACTCGAGGGCACCAAATGGGTGCTGACGGAGCTCATGGGTAAGGACATGGAGTCCGGTGGCACTGAGGAGATCTACCTTCGTTTTGATGGATCCGGCAGGGTGACCGGCTTCAACGGCTGCAATTCCTTCGAGGGAACCTATGAGATCAAGACGGAGGGGCGGATCGAAATGGATCAGATGACAGGGAATCCGAAGCCTTGCGCAAATTCGGGAAATGCGATACCATTCAACCAGATGCTGCATACCATCGATAACTTCACCATTAAAAATGGCATACTGAGACTTCATCGGTCGCAGATGACAACCCTGCTCAAGTTTAGGGCCTCGGCAGAACCCAGTACGTAAATCGCCGTGTCTTAGTTCAGGTAGGCCTTCGGGAATTCCCGGGCATTCAGGATGCGCTCGACCTCGAATCCAAGATGATACAATCGCTGCTCTTCGAACTGCTTTCCGAACAGCGTCAGACCTGCGGGTCGTCCATCGGAACGGTATCCCATGGGAATGGTCAGGGCCGGGTACTTTGCGGCGGCAGCGTAATGAGCGCCCCTGTTATTGATGGAAAACACGGCCTCAATTTCCAGATCAAATCCGGGTTTGAAATACAGTCGAGCCTGGTCTTCCAGGCGTTGACGCAGGGCCGTCAGGGCTTCCTGAGAAGTGGAATCTGCAATGACCCCGTCGAATCGGACCTGACCGTATGGAATCCGGGCCGTGCTATCCTGCAGGTTGTAGGCATGAAGATCTTTCATGTTTCGAATACCCAGGGTGTCGGGAAGTCCGCCGTAGTTCGAAATGTATTCGGGCATGGCCTCTTTCATGTCCGCATTCAGCAGCTGCAGGAATCCATCCATGGAAACCGGGGGCAATTCGAGCTCCACAATTTCCGCACCGGCCGCCGCCAATGCCAAACTGCTCTGCAGATACAGGGAGTCGGATTCTAGTGCCTCCCTATAAAATCCCAGTCTTTTTCCCCGGAGGCTATAACCCGGCTCGGGCCTGTACCAGTCGCCTTCCCATTTTACCTGTACGGAGGCCGGGTCCGAACCGTCATAACCGAGCATGGCGTCCAGCAATATGGCATTGTCGATCAAAGAACGCGTCATGGGTCCCGGTGTATCCAGGGTAGCGGAAATAGGGACTATCCCTCCCCGGCTGAGCAGACCGATGGTGGGTTTCATGCCCACCAGGGAGTTGCTGCTTGAGGGAGAAAGTATGGAGCCTGAAGTCTCCGTACCCACAGCCGCGACTGCATAACCTGCCGCAGTAGCCGTCCCACTGCCCGAACTGGAGCCTCCGGTATCGTGAACGAATCGGCCATAAGGGTTCAGCGTCTGCCCGCCTATTGCACTCTGGCCATTTGGACAATCGCACAGGAAGTTTGCCCACTCGCTCAGATTGGTCTTACCGAGGATAAGTGCTCCCTTCTCCTTAAGGCGAGCCGTGATAAAGGCATCTTCTGCACGATTATTCAGAAAGGCAACCGCTCCGGCTGTAGTGGGCATCCCATTTGTACCCACATTATCCTTGAGCAAAATCGGCATTCCGTAAACCGGATGATGCGAACCCTTTTGTTTATCCAGGGTGCGGGCCTGGTCCAGTACCCTTTCGTTCAGGGATATGATCGATTGCAGACCCGTCTCCCTGTCCAATTCGTAGCGGTAGATCCGCTTGAGGTAGAAGAGGGTGAGTTCTTCATAGGTCAGGAGTCCTGCGGCTACGGCCTCCTGTATCTCGGGTATGTCTTTCTCCAGTACCAGGGGAACCAATTCCCTGTACCGATCCTCAGGGAAGGCTTCAACCTCCGCGTACAATGCGCCATAAATATCCGTTTTCGACCTGAATGGAGACTGAATTCGCCGGAATTGCATACGAGGGCTGGGATGATCCGCAACACTATCCAACAGGGCCTGCTCCTCCTCGGGTGTGTACAATTCGGGTACTTCTACCCGGGACTCGGTAATCCGAGATTCACAACCGCTGAGAAACGCGATAAAAAGTAAGGTCAGCACAACACTCCAGGCGGGCATGCCGGAAAAGTTTGGCGAGAAAAGACGGGAAGTTGGATTCATGGTTTCTTTAATTTTTCAGAGGAATAGCTGCAATATACGCAGGAGCATCTCAAAACCAACAGTCCGGTGGCCTACCTCGGCTTGGAGCCCGAGGCCTCCTTACATAATGTGCGTATCTTTGACGGGCCTCATGAAGACCCTCCTGAACAGAGCCTTTAACAACCAGACCTTCCCCATCCTACTGGTGAACTTCCTGGGCATACTCGGCTACAGCGTCGTGATTCCCATACTGATTTACATCGTCACCAAGTTCGGTGGAAACGGCTTTATCTACGGTATCGTCGGCGCAGCCTACCCCTTTTTCCAGTTCCTTGGGGCTCCCAGACTTGGGCGCCTTTCCGACCGGGTAGGCAGAAGGAACGTGCTGATCATCACCCAGATCGGTTCGTTTTTGGCCTGGTCTCTGTTTCTGCTGGCTTTTGCCGTACCCGAATGGAAACTCTGGGAGCAGGATACCGCCCTGACCGGGGCTTACACCATGACGCTACCACTGGTGATCCTGACACTGGCCCGTATCGTCGATGGGTATACCGGAGGAAATATCTCTGTAGCGAATGCCTATATGGCCGACATCTCCACCGAGGAGACCCGGGGTAAGAATTTCGGACTGATCGGTGCTTCGACCAGCCTGGGCTTTATCGTAGGCCCCGTCATGGCAGGCATACTTACAGGGACTCCCCTGGAGGAACGGCTTCCGCTGATCGTCTCCGCCATACTCGCATTGGCTACGGCCGGGGTTATATACCTGAAACTGGGTGAAACGGTGCCTGTAACGGAAAGTAACCGGCGAAACCCATTCCCGGGACTCCGCTACATCTTTCGCATGCCGAAAAACGAGTCTGGTAAGGAGGGTACGGGCGAAAAATCGGGACAGAGCCGGGCCGAGGTCCTGCGTATTAAGGATATGCCGGCCCTGTACGCCATCTATTTCCTGGTTTTCTTCTCCTTTAGCCTGTACTATGTTGCCCTGCCCATCTACGCCTCCCGGTATCTGGGGTGGGACGCCCGTCAGCTCGGGCTCTTCCTCGCCTATTTTTCCCTGATGATGATTCTGGTGCAGGGCCCCTTGCTCTCGTCGGTCAGCAAGCGCTTTGACAAGCGATCCCTGGTACTGTTCGGATCTCTTACACTAATACCCGGGTTTATGCTGCTCACCCGTAGTGATATTCCCTTCTTATACCTGGGGGTCACCGTCATGGCCCTGGGGAATGGGTTGATGTGGCCGAGCTTCCTGAACATACTCGGCAGCAAGGGTGATGTATCCATTCAGGGAAGTATACAGGGCTACGGGGCCTCCATGGGAAGTATCGCCCGCATGACAGGGCTGATTACCGGTGGTATCCTCTTCGAAGTCTGGAGCACCCATCTGTTCTTCCTCGCCGGAGGAGTCTTCGTCCTGATCTTTGCGCTCGCCTACCGGGTATGCAGAACCTGAGTCCGATCCTGCCTTACCTTTGCCCGAAAACGAAAGGCATGCCCCATTACCTGCTGATGCGCCATCCCGGACACAACCGGGTCTATTACGAATCGTCCAGGGAACTGGCCCTGGCCGAGCTCACATCCGCGATACCCAAACTGGAAGGGTCGGACTTTGAACTTTCCGAGTCGCAGCTCGGGGGAATCTCCTACATATCGCTGAAGGCAGAAACGGAACTCAGTATACAGGAGTTGAAGCTGCTCGGAAGCCTTTCCTTCGTATACGCCCTTTTCAGAGAAAGCCAATTAAATGATCAGGCTTGCCTGATTCCGCTGGAAAACCCATTTTCTTTTGCCATGGACGAAAAGTTCAGTTCACTTATGCGGTACTCAGGGAAGACTAATGAACTGTTCACGCGTTTTATGATCAACTTAGCTGCACTTAGCAGTGATTTCAATCCCCTGCACCGGCTCCGACTAATCGATCCGGTAGCGGGGCGAGGAACAACCCTGATCGAAGGAGCCCTGAGGGGATACGACACTTTTGGCGTTGAGATACAGAAAAAGGCGCAACACGAAGGGTACAGTTTTATCAGGACCTATCTGAAAAGGGAGCGCTACAAGTTTCGGGCGCAGCGCAGGCAAGTCTCCGGAGCAAAGGGTGCCGAAGCCATATATATGGACGGGATTGAATATGCCCGTAATCGGGCGGCCTTCGAAAATCCGGATGATCCGCCGCGTGAAATTGGCATGATCTGCGGGAATAGCCTCGAACTCAACCAATACTTCAAAAAAGGCTCGTTTCACCTCCTGGTTGGAGATTTACCCTACGGAGTTCAGCATGGAAGCCGCACCCAAAAGGGCAAGGCCAGACAGCCACCGCTAAGGAATCCCTCAGAACTGCTCGGGGAGGCTCTCCCCTCATGGCTGTCGGTTTTGACCAGCGGAGGCTGCATGGTACTTGCCTGGAATTCCCTGGTCAGTCCCAGGGCAGAAATGATAGCCGCAGCCGCCCGACATGGGCTCAGCCCTGTGGGAGGAGATCACCTGGAGAGGCTCTCTCACCGGGTAGATCAGTCCATTCGACGGGATGTACTTGTGTTCCGAAAGCCTTAGCTCTCGGGTCGTCTACAACTCCCTTTTGCGCAGTCCCATCACCTCTTCGAGAAATCGTTCGCTCTCTTTCTGGACTTCCCGGTACTGAGACGAGGTCACATATGATGAGATCACGTGGTCGCCTGCCTTATCGAAGGCGATTTGGCGCTTACGGCTCTCCGGAGTGCCCAACTTGGTAAACATATCCCGCATGGCCTCCACTGATACCACGTCATCCTGTTCTTCTTCATTCTTGTAGTAATATGCCATGAATACGGGTTCCCTGACCTGCAGAAAGGTTTCCTCTTTCATAGTACCCTCGACAAAGGCCTGCAGGTGGGTGAGTGATTCGAGTCTGTACCGGGTCACCCAGTACTTTTTTCTAAGTGAGTCCGCCTCGAATTCGTGGTAGTTATCCCCCTTTACAAGGCGTGCCAGCTGCAGCCCCCAGGGCCCTGACAGTATACGTGCGTTCTTGTCGCGGATTTCCACATTGGGAGAATAAAGCATAAGACCTGCCAGGTTATCCACGGATTCGCTCAGATGCAGGGCCAGAGATGCCCCAGTGGAGGTACCCATGATGATCAGGCTATCCCCCATCTGCTGAGCGATGGCGATCGCTTCCTTTGCTGAGGCCAGGTATCGGTCGGCCGTCAGTGTGAGCATGGGCTCTTCTTCATCCAGACCATGCCCCGCCAGGCGCGGCAAATAGAGATTACAACCGTACTGCCGGGCGAGGTTCTCGTGTATGGGCGCCCCTTCTTCGGAGCTGGCAGACCAACCGTGTAGATACACAAGACTGTAGGGCGTCCGTTTAGGTATGCTGTCGAACCAGACTATGCGGGCCTGATTACCCGGTTTGATGTTCGGGATGCTGTCTTCCCTTTTGCCGATCATCAGCTCGAGTTCGTACAGATTGCGACTGACCTCGGGCAGATCCCTGTTCAGGTTGGGCTTATCTACTCGTGGCCCGGTAAAATAAACAACCAGGACAACCACTACCAGGAAGAGGACAACCAGGAGCATGCTTTTTAGAGCGTTCATGAGCAGGTAGTTTTTTGCAATAACTTAAAAATGCGTTGGTTAATACCGGGCAATATAGTGCTTTCGACCTATATGCTACCTGTAAATACGAAGTCTTGGTCAAGGTCATTGCGAGCGAGAGCATAAACCGGGATGCGCTTCCCTATTCTTCCTCACGGCCTAATAACTCCAGTATGGTTTGAGAACCATCGATATTGGTAATGGAGTCGCACAAATCCGTACTCCAGATTGAAGTAGGCGGTAAGTCTTGATACACCCAGTCTGCTCGAAGCAGTGGACTCAATCCTATAGCAGTTCAGGATTCCCAATTCGGTCTGCATGTCCAGGTTTTCGGTAATCTGATACTTGTATTTCATCTGTACACGTCCTTTCCACGTTTTCCAGCGCTCATCAGACCAGTGATCCCCGATTTTTAAATCCCATTCCCATGCGTTACCTACCTGGTATGGTGCTTTGATAAAGGGAAAGGGATTAAGTTCGAGTATCCTGAAATACCTGACTCGCGGGGGATGCAACCAGACGTTTCCCTGATTCTCGATCAAACCTGTGATTTCTCCAAACCTAAGTGGATTTCCCTCCGACAGGTACCGATAAGAAACCAATGTCTGCCGGTATTCCGAACCCCTGCTGAGTTCAGGATCAGTACCTGGCATTGGGATAAGGCGAATGGCGTTCACCACATCTTTTAATACCGTTGAATCGGAAACCGGGACAAACTCCCAACTCCTGGTTCCCTCTGGACTTTTGAACAAGGCTATCTCGCCCTGCGGATCTATATGTTTAAACGAAAATTCGAATGAATAACCAGGTTTATAAATGGTATTATCCCTGGTGTACCGGTTTGGATCTTTATCCTTGCGGTTTAGTTTCTCGACCAGAACTCCTCCCGCGTTTAGCAGTTCGGGCAAGACGGAATTTTCGGTTTGCTGTCCACTGAGCGGAAGGAAGAACAACAAGGCTGCATACCAAAGATTTCTCATAATAGGTTAACGGACTTATTTACTGCGGTTTGTTGATATACTTTTCCAAAAATATGGATAGAAAAAGCATTCAGTCTTGCCCCTTAAGATATAAAACAGTGCATGAAATATAGCGCTAATGAAGTATCCTGAAAACCGTATTCCAATTACGTCTGGAGTCCGTGTTTATCAGTCATGTATACGCCCTAAGCAAAGTCGATGTAGACACATCAGAACCTGCTAAATGTCATGTTTTTTGAGGGGTGATCCCTGTAATTTTAAAGACTTATACGCTAAATAGTAACCCTTTAACTCCACTACCTATGAAAATATATGACGAAAAGCATATCAAGAATGTGGTCTTCGTGGGTGCCCATGGCTCCGGGAAGACCACCTTGTCTGAGACCATGCTGTTCGAAGCGGGATTGCTCAACAGAAGGGGAACCGTAGAACACAGGAATACTGTAGCCGACTACCATGAAATCGAACACGAACGGGGAGCCTCGGTATTTGCCACCCCCCTTCATACGGAATGGCGGAATTACAAGATCAACATCATCGATACCCCGGGGCTGGACGATTTCATCGGGGAAATCATGTCCTCCATACGGGTTGCCGACACCGTAGTCATGGTTCTCAACGCCAAAAATGGGGTTGAAATAGGAACGGAGATCATCTGGGACTATATCGACACCTTCCACAAGCCCACACTGTTCGTTATAAATCAGATCGATGATCCATCGGCCAGCTTCGAAGACAGCTTTAGCGAAATCAAGGAACTGGCAGGTAATGGAGCGGTTTTGGTACAGTATCCCCTGGTAGTGAATGGGGCCCAATGCATAGTCGATGTCCTGAAGATGAAGATGTATAAATTCGGGGCGGAAGGCGGGAAACCCGAAAAGTTACCCATACCGGAGGATCAGAAGGAACTCGCAGACCGTCTGCACAACGAACTGGTGGAAAAGGCTGCCGAGAACGACGAAAACCTCATGGAACTCTTCTTCGAGAAGGGCACCCTGACCGAGGACGAGATGAGGCAGGGAATTAAGGCCGGGATGCTCAATCATGAGGTCTTCCCGGTATTCTGTATATCGGCATTGAACGACATGGGCAGTGGGCGGCTCATGGGATTTATCGACAATGTCGCGCCGGCAGCAGCCGAACTCAAACCCGAGCAGAGTGTAGAGGGAACCGATGTCCCCCCCAGCATTGATGCACCCACTTCCCTCTTCGTATTTAAGACTGTGAATCTGACCAATGTGGGACAGCTGACGTTCTTCAAAGTGAAATCGGGCAGCCTGCAGACTAACGACAAACTGGTCAATACCCGAACGGGAGAACCTGAGGTACTCAACCAGCTGTTCATCATGGACGGTAAAAAACGGGAACCCGTTTCCAGGCTCGCAGTGGGCGATATAGGCGCCACACTTAAACTGAAAGATACCCGTACCAACGACACCCTGAGTGCCGAGGGCTTCCCGGTATCCATAAAGCCCATCAAATATCCGGAATCCAAGCTCACAAAGGCCGTCTCCGCCGCATCTCAGAACGAGGAAGAGAAGCTGACCGAGGCCCTCAGGAAGATACAGAGCCAGGATCCCACGGTCTTCGTTCACTATTCCGACGAACTCAAACAGCAACTGGTCGGCTTCCAGGGTGAACTGCACCTATCTACCGTCAAATGGATGCTGGAAAACCTCTACGGCGTGCAGCCCATATTCGAACAGCCTCGTATAGCCTACCGCGAAACCATTACGCGTTCGGCTCGATCCAGCTACCGCCATAAGAAGCAGTCTGGCGGGGCCGGTCAATTCGCCGAAGTACACATGAAAATCGAGCCCTGGCACGAAGGTATGCCGGAGCCCGAAGGATTCAACATACGCGGCAAAGAAGAAGTAGAGCTGCCCTGGGGCGGAAAACTGGTCTTCTACAATTGCATAGTGGGTGGTGTAATCGACCTCCGTTACCTGCCATCCATCAGGAAGGGCATCCTGGAGGTCATGGAGTCAGGTCCACTTACCGGGTCCCACGTGCGGGACATCCGCGTGATGGTTTACGACGGGAAGATGCACTCGGTGGATTCCAACGATATCGCGTTTAAGATTGCCGGCGCCCACGCCTTTAAGGACGCATTCCTCCAGGCCAGGCCCCAGCTAATGGAACCCCTGCGTGAACTCCTGATCCGTGTTCCCGAAGACATGCTGGGCAACGTCATGACCGACCTGCAGTCGCGTCGTTCCATGATTCTTGGCTTCGATACGGTGGAAAACTTCCAAATCATTAAGTGCACCACTCCGGAGTCCGAATTGGAGGGTTACTCTTCCCATTTGCGTTCGCTCACTCAGGGCAAGGCGTCATTCACATCGAAATTCTCCAATTTCGAGACGGTCCCAGAGAACGTGCAACGCGACCTGATAGAAGCCTGATTATAAAAAGGTGTAAAGGCCGCAGGAATCGTTCCCGATTCCTGCGGCCTTTCTATTTTTTATTTTCGATCAGGCCCTGGGCCTAAGCATTGATGCTTACCAGGGTTAACTCGAAGGTCAGGTCCTTCCCTGCCAGGGGATGATTGGCATCCACTACTATACTTTCGTCTTTTACTTCGGTCACCACCAGAGGGGTCTCCTGTCCATCGGGTGCCTTAGACATGAGCTGCATACCTACTTCGGGCTTGATCTCCTCAGGCAGATGTTCCTTAGATACCTCTTGTATGAGTTCTTCCCGGGGCTCACCATATGCCTCAGCCGCGGGTATGTTGATCGTTTTGGACTCGTCCACTTCCATGCCCAAAACTCCCTGCTCGAAACCGGGTATGATCTGACCGGAGCCCAGAGTGAATTCCAGGGGTTCCCTGCCCTCTGATGAGTCAAAAACTTCACCATTGCTCAGACTTCCCTTGTAGTGTACCTGTACTTTGTCGTTCGCTTTTGCTGTCATTTGTATCGCTTTAATGAAGAATGAAAGTAAGGGATTATAAAGGGAAGCCCGAATTTATAGGGGATTCTTTTTCCACAGCCCGGCGTTATACGGACCCGGATCGCATCATAAACTATTGATTAAAAACACCTTAAATTCAGTGCCCAAATGTGTCTGGCCTGCCGTGCAGGCGGCGAGCAAAATCCGTATTTTCACTCACCATGGGAGGAATTCGTCACGGACTTAAGAAAATTGGACCCGGCATTCTCTTCGCGAGCATGGCCGTAGGGACCTCGCATCTGGTACTCTCGACCAAAGCCGGGGCCAGTTACGGCTGGGTCATGGTTGTACCGATAATCCTCGCCAATATACTGAAGTACCCTTTCTTTCAATACGGCATCCGCTTTACGGAAGCGACCGGTAAAAGCCTCATCGAGGGATACTATAGGGAGAATCCCTGGTTTCTCAGGCTGTATGCCGGAATTACAGCGCTCAACGCCATCAGCGTACCCGCGGCGCTCTATCTGGTCAGCGGTCAACTGCTGGGATTTGCCCTGGGGACAGCACCGGGCAGCCATGCCACGCTTACCCTGATCCTCATAGCCGGAATCTCGGTTCTTCTCGTGGTGGGCAGATATCGCTTCCTTGAGAATTCACTGAAAATTCTGGTCGCCCTATTACTGGCCGTTCTGGCATATGCCGTGATACAGGTGGGTATCTCGGGCGCGGCCTATCCCGATAGCGTATGGGAAATCCCCCGCTTCTCGGGGCAGGCACAATGGCTCTTCCTGATGTCACTGATCGGTTGGATGCCCACAGCAGTAGAGACCGCGGCCTGGGTAAGCATGTGGAAGGTCGAAAAGAAGTCGGACAAAACCCTGGTCACCAGTTTCCGTGAATCCTTGCTGGAATTTAACTTCGGCTACCTGCTTACTGCGGTACTCGCACTGATGTTCTTCTTTATGGGCTGGTACGTACTCTACGGCTCCGAAACGGTCTTCGAACTCAGTGGAGCGGGTTTCAGCCGTCAGTTTGCCACGCTTTTTAGTTCGCAACTGGGCGAAGAGTTTAGGCTCCTGATCGCCCTGGCGGCATTCGCCACCATGCTCAGTAGTGCCATGACCGCGCACGACGGGCTGGCCCGGGTCAGTGTCGAATGCTATTCCTATTTGGGAATCGAATTGCCGCACAGCCGCAAGCGATCGCTAACCGGACTGATGGTGGCAGTGATAGGTGTACTGAACGCTGCGGTCATCCGGTGGTTTTCGTCCGACATGGGAACCCTGATTACCGCAGCTACATTCATTTCTTTTGTATTCGCCCCGCTCATCGGCTGGTTGAATCTGAAGACCGTAACCCGGGATCAGGTGCCCCCGCAACTTCGTCCGGGGAAGTTCAGTCGGAATTGGGCACGTTGGGGAATAGGGATACTGGGTGCCCTGGCCATAGGGTATATACTGAGCCTCTTCCTGCCTGATCAGGGTTTCTGAGCGAACATGAGGTTGTCATTCACAATGGCAAAAACAGTGCGCTGATTCTGCTTGTGAAGAACCTCCAGGCAGTACACCCCGTTCTGACAGTTATTCACGAGCTTCTCCTCGCCAAATCCAATGGCGAAGGGCAGGTTAGCCGAGGAAACCCCTTTACTGACCAGATACTGCTTAATCTTGTTGGCACGCTCCTGAGTGAAGCGGGAATTGGACGTGCCGCTACCCCGACTATCGGTATGGCATTCTATCCGAATCTGAACCTGCGGAAACAGTTTGGCAAACTCGACCACCTTATCCAGCTCTCGGGCGATATCGTCGCTGATGGCCGTCTTGCCCTTGCCGAAGTAGAACTTCTCCAGTTTGATCACTTTCTGTCCATGACGTTCTGCAACCAGGTCATCGTATTGGCTCATGCGTATGGTAAAGGCCTCGTCCTGCAGGTCTTCAAGACGCTCCTTACCCAGTTCCCTTTCGTAGAAAGAGAATCGGTCTTTTACCGCGCGTACCCGAATCTCCTCCTCCCAGGGAATTTCGATTCGGTATACCCCGGAATTATCGGAAAGGGTTTCCTTGAGGAGCTCCCCTTCTTTGTTATACAATTCGATCAGTACATCCGATATTACATCCGAGTTGTAGGATTTCGTCACCGTACCGGTTAGGGTAAGCGTCTTCAAACCGGGTTTTTGATCCACTACAAAACCATAAATGTCGTCCTTTCCCTTACCTCCCCTTCGGTTGGAGGCAAAATACCCGATCAGGCCCTCTCCTTTTTGTTTCAGGATCAGCCCATAGTCGTCTTTATCGCTGTTAATCTCGGGGCCCAGATTAACGGGTATGCTAAAGGTATCGGCATCCTGAACGTTGGCCTTGTACATATCCATTCCTCCCAGCCCGTAGAATATGTCGGAAGAGAAATAGAGGCTCTCCTCAAAAATAAAAGGGGCGATCTCGTTGCCAGGGGAGTTGATCCGGGGCCCGAGGTTAATGGGGGCCGACATGATCTGTCCCTGATTCGTGTATACGTAGTAGATATCCGTGCCCCCGTAGGTATCGCCGGGCAGGTTGGCAGCAAAGTACAGCCGTCCGGAAAGTTCGTCATAGAATGGGTAGTAGAATGAGATGCTCAGGTCTTTCATCAGATAGTTCCAACTGTCCAGCCCCATTCGCTGAGATACTATGGACAGGGAATTCTTGCCCTTGTCGTCAAATTCCAGTCGCCCCCGCACGGTATTGGAAGTGACATATAGGATGCTGCCCAGGCTCTCCGCGTAGTGGGGTGTAGCCTTGTGATAAAGAGAAGTCGGGAGTTCATCGAAAAAACGCGCCTCCTGCAATTGTCCGGATGCCTCCGTGTCCGCAACGAATATATCGAGATAGCCCGTATAGTTCCCTTCCTCGTCCTTGGCGAAGTTGGGTCGATCACTGCTGAACAGCAACTTGCTCCCATAAAATGCCGGGGCGAATTCCATGGCATCCGTGTTGACCGTACAGGAGAACAACTGATAATTCAATTCCTGATTGGACTCAGAGTGGAGCAGGTTGTAATTGAAGTCCGCATTTTCCATGAGCTCTTTGGGGAAGTCGGAGATGCGATCCTGCAGGAATGTCCCACTGCGGTCGCGGTATTCTTCGCTGGCCTTCAGACTGTTCATGACATAATTCAGATGATAATCCTTCAGCAGGGGATTGACCGAGCTGGTATCGAGCCGGTGCAGCTTCCAATACCATTTCGCCGCCTCACCCGGCAGTCCCGCCTTGTAATACGAATCCGCCAGTCGCAGCTGCTGAACCAGGTCGAGTCCCTGCAGTTCGATCTCGCGCTGATAGGCATCAATGGCCTCGACGTATTTTCTCGACTCGAATAACTCGTCACCCGACTTCTCCTTATTGCGCTGGGCATAAGAAGCACCTGTCGTAAACAGGGTGATGAGTAAGAGCAGAACAAGGCGTTTCATAGTTGCGTTTTAAAAGAACCGGGGGCTGTCAATCACATTCTCCTTACCGTTCTTACCATTTCTTCGGGCACGGCTGGATCGGCTCTTGCGCCCTGTATAATATTTAATAACGATCTCGTGGGAACCACTATTATACTCTCCCAGATTATTCGTGTTGTAATCGTAGGCATAGCCTATGTAGAACGACGGCGCTACCTGAACCCCTGCAATAGCGCTCAGGGAGTTCTGAAGCCTGTAATTGGCCCCCAGTATCACCATATCACTGAACATGGCGGTTGCGGACAGATTCATATTTACCGGGATACCGTTGGTATAACTCATCAGTATGGCCGGCTTGAGCTTAAACATCTCGCTGGGTGAAGTGTATATGTAGCCGGCAATGACATCGAATTGCAGCTGCTCAGGGGTGAGGCTCCGTATCTCTTCGCTGTAGAAGTTGGCGGCCAGGAAATTGGGAACTGAGGCCCCCACATACCAGTCCGTATCATAAAGGAAGAGCCCGGCACCCACTGTGGGATAGAAATTATTCGCCGTAGATTGGTTCAGTAAGGGCTCATTCGGATCCCGGAAGTTCCCCTGACTAAAATCGAGGTTGAGTATAGACGCACCGCCGTCGAGGCCCATGGATAGAAACGTACTCCCGCCCAGCTGTATCTGAAACGAATAGGCGATATCGAAAAAGGTCTGAGAGGCCGGCCCGATTTCGTCCCGGCTGATGTTGATACCGAGTCCGTTTTTGCCGTTGTCAAAGGGCTTGTTGTAACCCAGTCGGAATGTGGTCGGAGCACCGTCCAGACCCACCCACTGGGCCCGGTAGGCCAGGGTATAATCGGCATCTTCCAGCGATGCGGCGTACGCCGGATTAAAACTCCCGATATTAAACATGTACTGAGTGTACAAAGGCTCCTTCTGACCATATGAAAGGCACGACAGCAGTCCGAGGGCTACAGTAAAAAACGCGTATTTCAGATTCACATTCATAGGGTCGTTATCGTATGATTTGGATCCAGCCTTTCTTTACAGGAGATCCGTCTCCCAGATTCAGCACATAGAAGTATGTACCGGCAGGAAGGGGGCCTCCCTTGCCTTCTCCCGCCCAATTGTTGTTATAGGGAGCGGCGGAAAATACGCTGCTGCCATAGCGATCGAAAATCTCAAGGCTGTTTTGGGGCCTCTGGTCGATGCAGTTAATAAACAGCACATCATTAGAGCCATCTCCATTGGGAGAAAACTGATTGAATACAAAATCGCAATCATCTATGGTCGCACTTACGTTAATGTCCACGGATGCGACGTTATTCGCTGCGTTGGAATCGTCGGGGAATGAATCGATTATACGTGCCGTATTGGTATACACACCAGTATTGTCTACGCTGACCACCAACTCGAGTACCGCAGAACCGGTCGGATCCATCTCGCCTATACTCCAAATCCCCGTGATGCGGTCATAGGGCCCGTTATCGGTGGTGTGTGAAACATAGGTGAACCCTGTATCCACGCCTAACAGGTCGCTAACGCTGACGGAACCTACCGGATCGTCAGTGAGGTTCGTAACGGTAATGGTAAAGACCACCTGGTCGTCGACCAGTACGCTTCCGCGATTGGCCGTTTTAGTGATCTCCAGGTCTATGGGATCCGGGTTACAGGCCGGTGTCAGGTTGGGACTGCAATCGTCCAGGGGATCGCTGCCATCGGTGACTTCCTGACCGTCGTCTATACCGTCTCCGTCGGTATCCGGTTCGTTCGGATCCGTACCCAGGTCGGCCTCTTCCTGAGTGGTTAACCCGTCCAGGTCGCAATCCGATTCGGGTAGCGCCGTACCCCCGATGGAATCACAATCGTCCAGGGGATCGGTCCCGTCGTTTACCTCGACCCCGTCCAGTATACCGTCCCCATCCGTATCCGGATCATTGGGATCCGTGCCCAGGTCGGCCTCCTCTTCATTGGTGAGGCCATCCCCATCCGTATCGTCTGCGCAGGCCGAAGCCACGACCTGTATAGTCACCGAGGCATTTACACAAGGGGCCACCGCACCGGTAGTCGTAAAGGTGAATTCATATATGCCGGCAGTAAGGGATAGAAAATCCACCTCATTGTTGGCATTGATGACAACACTTCCTCCGGACGGATCGGCAGTAAGCGTCCATTCCCCGGGATCGGCCCCCGTGAGGGCATCGTCCAGATCGACAAGATTCGGGAAACTTCCCTCAACGGTAGTACAGGCCTGCAAATTGGTCACCGTGCCCGTGGTCGGCTCATTATTGATTACCGCATCGACCTGGGTGCGGTCCGATACGCAGTTTTCTCCTGCGACCTCCACGAAGTATGCAGTGGTTTCCGTAAGCACCGGTGTCGCGAATTCGGTACCTGTCGCTATGGGATCTCCACCCGTGGCCACATCGTACCAGCGAACGATTACTCCATCCGCCACACTCACCTGTAGGGTCACACTTCCGCTACCGCACAAGGGGTCTGCCGTGATGCTATCAATGGTAGGGGTGATATCCACTTCTATAGTAACCTCTACCGTAGGGCTGGCACAGGCATTCACATCGTCATAGAAGAAACCGTAATAGGTCCCAGGAGCAGCGATTACGCTGTTTCGGTGAGCGGCCACGATCAGGGGATCCGGGTTGGTACTCCAGGTAAGTACTGAACCTGCCGGGGCAGTATTGGTGACTATGGTATTGAGATCGAGCGTTACATTATCACAGAATTCCAGGACGGCTTCCGGGTCAAGCGTGGGTGCCATATTTCCCGCATCGCAGGGACCGCTGCAATCGTTAACGGTTACTTCGACATCCGCGAAGGCGTCTTCACAGGGAGCTATGGCTGTATTGGTGGTATAGCGGAATATATAGGTGCCGTCCGGCAGGCCCTCGAAATCAATCAGGTTGGCCGGGCTGATGACGACACTACCTCCCGAAGGATCCTGAAAAACACTCCACGCACCGGGATCCTGTCCGCTGATCTGGTCGTCCAGGTCGATGAGTGTGTTCCCGTTAGCCGCCAGGTTACAGGCCGAGACGTTGGAAGTAACCCCCGCGACCGGAGTAAGGCTAAAGGTAATATCCAGCTGTGTCAGGGGGCTGGTACAATCGTTAACGGCGTCGTAGAAGAATCCGAAATAAGTCCCGGGATTCGTAATCACACTATCGGTCAGCAGATTCTCGGGAGCCAATGGATCGATTTCACTGGTTGTCCATTCCAGGGTTGCGCCGGAAGGCACAGAAGTCAGCAGATAATTGTCGAGATCGAAATTCAGGGTATCACAGAAGCCCGTTGGGATGGATGGATCGATCTCCGGAGCCGTATCACCGGCCGCACATACATCATCGTCTTCTATGGTCACCACCACAGAGGTGCTGCTGAGAATTACGTCCGGATTGGACAGATTGGTCAGGTCGAGCAGGAAGGTCTCGTCGGTTTCGATAACCTGATCATCGGTCAGGGTCACCTGTACATTGCGGGTATCATCTGCCACATTGGTAAACGTCAGGGTGCCGCTGGTGGCCGTATAGTCATCAACATCCACCGCCGTCTGGTCCTGAGTGGCATAATCCAGCGTAAAGCCTCCCTGCACCTGGCCGGTCAGTTCGAATAAAACCACCGCGGTTCCGTCGGCTTCGCTAACGGTAACGTCGGCCACGTTCAGATCGGCTGTATCGTCATTGAGTATCTCTCCTATGGCAGGGAATCCCTGCAGGGTTACAGGCTTACTCAGATTATCGACGGTAAACTCGAAGGTCTCGTCCGGTTCCACCACATTATCGTTTGTGATGGGAACCCCGATGAGAATCCGTTCGCCATTATTGCCATTGAAATTGAGGTTGCCCGAAGAAACGAAGAAGTCGGTCCCTCCGGCTGTAGCGGTAACCGGAACCGTATTGTAAGTCAGCGAGAAGCCGTTTTCAACCGTTCCAGTCAGTTCTAATTCGAATACCATGGAGCCCGCTGATTCATTCTGAGATATATTATTAATGCTCAGCGTAGCCGTATCGTTGTCCGCTATGGTAATGGTTGCTGGAGAACCAGTGGTACCCACGTTGTTGGTTGGCGTTCCCAGGGTGATGGTAAAGGTCTCATCCCCTTCCAGCAGGTTGTCCTCCAGTAAGCTGATCGCTATGGTCTGGACCTCATTCTGAGTACCTGTAAAGTTGAGTACCCCATTCGTGGCCGAGAAGTCGTTGCCATTGACGGCAGCACCATTCGTAATGGTGTACGATACCGAGGTGCCGAGGGCTACCGCGTTATTGAGCTGTACATCGACCGTAACGCTGCCGGCTCCTTCATTAAAAGTCTGGTCGGCGATGGTCAGAGAAGCGGCGTCGTCCTCGTTGATCTGGAAGGATCCCTGGGCGTCTCCCAAGGTAACTCCGGCGGTTGGGTTCGTTATATCGACGACAAAGGTCTCGTTACCTTCCACCAGGTTATCGTCTACCAGAGTCACATCGAAGGTCTGTATTTCACCTGCCGTACCCGCAAAGTTCAGCGTTCCCGATGCATCGTTAAAGTCGGTTCCCCCTCCGGTGGCCGACCCATCGGCCGTAGCGTAATCCACGGCTGCTCCCCCTTGAACATCGTTATCCAGCTGCACCTGTACGGTCAGGGTTCCGTCGTCCTCGGCTGCACTTCCATCCAACACGCTAAAGGAGGCGGAATCGTTGTCAACAATGGTACCCTGGGCAGGCGTACCGGCCAGGGAGGCTCCATTGGTGGCCGCAGTGAGAACTACGGAAAACGTCTCGGACCCTTCCAGGACTCCGTCGTCGGTGATGGCAACCACAATATTTTCTACTTCGGAGGTGGTGCCATCGAAGGTCACTGTGCCCGAACTCAGTGTTAAATCCGACGCATCTGCCGTTCCGGCCTGTACCTCATAACTCACCACCGTTCCTCCGGGGAGGGTATTATTAAGCGTCAGCGGGAAGGTGATGGTGCCGGCTCCTTCTGTATCCGATTGATCGGTGATGGTAACCGTAGCCGAATCGTCATCCAGCAGGTCCGCCTGGGCAGATGTATTGCTTCCCAGCACATATGAACCGCCCGGTGCAGAGAGCGTGAGGTCGACCGTTTCCGTACCTTCTACAATCGCATCGTCAAGAGGGACCACGATAATGTCTGCAGAGCTGGCATTATTGGGTATTAAAACCGCTCCCGTAAGCGTCGTAAAATCGGTTCCGTTGGTAGCGGATCCACCGACGGTATAGGTGACGGACAGGTTATTCCCCGAGGTATTCGTGGGAGTTACCGTTACCTCAAATACCGCATTATCCGCAGGATTCTCTGTTGCCTGATCGTCGCTAGCCGTTATTTCCACCACATATTCGTCATTGTCCGCTATGGTAACGGTATCGGAGTCCGGGCTACCCACTGTATATCCGCTTCCGGCATCCAGGGTAAGTACAACCGTCTCGGATCCTTCCACCAGGGCATCGTCCACGGGATCTATGGAAATGACAGCCGAATCGGTTCCATCGGCTATCGCTACGGTACCACTCAGGCTGGAAAAATCATCGCCTTCGGTGGCTGTACCTCCAACGGTGTAATTGACGTTAATATCAGAGCCGGTGGCATTGGTCAGGTTGAGCTCCACGGTAAAAGTTCCCGCGTCCGTTCCCTGTTCGTCAGCGTTGGCGTCGGTGGCCGAAATTGTGGCTACATACGCGTCGTTATCCGCTATGGTGACGGTATCGCTATTGGGGCTACCTATGCCGTAGCCGGTACCTGCGGCCAGTGTGAGCGTTACGGTTTCGGATCCCTCCACCAGAGCATCATCCACAGGGACAATAAGTACATTGGCACTACTACTGCCGTCGGGTATGTTCACAAATCCATCGAGTGCGTCATAATCGTCCGTTTGCGTGGCGGTACCGCCAATGGTGTAGTTGACTACCACGTCCGAACCCGAAACATTGTTCTGATTCAGGCTGATCTGGAAGATTCCGTTATCCGGACCGTTTTCATCGGCGGCATCGTCCGTCGCCGAAATGCTGGCCTGGTACTCATCGTTATCCTCTATAGTCACCGTATCGGTATTGCTGGCTCCGATGGTATATCCGCTCCCGGCACTCAGGGTAACGATCACAGTCTCATCGGTTTCTACGTTGGCATCGTCAACCGGAACGATGGAGATCGTGGCGGTATCCGTTCCGTCGGGAACGTCTATGGAAGTTCCGATACCGGCATAATCACCTGGAGCATTGGCATCTCCGGTGACGGTGAAATTTACGGTCACCGGCGAACCCGTATTATTAACCTGATCCAGGACAACGGAAAACTCGCCGTTGACAGGTCCCGTCTCACTGGCCGTTGCTTGGGTGGCAAAGACCTGGACCTCAAACTCATCGTTGTCGGTTATGGTGGCCGAATCGTTGTCCGGACTTCCTACGGTGTAGGCAGCATCCGGTGTAATGGTAAGGGTAACCGTCTCGGTGCCCTCGATGTCCCCGTCGTCTACAGGGGTTACCGTGACCGTATTACTGGTCTCCCCGTCGTCTATATTCACCGAACCCGGAAGGGCTGTAAAGTCACTCCCGGAAGTGGCATCTCCCGAAACCCCGTACAGCACAGTTATCGGCGCGCCCGTGTTATTCTGCTGATCCAAGGTAAATGTAAACGTAGCGGGGTCCGACCCCTGTTCATCCATGGAGTCGTCCGTGGCATCTACCGTTACCGTAAATACATCGTCATTGAGAAAAGAGGAGGTTCCCACGGAATCGGTTCCACTCAGGGTACCAATAGAAGTATCCGTCAGGGTAACCGTGACGGCCTCGTCTCCTTCCACCGTGGTATCTCCATTGGTAGTAATCTCTATAGTTGCGCTGAGGTCATTGGCCGGTATGGTCACCGTATCTGATGTACCGTCCTCATTGCCCCCGGTTATATCGTAATCAACATCGATATCCGATGCATTGGGTACATCGAGACTCACAGTAAAAGTAAGCGTGGTCGGACCCGTATCTCCTTCATTTACCGGGGCCGGATCGTCTATGGATACGACCTGCGCTGTCGCTGCCTGTAAACTGAAGAACAGGAGAAACAGGAAGAGTGCATTCCAGGGTTGGCGAGCAATCCCTTGGCCACTTGAGCTTCTAATGGCCTCGTTCCAGCAGGTCATGTGGTTCAATTTCAGCAAGTTGAGTAATAATAAGTTGGGGCTAAAGCCAATATTAGTAAAAATATAGTGTAACCGTGATAAATTCAGATTAAATCTGGATATTCTGGTTGAAATACCGTATTACGCTTGATTATAAATACTTACACCTCAAATTCAACGCTTCGATCGATCTTCCGAAGTAGTCCCTGCAGCACCTTACCCGGGCCCACCTCTCGGAAATTCCTGCCACCATCAGCGATCATCTGTTGCATGCTTTGCGTCCAGCGAACCGGTGAAGTCAGCTGATCGATCAGGTTTTTCTTGATGGACGAAGCATCTTTCACCGCAGAGGCTACCGTGTTCTGATAGATCGGGCACCGAATTTCATTAAAGGTCACCTGTTCTATGGCACCGGCCAGTTCTTCCCTTGCGGGCTCCATTAACGGAGAGTGGAAGGCTCCTCCTACATTCAGAACCATAGCGCGCTTGGCTCCCAGCACCTTTAAGGTTTCACAGGCCCTTTCCACCGCCCCCAGCTCACCGGAAATCACCAGCTGACCGGGACAATTATAATTTGCCGCAACTACAATTCCTTCGGTGTCTTCACAGACTTTCTCCACGGCTGCATCCTCCATTCCTATAACCGCAGCCATGGTACCGGGCACCTGATCGCATGCCTTTTGCATCGCCTGGGCCCTCTTCTGTACAAGGCGGAGTCCATCTTCGAAGCTTAGCGAGCCCGCGGCCACCAATGCCGAGAATTCACCCAGGGAGTGACCTGCTACCATGTCGGGGAGAAACTCCGAGCCCATAATTCTCGCTGAGATTACAGCGTGCAGGAAGATGGCCGGTTGGGTTACACGGGTCTGCTTCAGATCCTCGTCGCTTCCGTTAAACATGATATTGGAAATACCGAATCCCAATATGCTGTCGGCCTGTTGAAAAAGGTCGCGTGCTTCGGGATAATTTTCGTTGAGATCTGAGCCCATGCCAGCGAACTGGGCGCCCTGACCAGGGAATACATATGCCTTCATACCAATAGTTTGTCCTCTGCGAAGGTAACGGTTCGCCGCGGAAATTCCACGCTTCAACAACCGGGACCGGCTGCCTTCGATTATGAACAACGAAAATTTCTTATTAAAATTCCCTCTGCGCCCCTAAAAAGCCATCCCCGGCTGAAACCTAACCCCTGTTGATAGCGTATCTGCCAAACGAAGGCATACAACTTCCTAACTCCCCGACGAGGATCGGAGAACGCCACACAGGCATTTCCGCTGCCAGGTTCACGGAGTACAGGGCAGTTCGCAGGCGGACTGTAAAGGGGGCAATCCCTATCTCCGGGATCGGGTTGAAGGTGTTGTCGGTTTAGGGATTGCCGGCGGCTCCGCGCGAAGTACATACGCGTCGGATTTCGGACACGGCTCAGCGAAAAGCGGTCTCCGGGTATCCCGGCGCGGGCCCTCATTGGCCGATATGCACGTGCAGTACCGACATCCTGCAGACCCTGCCCGGCCGCAGTTACTTCCGGTTGCTTTACCGCTCTCTTACCCGATACCACCGGAGCGAATTCTGCGTGAACCGCCCGTGCCATAACGAAACAGGGGGTTCACATAATATTTGGTATATCTGATGAAAATCAGTTTTTATTTCCCCTTATACCCGTACATTCAGGGTTGATTTCCGACCTGCACGTTTTTTGAAATTCCATCGCTTCCAAAGTCTCTATTCCGGTCCCTCTGGGTCCGGGGAACCGCCTGCATCGTATAGAGCACAAATGCTGTATTAATATTAAACACTGTCGCGATGAAGTATCTCAATTCTTTTATCTGCCTGGGCCTGGGCCTGGGCCTGGGCATGACCCTGTTGACATCCTGCAGGGAACAGACCAAAGCCACCAACGATTCGGATATCGCTGATGCCACGACTGCCGAAGCCGTCCGGCCCGAGGTCGTATTCGAAAACGAGTTTGTCCGGGTCGTTCGCGTCGTGCTGCAGCCGGGACAGGAACTGGCTTCCCATGAAGGAGGCCGGCGCCTTATCTACTCCGTAACGGACTACAACCTGCAGTGGGAACAAGCCGGAGAAGAAGCCGTAGCCAAGAGTCTGGAAAGCGGGGACCTGCACTATCATAGCGGGGGTCAGCATGCCGCTATGAATTCCGGTGAAAGCGTGGCCGAATGGGTGGCCTTTATACACAAGGGCAACCCGCTGCCAAACTGCCCGGAGGAATGGGTAAAAAACGATGCCGCCTCTAAAGCACCGGACTATGCCATCGTACAATTTGAAAACGACGTATTCCGCGTAGTCAAGGTAAGTCTGCCCACAGGCGCGGCCGTACCCATGCATTCCGGCATCAACCGGCTCATTTATTCCCTGAATGACTATTCGCTCATATACGAAGACACCGATGAGGAAAAGGCTGAATGGTCCATGCAGAAGAATACGGTGCACTGGCACGAGGCCTGCGAGCACGCCGTGGAAAACCAGGGTGAGGTAACCGCCGAATACCTGGTCGTCGGATTTAAGGAAACGGTTCAGGTGAACTAACTCGGACGCCCCTGGCGTATTAACTTGACAACCTGATCCGAACCGTGGGGACACCTGCCTCAGCCGGCAGGTGTCTTTATTTGTTGTTCGGACTATTTCTTAAACCAACCCGAGTACTTCAGGTAGTTGTGCGAAATGCGTTCGATTTCACCACGGGTCAACTCGGCCGATACCTCTTTTACCTTCCGGGCCGGGACTCCGGCATAAATCGTACCGGCTTCTACCACGGTACCCTGAGTAACCACGGCGCCTGCGGCCACTATGGAACCCGATTCGACGATGGCGTCGTCCATTACGATGCTACCCATTCCAATCAGGACATTGTCCTGCAGGGTGCAGCCGTGAACTATGGCATTGTGTCCAATGGATACCCGATTACCAATGCGGGTCGGTGCCTTCTGATAGGTGCAATGGATCACCGCCCCGTCCTGAATGTTTACCTCGTCTCCAATTCGGATGTAGTGGACATCCCCGCGAACGACCGCATTAAACCAGACACTGCAGCGGTCACCCATCTCCACTTCCCCGATCAGGGTAGCCGTGGGCGCAATAAAACAGTCTTCTCCGTATTGAGGGGTCTTGCCCCGTACTTCTATGAGATGCATATTTGAACGTTTTCCTTAAAAAATTAATAAAAAGACAAAGTTCCGTAGTTTTTGGTATGATTTTTACTCTAAGTGTATTATCAAAACACCTGAACCATGAAAAAGTCAATTCAACCCCTAACCTTTGCAAGACTAAGTTTTCACTGGCCGCTGGCCCTTTTGCTGATGCTGCTCCTGCCCGGACAGTCTTTCGGAGCCATCGCGGACGATACGCTCACGGAAGGGCCCAATCTCCCTACAGAATACTGTACGGCTGCGGAAATCAGGCCGTTTAACCTCTGGGAGGCCTCCGAAGGTACAGCACTCCCGTCCGAGGCCGCCAAGACTAAACAGGCCGTTCAGCTGGCCTTGCTATTGGACACCAGCAACTCCATGGACGGGCTCATCACCCAGGCCAAGTCGCAGCTCTGGGATATCGTTAACGAACTGGCCTATGTACGCTGCCACGATAAGTCACGCCCCGACCTTCAGATCGCCTTGTACGAGTACGGGAATGACAACCTCTCTTCCGAAGAGGGATATATCCGTCAGGTAGTGGGCTTTACCGGTGACCTGGATCTGATTTCGGAAAAGCTCTTTGCCCTGACCACTAATGGTGGGGAAGAATTTTGCGGAGAAGTGATTCACACCTCTCTGGAACAGCTGATATGGAATAAAAACCCAAAGGACCTGCGACTCATTTTCATAGCTGGAAACGAACCCTTTGATCAGGGCACCTACGATTACACTACCGCCACCGAGGAGGCCAGGCGCAAAGGCGTGGTAGTTAACACTATTTTCTGCGGCCGCTACCGCCTTGGGGTAGATACCTACTGGAAGGACGGGGCACAGCTAACCGGTGGAAAGTACAGCGCCATCAACCACAACGACCTCAGGGTGGAGATCGACACCCCCTACGATGATATCATCATACGACTGAATAAAGGCTTGAACAGCACCTACATACAGTACGGTGCACGGGGCTACGAAATGGCGGAACGGCAGATGGCCCAGGATGCCAATGCCTCCTCGGTTAATCGCGGTGTTGCGGTTAAGCGTGCCGTTTCCAAGAGTTCCTCTTATTACAAGAACACCGCCTGGGATCTGGTGGACGCCTACGAGCAGGACGAGGAGTCCGTACTCTCCCTCGACAAGGAAGACCTGCCGGAAGAACTTCAGGACATGAGCAAATCGCAAATCAAGGCGTACATACAGGCCAAGCAGAAGGAACGAGACCGCATTCAAAAGGAAATCAGCGAAGCCAATGCCAAACGCGAAAAGTTCCTGGCAGAAAATCAGGAAAAGGCCGGAGGCGAACTGGAGAATGCACTGATATCGGCACTCAGGGATCAGGCATCGGCCAAAGGATTCGTGTGGGTCAGCGAAAAGTAATCCGGATTAATTATTGGCAGCCGGGCAGTAGCAGTCGTAGCGATTCTCCGGCTGCTCTCCCAGATCATACCCCAGGGTGATCTGATGGAACCCCCCGCTTCCTATACGGATATCCCCAATCTGGTAGGAGTAGTTATAGGCGATCAAAAAACGGTTAAACCGGGCACCGGCCCAGGGGGTGATCATCTGCAGTCGTTGCTGCCCCACCTGACCGTTCAGGAAGAATTCGGTCCCCTCAAAGGTGCGCCGGTAGGAAGCACCGGCAAAAAGAGTGACCTGCTCGTTCAGATCCTTATGGAGTTTGAGGTTCAGGTCCAGGGTGCGTTCGTTGGTAAATTCCGTTAGCTGCAGTAAGAACGAGGGTTCGATCCGGAATGAACCACGTCCGAACACGTATCCCGCAGAAAGCAGGTACCTCCTGAAGTTGTCGAACTCCACGCCCGAATACCGATCCCGGCCCTGCCCCAGCAGGTTTAGCACGGCAAAATGGGCATAGAATTCGAATAAATTGTACGAAACCCCTGCGTCCACATTGAAAAATCCCAACGTGCGCTCGTCCACGCCCAATACGGGGTCAGGAACCAGAGTTGGAAATTCGGAGAAATTCAGGGAGCTGACCGTTACCCCCGCGCTGAGTCCGAATGAAAGCTGGTGCAACGTCCTGAAGTCATAGCTCAGCTTGATATGATGCGCATAGGTACCCTTAAAACCGGTCTGGGAATGGTATCCGTTGCTGTCGTTAAAAAGGATGCCCCCAACGCCGCTTCGGTCGTTGAGTCTCCAGTTCAAATTAAACGTTTGGAGCGAAGGCGCGTCCTGTATATCGAACCATTGCTGCCGGGCCGTCAGCCGGGCCTTACCGCCCTCGCCTATTCCCGCCATGGAAGGATATACCAGGTAGTAGTTATCGGTCAGGTAGTCGAAATATATGGGTACACCTTCCTGAGCGCGACCGGACAGATAAAAAAGGATGAATACGGCCAGCAGGAAGGTCCGCGAGATTTGGGCGCAACGGGATTTCATAGCAGTGTTCGATTATGCAGAAGTAACGTCATTCGGCACGATTTATTGCCTTTTAAAGCGGACTCAAAGATAGCAGTAGTACCTCTGGTTCTGAGGGAATCCCGTGCTCAGTTCGTACTTTTGACGAAAATTTTGCCATGAACGAAGTGATCCTTACCGCCAAGCCTACCTCCAACCCTGCCGTTTACAAGTTCCAGGCGAGCATCTTCCTGGTTCAGGGAGGACCCTACGAATACCGCAACATAGATGAGGCCCAAGATTCTCCTTTGGCGCAGCAACTGTTTCACCTGCCCTTTGTCAAGACCGTTTACATCTCGGGGAACTTCGTGGCCATCGAGCGCTTCGATATCGTTGAGTGGGAGGACGTGAAGACCGAACTGGGCCAGAAGCTGGTGGATTACCTGAACGAAGGCCTGCCCGTGGTCAATGAGTCGGGGCAGAACGAAAGCGGTACTCCCCGTGAGCTGTATGCCGAAATCACACCTAATCCGGCAGTGATGAAGTACGTTTCCAACCGCCTTATCGTGCCCGCAATGTTCGAATTCAAGAACATAGATGAGGCCGTGGATTCTCCCCTTGCCACACGATTATTCGAATTCCCATATGTTAAGGAGGTGTTCATGGACGAAAACTACATTTCCGTGACCAAGTACGACCGGGTGGAATGGGACGAGATCAATGTGCCCCTGAGGGATGCCATCATGCAGTTCCTGAAAAGCGGTGAGCCCGCCGTAAATGCCGAAAGGGGGAGCTCCGCGAGTATGGCTGACGAAAGCGAAAACCAGCAGGAACTGGATGAGACCTCCAAAAGGATTATCGACATACTGGAGGAATACGTGAAACCGGCCGTAGCCGGGGACGGCGGAAACATCATGTTTAAGGCCTACGAGGAAGAGAGCAAACGGGTCCATGTAATCCTTCAGGGTGCCTGTAGCGGTTGCCCGTCTTCTACCTTCACCCTGAAAAACGGTATCGAGACCATGCTCAAAAACATGTTGGGCGATAAGGTCGAGGAAGTGGTTGCACTCAACGGTTAACCGCCAATTCTCCCATGCCAGACAATAGTCGCAAACCCAACTCCCTGATTCACAGCTCCAGCCCCTATCTGTTGCAGCATGCCTACAATCCGGTGGACTGGAAACCATGGGACGAAAGCATACTGGAGCAAAACCAATCCGGGGGAAAACTGCTGTTGATCAGTATTGGCTATTCCGCCTGCCACTGGTGCCATGTCATGGAGGAACACTGCTTTGAAGACCAGGAGGTTGCGGCTTATATGAATGAACATTTCATCAACATCAAGGTAGATCGGGAAGAGCGGCCGGATATCGATCACATTTATATGGATGCCCTCCAGCTCATGTCCGGTCAGGGAGGATGGCCGCTGAATGTGGTGGCCTTACCGGATCAGCGGCCGTTCTGGGGCGCGACCTACCTGCCTAAAGACCGCTGGCTCTCCGCTCTTTCGCAGCTCGTCGACCTGTACGGCAGCGATCCCGCCAGGGTCCATTCCTATGCCGCCAACCTGCACCAGGGCCTGCAACAGAACAAACTGCTCACTCCGGCCACCGATGCCAGGCGCGAGAAGGGCCGCATCGACGCCTCCATACGGGAGTGGTCCTCCTTATGGGACGAGGTATACGGTGGGAATAACCGGGCTCCCAAATTCATGATGCCAGCCACCCTGGATCTATTGATGCAATACGGCTGGAAACGCAAGGACAAGGCGGTCCTGGATCACGTTCGCACCACCCTGACGCGCATGGCCTGGGGCGGAATACACGATGTAGTCGGAGGAGGATTCTCCAGGTATTCCGTCGATGCCCGCTGGCATGTCCCCCATTTCGAAAAAATGCTGTACGATAACGGACTGCTGCTCCGAACATACAGCGATGCCTATACCCTCTTCGGGGACGAACTCTTCCGCGAAACGGCAGGGGGAATCGTAAACTTCATTAAGGATCAGCTATTGAGCGATTCGGGAGGTTTGTATGCCGCCCTGGATGCGGACAGCATGAATAATGAGGGAGTGTCCGAGGAAGGAGCCTACTACGTCTGGACCCAAAAAGAAATCGACGATATACTGACCCAAAGGGAAGCACAGCTGCTCAAGGCCTGCTTTAACGTGAACGAAAAAGGACATTGGGAAAACGGGAACTTCGTCCTGCTGAGGGACCAGTCCTGGGAGCGCCTCGCCAGCAAACTGAATACGGACGTTGCGGAACTGCGAAACAGCACCGGCAAGTCGCTTTCCCTGCTCAGGAACTACAGGGAGGCGAACCGGAAGTTACCTGCACGGGATACCAAGATCATCGCGTCCTGGAATGCCATGACGGGTTCCGGGCTCCTCAGAGCCTATCGTGCCTTCGGTGAGGAATCGCATCGGGAACTCGCCGACCGGATACTGGCATTTATTGAGCGTGAACTCATAACCGATGATCGGGGATTCCTCAGGCGCACCTTCGGCAAAGACGGGCTGGAGCGGGAAGGCTTCCTGGACGACTACGCTTTCCTGATCCGTTTCTATACGGACCGCTATCAGATCCTGCAGCAGAACCGCGATTTGGAGCAGGCCCTGTACTGGACCGATTACGTGCTCGGCACATTCGATCGAACCGATGAAGCCCTGCTGGCCTATACCCCGCGAAACCAGGGGGCCCTGATCCGGAGCACCGTGGAGACTGAAGACAATGTGATTCCATCCTCCAATGCGGTTATGTGTGAAAACCTCTGGGTACTGGGCAGATTGTTCCCCTCTCGAACGTACACGCAAATCTCGGAGAGGATGCGGGATGCACTCTGGGCTACCGCAGTACAGCATCCGGGGTATTACGCACTCTGGCTGTCTAACCTGCTCTTCGAAGAAGGGCCGTTCTACGAAGTGGCTGCGATCGGGGAGGGTTACCAGCAGGGGTTACGGCAATTATACCAAACCTACCACCCGTACCGAATATACGTCGGAGCCCGGACAGCGACGAATTTCCCCGAGGTATTATCAGGCAAGGAACCCGGTGATGAAACCCGGTATTTTGCCTGTCAGTACGGGCAGTGCCAGCTCCCGGTGACTTCGATTCAACAACTCGAAAAAACAACAGCATGATTGCCTATCAGATTGAAATCGACAAAACGGTAAACGGAATTAGTGAACACATCAAACAGGGCATCGAATGGTTCTGGGGTTTTGCTCCCAACCTGGTATCCGCCCTGCTGATTCTACTTGTCGGCCTGTGGGCCATTGGCCTGGCCAACACTGGACTCAAGCGCTTCTTCGACAAAAAAGATTACGACGTAACCCTGGAACTCTTTATTCTGAACCTGGTCAAGTACAGCCTCAGGGTATTGTTAATTATACTCATCATTACCCAACTCGGCGTCAAGACCTCGTCCCTGATCGCCGTGCTGGGTGCGGCCGGTTTGGCTATCGGCCTGGCCTTGCAAGGCTCCTTATCCAACTTTGCCGGAGGTATTTTGCTCCTGATCTTCAAGCCCATGAAAGTCGGTGACTGGATCTCGGCCCAGGGCATAGACGGGGAAGTTCAGGAAATCGGGATCTTCAATACCAAAATCAAGACATTTGGTAACCAGGTGGCTTCGATTCCCAATGGTGCCCTATCCAACGGGAGTATCGTCAATTACGACTCCCTGGAACGCCGCAGGGACAACATTACCATAGGCATTTCCTACAGTTCCGATATCGAACAGGCCCGCCGGATTATTCTGGATTTGTGCGCCGCTGACGAGCGCATCGACAAGGACCCTGCCCCGCAGGTTCTGCTATCGGAATTGGCCGACAGCTCCGTAAACCTGGCGGTGAGGTTCTGGGCCCACAACAGCGTATTCTGGCCCGCCCATTTCGAATTGATCGAAAACATGAAAAACGCATTCGACAAGAACGGAATCGAAATCCCATTCCCACAGCGTGTGGTTCACCGGATAGGAGACGCTACGGACTAAGAGGGCACAAAAAAGGTGTCAGGGGCTCTTGGGCGTGGAAGTCTGGAAGTCCTTGAGGTAGTAAGGCTCGAAATACGCGACATCCTCGAAGTGTCCGGCACTGAATCGGGCATCCGCCATTTGCCCCATTGTACGGGCGGAGGGAAGGACATCGGTGTAATATACCCACCCTTCATCTCCGAGTACTTGCTGGCATTTTGCCGCTCCATCACCCACCAGGTGAAGTTTGTCCGCACCGCGGAAATCCCCGAAGGCATCATACGTAATGACCTCCGCCCTCACCTCCCGTAGCGGAGTGAAGTCCGGTGCAAATACCTGGCTGTATACTTCCATACGCCGGGCATCCATAACAGGCACTATGCGATCGGGCTCCTCCACCGCCAACGAACGTGCGAGTATCTCCAGGGTGTTCAGGGCGATAAGGGGTACTCCCAGGGCATAACAAATGCCCTTGGCCGTGGCTACTCCTATACGAAGTCCGGTATAGGAGCCCGGACCCTGGCTTACGGCCACGGCCTTGAGATCCGCAGGCCGGCAACCAGCCTTCTTATGGAGTTCGTTGATAAAGAGGTGCAGCTTTTCGGAGTGTATGTACCGATCACTGTACTCCTCCCGCACGATCGACTCCCTCCCGTCAAACAAGGAAACGGAGCAATTCCTGGACGCGGTTTCCAGACACAGTATCATAGGCTGTCGCTTAGCTGCCGCAAATTTAATCCAGTACTATGGGAAGTCCGAAATAGAATTCGAGGATTTTAAGGCGGAAAATATAATCGTATTTGGTGCGAATGGCCGTGGCTTCCGCATTGTCGAGCCGTGCCTGGGCCTGGCCGTAATCGAAGGCATTCAGCAATCCATTTTCGTAGCGCTGGCGGGCATATTCCAAAGCCACGCGTCGGGCCTCTACAGTCTTCAACGCCGCATCGTACGCCAGGTAGAAGGTTTCCACATCCACATAGGCCTGATTGATGGCATTCTCCAGATCGAGTTTGGTTTGTTCGAGTTGCAATTTGCTCTGCAGCACGCCAAGCTTGGCCCGCTTTACATTATTCCGGGCCGAATTTCCATTGAACAGGGGAATATTCATTTGAAACCCATAGGATATCCCATCGTTGTTCTCCAACTGCGCAACAAAATCCGGTCGAAACACCACGAAATCGTCTGCCGGATTATTGGGATCCTGATCCGGGTTGGGTGCGATCTGAAAGGCATCGGTCGCAAAGGTATTGTAATTGAAAAAGGCACTCAGTGTGGGATAGTAGGAACCCCGGGCTATCGCCAAATCCTTCTCGGCCACTTCTACGTTGGTCTCGGCGAACTTGATATCGTTCCGAAACGACAGGGCCTTCTCGAAGATCACCTTGGGGGTATTCTTCAGGATTTCGGAAGCTGGAACGTTGTAGGTATCTTCCGCCAACTGGAAGTTTTCGTAATCCGTAATCTGCAGGAGCTGGGCGAGGTTAATCCGGGATATAATCACCAGACTCTCCGTATTGGTAATCTGCTGCAACTGAGTGGCGGCAGTGGCCTGCACCTCAAGCAAGTCGCCCTCAGGGGCGGCTCCTTCGGCTACCAGGTTCCTTACCCGTTCCAGGTCGTTCTTGGTAACCTCGTACTGCGCCCGGGCCACGTTAAGAGCCTCCTTGTTAGAGATGACCTGCAGATACGCATTGGCCACATTCAGTCGGATATCGTCCTTCAGGTCTTCCAACCGGTAGCGGCTCGCAATCGTATTGAGCTTGGCGCGCGAGGCCCTGTTGAAGTTACGGAGTCCGTCGAATAGGGTATATCCGACATTCAGGTTGGCCGAACCGGATAGAATCTCACCCACGGTATTGGTCTGGGTCTGCGGATCCAGGATCAGACCCCGGCTTTCCCGAGCCGAAATGGAACCGTTCAGGTTGGGCAAGAAGTTACCCAGGGCGTCGGACTTGGCGATGGCCGCATTCTCCAGGTCGAGTTCGAACTGCTCCACAGTCAGGTTATTATCGATAGCGTACATCACGCACTCCTCCAGGGTCCATTTCTTCTGGGCATGCAAACCGGATCCCAGGAGAACCGCAAGCAAAAGGGTAAAGGCGTATTTATGGTATGATTTTATTATGATCATCAGTTGTGGTCTTTATTCGTTGTTTTCCGCATCTTCCTCTTCCTCATCGCCCTTCTTGATAGGTTGGGTCTTGTTCCATTCCTTGACCTTGTCTTCCTCGGTCAGGCCCGAAATGATCTCTACATTAATGCCATCGGACAGCCCAATTTCAATATCGCGACGTTCGAATTTCCCCTCTTCGTTAAGGACTTCGACATAGGGCTCATTCGTGGATCGATCGAACTGTAGCAGGGCCTCCTGTATCACCAGGACGCTGTCTCTGCTTTCCAACACGAAGGAGGCATTGGCACTGTAGCCGGCACGAATCTGGAATTCCTCATCCAGAGACACTTCGCCTTCGATCTTAAACTGAACGGCCCCCCCTTCATCCGTACCCTTGGGAGCAACGAATCGAAGAGTGGCCTCGTACTCCTTATCTTCAATGGCCCCCATGGTAATAGTCAGGGGCATACCGACCTTAAGCTTGCCCACCTCGCCCTCGTCTACCTGGCCTTCAAATATCATTTTACTCAGGTCGGCCAATATGGCCACGGTGGTACCGGCGTTGAAGTTATTACTCTGTATCACCTGATCCCCTATTTTCACCGGAATCTCGAGTATGGTTCCCGACACCAGGGCACGAATATTGGTATTGGCCTCGGTGATTCCGCCGGCAGTTCCCCTGCGGATGATCTGGTAATCGGCCTTGGCATTCTTGAGCTCCTGCTCCGCACGATCATAAGTCAGCTGCAGGTTCAGGTAGTCCTGGCTCGAGATCACGCCTTTATCGTAAAGCGCCTTGCTGCGATCGTACTCGATCTTGGCATTGTTCCGGGCGAGTTCAGCGTTCCGCACCCTGCCCTGGGCCTGATTCAGAGCCTGCTCGTTAGGTACCACCTTGATAATGGCGATCAGGTCTCCACTCTTGACTTTGTCCCCCTCTTTCTTGAGGATTTTATCGACGATACCGGTGATCTGGGGTTTGATCTCCACCTCGTCTTCGGGTACTACACTGCCGGTAGCGACCGTTTTCTTCTCTATACTGGAGATAAATGGGGAGTAGGTCTCGTATTGAACGGACCCTTTGCTGTTTGAACTGATAAAGAACGAAGCAGCGGCAAGACCTCCTACCACCAGGACGACTATCGCGAATATTATCAGAAACTTCTTCATTAGACTGGGTATTTGTTGTTGTTATGCAATCTGTTTTTATTCTTCTCGTAATGCCTCTATAGGCCGGATTCTCAGTGCCCTCTGCGCAGGTATTAGTCCGATAAGGGTACTGAATACGACCATGATCACCAGGGCCACTATCACAAAGGGAATAGGAACCGTCGGATTTGTATAGGGGAAATCCGTCAGGTCCTTTGTGGCCCTATCGACCAGCCAAAGCACCAGCGCCCCAAACGAAATGCCGTATATACCCGAAATCAGGGTCAGCACCGTACTCTCGAGTATGATCAGTGTTCGAACCTCGACGGGTTTGGCCCCCAGGGCCCGTCGCACACCGAGTTCCTTGGTACGCTCCCGGACGGAAATCAGCAGTATGTTCCCGATGGAGATCACTCCGGCCAATATGGTGGCAACCCCAATGATCAGGGAGAGCAGCGTCATGCCCGAGGAAAAATTCTTGATGTTGTTAAATATCGCGCCCAGGTTTACGGAGGAAATCGCCACCTCGTCCGTCGGATCGATGTCCTTCTCGAATTTCAGGACCGCCTTGATGTCTTTCTCGACCTGGACCACGTCCGAGCTGTCGTAAGCCGCAATCAGCATCCAGTTTACCCGATCCCCGGTATTGTATAACTTCCGGTACGTATTGAACGGGATGTAGATGTCCGTATCGGCGGAAAACGGACTGGATTGAATAAATTTCTGGACACCGATCACCTGGAAACTCACCCCGTCGATCTCGATAAATTCGCCCACGGCCTTCTCCCCTTTTTCGAAGAGCTCGGCCTTGGCGCGTTCGCCAATCACACAGACCTTACGCTCGTACTTCATGTCATCGTCATTGATGTAGCGACCGCCCTCATAAATGTCGCGGGTGGCGATTTTCAGAGACACAGGGGATTCCCCGTAAACGGCATAGCTTCCCTGTTGCAAGCCGCGCTTGATCACACCACCGGGGCTTCCGAATATCCCTTTGGCATTGGATGGGGCAATGAATTCGATATCCGGCACCCGCTTTTTGAGCAGGCTCAGGTCCTCGATCCGGATGGGAACAAAGCGGCCCTTCTTAAAACCCGCGTAGGGTTTGCTGGTGCGCTGTGCCCAGACGAACATCGTATTGATCGCCGTGCGTTCAAATGCCCGGTCGAATCCATTGTCCAGACCCTTGGCTGCACCGGACATGGTGATGTACACAAAGATTCCCCAGAAAACACCGAACATCGTCAACAGGGTGCGCACCCAGTTGCTTCCGATGGAATTGAAGATTTCCTGCCAGGTATTTAAGCTAAAGAGTAGTTTCATTTATTCGCTTCTCATGGCCTCAACGGGCTGGATTCGGGCTGCCCTGCGAGCGGGGATCATCCCCGCCAGGATTCCGCAGACGATTAACAATACCGTGGCCGATATGGCAAACCGCCCACTCACGTAAGGATCTTCGATGAAGTAGTCACTCAGTACATCCCCCATATTCTCCAGGATAAGTACGCCTATACCCATGCCTATAAAACCGAAGATGATGGTAATTACCGAGGCCTCCAGTAGGATGATTCCAATGATGTCCCTGGGACGGGCCCCTACCGCCTTGCGGATACCGATCTCACGGGTACGCTCCTTGACCACGAACACCATGATGTTTCCGATAGCCACAATTCCGGCGATGATCGTTCCTATAGCGAAGGAGAGTGCGATCATCCCCAGGGCCCCTGCAAACTGCTGATTGCGCTCATAGTCACTGGCGATATTGCGTACGAAAATGGCCCGTGTATCGTCGGGGTTTATAAACTTCTTGTCCCTCAGGAAATTCAGGACATTATTCTGGAAAGCGGTGGCTATCTGAGCGCTGATGCCGGGCTTGAACAAGATGATCAGGAAATCGACTTTATCGGTACTCTTCTCGATTCGCTGGACTGTCTTGTACGGTACGTAAATGATGCGTTCGGCATTATCCCCGTCGTCGTCCTGAAAGACCCCAACCACCTGAAAAGCGATTCCGCCTATATCCAGGTAGGTCCCGATAGGGTCCTCATCCCCGTACAGGTCCTTGACCACCATACGCCCGATCACGCATACCTTAGTCCGGTCCTTAAGATCCTTGTCGTTGATGAAGCGCCCCTTCATCATTATGGTCTGTTCTACTATGCGGTGGGAAGGAGCTACGCCCTGGGTGGTATAGTTGTTGGATTCCTGCTTGTAGCGCACCAAATTCCCCCGTGAAATCCTGGGGGAAACGGCCGAAAGGAAATTGGCGAAGTTCTCCTGTATATCGGCTATATCGGAATTCTCGAACTCGATACGCCGATTGGATTCGTATCCCTTGAACGGTATGGAAGTACGTCCGGGAAAGAAGTAGATTACGTTGGTGGGGTTATTTCCGAAGAACTTGTCGAAGGTATTCTTCAGGCCGTTGGTCAGGCCGACCAGGATAACGACGATAAAAATACCCAGGGCCATGGTAAAGCCCGTGAGGAACGTCCGGAGCTTGTTCTTCCGGAGCGTAGAGTAGATTTCTTTCCAGGCCTCCAGACTAAACATGCGGTGTAACTCTTACCTGTTCGACCTTCTCGTCCTTTACAATCACCCCATCTTTGAGGTAAACGATTCGCTTACACATGTGGGCGATATCGTCCTCATGTGTGACGACCAGTATGGTGTTTCCCTCATCGTTGATCTTCTGGATCAGGGCCATAACCTCATGGGATGTAGTGCTGTCCAGGGCCCCTGTGGGCTCATCGGCCAGTAGTACCTTAGGCTCAGATGCCATGGCACGGGCGATGGCCACGCGCTGCTTCTGTCCACCGGAAAGCTCGCCGGGAAGGTGCTTGGCCCATTCCCTAAGGCCCACCCTTTCCAGGTATCCCATCGCCTTGCGGTTGCGCTCCTTACGCGCCATCCCCTGATAATAGAGGGGCAATGCCACGTTCTCCAGCGCAGATTTATAATTGATCAGATTAAACGACTGGAAAACGAAGCCCAGAAACTTGTTGCGATACTCCGCCGCTTTGGTCTCGTCCAGATTTTTGATGGGAACTCCATCCAACTCGTAGATCCCGGAATCGGCGCTATCCAGTATGCCGATGATGTTTAACAGGGTCGACTTTCCCGATCCGGAGGATCCCATAATGGCCACAAGTTCGCCCGATTCCACCGTAAAGTCGATACCCTTGAGAACATGCAGGGAATTCGAGCCCATTTGGTAGGATTTGTGCAGGTCTTTGATTGTAATCATCTGGCGCTTTATTTTGTTAAGGGGAACGTCCTTCCCATAAGACTCTCGAGCTACCGAGGTGTTACCTGAATTATCTTAATATTTTGTTAACACACACTAAAATTCAGGCTTCGACGGACGAACGGCTTATTTCTACCGACCAACTGCATATGCCCCTCCGATGTTCCGTTTCTTGTTTAACGGTTCTCGAGCGTACAGAGTACAAAGTTACCCGTCCATCTTCGAATACGTGTGTAATTTGAGTTAAATCGAAGTCGGCCTACTGCAGGATCCATAAGCCAACATCCGTTCCTTTCCGCTTCGTACCGGACCGCATAGTGTAGCGAATTCGATGGTCCGCCCAGGATCAGGATAACGGGCATAGTTAGACAAAGTCCCTCTAGTCCAGCTTGGACCGCCCGGGGGTCAACCCACATACTCCGGGTCTGCACGCCCCATTTCTCCAAAGCAGCTTCCAAATCGATGAGACGGGTTCCCCCGGCTCCTGTACGGCAGGAGTTATACACCTCATCGTAGCCCACCTGTATACCGAAAAACCTGAAAACCGAAACCGCACAGGCGGGTCCGCAATCGGCGCGGGCCCTTTGTCGGACTTCCACGCCGAGACGGCGAAGATCATGAGGCCTTTGGAAATTGCCACCCCATCGAAACAATTGAAACCTGTTTTCTATTTACCGTATAAAACGAAAAAGGAAGAAACCCTGCGGTAGAACATGTATTCGAGTACCCAGCGATAAAAGGGACGGGCTATGCGGTATCGGACGGTATTGGAATCGATCAATCGGAAGAGATAAACGCTGACATAGCGATCCCTGAGCATTTTTCGGATTGAACGGTCCTGATACGCGGGAAGATAGGACTGTTCGAAGTCATAAAAAACTGAACCTAAACGCATTAATCGTAATTCTGCTTCATCCGCAACAGATCAAAGATATAACTCTTTAAACAAAACAAGTCTGAATACTCGACGGGAGGCTAAGAAGTTATCCACCAAAGGAACCCATCTCCGGTGTATGCTTTTGTCTCGGTTCCGAGGGCAGCGGGTTAAGCAAAAGATTGGCCAGCATAGCGCCGGCCAATCCCCATCAGTCATGATCACAGTCTATATGATAGAGCTTCCTGCCGTAATTGAAGCTCTTCACATACAGTTCAAGTATGGCTACGGTCCAGTTCGGACGGATAAATCCAGCGCGGATATCCATCCTTTCTTCCATGGAAAGCACTCGCATATGAACCCGGCTAGTGGTCACTTACTGATGATTCATAAATGAACCCGGTCATGGTCCCTATAAGCACGGCATCTATGGCCAGCATGACCACCAATGGAATAACCGGCAATGGTCTCAGTTCGGATTGGGCAGTTGATACAATCAATAGTCTACGGATTTATTCTTTTCCTACTCTTTTCAGGATTTTCGGCTTACTCCTTGGTCGAAGCGCTTCGGGATCCCGGGAAGCCAACGACTCTTCTAAAGTAATGTCCCGGACTGTAGATTTCATTCGCCCGCATCAGATACCTAATCAGGACGATGGACAAAAGGGCGAACGGGTACAGTCGGGGTAAAAGCGAAGCGATCGTATTCTCTGTATCGCCCGGATGAATCGCTGCCTGCAGCAGTAGAGTCATCACGCCGGAGTCATAACTTTGATATACAGCGTATAACAATCCAACAAGAAATAATGAAACCGCCAGGTAATGCAGTAAACCGAGTAGCGCAAGTAGCCGTGAATTCCCTGGATGCAGCCATATACGAGGGTTTTTAAGCCTCCTCGCCAATTCGACCCTCGCCCGTTCATTCAGCCGGTCTACTCCGGTCAGATCCGTGAGTACCCAATAGCCATCTCCCCTGACTAATGGGTTCAGGTTCCAGAGCGACCGGAGCAGGATAAGGACCGCCGCCAATTTCCCGGAACCGAAGCCCCATAACTCCGAGGCTGTAAGGAGTGCCGCGCAAAAGGCCCATTCGAAATAAATCCCCGCCAGGTTAACGTGTACCCTCTTCCGCGGACTCAAACGCCAGGCATCCGTCACATCGGAAAACATCACCGGGAACACCAGATACAACCCGCCGCCTATAATACCGGGACGCCCACCGTAGTACAGGAGGGCCGAGGCATGTCCGAATTCGTGCAACAATACCGAGCAGGCCGTGATAAGGAGTTCTGCCGGCCAATTGAGTTCTTCCGGGTCGAGCTGAACCGGATGGGACATCCAAAGACTGACAGTCAGCCATAGCACGACCATCAGCACTGCCGGCCATGCATGCAGGAAGCTGAACAGCCGGCTCGCAGCCGCCACCCGCTGCCTATCCAGAAGGGTAAACCCCCAAAGGAGATAAGGTGGAATAGTCCCCTCGGGAGCCGGAGGCGGTTCGTCTAAGAAGAGCCCCTTGTTTCGGAAGCGGGAATCGTAAATACGAAGGACATCTTCCTCTTCAAGACGAGTGCCCAGCTCGGCATTCAGCGCCGGAGCGACCTGGTGAAGGGACCTGTTCGACCGGAGGAGTCTCAGGAAAAGATAGCCTGACAGGTTCGTTTTCAAATATGTGGATGCTCCTTCTTTCCAGACCAGCCACTTTCCCGGTCCCACGGGCTTGAACCGTACGGCAGGGTCGAGCTGTAGCTTCGGTACCGATGCCTGTTTATCCGTATAAGGCATCCAGCGCGTAAATCGTTGAAACGGCTCGGCTCCGAAAGGCCTGTCCGGGCCTGGGGGTTACAAATGGGACGGATTCCCAGGAACCATCCTCGCTTTGAGTTCGAAGCAGGAAATCCCTGGCATCCCGATAAAACGGATGATGCCCATAGCCAATATCCCGCATACAAAGGGACACAAGAGCCGTTGAGAGCGGGTCAGATTCGGCCCCGGGCTGCAATCCGAAGCCTCCATCCGGATTCCGGCCTTGGTTCAGGAATTCATCCCATCGCTGTAGGCAATCTCCTTTGAATTCCCCGAGTCTGTAGAGGTACCGGCCTACCTTGTAGGTTCCGTAGGGCCAGCCCACGTACCACCGGCTGGCCCAGGCCCCCGAGGGCAGTTGTGCATTCTTCAGATAGGCCAAGGATGCAGACCGGAGGGGCTCCAGCAATAGCGGGCGGTAATCCAGCAGGACATCGTACATATTGGCCACTACCTCGGGGTCCGGACCCATACCCCAGAGGCGGCTGTTCAATTCCCGCTGCCACTGGGAATTCCTTTGATCAGCACCACCCGTGATCCAGGTCAACATTACCCCTTTACTGTCCAGACCGCAGGATGCATGACGGCTCAATATTTCGTAGCAGTACCGGTCGATCAGATCGCGCCGGCCCATTCGAAGAAAAAAACGAATGACCTGCGACAAGTCGTCTATATCCGCTGAGAGGTTAGGCAGACTGGGAAAGTAGGACCACAGGCCGACGGCATGGTCTCGCCGCTGTCTCAGGTAATAGTCCACTTCCCGTTCCAGGTAGTTTCGCATATCGGCGGATGGGTTTTCCTGTCGGGCCAGGAAATCATCGGCCAGCAAGCGGTAAAAGAGGTCTGAACTATGTATACCCGAAACCCCCCGAAATCCTTCTCCTTCGGATACGTACATAAAGTGCCTGAGACCCGGCCAATTCCTCTTGCGCTCCTCGTTCAGGAATCCAAGGCCCCGCTGCCTGTGCAGGTCATGGTCAGGACTAAGTCGACCCGGTTTATCTGCCCCATCGGAAAGGGATACCCTCAATCGGCTGTGGGCCATTTGGACATATCCCAGGGCCTGCTTGTCGTAAAAACGCAATTCCCTAAGTACCTGTGCAACTGCCCCGCGCCACTGGCCATCACCTGGAATCAGTTGCAGTGCCTGTTCAAGTTGCCCGAACGCCCGCTCGAAAATCCAATGGGCGTGCCCCTTCAAATACATCGATTTCCTCGCAGCCTCCATCTCCTTTCGGGTCTCGGGCCAGCCGTGTTTGAGCGACCAGGTATACCATACCCAGTTGAACCGTCTGGCCGTGAAATCCTCTTCGACATCGACCAGGTCGTCATAGAGCTGCAGGGCCACGGAGAAGCTGGAATGCGATTTCAGTAAGCTCAGGTATATCGGCCTCACCGTCTCCCGGTCCTCTGTAAGCAGGAAGAGTCCGTCCAGGGCCAGTTTAGCCAACGCTGATTTGGCCTCGGCCAGTTTGCTGAAATCGTCGAATCCCAGTTGTTTACCCCCGGCAAATGACCTTTCCGTCCTGACGGCCCATGCCATTTCGGCCTCCCTGGAGGACCACTTTGCCCAGAAGGGGCTTTCCGGGCTGAAGAGGCCATTCAGTATCGACACGGACTGACGATATGCCCCTAGCAAGGGCAGTAGGGCATCCGGATCAGCCTCATCGACCAGCCGGTCCCATTGAAGTGCAGCCTGAAAGCACTCCCTGCCGGACGCATCGAGCCGGTTTACTAACGGTCTTTCCACCTGGGGAAAAAAGTCCCTGAACAGGCTCGCGTAGTTTTGGTAATACGCGTATAATCTATTCCTCAATGGATCTGCCGGATGTGCCATATATGCCTGGTTTTGGATGATCCCCTATAAGAGCCCGACCCGGATTTTCCTTTCCCAGTTGGCGATGCCAGGGCACATTGGGGTCGAGTCCCGATTTCGAATACGACAGCCCGGTGTCGTTCCCGTGATTAAACAATTCAATCTCCATCCTGTACTTAAGGAAAGAACCGGAATCGTACACCTCGCCTTCCTCAATAAATCTTACCCGTCTCAGGCTGAACCATGGATCCTTGTAGTCGATCCAGAGCTCGGTGCACTGTCGACGGAGCCTTCGGCCATGTTGTCCTCCTCCCTTTTCGATATGGGATTCGGGCAGGTACTCATAGAATATGCGGTATGCTCCATCATTTTCCTCGGGATAGAGTAGTGATCCCGATATATACGAACGCTTGCTGTCCTCGTGGCGCACGCGGAATTCGCAGGTACGATGGCTTCCCGGGCCGGACCGCTCATGCCAGGACCAAATCCAGCCCGGCCGGAACAGGAAGCCCACGGTGGTATTCAGATAAAACAGTCTGGCAATGTCCCGGTTCGGAACGAACCCCCTGTCCCAGGGACTCGTCTGAGGCGAGTATTTCAGATAGTCCAGATTGTATCCGTAGATGCTGAATTGCCTGTGCCATTTTCGCCCAGGAGCAAACCGGGTTCGCAGTCGGCTCACGGCGAACTGGGCCTGAAGCTGACGTTTAGGCATTCCATCGACCCGGAATGCTTCCCGGTAGGTCAGTAGCTGTGGTCGGGATACCCGTTTGGCACGAATCAGCCGCTGGTAAATGCTTCTGGGATGGGTGGCCACCAGGTTGACTTCGTTCAATTCCAATCGCTTGGGCCACAGATAGACCGTATCCGTCTGATTGCGCTTCATGCGGTATGCGTCTATGGATTCGAAGCCGATATGGGAAATACGGAGCCGGGGATTAGGATCGGGTATCCGGCATTGGCCCTCCTTATCTGAAAATCGTATCCTGCCGGTTTCCCTCTCGGTGATTGCCACATTCTCCAAAGGCCGCATGCGTTCTGCATCCATGACGATCAGGCCGTATCCCTGGGTCCAAGCCGTCGAAGGCAGCAAGACCATAAGCAAAACTCGTATCCATTTCATAGAAAAAGAGTGGCCCGTTCCGGGCCACCCGCAATTAAAATCGAACTTTGGCGGTGAGTTCGAGGTCACCGTTAGACGGTTCGTACTGAACACCTACGTCTCCGCCGCGGATCCAGCCCATCTCGAATCGCTGTTCGAGTTCCACCACATCAAAGAGGTCCATCAATTCATCGGATTCATGCATCTGCTTACGTTTTTAGGTTAATTAGGAATTTTGGGTAGGATGGGAATGGACGGTATGCATCCCTGCCATTCGACTTCCTGAGGCTCTGTATCCCAGGGCCAGAGCTTTCTGATTTGCTTGAACATAATAAGGCTTTGTTTTGGGCAAATCTATCTGGAGCCGGTGCAGTTTCCTTTCATCCGCCATAGAGCTCCGTCGTCTCGTCTTCATTGACGATCATCACACTGATCCGCACCTTCAGGTTGAAGTATTCCTTGTAGAAGTAGGTCTTACGGGATCGGTCGTATCCGATTCGCGCCTTGAAATCCTTCAACTGTTCGATCAGGTGGTACACCAGCCGTTCACTGATGCGCAGCCTCCCTGCGAGCTCTGTGGGACTGCCTGTACTTTCGGTTTCGATGGCCTTGTGAATAAACTGAAGCCGTTCGAGATTCCTGATGTTATTCATATGCTGTATTTATGGTTAGCACACCCCGGGGGAAATGGGTGTGGTGGACAACCTAAAACTATACAGCTATACAGGCCATTTGAAAATCAAATACCCGGTCATTTATAAATCCTGAGATTCGATGCTTAAAGAAGCGCGGACCAAAATATGACGTATATGAAAGGTTCATGTGCCCAACCCAACCACAGCTTGCATTCGGCGGGTCTCGTCCCAAAAAGCACTCCAGTAGAAGCCGGCTGCTCCCTTCATCGGCGAGTTCGGGTATTTTATAATTCGTCGGTCGCGTCCGGTGGGATGTTCCCTATTTTACATTCCAGACCTTAATGCGGTCGGATTCACTCAGTCCATCCCGGATTTCGACATAGAGTCCGTCACTGACACCCAGGACCACATCACGGCGCTCGAAGTTCTTTTCGCCCGTTGCCACCTCCACGAAAGGACGATTGGTCTCCTTGTCGAATTGCAGCAGCCCTTCCTTGATGGCCAGGACACTATCGGCCTGCTCGAGTATAATGGAGGCATTCGCACTGAGTCCTGCCCGAATAAATACGGAATCCGCCTTCCTGAGCGTGCCCTTGATCTCGAACTGAATGGCCCCGTTCTCCTCGACTCCCTTGGGCGCAATATAGTCCAGTACGGCATCGAAAACCTGGTTTTTGAGGGCACCAACTGTAATTTCCAATGGCAGATTCTCGGTAACATTCCCTACTTCGGCCTCGTCGATCTTGCCTTCGAATATCATGCGGTTGATGTCCGCTATAGCCGCGATCGTAGTGCCTTCGTTGAAGTTGTTGGCCTCGATCACCTGGTTCCCCACTTCCACGGGTACATCCAGAACCATGCCGCTTACGGTAGCCGTGATCCGTGTATTTGCCGCCTTACCCAACTCCCTGGTGGAACCCGTCCGGACGATGTCGTATCGCTTACTGGCGGCACTAAACGCCAGGTTGGCCTGATCGTAATTCACCTGGGCCACATCCATATCGGCCTGCGAGATCACCCCCCGTTCGAACAGGGACTTCTGGCGGTCGTAGTTGCGCTTCTGGTCTGCCCTTCGAATTCGAGCCTCTTCCACCGCATTCCTCGCATCATTGAGTTGCTGCAAATTGGGCACGACTTTGATGCGCGCGATGAGGTCTCCCGACTTGACGTAATCGCCACCTTCGACAAATACGGCTTGAATAACGCCGGATATATTGGGCTTGATCAGCACCTCCTCCTTGGGTATGATCTTGCCTGTGGCTACGGTCTTTCGCACGATGTCACGGCGCTCAGGAGATTCGGTAGTGTAGCTGACGGGATCCTCCTGATTCTTAGTGTACAGGTAGTACATGGATGCGCCGAATCCGATGACGATCAGGCTGAGAACTGCAATGGTGATCCATTTTTTCATGACGGTGTTTTAATCAACTGCTATTCGGTTCGTATGGCTTCTATTGGGCGTACCCGCAGGGCACTCCGGGCGGGAATAAATCCGGCGAGCAGACCGGAGCCCACCAGGAAAAACAGGGCAAGGGCCACATAGCCGATCTGGACGCTCGGATTGAAAAACATATCGACGGGGCCGACCTGTTCCAGGGCGTAATTGATTCCGTAAATGGTCAGGGCGCCGAAGCCCACCCCCATCATCCCGCTCAGTACGGTAATCACGGCGGACTCCGCCAGAATCTGATACCGAATCGAGGAGGCCTTCTCCCCTAGGGCCCTTCGAATTCCGATCTCCCGTGTGCGTTCCTTCACGATGATGAGCATGATGTTGCTTACCCCGATTATACCGGAGAGCAAGACCATGAGGCCAACGACTATGGCGACCAGGTCCAGCACATCGAAAAGGGACTGCACCTTACCGAATTCCTCGAATATATCGTTGTTGCCAATCGCCCGGTTATCGGTGGGGCTTACCCGGTGATTCCGCTTCAGCACATCTATGATCTGACCCTTCAGGGCGGTGATGGGAAACTCGTCTTCCGCCGTGATCGCCATCCATCCGACCCGGTCTCCCTGATTAAAGACCTGGTTGAATGAGGTGAACGGCACATATATGGACTTCTGGTCTTCGGTATCGTCGGCACTCTCGTTCGCCTTCTTGTAGGTTCCGACTACCTGGAAGTTCACGCCCTGTATCTTGATGTAGGTGCCCAGTACCTCTTCGTCCGATTTATAGAGTTCACGGACTACACCCGGACCGATCACGGCAATCTTACGCCGTTTTTCTATGTCCCATGCGTTGATAAACCGACCCAGAGTGATGTCCATGGGTTCCTGGTTCATGATATCCGGAAAATCGGCGAAGATCACATAACTCCCACTCTCCACGCCGCGAATAACATTAGGTTCACTGCTGCGCTGTTGGTTGCGGCCGGAAATATACTTCAGGTGAGGGACCTGATCCCGTATGGCCTCCAGGTCACCAACCCGGTAGCGGATCGGCCGGCCTTTGGGCAATCCATCATAGGCCTCGGTAGTGCTCCGTCCCCAAATGAATACCGTATTGGTGGCTATGTTCCCGAAGTCGAGGCGAACGCCTTTCTCCAGGCCGTCGTTTACCGCCAGCAGGAGGATGAAGATGTAGATCCCCCAGCCGACGCCGAAGGCCGTCAGTAGCGTCCGGCTCGGCTTGGCGGCGAGCACCTCCAGTATTTCCCTCCATCGGTCAGCTGAAAACATCGTCCTTGTTATTCTTCCTTAAGTGCTACTACCACCCGGGTACGGGCGGCCTTCATGGCCGGAACCAGTCCGGCTATGGTGCCGGCAACTACCAGCACCAGGACCATGGCCGTGGCAATCTTAAAATCTACTGCCGGATACCTGAGGTAATCGATAGCCAGATCGGCCCCAAATATCTCCAGCAGCCCCATACTGGCAATGAACCCCATACTGCCGGAAACTACCGTAATAAAAAGGGCCTCGTGCAGAATGAGACAGATAAGGCTGGACGGAGTGGCCCCCAGTGCCTTGCGTATGCCGAGCTCACGGGTTCGTTCTTTCACCACGATAAGCATGATGTTGCCCACTCCGACGATACCCGCAATCAGCGTGCAGATTCCCACAAACCAATTGAATATCGAAATATTGTTGATCAGGTTGTAGTACCGTTCGGTCTCCTCGGCCATACTCCAGATGAAAATGGCCCGTTCGTCTTCCGGCGCTACCCGATGCTTTCTCTTCAGGTAATCGAAAAACAATGCCTTGACGTGGGCCGTATGAGCCAGGGTTTCGTCCAGGGTCTCCTTTTCGTATAGGCTGAATGCGTAGTTGCCGACGCGGTTGAATTCGGCAAAGACCACCTCGGCCGTGGTAATAGGAACGTACATGCGCTGTTCCTCACTTTCATTCATTTCCTCGTAGACTCCGACCACCTTGAAGGGGATGCCTGAGAGTTCGATAAATTCCCCCAGGGGTGAGGAATCTTCCTCGAAGACTTCGTCCCTGAGCTTCTTTCCGATTACGATCACCTTACTGAGGTTCTCCAAATCCAGCGGATTCAGGAAACGGCCCTCGGCTATGGCCGCATTCTCGATAAACTGAAACTGGTCGTTTACGGCCTGAATCGAATACGGAAGTGCTTCGTCACCGTAAACGGCCGACACCCCACCGACAAACATGCGGGGAGAACCGTATTCGTATTCGGAACCAAAGGCGTCGCTCAAATCATGAAATTCCTCCATGGAGAATCGAATCCTGCGTCCCGGATTCAGGCCGTCGTAGGCCATGGAAGTCGTTTCGGGCCAGACCCAGAGCGAGGTAGTGGAATCCTGTTCAAACTCGAACTCTATGCCGTTCTCCAGCCCTTTTCCAAAACCCAGAAGTATAACCAGTATAAAGATTCCCGAACTCACGGCCAGTCCGGTAAGGAAGGTCCTGAGCCTGTTTTTCCAGAGGGTCTCGAGTAACTCCTGCCATCGTTCGAGGTCAAACATTTCCGTATATCTTATCGCCCCCTTGCCTCTGTGGGCGACTTCTTTTCAACGCGGAATATCGCCAAATAGTGGGTTGAGGGGTGTTAGTATATTGCTAAAAAGTGTGTTGCGCATTAACCCGAGAGCATAAACCGATTAAGGCCACACCAGAAAGACTCCCTGCCGGGAATAATGTTACAGAAATTCAGCAGTAAACCGCATGCGGGAAGATCAGCCCGCCTGGCCCGTACGGGCCTTTTTATTGCGAAAGCGGGTATACACCAGGAAAATGGCCAGTCCGACCAGGATGTACGGAATCACCATCAGGTAGACGATGCCGTCGTTAAGGCCCTGGGCCGCTTCTCCACTGGCTTCGGTTTCCAGCACGGCGCGGCACATAGAGCACTGGGCATGCAGTGGGATTGACGGAAGCAAAACCGCTATCAGCAAGGCCATCGGCCACAGTACCTCCTGAAACCTCCACACGCCACTAGCCATAATACGGAGATATCATCAGGTACACCACCACTCCCGTAACGGCCACATAGAGCCAGATCGGAAAGGTAATCTTCGCCCATTTGCGATGAGCTGCCATCTGATTGAGGTAGGCCTTGAGGTAGGTCCTCAGAACCAATGGGATAACGACTATAGACAGTATTATATGACTGATAAGGATAAAGAAGTACAGGTACCTCCAGTAGCCTTCCCCTCCGTAGGGCGTACTATCCGATGTCATGTGATAGGCCACATACATGAGCAGGAATACCAGCGACAGGCCAATGCAGGTGGTGGTCAGCGCCCGGTGGAGTCGCACGTTTCCCTTCTTTATAGCCAGCAAGGCAGCAATCAGGAGTACGGCAGTCAGGGCATTGATTCCGGCATATATGGGCGGCAGGAAACTCAAAGGCTTCACGTTCTCCAGGCGTACGCCAAAGAGTATGGCCACCACCAAGGGCACAGCCACAGATACTATATTGATCCACAGGTTCAGTTTCTTCTCTTGCAGGGTCAGTTCCTGATTCATTCTTCCAATAGTTTTCGCAGGTCTTCAATAAGCAGGGTCACCTGCTCCTCTTCCCCGTTTTCATCGGGGGATTCTTCGGGCAGTATCGATCCCCGGTAGTAAATCAATGGGTTTCCGAATTCGTCCGCACGGCTGCGTATATAGCCTTCCTTATCAATCAGGGCAAAAAGTCCGGAGTGCTCAAAACCCCCGGGATACTCTTCACCTTCTTCGGCAAGCATATAAAATCCCCGTCGGGACAGTTCGTAGATCGAATCTTTCTCTCCTCCCAGGAAGTACCAGCCCGGTCCGGCCTGATACCTGCTGGCATAATCCTTTAAGCGCTCAGGGCTATCGTAACGGGGATTGATGGTGATACTGATAATGCCCACCTCTTCACCGAACTCCTCCTGAATCGTCCTCAGATTCCGGCTCATGCGCGGGCAGATCGTAGGACAGGTAGTAAAAAAGAAATCCAGCACCCAGACCTTACCCTTCATCTGATCCGATACAAAGGGGAGGCTGTCCTGGTCGATGAGCCTAAAATCGGGCACGCTTCTCTTGATGCCGTCCTGATACACATAGCCCACCTCCGCACCAGTGGCGCCGGCAGACGAGAGCCTCTTGGTATCGACCACCGTTCCTTCCGATATCTTCTCAATCAGGGCGGGTATAGTGAGTACCCCGAAAATGAGTATAATCACAGCAATCCAGATGTAAGTCTGTCGCTTCTTACTAGCGGCTCCTGTCGGCATAGTTCTTTTTTAGAGCCAAGCGATACTCGGCCAGGATAATCTTGACATCATCCTCCATTTTATTGTTGATCTCCGCGACGGAAGTAATGTCATAGCCACTCTTAACTCCCTCGTCTTCGTCGTCGTTCCTGCCCCGCTGCTTGGATTCCTTATCCACTATGAACACATAGGGCGAGCCCAGGTCTCCCTCCAACTCATAGTCCGGCCCCAATTCGCCAAACAGGGCACGAATTTGATCCTCCGACATTTCCGTAAACTTCCATCCCTCTACCTCGTTCACACGCCCGAGTTCCTCCGACACCCGATTCCAGCTGGAAGTAGACCCCTCGGTGCCGATCATAACGATCTGGAAGTCATTAAAGTCCTTAAACTGACGGTAAATCTTCATGTTCAGGTTAAAGAGCTGTCCCTTGCGCCGCTCGGGCTTACTTCCGAGAAAGCCCACAATACTGATTTTTCCGGTAAAAAGCGTATCCCCTTGTGGCTGTGGCATAGAACGCAGGCTCTCATCCAGTACAGGCAGTCGGCCAAAATTTTGAACACCCGTGGCAAAAAAGAGGTAAGCGACCAACGGGAGGGCGAAGAGCACCACAAAAACGAAGGTCTTTTTCATAAGCAATTTTGAGGGTACAAAAATAAAAAAAGGCGGCCTATTGAGCCACCTTTTCAATGCCTTAAGTGAGGTTTAGAAATTCCAGGTCAGCAGACTTTCCTTAAACACCTCAAATATATAGTCTCCCTCCAATAGCAGGATAAAAGCCAGGTAGGCAATCAGGAAAAATGCTACCCAGACTACGGTTCTCCTGAGTCCGCTGGTTTCGTCCCTCAAGTGCATGAAATCCCATGCTATATAGTACGCCTTGACCAGGGTGAGGATGATGAAGATCCAGTTGATCAGCTTCAGACCGAGCAAAAAATTGGAATCCAGATACTCCGGGCGTACGATACCCAGAACAACCTCAACGGCCGTCACTATGGCCAGGAAAGTGAGTACTCCCCAAATCTTGGTTACGTTAGACGAAAATTTTACTAAACCCCGAAATATTTCCAGCTTGTGTTCGTGTGCCATGCCTTATACCAAATAAAAGAATGTAAAAACAAATACCCAGACCAGGTCTACAAAGTGCCAGTATAATCCGACCTTTTCCACCATTTCGTAATGCCCGCGTTTCTCGTAGGTGCCCATAAGGACGTTAAAGAAGATGATCAGGTTAATCACCACTCCGGAAAATACGTGGAAGCCGTGGAAGCCTGTTATGAAAAAGAAGAAATCGGCAAACAGGCGGTTTCCGTATTCGTTGCGAATCAGGTTAGCCCCTTCGACCACCCGAACCGTTTGCTTGATGCGTTGCAGGGATTCCATGCGGCTCAGGATTTCCTTCTTGCCGGCATTCTCTCCCTCCTGTATGATGTTCTCGGTCTTGATCAGCAGATTGGGGCTGGCCTCGAATCCGGCCACCACTTCATCCAGCGTTACCGAAGGCATCTTCTCTCCCTCATAGAACCATACCCCCTCGGACTTGACGTGGTTCACCCGGCTTTCGGGTATGCTGGTTGCGAAGGTCTCCAGGGCCACCCGATCCCCGTTCTGATCTACGAATTGCAGGATCCGCCCACCCTTAGTTTCCAGGGCTCCGTAATCCCCTTTGATGAAAGTCGCCCATTCCCACGCCTGGGAACCGACGAAGATCAGGCCGCCAAGTACGGTGAGACCCATATACAGCACCACCTTACTCTTCTGCATGCGATGTCCGGCGTCCACGGCCAGCACCATGGTTACCGAAGACATGATCAGCACGAAGGTCATGAAGGCCACGTATATCATGGGATAGTTGCCATGTACAAACGGCACGTGGGTGAACACTTCGTCCGCTATGGGCCAGATCTCAACAAATTTAAACCGGGAGAAGCCATAAGCCACGATAAACCCGGAGAAGGTCAGGGCATCCGATACGATGAAAAACCACATCATCAGTTTGCCATAGCTGGCTCCGAAGGGCCGGCTGCCCCCACCCCACGAATTTTCTTCCGTCGTTAGCGTTGTATCCATTCAGGAACGGTTGTTAAAAATTTTGACAAATGTAAGGGATTGCGCTCATTCACAAAACCGGATTGTGCTACTTGACCAGAGTCATGAACACGATCAAATATAGCCATAAGAAATCGAGAAAATGCCAGAACATATTGCTCAACTCCAGGCCAAAATAATTTTCCGAACTGTATTTTCCCTGCGTATGCTTAATCAGCACCACCGTCAGTGATATCAACCCCGCCGCCAGATGTGCCAGATGAACTGCGGCGATCAGGTAAATGAACGACATCTTTATGGAGCTCCCCACTCCGGTAAAATTATACCCGTTGGCGAGCATCTGGTTGAAGCCCACAAATTGGAGGACGGCGAACAATATCCCCAGGGCATAGGTAGTGCCCAGCAGCAGTGTGGTCCGCTGGTACTCGTCGACCTTGATGGCTCTCTTGGCCAATCCGTAGGTAACGCTGCTGGCCAGCAGTACCACGGCAGAAATATAAAAGGCCGGAGGCAGTTCGATACTGCTCAACCAGTCCTGTTCCTTACTGCGCACCACATATGCACTGGTCCAGCCAGCAAAACCCATAAAAAGGCTTCCCATGGCGAACCACATCATCATCCTGCGGGCCCTGATCTCCCGATCCGATAGTTTCTGTTGTACTATATCCATCCGGACTGTCGTATAAAGTGATCGATTACGTAAATGAGCTGCAGCAAGGTGATGTACAATACACTGCGGAGCATGAGTTTCCGGGCCGCGGCCCGGGTTCGTTCCAGGTAGAGTTCAAACGCCGCCGTGAGCATGAGTGCACCCAGCAGGCCCACGGCAATTACCCCCACCAGCGACAGGGTCAGGCTTCCGGTGTACCCCCAGTAGGGCAAAACCGAAATCAGTATGGTCCACACGGTGTAAAGCACGATCTGAAGGGCCGTTCCCTGATCGCGCTTCCCGGTAGGCAGCATCTTGAATCCCCCCTTTCTGTAGTCGTCATCCAGCATCCAGGCCAAAGCCCAGAAGTGGGGAAATTGCCAGAAAAATTGCATCATAAACAGGGTTCCGGCTTCTATGCCGAAGGATCCTGTCGCAGCTACCCATCCCAGCATAAAGGGTATGGCACCCGGTATGGCTCCCACCAGCACCGATAATGGAGTCCTCGTCTTCAGCGGGGTGTACACCAGTGTGTAAATCAATATGGAAAGGGCCCCGAACAGAGCCGTCCTGGGGTTAATGGCTAACAGGCAACCCAGGCCAAAGACAGTTAGGCTAACCCCCAGAACCAGGGCCGTGGGCGGGCTCACCCGCCCGGCCGGTAAAGGCCGGTTTCGGGTTCGTTTCATCAGGAAATCCAGATCCTTTTCCATGACCTGGTTAAATACATTGGAGGCCCCGACCAGGGCGTACCCTCCAGCGGCGAGCAGCAACAGGGCCCAGGGATCGAATTGACGCACGGCGAGGAGATATCCGGCCAGGGAAGAGAATACCACGCTCATGGAAAGCCTGACCTTGGTCAGTTCCAGAAAGTCCGACCATTTCAGGGACCAGACATTCACCCGCGTAAGAACTCCACCGTATAACTTCATCCGATCGATATTCCTGCAAATATACGGCATGGGTTACGGTTACCCAACGTTCACCGGCGCCATGGGCAGACAAGCGAACCGGTAATTGTACGCTCTATTCGATCTACTGCAAATACACCCGAATGGGTATGGTGTAGTACACCCCCACGCTGCGATTGCCTTGCACTGCAGGCTGCATCTCAGGAAGCGTTTGAAATACCCGCTCGACTTCGGCGGTGAGCCGCTCATTGGAAGAAGACCCTTCGATTCGTAGTACCCGGCCCTGCTGATCGATTTCAAACCGAACGTATACCTTAACCTCCCCGGTACCCAGACCAAAATCATCGTGCAAACGGAGGTTCCTGCGGATATGACGATTCATCTTTTCCTGAAAACACCGCTGCAAATTCTCCGCCTCTTCACAACCCGGGAATACCGGCCATCGTTGGATATAAGGACCCAGAGGAATAGCCTCGGGCTCCTCCTCGTACGCGATGGATGAAACGACCAGAGAATCTGATGTGACTTCCTCAAAGGTTTCCGATTCTATGCCGATATCATCAACCATCAGGATCTTATCCGGCTCCCTCGGTACGGGCAACTTTTTCAAGGCCACGGGCCCGCTGGATTCCTTCAGTGCGGGAGGCAGCTCCTCCCAAAGCAAAGCGGCTTCCGGCTCGTAATCTTCACGAAGGTTCAGGGTGGCGACCAGGGTTTTCCATTCCAGGGCCGTATAGACCAAACTTAATGCAAACAGGAGGCCCGCGGCAAAACGGATGCCCCCATGGGTAGATAATGTTCTCATGCGCTAACGATTAAATTCGTCAGGCCGTTAGTTGTGGGTGAATACAGGCTTCACCTAGCCAATAAGACCAAGTATCGTACCAGAATGCGTTGAGCCTTTGCAAAAAAAAGCCCGTGACTTCCGGTCACGGGCCTTCGACATATTTTATTGATACCCCTTTTACTGCAGTCGGAACGTAATGGGAATGCTGAAGGGTACCTTAACGGCACGCCCTCTTTGCTTGCCAGGAGTCATTTTGGGAAGCTTCTTGATGATTCGCATGGCTTCGGCCTCGAGGTTTTTGTCCGGTCCACGCATGCGAATATCGCCGATGGATCCGTCCTTCTGGATGACGAACATCACATTAACCCTACCCTGTACGCCCATTTCCTGGGCAATCTCCGGATAGCGGAAATTCTTCACTATGTGCGCCTGCATTTTCTCCTGAAAACACTGCTTCTTGTTACTGGCCCTCTCGCAACCCGGGAACACGGGCACATCTTCAATAACGGCGAAAGGAACGGAAATATCTTCTTCCATCTCCTCGGCCACGATATCCTCGACCTCTGCGATTTCCTCTTCGGAATCACTCTCTGTATCTTCGATTATCGTTTCTTCCACCTCTTCTTCGTCCTCGACCACCTCGATTACCTCAGGGGCAGCAGGGGGCGGAGGGGGCGGAGGTGTCTTGATTTGTTCGGTCATGGGGACCTCCTCGTCCAGGTCTTCGTCTACGTTAATAGCGATGTCGTAGTCCTGTGATTTGTCGTACTTCTTCCACTCCAATGCAGATAGTACCAGCACCATTACGACGGTGAGGCCTATAACGAAATACAGGCCGCTATTCCTGCTGATATCCGCTTTCGGGTTCTTTTTTGGTTCCATTCCGTTCTTTTTGTGTGTTCGCTAATTTAGTATTTTATCTCAATTTCCCTACCCAACAGCCTTTTTATTAACGTTTGGTATACCGGAAAACTTGTGTAGGAGATCAAAGCCCCGATTAAAGCTCCCAGGCCATTGGCCAGCATGTCCTCTGCCTCCATCCGTCGGGTGTCCGTCAGCAGCGACTGTAAGACCTCAATGATCATACCATAAAAGACCGCCAGCGTAAGGGACAACAAAATCAGATTCAGATACTTGCCCTGATACAGGCGAATGATCCAGCCTTGCTGTTCACCTCCGATCTGCCAGAGTATGCCCAAAACGCAGAAACCCAGGTAAAAACTGAAGTGTGCTACCTTGTCCAGGTGGGGTATGCTCATGGCATTCGGCACATCCCCGAGGGAAGGCAACAGACTTAACAGGGTAACCAGAATCAGCCAGCCCCAGAACAGGTAGGAGAACAACGGGTATCTAACCGGTAACCATTTTTTCATATTCCCGGGCATCCATGAGGCCGTCCAGTTCGGAAGGATCTGAAACCCTGATCTTGATCATCCAGCCTTCCCCGTAAGGATCGCTGTTCACCAGTTCGGCCGTTTGTTCCAGGGATTCGTTGAATTCGACGATTTCTCCGGTAACCGGCAGGAAGAGGTCCGATACCGTTTTCACGGCCTCCACGGTGCCGAAGACTTCATCCTTATCCAGGGTCTCGCCTACCGTTTCCACTTCGACATAGATGATGTCGCCCAGTTCGCCCTGGGCAAAATCGGTGATTCCCACAACGGCTATTTCGCCTTCCAGGCGCACCCATTCGTGTTCCTTGGTATACTTGAGTCCTTCGGGTAGATTCATACTTCGTGTTTTTATGAACACAAAAGTACAATTCCGCAGCCTAGTTCGGCTGATTTTTTGAACCGACTAGTTGCCGAAGTTGTACCTCAGGGTGAAGCCGGCATTGATCGAGGTCTGCGGGAAGGCCGTGGATACTTTGAACTGGGAGAAGGAATGATCGTAGAAGAAAAGCGCATTCAGGCTCTGGCTCAGGGCGTAGTCTGCCGTGAAATTAATTCCCCACAGCTGCTGGCCGGAGGTGATCTGATTGTTGTCGATATCCAGGTTCCGGATAATCGTCTCGTTGTCCCTGAGAGAAATGTCGGCCTTGAGGTTGAGGTCGCCCTTGAGACGGGTCTGCTCGCCTCCGATATTAGTGACAAATCTCACATCCTTGATCCGGTACCCCAGTCCGAGGGTATACTCCCGTCCATTGACTTCCGTAAGCAGATTGTTGTCGAAGCTGAGCGAAAGGGCCCGGTCCGTTCGTACCTCCGCCAGGACGCTCAAGGAGTTTTCCATTTCGAAGTCGAGACGGATCAGCGGGTTAAACTGGTCGTTCAGCACTACGTTGCTGATGATATCGTCGGGACGAATATTGCCGGTCTCCGGCTCGAACAGGCCGTTCTGCTTCTCCAGATTGGTCTGAAAATTATTGATGGAATAGGCCGAACGATAGCCGTGCTGTATGGAAAACCTGCGGAATCGCTCCTTAAACCACTTGTTCTTCATCAGGCCCGTCCACTTAATGGTCCAGTTGGGAAGGGGGATGTTGCGAAATGCTCCCAGATTCACATTCTCGGCACTCTGCCCGGTATAGGCGGCTACGAAGGCCGGCAATAGTACATCCTGCTGGGTTTTCCCGAAGCGTTCGGGGAATCCGTCTGCATCCCGGTTACCGGTATCCAGTCCGGGCTGGGAGGCCAACAACCGGTTCGCTATGGTCAATCGGTTTTCCTTGAACTGTTCGAATGTAGTCGAGTTAAACTCATCGCTCTGGCTAAAAGCCGTTGCGATCATGATGTTGGAAATACTAAAGTTACCGCTGTTATTGGTCAGGAGCTGCACGTACTCAAAATTATCGTCTGCCAGCTGTTCGACGCGGAAATTCTCGAGCAGATTGGTCGCAAACTGACGGTCGGCGACCAGGTCGATGGTAAGGTCCGGTGTCGGCTGGGCCGTCGCGGTAATGCTCAACTGACGGGACAGGTTCTGCATGAACTGGGAGTTGAACTCGGGAAAGGTCGTCAAAAAGCCCCTTCGGGCGGCGTCGAAACGCACGTCTGCCTGGCTGCCGAAAACGAATCCCAGGGTAGGCTTGGAAGTGCCGATAAAGCCCACGGAACGGGTATAACCCGGCAATACCGTTCCCCTGCTCTCGGTATAATTCACCGTACCCCGCTTGACCATGGTGAGGATGTCGACCAGGGTATTGAAGGCCTTGGAGGTCTTTTTGGGCTTCTTCTCCTCTTCCTCATCCCCGTCCGAAACCGGAGTGAGCGGCCCGCTGCGCGCCGGTGGCTCCGTGCCATCGCGCTTGACCAGTCCGAGATAGTCATACAGTCCCTGCAGGGTCATGTTCACCACCATATTGTGGGTACTCGCATTCTGCACCGTATTGATATCCTCCCCGGCTACCTCGCGCAATGCGTCTCCTCCCCGTTGCCAGTCGAAGTTGCTGTTATAGGTGTATTGGGCGGTCATAAAATTCAGGAAGGGAAATTTATCAAGGGGCAGATCGTAATTGACCTGCAAAATCTGGCTATGGCGATTCGGCTCACCCACATCGAAGAACCCGTCCCAGATATTCAGGTCGGAATTAATCCCCGAGCGATCGTCCCCGTCTGCGTTGAAATAATTGCGGACGATGCTGTTGTTGGAGGCCGTGAGGTTAGCCCTCAGGGACTTGGTAATGTTGTAGTTGACTGCGTACTGCCAGTTGAAGAGGTAATTGCGCTGCTGCAGCGTCGGGAGGGCGAGGGTCTCCACCCCGGGTTCGAATACCTCGCGGAAGCGTTGCTGGTTAAAGGTGCGGTTGATGTCGGCATTCATCGAAATACTCGTCGGAAGCAGATTGAAATTGAGTTCCTTGAGCCACTGCCAGTAGCGACCGCTGAGAATGGAGTCATTTTTGGCGAACGGAGCGACCTCCAGGGGCTGGAATTCGTGGGCATAGACAACGCCGGCATTGATGCGCTGCTCCCTCAGTTCCGCGATCTCGAAATCCCGGTGGTTGGTCTCGTTATAGGAATAGTTGAAGGTAAAATTCTCTACGTCGAAAAAGTTGGGCTTGGCATCCGCAGACCGGTCTTTCCTGACACCGATTAGGTTAAAACTGCGCCGTTTGGTATAGTCCTCGGCCTGTTCCCGCACGCGATCCGCATCGGCGGGTGTGGCAGCCTGCGAAATTCGATCCTCAAGCTTGAGGTCGTCGTACACCGGGTCGAATTCCGGGGTGATTAGCGTCTCGGAGAATCCGTAGTTGACCGGCAGTTGAATCCCCCACTTCCCGGGCAGCAACTGACCGACGTTCACATTGGTGACCACATCATAGGTACGCGTGTCTTCCCGGGCGCGTTCATTCGGAATCTGGTCGATGGAACCGAATCCCGAAGTACTCCGGTTCATGGTCGCCGTCACATTCATGAAGTCGGCCATATTGGCGTCCAGGGCAGCCGTTGCGGCCCATCCCCCCTGATTATCCAGGCCGGCCAGGCGCAATTCGTTAAACCAGACCTCTCCGCGTGCCGGCAGGTTATCGGTATTCTTTACCCCCACCATCATGGCCCTGAGGCTGCCCAGTGAAGGGTTCCCCTTGATAGCGATCCGTTGACGCCCGACCGTATGGGGGGTATTCTCGGATACCTCTATAAGCTGCCCATCCACGAATTCATAATAGGTAAGGTCGCTGAGTGTTCCCTGTTCAATCCCCCTGGATTTGATCAGATTCAGCTGGTCCAGATCGAGGTTGATCTCGTTGACCTCGGGCCAGATCTCACGGGGAGAGCGGGCAGTGAATGGGGTGAATTCAAGCGGCAGTTCGATCTGATAGAAATTCTCCGAGAAGTCGGTTCCGATACGAAGGAAGCCGACCAGCGGAGTTTCGCCGCCGCCGTAGTCGCTCTCCAGCACTTCTTCGGCATGCATAAACATGCGTATCCGCTCATACTGACGCACATCGATGTTAATGTTCTTAAATACGCCCCGGGAATCCTGGGGCTCGAGGTCCTCCAGCAAGAAAGATAGGGACTGCTCATTCTGCCGGATGATGGTGTTGTTGTTGTTGAGCTGCTCGCGCACTACCCCGGGGGGTAGTACATAGGGAATGGGGATACGGCCGCTGTTCTCCTCTATATTCACCGTATTCACATCGACAGTAGTCAGGTCGTCGGCCGGATCGTCCTCATTGGTCTGCAACGTACTCAGGTAGGTCCGCCAGTCGCCCCGAACCAGGTCCAGCGTAGCGAATCTCAGCACCACATCGCTATTAAAGCCCGTGAGGTACATCCGCATGAAACTGATGGAACGGAAGTCCGCTATGCCCCCTACCGCATCAGTGAAATCGCTCAGGGGAATCTTATATTGAATCCAGCGCCGGTTGAGCTGCTGACCGTTGGCCAGGGTCGGAGTGACCCCTTCCCGTATGTCGGTCACGTACTGGTCGTCTATGGTCGTATTGGGCTTTATGGGAATGCGGTACTCGTAATAGCTATTTACCGTATTCATAGTGAGATCCCGGTCGATATCCTCGACATCGGGCAGGGTAGTGGAACCCCGGTCGGTGTTGGTGACGCTGACCGGAGAGTTGCCTTCAGGATTGTTAAAATCCAGATATCGCTCGAGTATTCCCCCTTCACGCGCAAGGTAATAGGTATAATTGTCCAGAGCCGGGTCGTCTCCGGGATTGTTGTAAACGGCGGCCTCCGCTTCGTCCGACAACCCGTCCAGCCCCAGATCCTGCAGGGAACGATTGGCCTCGTTGGCATCAAAGGCATACACCAGGGACTGAGAGGAAGGCACCTGCCCCCATGAGGTCGGGGACACCAGCACGTCCCCATCCGTGGCTGGCAGGCCGTTTTCGTACTGCTTTCGCCCGTCCTTGAGTATATCCTCCGAAATGTTTCCCAGATTGATCACGAGTTCTCCCGCATCCGTGGCGATACCATCCACATAGGGGTCCAGTACCCAGAACTGCACGAATTCCACATTGGACTGCTCGAAATTCGTACTGCTCAGCGGGCGCATGATACCCCCCCATTTCTGCTCCGGTGACAGCCCGTCGAAGCCCGGGTTATTGTTGTAAGGACCTTTTCGTTCGGGGTAGTACGCCAGGTCGAGTGTACCCTGTACCGTGGTCTGACCCTGGGCGATATCCACCGTGGGGAAGACCTCGTCGATGAATACCCTACGGGTTTCATTCAGGGAAACATCATTGTCAGTTAGGCCCGACGGCCGCTGGTTCGTATAAAAGATCGGATCGATGGTGTACCAGGCCATTTTAGCCCTTCCGTAACCCGAAGTCAGGTTCAGAGGATCGTCCGGAGTGGAGCCGGGTAGGCTGTTGCCCGGGAAGAACTCCAGGGGCGGGCTTGCCAGTGTCCAGCCCAGGAAGCCCCGCACATCGATAAGCGCCTGAGCGCCTTCGAAATCGTCCAGATAGGAGGTGGTCTCCCCATTAAAATCGGCATTCTTTGGGGAATTCGGACTCAGCAACGCCACCTCTCCCCTCAGGGACAGGTTAGAGGGCGCATCGGTATCGATATTGGGCAGTTTATTGGCCAGCCTCGTGAGAAAGGGCAACTCGGTTGAGAAGATACCGTTCAGCCCGAAGACCGTGTTGTTCACCGGCTCCACCCCGAAATTCGCCTTTTGGGTCAGGGGCCTTTCGTTCAGGTTGATCAGCGTACCGTTGATCACGAAATTTTCGTTGAAGGTATGCTCCACATTCACACCGGTGAACCGACGAGTCTGCTGACCGAAAACCGCATTGTTCTCCACGGAAATATTGATCGGGACATTGCTCGCCTCCAGACTCGGGTCCAGCAGTTGAACCGTGCCCCCTTGATAATTGACCGTATAGTCCACCCCTTCCTGCAACTGCCGGCCACCTGCCGTCACCCGGACGGAGCCCCGCGGCACGTTAAACGCTCCGATGGGGATTCCACTCTGTCCCTGCGACTTGTAGCGACCCTTGATCTGAAACCGGTTCTTGGCCGCATCCTCCAGCGAGGCCGCCTTGGTTTTGGCATAGAGGTCACGGAATACATATTTTTCCTGGTTCGGGTTGTATCCCTGGTCGTTCTCCACATCGTATACCTCGGAGGCATCGTTTCTGAGCAGTTCGAAGAGGTATTCCCCAAAGGGCTCCACCTTAGTAAAGATGATGCGTCCGCTCTGGGTTTCCACGGTACGGCCGGGAATGAAATCGAAGAAGCCGTCACCGCCCTCCTGCACGTCGTTGTAGACATTGAGGCGGTCGAAGTTGAACACATTGATCAATATGCGGTCCTGAAGACCGTCCGGCCAGCCCTGGGCCGGGTCCACCGGTGTGATGTAATTCCTCGGGCTGGGATCCGAATACAGGATGTTCAGTTTAAAATCCTCCTGGCTAAGCTGGAACGCACCCGTGGAGTAGATGTTCTTCATCATCAGATCCCATATGGGGTCATCCACATTCGTGATATTACTCTTGAGCAGTTTCAGGATCAGAGTGTTGTTCTCGACCACGGGGGCCTGGGCACCGGCAGAAACGGAGGTCGCCTCTATGGAACCATTGGCAAATTCCCCCACCTGATACACCTGTCCGTTGAAGGTATACTGGAAGGCCACCGCCAATACCTCATCGTTGCTGAGCCTCTGGTTCAGCGAAATGTAGCCCAATTGGGAGTCGAACTGGTAGTCCCTGCCCGGCTCCAGTTTCTGGGCATTCTCGAGGAAGGTGTAGTCAAAACCCTGATTGGCCACGTAACCCCCGGGTATGTTAAACGCGTTTTCCACCGTGGCGATATCGCGTATACCGGCAGTCAAGACACCATCGGCCCCAATGCGAACCGGATCGTAATCGTTAGCGCCGTTCTGCGGAAGGCCGCTGGCGGACTCGGGATTGAAAAAGCCTGCCGGTGCACCCCCTGCCCTGCCAATGCGCGTTCGCTCCGCCCGGGTCTCCCCCAGGTCTTGTATGGCCACCACATTCCTTACGTTGAGGGTCTGCTGGCTGCGATTGGTCACCCAAACCTCCAAACGGGTGATCTGAACCTGACTCTGGACAAAAGGATAACTCTCGAGGGCGCGATCGTAATTGTCCCGGAAGTACTGAGAGAGGAAGAAATGCCGGTCCTCGTCGTAATCCATGGCCGTAAGCAGGAAGTCGTCTATGGTTCCCCCGCCCTGGGCCACTACCGAATTATTCTGGGACTGTTGCTCTGAGAAAACGGCGGTCACCCGCGTCCTGCCAAACTGAAGTTCGGTCTTGACACCGAACAGGCTCTGGGCACCCGAGATCAGCGCACCGCTCAGCGGCATGTTCACGTTACCGATCTCGATATTTTGGAGTATATCATCCTCGGTGGGCTTATACTCGAGTTTGATAAGGTTCTGGAAATCGAAAGTAGCCTCGGTGTCGTACTGGGCACTAACCTCGAGTCGTTCGCCGACCTTGCCCAGCAGGCTGAGCTGAATACGCTGGTCGAAGTCCAGGGACAGGTTCGAGCGGTTACGGGGAGAAAGGGAGGGGTTGTCGTTCTTCTGCCACAGTACTCCCAAATCCATGGCAACCGAACCCTGGGGGATCACCTCTATCGTATTTCCACCGAAAATGGTCTCGAAAAAGTTCGAGTTCACATAGAAATTGGGCAACAGGTTCCTGCGAGCCTCTTCGGCCCCCTCCTTCTTACCGGAAAAGGCGTCGATCTTCTCTTTAAAGTACCCCTTTATGGATTCCCGTCTTACCAGTTCGTAATACTGATCAGGAGTTAAAAACAGGGGATAGTTAACGGAGTATCCGCCCACCTGTTCGGTGTAGACGTAGCGATCTATGGTGGGATCGTAGGTATACTTGGAAATAACGCTATCTGGATTCGGTAATTTGAGCTCTCCCAGTGCCACCCCGGTCTTAACCGAGTCCCTAACGGTACTGTCCTGTACCTGCTCCTGACCGTAGAGGAAACCGCTGAACAACAGTGCGGCCATAAGTGTCCGGACGGCCCTTTTCGCGGGTGCTCTCAGGATGGCTCTGCTCCCTGTTTCCAAAATTGCCTTACAGATTTTTAAGCGCGAATTTAATCATATCCTCCACATCCAAATCCGCGTTGGATTCCAGGGATTGATTGATAACGTGTTCGGTTTGTTTTCTCGAGTATCCGAGAACTTCTAAAGCAGATAACGCTTCTTCCTTTCGGGTATTGCTTCCCGTATTTGAAAGTTGTTCACCGATGGAGACCCGTCTGGCCTTGTCTTTCAGGTCCAGGATCACACGCTGGGCAGTCTTTGCCCCTATGCCCTTGACGGCCTGGATTTTCCGGACATCCTCTTTGAGTATGGCCTGATGGAGCTGATCGGGTGGAAGTGAGGAGAGCACGGTTCTCGCCGTTTGGGTGCCTATGCCCGAAACTCCGATCAGCAAACGGAACATCTCCCGTTCTTCAAGTTCCGCGAATCCGTAAAGGCTATGGCTGTCCTCCTTGATGTGCAGGTGAGTAAACACGCGCACCCTGCCCGAATCGGGAAGCAAGGAATACGAATGCAGTGAAATGTGAATCAGGTATCCAATTCCCTGACAATCCAGGATGAGTTCCGTGGGTGTCTTCTCCTCGATCTCTCCTTCGACAAAGGTTATCATCAGCTATATCATTAGGTTGTAGCGCGATTCGCTTTTGGTCTCAGGCATTCATGCCGTCGTCCCTGCCCTGGGCATCCACTACGGCAACGGCCGTCATATTGACAATCTCCTGCACGCTGGCTCCCAGTTGCAGGATGTGGACAGGCCTTTGCAGTCCCATCATAACCGGTCCGACCGATTCCGCATGGAGTCCCTTTAGCATTTTATAGGTTATGTTGGCCGATTCGAGATTGGGAAAGATGAGTACATTCACCTTCTTGCCTGCGATCCTCGAGAAAGGGAAGTTGCGTATCCCCAGTTCCTGATCGAGAGCGAAGTCGGTTTGTATCTCCCCATCCACTGCCAGGTCCGGATGCTCCCGATGAAGCAACTTAACCGCCTCACGAACCTTTTCCGCCCTGGGATGGGATGAGGATCCGTAGTTGGCATAGGAAAGGAAGGCCACCACGGGCGGATAACCGAAGTGGCGGGCAACCCGGGAAGCCATCAAGCCGATTTCGGCCAGTTCCTCGGCCGAAGGATCGATATTGATGCTGGTATCGGCCAGGAACAGGGGGCCGAAGTCTGTCAGAAGTATATTGAGGGTCGCTGCTTTGCGCACCCCCTGGGCTCGCCCGACGACCTTGAATACAGGGCGCAGTACCATGGGAAATGCCCGGGAATAGCCTGAAATCATAGCATCTGCGTCGCCTTCGACGACCATCTGAGATCCGAAGAAATTGCGCCGCTTCATATTGGCCCCCGCACTGTATTCGGTCTCTCCGCTACGTTGCCGGTTCTTCCAGTAGTTCGTACTGTAGCGCTCGCGCCTTTCCCTGGACTCTTCCGATTGAGGGTTAAGTATGGGTATATCCCCGTGGAAGTCGAGCTCCTGCATGTGCGCGCGTATGCGATCCTCATTGCCCAGGAGTATCGGTCGGGCAATGCCTTCCTCGTACACGATCTGAGCCGCCTTAACCACATCGAGCAGATCGGCCTCGGTGAATACCACCCTCTTGGGGTCCAGTCGTGCCTGGTCGTGCAGGCTGCGAATGAATTTATTGTCCTTACCCGAACGCCGGAGCAATGCCTCCTCGTACGCATCCCAGTCCTGTATAGAGTGCCGGGCCACCCCGCTCTCTATGGCCGCCCGGGCCACTGCGGGGGGGATTCTGTAAATAAGCCTGGGATCAAAGGGCTTGGGAATGATGTACTCCCTTCCAAAAGTCAGGCGGGTATGCGCGTAGGCCACATTGACCTGTTCGGGTACCGGTTCCTTAGCGAGCTCCGCCAGGGCGCGTACCGCAGCCATCTTCATCTCCTCGTTAATTTTAGAAGCACGCACATCCAGTGCTCCTCGGAAGATGAAGGGGAAACCCAGCACATTGTTGACCTGATTTGGATGATCGGACCGGCCGGTAGCCATGATGATGTCTTTGCGGGTTTCGCAGGCCAGCTCATAGGAAATCTCGGGATCGGGGTTGGCCATGGCGAATACGATGGGGTTTTCCGCCATCGAATCCAGCATTTCAGGGGTGACGATATCGGCGATCGACAGGCCGATGAACACGTCGGCCTCCTTCATGGCATCTCGCAGGGTCTGCAGATCCCGGTCCGTAGCGAATTCCCGCTTCTGCCCGCTCAGTCCCTCACGATCACTGCGGATGACTCCTTTGCTGTCCAGCATAACGATGTGCTCTGGGCGGGCCCCGAAGGCCTTGTACATACGGGAACAGGATATGGCCGCTGCTCCCGCGCCGCTTACGACGATCCGGACCTCTTCAATCTTCTTTTCGGCCAACTCCAAAGCATTCAAAAGGGCGGCGGCCGAGATAATGGCCGTACCGTGCTGATCGTCGTGCATCACGGGGATGTCCAACTCCTCCTTAAGCCTCTGTTCAATGGCAAAGGCCTCAGGCGCCTTAATGTCCTCGAGGTTGATCCCGCCAAAGGTCGGAGCAATTGTGCGCACCGTTTCCACGAATCGATCGACATCCTCGGTATCCAGTTCGATATCAATACCGTCGATATCTGCAAATATTTTAAACAGCAGGCATTTCCCCTCCATTACGGGCTTGGAGGCCGCAGGTCCAATATTGCCCAGGCCCAGTACGGCCGTTCCGTTCGTAATAACGGCAACCGTGTTCCCCTTGATGGTATAATCATAGGCCTTTTCCGGATCCTTCTCGATTTCCAGACAGGGCTCGGCCACACCGGGAGAATATGCCAGGGCGAGGTCTCTCTGCGAGGCATAGGGCTTGGTGGGAACAATTTTAATCTTTCCGGGCTGAGGCTGGGAATGGTAAGCGAGTGCCTCTTTCTTCAGCTTGCCTTTACTCATTTAGGAAGTAATTACCCTGTAAATGTATAAGTAATCCCCCATACCTGACTTGCTTTTATGGGAAATAACCCAACCTGCACATCCACTACCAGAAGTAGATCACGATTATAGCCGTCATGGTCAGGAGAATCATCGCCAGGTTGCGGTAGTTCTGATACCACGGGAGGGGTTTGAGCTCCTCGGTTTCCTGCCGGAATATCTCCATACGGTAGGTATAGTGCTTCACTTTTTCGCTGTCGGGCTTGCCCGTGGCCAGGCTGACCAGGACGTGCACAAAAACACTAATGGCGAAAAGCACATTGGCCTTGGCCAGGAAGTGCAGATCATTGAGTTCAGGATACCAGCCATTGACCTGCGATAGAATCATGAATAGCGCGAAGAGTCCTCCGGTGATCAGGCTCACGAAGGCCCCATGGGCATTGGCCCTTTTCCAGAAAAGTCCCAGGATAAAGGCCGATACCACCGGCGGACTGGTAAAGGCGATGACCAGCTGCAGATACACCCACAGGGAACTGCTGACCTTCTCGATAAAAGGCACCCAGGCAGAGGCGAGTACCACCAGTATTAAGGTCGCAATCTGCCCCACCCGCACGAGTTGTTTGCTGCTGAGTCTGGGGTTGATCTGGCGCACGAAATCCATAGTGATCAGGGTTGAGGCCGAATTGAATGTGGCCGATACCGACGACATCATGGCCGCCAGCAGGCCGGCGACGACCAGCCCGAGTATACCCGTGGGCAGGAGCTGAAATAGCAATACGGGGTAGGTGAGATTGGTACAGTCCGATAGGTTTTCGCACACCCCTTCCCCGGAGGGAAGCGGATAGTTCAGCTCGGATATGTCCAGATTGTTGAAAAGAAGCAGGGCCAGAACTCCGGGAACCACCATGATAAAGATAACAGGAAGCTTAAGCAGACCAGCAAAGAGCGCGCCCCAGCGACCGTGATTCAGATCCTTGGCGCCCAACACCCGCTGCACCATAAACTGATTGTTGGCCCAGAAATAAAAACCCAGAAGGGCCACACCCGATATCAGGCCCCACCAGGGCATAAACTCGTCATTGCCCGGTCGCACCAGGCTGAATACCTCATCGGCGTTGGAAGGCATGTAGAAGCCCTTCTCCGCCCGTTCCCCGAAATCCACCTGCCCGGCTGCCAGTCGCTCGTCCAGCATGGACATCATTCCGTTCCATCCGACACCGAGCTCGCTGAAGGCGAAGTAGGTGAGCAGACAGGAACCAATAATCAGGAGGATGGCCTGTATGACCTCGGTCTGTATCACCGAGTTCAACCCCCCCGGTATGGTATAGGCAGCCGCTGCTACGGCCAGAATGATGATGATTACCGGAGTTGAAATCTCCGGGAATAATAATTTGAGTACGATACTGCCCACGTAGAGTCCGGCTGCCGTATCCACCAGGACATTACCGACGATGGTGATGAGCGAGAAGTAATAACGCGAACGGGAATCGTATCGTTTTTCCAGGAATTCCGGCATGGTATACACCCCCGACTTCAGATAGAAGGGCAGGAAAAAAATGGCGAAGAAAATCAGGATCACCACGGCATACCACTCGTAATTGTACACGTTTACATTGGTCTGAAACCCATCGGATGCCAGGCCCACCAGGGTGGAGCTGGAGATGTTGGCCGAAAACAGCGCGATCCCCACTATGGGCCAGGTCATGGTCCTTCCGCCCAGGAAATAGTCTTCTGAACTGCTGCGTTTCGATTTGGAAATCCCGTATATGACGATTCCTATCAGGTATACAACGATCACTACCAGATCAAGAGCGGAGAGGGTATTCATAGAAGTGCAGCGTTTATCCGTTACGGTTCATTCAACGATACGTCGGAAGAAAAGTTAAATATTGAATGTTTTGAGCCGTAAGATAGGATTTTCGCGGAAATTAAGACTTCTTTAGGAATTCGAGGTTCCGCATAAGCCCGGTGTATTTCGTCCGCTTAACGGCCGATTTACTGAAAATCTCCCCAAATACGTCCTCGGTGAGCTCCTCCCACTCGCCCCGGCTATATCCCAGTATTTCCTCGCGCGGCCTGAAGGCCGGCTCGGCCGTTGGCGTACTGAAGCGATTCCAGGGGCAGACGTCCTGGCAGATGTCACAACCGAACATCCAGTCCTCGAAAGTACCTGCGAAGGCGGACGGGATCTCCTCCCTCAGCTCTATGGTAAAATAGGATATGCACCGGGAGGCATCCACCGTGTACGGGAGGGGTATGGCATCCGTAGGACAGGCATCTATGCAGGCCGTACAACTTCCGCAGTGATCCGTAACCGGTCCGTCTTCGGGCAGTTCAAGATCGGATATCAACTCGGCCAGAAAGTAGAAGGACCCTTCCGATTTGGTGAGCAGGTTACTGTGCTTGCCGATCCACCCCAGCCCGGAGCGCGCGGCCCAGGCCTTCTCCAGTATAGGTGCCGAATCGACGAATACGCGACCATTCACCTCCCCGATCTCATCACGAATAAAGGCCAGCAATTCCTTGAGCTTTCGCCTCAACACATAGTGGTAATCCTCTCCGTAGGCGTATTTGGAGATCCGGGGAGCATCCGGGCGCTGCTCCCGCTCCGGATAGTAGTTGAAAAGCAGGGAGACGACGGTCCGGGCGCCGGGCACTAACTTCCGGGGATCCAGCCTCTTGTCAAAGTGGTTCTCCATATACCCCATGGAACCGTGGAAACCCTGCCTGAGCCAATGTTCCAGCCGGGGTGCCTCTTCGTCGAGGAATTCGGCCCGGGATACACCCATGGAAAGGAAACCCAGACGGCGGACTTCCAGGCTGATGAGTTGCTTATGACGATCCGGGATACCCATCTCGTCAGGAGGTAAAGAGGTCAGGTCCGCCGGCACCCTGACCGGGTACCCGGCCCAGATGCTTATAGGCCCGTTCCGTGGCTTCCCTACCCCTGGGGGTACGCATAATAAAACCCTGCTGAATGAGGAAAGGTTCGTATACCTCTTCGATGGTATCGGCATTTTCGGATACGGCCGTCGCCAAAGTGGTTATGCCCACCGGGCCTCCCTTAAATTTGTCTATGAGTGTGGTCAGTATCTTGTTGTCCATCTCATCCAGGCCATGGGCATCCACATTCAGTGCCTTAAGCCCGTACTGGGCAATGGCCAGGTCGATATTACCGTCGCCCTTAATCTGAGCGAAATCACGTACCCTTCGAAGGAGTGCATTGCAAATCCGCGGGGTCCCGCGACTCCTTCCGGCAATTTCCCGGGCGGCATCGGCCCAAATACCGACCTGCAGTATATCGGCACTGCGGGATACGATGTCGGCGAGCAGGTCGTCGTCGTAGTACTCCAGGCGACTCTGTATACCGAAGCGGGCCCGCATTGGCGCCGTCAGCAGCCCCGACCGTGTAGTCGCCCCGACCAGGGTAAAGGGGTTCAGGTTGATCTGAACCGATCTCGCGTTGGGGCCGGTTTCGATCATAATGTCGATTCGGTAGTCCTCCATGGCCGAATACAGATATTCCTCCACTACGGGGCTCAGGCGGTGTATCTCGTCGATAAAGAGTACGTCCCTTTCCGAAAGGTTCGTTAGCAGGCCCGCCAGGTCGCCGGGTTTGTCCAGCACCGGACCGGAGGTGATCTTGATTCCCACCCCCAGCTCGTTGGCCAGTATATGGGCCAGGGTAGTCTTACCGAGACCGGGAGGACCGTGCAATAGGGTGTGGTCCAGGGCCTCGCCCCGCATATTGGCCGCCTCTACGAAAATCTTCAGGTTTTCAAGCACCTTCTGCTGGCCGGTGAAATCGTCGAAACGCTCGGGTCGCAGTGCCTTTTCTATCGCCAGTTCCTCGTTGGAATAGCGCTCGGGAGATGGGTCCAGATTTTCGTTCATTCGGTGTCTTTCAATTCCCTCTTGATGAGCTGACTCTGATTCAGGAAACGATTTATGGTTATGGCGGGTTCCCCGTAAAACTCGGTCCGCGACCTGCCCTGTGAATTCAGGGTGAGTCTGTCGGTGATAAACAGGTTGGCATCCGGATTCTGATCGAGCTCCACCTCGGCTACTTTGGTCTGAAATCCGAAGCCTCTGAATCGGGAATTGCCCAGCTGCTTCAACTCCAGTCGATCCCCGGTTCCCTCCAATTCAAAACTGGCATATTCGTCCAGGCTGATCCGATTCTCCTCCGCAGTGGCGTAGATTCGCGCCGTGGAATTTCCCCTGGCCTCGACCAGCAGGGCATCTGCATCCACATTGAATTTCAGCCGTGCCGACCCCTCCAGTCGCACCTCAGCCCGGCGTACGTTAGCCTGGGCCTCCAGTGAACAGCGATCTGCAACCTCCAGGGTGAGGGTCTCGGGGGTGAGGACCTCAGGAACCACCACCTCGCCCACCTTGACCCGAATATGGTCGAGCTCAGTGTAAAATACCTTCATGGTCAAGGACTTTGCACGAGTAATGCGGTAATAAAGGTCGATATAAAGGACCTCGTCCCGCACCTCAATGGACATCACATCCTTGATGTTATCGTCAGCAACCAGCTCGAAGCGGGGGGTGATCCCGGGGAGCAGTTCGATCTCGATATCCCCCTCCAGGACGACTTCGCGAAAAAAGTCCAGCCGTTCCGCGTAGCGCTCTACCTGCCGACTCCCCTTAAGCGTCGGTAGTTTCTGTGCCAGAGAAGGTATGGTAACCAACAATACAATGGTGATCAGGATTCGTTTCATATCCTAAAGTTACAGGTAAATCTCTTTCGGTCTGTTCGGACTTCGGCAAACAAAAAAACCCGGCCGAGGCCGGGTTATTGAGAGGCATTCCCTCAGTGTGTAAGCTCTTCCTCGTTCTCCTTGATGGGCACGGTCTGCGGCACGAAATCCTGTCCGGGAATGATGTACTCTCCCTTCTCGTCTACTTTACTGTAGTCGTAGGCCCAACGATGAACATGAGGTATGGCGCCCGGCCAGTTACCATGTATGTGCTTCTGAGAAGCCGTCCACTCCAGCGTATTGGAACCCCAGGGATTCTTCGAGGCCCGTTTTCCGTAGAAAATGCTGCTGATGAAGTTGTATACGAAAACCAACTGCGCTAAACCGGCTATCAGGGCAAAAACCGTCATGAGAACCTGCACATCGGTAAGCTCATCGAACATGGGGAAGGCCGTATTCTGATAATACCTACGAGGTACTCCGGCCATACCGACGAAGTGCATGGGGAAAAATATTCCATAGGCACACACGGCGGTGACCCAGAAATGGATATACCCCAGGTTCTTATTCATCATCCGTCCCTGGAACATAATGGGGAACCAGTGGTAGATGCCCGCGAACAGACCGTATAAGGCGGATATACCCATAACCAGGTGGAAGTGAGCCACCACGAAATAGGTGTCGTGTACATTAATATCCAGAAAACTGTTCCCCAGGATTATCCCGGTAAGGCCACCGGTTATAAACGTGGATACCAGCCCTATCGAGAACAGCATGGCCGGATTCAGTTGCAGATTACCCTTCCAGAGTGTGGTAATATAATTGAAAGCTTTAACCGCAGATGGAATAGCGATCAAAAGGGTTGTAAAGGTAAATACTGCCCCCAGGAACGGGTTCATCCCGGAGATGAACATGTGGTGGCCCCATACCACCGTGGACAGAAATGCGATGGCCAGTATGGATGCAACCATGGCGCGATAACCGAAGATGGGTTTCCGCGCATTGGTGGCCATAACCTCAGAGGTAATGCCCAACGCAGGCAAAAGCACTATATACACCTCAGGGTGCCCCAGGAACCAGAAGAGGTGTTCGTACAGTACCGGAGATCCTCCCTGGTAGTGCAGTACCTCGCCCTGTATGAAGATATCTGAAAGGAAGAACGAAGTGCCGAAGCTTCGGTCCATCACCATCATCAATGCTGCGGATAGGAGAACCGGGAAGGATACCACACCGATAATGGCCGTCACGAAAAACGCCCATACAGTCAACGGCAGTCGCGTCATCGTCATACCCTTGGTCCTGAGATTAAGAACGGTTACGATGTAGTTCAGTGACCCCATCAGTGACGAAGCAATAAAGATAGCCATTGAGACCAGCCATAGGGTCATCCCCAGACCGGAACCGGGCTGGGCCATGGGTAGTGCACTCAGGGGAGGATAAATCGTCCAACCGGCAGCAGCGGGCCCAGCCTCGGCGAAAAGTGAAACTACCATGATCACGCTGGACACAAAGAACAGCCAGTACGAGATCATATTCAGAAACGGAGATGCCATGTCCCGTGCTCCGACCTGCAACGGAATGAGCAGGTTACTGAATGTCCCGGACAATCCTGCCGTGAGCACGAAGAACACCATCAGCGTCCCGTGTATGGTTACCAGGGCGAGATAGATGTCCGCATCCATGACGCCATCGGGTGCCCATTTGCCCAACAGGGCTTCAAATACCGGGAAAGACTCCCCGGGCCATGCGAGCTGCATACGGAAAAGCAGCGACATCGCAATACCAATAAAGCCCATAATCAGGCCCGTAATCAGGTATTGCTTGGCGATCATCTTGTGATCCTGGCTAAAAATGTATTTCGTGATAAATGTATCCTTGTGATGGTGCCCGTGGTCCTCATCGTGCGGATGACCCTGGGACTCTACCTGAGGATCCTGTACCTCTACAGCCATAGCAATCGTATTTTATTCGTTTTCTTTTTCCAGCAATTATTATTCCGCGGCGGGGAGCAGCATCTCGTCGAACGTCTTCTGCTCCGCCAGCCAGGCGTTGTATTCTTCCTCGGTCTCCACTATAATCTTTAACTGCATGTTATAGTGCGACTTACCGCATATTTTGTTGCACAAAAGTACATAATCAAATTCCCAGGGATCGGAATTATCTCTTCCCTCGGCAGCCCATTCGGCCCGTATGGCATTCGTCCGTTTGACTTTGTCCACTACATCCGGATTCAGGCGCATCTCTTCGGTAGTCACCGTAGGCGTAAACGAGAACTGGGTAACCATACCCGGAACGCAGTTCATCTGCGCACGGAAGTGCGGCATATAGGCCGAGTGCAGCACATCCTGAGAACGCATCTTGAAATTTACCTTACGCCCCACGGGCAGGTGCAGCTCTTTGACTATGATATCATCGCTCGAATACGGATCGGATTCATCCAGCCCGAGCACGTTGGCGCGATCAATATCGATCAATCGAACACTCGCCGAGCCCAGTACATTGTCCTGACCACCGTAGCGGGCGGTCCAGTTAAACTGCTGGGCGTATAGCTCAACCTCCAGAGGGTCGCCTTCGTCATTGATATCCGTAATGTCGATCCAGGCTCCCAGTCCGTAGATGATCAATCCGGCCAGTACCACTACCGGAATCAGTGTCCAGATGGCTTCCAGACGATCGTTATCCGCATAGAAGAGCGCTTTTTTCCCTTTCTCCCCTCGATACCGGTAACCGAAGTAGTGCAGCAGTGCCTGTGTAACCACCTGTACGAAGAAGATGATCGCCAGGGTAATGCCCATCATCCGATCGTAGTTGGGCCCGAAATCGGAGGCCGCTTCAGGCAAAAGGAACTTACCGTAGCGCACCAGGCTGAAGATGGTAATTCCGTAAATAAAAATCAGGAACGCGAAAAGGAGGTAGCCATTGTTCTTGTTATCGGTGTCATTGGCCACCTCGGGATGCCCATCCTGTTTGGTACTCAACTGGGAGAACTCAAAGATTTTTCCCATTTGCCATATGGCTATGGCAACCAGGACCAATACACTAAGTATCAATATCGTCGATGTCATTCTGAGTGTGTACTTTTAATATTCAAACTGCTTGCTCTCCTCGATAAACGGACTGTTGGCCGGCACCAGCGGATACTTGGCCAGCGCACTGAAAACCGTGTATATAAAGAGTCCCCCAACGAAGAGTATACCCCCGATTTCCGGGATACCAAATCCGTAGTAAGGACCGACCGTTCCGGGCATGACCATGTTGAACACGTCCATATAATGTCCAATTAAAATAACGATTCCCGTGGTAACCACAAACCAGTTTATCCGCTTGTAGTGACTGCGCATCAGCACCAGCAGCGGGAATACGAAATTCAACACCACCATAGTAAAGAAGGGCAGCTGGTAGTCGTCGAAACGCATTTGATAGTACGTGACCTCTTCGGGTATATTGGCGTACCATATCAGCATAAACTGGCTGAACCACAAATAGGTCCAGAAGATGCTGATCCCAAACATAAACTTGGCCAGATCGTGTATGTGACTGTCATTGACCACATCGAGATAACCCTTGGACTTCAGGTAAATGGTTATCAGTGCAATAGTCGTAATGCCCGAAACAAACATACTGGCAAAAATATACCAGCCAAAGAGGGTGCTAAACCAATGGGGGTCCAGGCTCATGATCCAGTCCCAGGACATCATGGATTCGGAGATCAGGTAGATCACCAGAAAACCCGCGGACCATTTGAAGTTGCGCGAGTAGTTTTTGACATCACCAGGTTCGGCCTGGTCCTGGGCCAGAGAAAGTCTGCGCGATACTCTTTGATAGAGGATCCATAACCCCAGATAGATGGCCGATCGGAGCAGGAACCCAACCGGGTTTAAATAGCCTTTTTTCTTGGTCAGCAGGTGATCGGCCTCAACGGTTTCCGCATCCATCCAAACAAACAGGTGGTTCATATGGGCCACAGAGAGGACAAAGATGATAAACAGCACAATCCCGCCGGGAACCATATACGAGGTAATGGCCTCCATCACGCGGAATAATAGCGGTGACCAGCCCGCCTGTGCCGCACGGTTTACTGCGTAGAAGGCAAGGACGCCAAGAGCCGTCATGAAAAAGAAGAAGGCGGCCACATACAGCGCAGACCAGGGTCGGTTCTGCATCTGGTGCAACATAATGGTGTCCGGATCGTGATGGCCTCCACCGTGATGGCCATCTCCGTGAGCCGCTGCGGCGCTTTGATGCGCGTCGCTTGCATGTTCTCCATGCGCGCCTTCTTCCCCGTGATCCTCACCGGTTGTATGGGATGGATCGCTATGGGATTCCTGCGGCAGCAGGGCCATTTCGCCTGCGTCCAACATGGCCAGATCGCGACGGTCGTGCGAGTCCAGAACACCGTGGCCTCCGCCGTGCCCATCGCCATGGCCTTCAGCCTTTTCCAGGCGCTGCCTGGCTTCCTCGACGGTCGACGGCGTGTCGAAAAAACCGTAGGCAAGACAGAGGACACCCAGAACCATCAGCACGATGGAACTCGTTTTTAATCTGCTGGAAAAAGTGTAGTTCATGGACCTATTGGGTTAAATCGCTTTTCAACTTCATTACGTATTCGCTCACCTGCCACAATTTCTCTTCGCTTCCGATCTGGGCCGCGTAGGAGCCCATAGAATTCAGGCCGTAGTACATGGTGTGGTAGGTGCTGCCTGCGGTGATGTTACGGGCGGCATCGTCGTAGCTGGGTACACCGAGTATCTTTTCCTGCTGTACCAGCCACCCCTGACCATCTCCTTTGGCCCCGTGACAAATAGCGCAATAGATGTCGTAGAGTTCCTTTCCCTTGGCCAGGTCTTGCTCCCTGCTAAGCGAATCCAGAGGGCTCTGTAGGACCCGCGCCTGTTCCTTGTCCTCCGGGGTGTCTTCGTATTCGAAGGGCAGGTATCCTCTTCGAATCGTATTTTCCGGCGGCAACAGGGCAGCCTGCCCCCCGAGAAATTCGGCTTCCTGATAGGTTTCATAGCCTATGGACTCGTACATGTCTGGCATGAACTGATAATTCGGCTTACTCTTGTCGAAACACGAGGTCAGCAAAAGTAATCCTCCGAGGAGTGCAAAATATCGTGTCAGGCTTATCTTCATCTTAATTCAATTTAGGTACCTGGACCTCTACGGCTCCGGTATCCAGTAACAATTCGGTCAGTGTATCCTGGCTTCCCTTGAGTTCCACTTCCACCAGGAAGTGATCGTCGGTAGTGCGCTTATCCGGGTTCTCTGACTTCTTGAACGGCCACATCTTGCTCCTCAGATAAAATGTAATGACCATGAGGTGGGCAGCGAAAAATACAGTGAGTTCGAACATGATCGGAACAAAGGCCGGCATGTTCTGCAAGTAGGAAAAACTGGGTTTACCCCCGATATCCTGTGGCCAGTCCACGATCATGATATAATTCATCAGTACGACAGAAACGGTAAGTCCAATCACCCCGTAAATAAAAGCGGCAATGGAAATACGCGTCTCTTCCAGTCCCATGACCTTGTCGAGTCCGTGAACCGGAAACGGAGTGTAAATCTCCTCTATGTGATACTTCTCTGACTTCAGCTTTTTAACAGCCTTGACCAGTATATCGTCGTCGTGATAGAGTGCTCGTATAATCGTTGACATGATACCCCGTTCTTAGTTTAACAATCGTTTTGCCTGACCGGCCCAGTCGTCCCTCTCGGCACGTCCGGGGAATGAACCGGTGATCCGATCCAGCAGACCGTATTCTTCGCGCCCCAGCTTGCTCAGCTGGTTGAAAGTGTATATTCCTAAACGGTTCAGTGCCTTCTCCATGATCGGGCCGATACCGTTAATCTTCTGCAGATTATCTCCCATGCCTTTGGACGGATCAAAAAGCCCCAATCGGTTCATCAGTAGTTGGGCCTCGGGTGCCCCTCCCAGATTATAGCCTTCGCCCTCTGCGGCTTCAGCCTCCTCCTGCTCCACGGGTTCAGGATCGTAGATGACCACCTTTCCTCGGGGTGGCATTTCATACAACGCCTTCCCCGCCTCCCTAAGGGCCTTGAATCGCTCGCCCGAAGACTTCAGTATGGTTTTGACTTCAGCCTGAGCTATCACGGGGAATGTCCTGGCGTACAACAGGAACAGCACAAAGAAAAATCCGAGGGTGCCTATGAATATTCCGATATCTACGAAAGTAGGCGAGAACATTGTCCAGGACGAGGGAAGGTAATCCCTGTGCGTAGAGGTCACGATAATAACGAAACGCTCGAACCACATCCCTATGTTCACTACTATGGATATGATAAAGGAAGCCGTAACACTGGTTCGTATCTTCTTAAACCACATCACCTGAGGTGAGAATACGTTACACGTCATCATCATCCAATAGGCCCAGAGGTAGGGACCGGTTGCCCGATTCAGGAAGGCGTACTGCTCGTACTCTACCCCCGAATACCAGGCGATAAAGAGTTCCGTGATGTACGCGCAGCCCACTATGGACCCCGTGATCATGATTACGATGTTCATCAGTTCTATGTGCTGCAGCGTGATGTAGGCCTCCAGATTCAGGACCTTGCGCATGATAATCAGCAGGGTCTGCACCATGGCGAATCCGGAGAAGATCGCACCCGCAACGAAGTAAGGGGGAAATATGGTAGTGTGCCATCCGGGAATGACCGAGGTGGCGAAGTCAAAAGAAACAATGGTGTGGACGGAAAGTACCAGTGGAGTTGCCAGACCCGCGAGTACGAGAGAAACCTCCTCGAATCGCTGCCAGTCCTTGGCGCGTCCCGTCCAGCCGAAACTGAGTAATCCGTATATTTTCTTCTGAAACGGCTTAACGGCCCGGTCTCGGATCATGGCAAAGTCCGGTAGCAGCCCCGTCCACCAGAAAACCAGAGAGACGGACAGGTAGGTCGAAATGGCAAATACGTCCCAGAGCAGGGGGGAATTGAAGTTCACCCAGAGCGATCCGTACTGGTTGGGAATGGGCAACACCCAATAAGCCACCCAGATTCGACCCATGTGAATCAGTGGAAACAATCCGGCCTGAATCACGGAGAATATAGTCATCGCCTCTGCAGAGCGGTTGATGGCCATCCTCCATTTCTGACGAAAAAGAAGGAGTACGGCTGAGATCAGCGTACCGGCGTGACCAATTCCCACCCACCAGACGAAGTTGGTAATGTCCCAGGCCCAGTTAACAGTCTTGTTGAGACCCCAGACCCCGATACCTGTTGCAATGGTATAGATGATACAGCCTACGCCCCATAGGAACGCCACCAGGGCGATGGAAAATACCACCCACCACTGACGGTTGGGCATACCTTCGACGGGCCGGGCAATGTCCCTGGTTACATCGTGGTAACCCTTGTCTCCCAGTACCAGGGGCCTTCGTATTGGTGCTTCGTAATGCGAACCCATAATTTTCTTATTCCTTACTTCTTAGGTTGTACAATTAAGCCTCATCCGTGTTGCGGACCTTCACCTGATAAAACACGTTGGGCTGAGTGCCCACATGCTCCAGCAGGTGGTACATGCGGTCGTTCTTCTTCAGCTTCGAAACTTCGCTCTCCGGATCGTTGATATCTCCGAATACCAACGCTCCTGAAGAACAGGCCGTGGAACAGGCAGTTTGGAACTCCTCGTCCCTGACCTCGCGTCCGTCGCGTTTGGCGTCGAGTATTGCCTTCTGGGTGTTTTGAATGCAGAAAGAGCATTTCTCCATGACCCCACGGGAGCGAACGGTGACATCGGGATTGAGCACCATACGGCCCAGATCGTTATTCATATGGAAGTCGAACTCGTCGTTCTTGCCGTATTCGAACCAGTTAAATCGACGCACTTTGTACGGGCAGTTGTTGGCGCAGTAGCGAGTCCCGATGCACCGATTGTATACCATGTGATTGTGACCCTGGCGACTGTGGGAAGTCGCGGCAACCGGACAAACCGTTTCGCAGGGCGCGTGGTTACAGTGCTGGCACATTACCGGCTGGAAGGCCACCTGGGGGTTTTCCGCGGGATCTTCCATCTGCCGGAAGCCTTGAAGGCTTCCGTTCTCTCCGAACAGACCTTCCAGGGACTCCTTGCGCTCCACATCCCCGGCAAAAGTCTCCTCAGAGGAATAGTAGCGGTCGATCCTGAGCCAGTGCATATCCCGGGACATACGGACTTCGGCCTTCCCGACCACAGGCACGTTGTTTTCAGCGTGGCATGCGATCACACAGGCTCCGCAGCCCGTACAAGCATTCAGGTCTATTGAAAGGTTAAAGTGGTGGCCTATGGAACGGTCAAAGCTCTCCCACAGGTCTACCGAAGTCGCGGGCACCTCCTGGTGATTCAGTGAAACCACGGGCACCGGATTCCAGCTCGAAGGATCTTCGGTATTGTATTCATTTAGTGTGGCCTCCTTGATAATGTCTCCCCTACCCATGAGGGTTTTGTGCAACTGCACACTGGCAAATTCATGGCGACCATCCACCTTCTCCAGGGTAACTTCCTGTACCCGGGAGAAATTCTTATACAGGCGATAGGCGTTTACACCGGTTCTCATTTCCTCCTGCAGACCGGCTTCCCTTCCGTATCCCACGGAGAGCCCATACGTACCCTGGGCCTGACCGGGCTGCACAACCACCGGCACCCGCTCGAGCACCTGGTCGTCGACACGCACGCTAACGTAGGAACCGTTCATGCCCCCGTTGTCCGAATAGGTATTCTGTATATCCAGTCGCTCCGCGTCAGCCTTGGACACAGTAATGTAGTTATCCCAGGAAACACGGGAAATGGGATCGGGGAACTCCTGTAGCCAGGGATTATTCGCCTGCTGGCCATCACCCATGCCCACTTTACTGTACAGGATCAGGGACTGGTCGGGATTTGGCGTACTCACCAGAGCCCTGAGTGAAACTGCCAGGCTCGCCACAGGGTTTTCGGCTTCCAGGGAACCTTCCTGTTCCTCAGCAGTAGCAGACTCCACCTCCCGGACCAACAAACCGTCCTGAAGGGTCTTATTCCAGCCGGCCCCACCGAGTATATTCTCCTCCCAGTTCTTCTTTACATATTCGTAATAGCTGCCCTCTGAACCCATCCAGGTGAGCAGACAGTCGCCCATATGTCGGGTATCGAACAATTCCCGGATCACCGGCTGAACCAAACTGTAGTGCCCTTTTTTGATCTCCAGATCTCCCCAGGACTCCAGGTAGTGCGAGCCCGCGCCTGCGTAGGTGGAAGACTGCGCAGTCTCGTCCCATGCAAACGAAAGCGATACCGACAGGTCCACTTGTTTCAGGGCATCAGCAAAACGCACACCCTCGGACAGCGTATAAACGGGATTGACTCCATCCATCAGCAATAACCCCACCCTGCCCGACTCCATGTCCGACAAGAGCTGATTGACTGCATCCGATGAACCCTGGCGAACATATCTGGGTCGCTGAGGATCAAACGCTTCACTTTGAATGAGTTTATTAATAGCCAGGGCAACAGCCTGGGCGTCTTTATCATCTATTCCGCAGACAACAACTGCGCGGGTTCCCGCCCTTTTAATCTCCTCTGCTATGCGATCCACATAGCCATCGATACTGGAATCAACGCCTCCACCAATATTGCTTCCGTTGAGCTTGCCAAAGAGCTTGGCCAGGCCTATTTTGATCTGAGCCGGCTTCAACGGTATGCGCTTATCGGCATTGGAACCCGTAAGACTCATATTGGACTCCAGGTGAATATGCCGGGACATCTTGCCGTTTCTCGGCACCCTGTTTTTGGCATAACCGGTTTCATAGCCCCCGCCCTGCCAGTCGGACAGGAAATCCGCGTCGAAGGAAATGATCAGATCCGCTCTGGAAAAATCGTAATCGGCCAGCGCCCGTTCACCATAAGCTTCTTCAAAAGCCGATAGAGCAGCCTCCTCAGACACCGCATCGTAAACAACATGCGAAACTCCGGGAAAAGCCTCGTTGAATTCACCGATCAGGCGCTTCATACTCGGACTTGCATACGTCCTGGTGAGTAGCACTGCTTTTTTTCCACTGACGTTCAGTTGCGACAGCTTTGAAGTCACTGCCTGGTCAATCATGGACCAGTCGGCCGGACTCTCCCCACTCATAGGACGCTGTAGCCTGTAACGATCGTAAAGTGTGAGTACGGACGCATTGACCCGTGCGTTGACCGCTCCGAGAGAACCTTCCATTTTATTGAGCTCAATCTTGATCGGACGACCCTCTCTGGTCTTGACCAGCACATTGGCGAAGTCGAAGCCATCGGCTATGGATGTCGCGTAATAGTTAGCCACACCAGGCACCAGCTCATTGGGCTGAACCACGTAGGGGATAGATTTCTTGACCGGACCCTCGCAGGCAGCCATAGTTGCGGCAGCCGTGCTAAAGCCAAGATATTTCAGGAAATCCCTGCGATTGGTCTGCGAACCATCGAGAGACTTTTTGTCTTCCATGAAACCTTCTACGGGCAGCTTCTCGGTGAACTCATCGGCTCTCAGCTGATCGACTACAGGATTCCCCTCCTGTAACTCTATATCCGCCTTCCAGTATTTTTTCTTTGATGCCATAAAATTTCTGCCTAATAGTGACACTTACCGCATTCAATACCACCCATCTGGGCGGCAGTAAGCGATTCTACACCGTACTTTTCCGAAAGTTGTTTGTGGATCTTATCGTAATACTCATTGTCGGCCAGCTGCACCTCGGTTTCCCGGTGGCAGTTGATACACCAGCCCATAGTGAGCGGTGAATACTGGTAGAGTATCTCCATTTCCTCCACTGGACCGTGGCAGGTCTGACATTCGATCTGACCGGCAACCACGTGCTGGGAGTGGTTGAAGTAGGCGTAATCCGGCAAGTTGTGGATGCGCACCCATTCCACAGGCTGCGTTTCACCGGTATATTGCTGAGTATCCTCGTCCCATCCAACGGCCTTGTAGAGTTTCTTGATCTCTCCGGTGTAAAACTCGTTGGTGTACCCGTTGGCCAGATCCTCAGCCGAAGGCCCCTCGGGCGTACCCTTGTACTCGTAAATGGACTTGTGGCAATTCATGCAGACATTCAGAGACGGGATGCCCGAGTGCTTGGACTCCAAAGCTGAGGAGTGGCAGTACGTACACTCGATCTTATTGACCCCGGCATGAATACGATGCGAGTAGTGGATGGGCTGTACAGGAGCATAGCCCTGGTCGATGCCAATCTGCATCATGTATGCGTAAACATAGTACGTTCCGATAAGCAGAAATGCCACCACAGAGACGAATACCAGAAACTGATTCTCCGCGAACGCCTGCCAGATGGGCTTACCTCTCGCCTTCTTAACTTCCTCTAGATCGACCTGATTGGCAACGGCTATTCTTCTCAGGGTTGCGTTGACGGTCACCAGCATCACGACCAGCACCAGGAGAACGAAGGCCAGAACACCCAGTATCAATTCGTTGGAGATCCCGGAAGAGCCTGTATCCGAGGCCCCTTCCGTGGCGGCTACAGGGGTAACTGCCGGAGCGGGAGGGGGAGCGGCCGTGTAGGCCAGTATATTATCGATATCCTCGTCTGAAAGGGTCGGAAAGGCATTCATGGCCACCTGATTCCATTCGTTGTAAACCCGGTTGGCATAGTCGTCTCCCGAGGCGATCAGACCCGCAGAGTTGCGTATCCATTTATACAACCACTCCCGATCCAGCCCCTCATCCTCATAAAGACGCTGCTCCACGTTGGCCAGGGCAGGCCCTGTCATATTCCGATTCAGAGCGTGACAGGCCGCGCAGTTCTGATTGAACAGTGTCTTCCCTGCGGCCGGATCACCCCCCAGATCCTCTGCGGGGGCAGTTTCGGCTGCGGGATCCACTACGGCCTCCTCCTGAGCGGACAGGGTTGCTGGGAATACGAAAGAAATGAATAGGACAAACCTGTAAATGTAACTGGAATAGCACAGACGAGGGAGGCGTGGCACCTTTCTCATATTTCTCTTGGTTTCTGGTATGTCGGGGGCTAAAAAATCGAGAACTCCAACAAATATCGAGCCTGACACCTCCCGAATTGGCAACAAAAATAAGCCAAGGCCGTATAACTTGAAACGTTAACGAATTGATAATAACAATTTATAACCGGTCTAAATAGGATAATTCTATTTTGTTTAACTTCCAATTAATCAAAACTTTACGATATTTGATCACACAAGAATTTCGACTCAAATGAAAGTTCTCTATATCACTGGAACCCTAGTATTTACCACTTTCCTAATCCGGTCTCAGGAAGGTGTAATCCAAATCCAGCAAGACCCCGTCTTAAACGAATTGATCGAGCTATATAAGGACGCCCGAACGCAGAATTCATACTACCAAATACAACTCGGTTTCGGATCTCTCGAAATGGCAAGAAAGCTTCAGGCAGATGCAGCAGCGGTTTTTCCACAATGGCCCCCGCGGCTGGAATTCGAACACACCACCTACAGAGTTCGCATTGGGCAGTTCTACAACATACTGGATGCAGAGCGAAACTTCCGCATGGTGCGCCAGCAGTTTCCCCAGGCCATACTCCTTCGTCCGGAGGAATAATTCCTGTTGAGGATAAGTCAGACCCCGGATTTTCCGGTATCGTACAGCTCAAGAAGTGATACGGCCTTCGCTGACCGGAGCCGGGCTTCTCGCTAAAGGGTCTTGCGCACGGCCACTTCCTGGAAGGCCTCGACGGTATCCTCTACCCTGATGTCGTTGTAATTCTTGATCTGGAGTCCGCAATCGTAGCCTTTGGACACTTCCTTGACATCGTCCTTGAAACGCTTCAGAGAAGCGAGTTCACCCGTGAAGATGACCACGCCGTCCCGGATCAGGCGGATACGGGAATTCCGGAATATCTTTCCGTCCGTTACCATACAACCTGCAATGGTACCAATCTTGGATATCTTGAATGTTTCCCTGATCTCTGCGGTTCCGGTGACCTCCTCCTTCATTTCCGGAGAAAGCATACCCTCCATGGCGTCTTTCAGGTCGTTGATGGCGTCATAAATGATGGAATAGGTCCGAATATCGATTTCCTCGCGTTCGGCAACGGCTCTTGCGTTGCCCATAGGACGGACATTGAATCCAATAATGATAGCCTCCGATGCGCTGGCGAGCATTACGTCGTTTTCCGTAATCGCACCGACTCCTTTGTGGATCACATTGACCTGTATCTCGTCCGTGGACAATTTCTGGAAGGAGTCGGTCAATGCCTCTACGGAACCATCCACATCACCGCGCAGGATGATATTGAGTTCTTTGAATTCACCCAGGGCGATTCGCCTTCCGATTTCATCCAGAGTGATATGACGCTGGGCCCGAACACTCTGTTCCCGTTGAAGCTGTGAACGCTTGGCCGCGATCTGCTTGGCATCCCGTTCGTCCTCCATAACCACGAAACGGTCTCCCGCCTGAGGGGATCCGTCCAGGCCCAGTATAATAATCGGTGTGGCAGGACCTACCTCTTGAACGTTCTTACCTCGCTCGTCCTGCATGGCCTTGATCTTTCCGCTGCAGGTACCGGCCAGCACGTAATCTCCTATTTTGAGTGTACCGGATTGAACCAGTATGGTGGAGACGTAGCCCCTTCCCTTATCCAGGGAAGCCTCGACTACGGTGCCCGTTGCCAGCCTCTCGGGATTGGATTTAAGTTCGAGCAATTCCGCCTCCAGCAGAACCTTCTCCAGGAGCTCTTTCACCCCCTGACCGTTCTTGGCCGAAATATCATGAGACTGGATCTTGCCCCCCCAATCTTCCACCAGGAGGTTCATGGCAGCCAGCCCTTCCTTGATTTTGTCCGGATTGGCGGTGGGACGGTCGATCTTATTGATGGCGAATACAATGGGTACGTTGGCAGCCTGGGCATGGCTGATCGCCTCCTTGGTCTGAGGCATGATGTCGTCATCTGCCGCGATCACTATGATGGCTATATCCGTTACCTGGGCTCCTCGTGCGCGCATGGCGGTAAAGGCCTCGTGCCCCGGTGTATCCAGGAAAGTAATGCGCTGACCGCTGTCCAACATCACCGAGTATGCCCCGATGTGCTGGGTAATGCCCCCGCTTTCTCCCGCTATAACATTCTCTTTCCTGATGTAGTCCAAAAGGGAAGTCTTTCCGTGGTCCACGTGACCCATTACGGTCACGATGGGAGCCCGCGGCTTCAGGTCTTCCGCATTGTCTTCGACTTCCTCTATGGCTTCCTCCATCTCCGTCTTGACGAATTCGACCTCATAGCCAAATTCTTCCGCCACTATGGAGAGCGTTTCCGCATCGAGTCGCTGATTCAGCGTTACCATAATACCCAGGGCCATACAGGCCGATATGATTTCTGTAGTAGAAACATCCATCATCGTGGCCACCTCATTCACGGTAACGAATTCGGTGACTTTAAGGACTTTGCTATCCAGTTCCTGTTGCTCCAGATCCCGCTCGGTCTGCTGGCGATGCTGATCTCTTTTCTCCCTTCGATACTTGGCGCCCTTTCCTCGGCTGGTCTTACCCTGCAATTTCTCCAGGGTTTCCCGCACCTGCTTTTGCACTTCCTCCTCGGTGGGCTCCACACGAGGCTCGTTGGTACGGCCGCGATTACCCGCCGGTTTCCGTCCACGACCCCCTCCGGGGCCCGAATCGGAAACGATGCGCTTCCTTCTCTTCTTCCTATCGGGCCCGTCGTCTTTTTTGGTGGAATCCTCCTTTTTCTTCTTGGGTCGCTCGAACTTGGACAAATCAATCTTGTCCCCCGTAATCTTGGGGCCGGTGAGCTTCTTGTAATTGGTGGTTATCGACTGAGGCTCATCAGGTGCAGCCTCGGCACTTTTCTCCGGCGCCTTCTCGGGCGGAGCCTCCTTTTCCACCTCCTGGGCTGGCGGGGGATCCACAGAGGCAGAAGGAGCTTCTTCCTTGGCCGGAATGGGTTCCGTATCGGGTTTCGCAACAGGAGACTGGGTTTCTTTCCTTGACTTATCACCATCCAGATCGATTTTCCCAACGGTTTTGGGGCCGGCCAGGTTGGCCTTAGCCTTTATCGTTTCTTCGCTGGCCTGACGACGTTCGCGCGCGAGACGTTTTTCCTCAAGCTCCTGTTCGATCTGTATCCTCAGGGCCTCCTTCTCCTTTCGCTTCTCTTCCCCTACTTCAACCGAGGCTACCTTCTTGCTCTTGTCTGTCTGGAATTCGTCCAACAATACCTGGTACACCTCGCCGGTAATCTTGGTAGTCGGCCGCGCCTCCACCTCGAATCCCTTGGTATGCAAGTAGTCCACAGCACGGTCCAGGGAAATGTTTAATTCCCTGAGTACCTTATTTAATCGTATGGTTGGGTTACCCGACATATATTACTTTCTGCTCCTTAAATTCGCTGCAAATATAGATTAATCTTCAAACTCCGCTTTGAGGATTTTCAAGACTTCGTCTACGGTTTCCTCCTCTAAATCAGTACGTTTAATCAGATCTTCCTTCTCGAGTTCGAGTACGCTCCGGGCCGTATCCAGGCCGATTTTGTGAAACTCATCGATGATCCACTTATCGATCTCATCCGAGAATTCACTCAGTTCTACGTCCTCTTCCACGCCTTCCCTAAACACATCTATCTCATATCCAGTGAGTTGCCCAGCAAGGCGAATGTTGTGCCCCCCACGACCGATAGCCTTGGAGACCTCTTCGGGCTTCAGATATACCTGAGCCGTCATCTTCTCGTCATTGAGCTTCACCGAAGAAACCCGGGCCGGGCTCAGCGCACGGGTAACCATGAGCTGGGGATTATTCGTCCAGTTAATCACATCGATGTTCTCATTTCCGAGTTCGCGGACGATGCCGTGGATACGGGAGCCTTTCATCCCCACACAGGCCCCGACAGGATCGATGCGATCGTCGTAGGAATCCACGGCTACCTTCGCCTTCTCTCCAGGGATACGGACCGCCTTCTTGATCGTGATCAGCCCGTCGAATACCTCGGGGATTTCCTGAAAAAACAATTGCTCCAGAAACTTGGGCGATGTCCTTGACATGATAATGGAGGGCTTAGTACCCTTGAGTTCCACTCTTTCAATGATACCGCGTACGTTGTCTCCCTTGCGGAAAAAATCCGACGGAATCTGGTGCTCCTTGGGCAGTATGATTTCGTTGCCTTCATCGTCGAGCAGAATCACCGCCTTGTGGCGCACGTGATGCACCTCCGCATTGTAAATCTCTCCCTCCAGGTCTTTGAATTGCTTGTAGAGGGTAGTGCTGTCGTGCTCGCTGATCTTGGCGATCAGATTCTGGCGTAGGGCCAGTATGGATCGCCTCCCGAGATCGATCAGCTTGACCTCCTCGGAAACGTCTTCCCCCACTTCGAAGTCGGGCTCGATCTTTCGGGCATCGGAGAGCGAAATCTCCTCGTTGGGCTCCTCCACCTCCCCGTCTTCAACTACCACCCGATTCCTCCAGATCTCCAGGTCACCCTTATCCGGGTTAATGATGATGTCAAAGTTATCATCGGAACCGAATTTCTTCTTCAGGGCATTTCTGAATACTTCTTCCAGGATCGCCATCAGCGTCACCCGGTCGATGAATTTGTCGTCCTTGAACTCGGAAAACGACTCTATGAGCGCCAGATTCTCCATGGTTCGATTAGAATTTTAAAATAACTGTTGCCATTTCTATCTCCGTAAAATCAATGTCTTTCTCTTTCGTTACCGTAACCTTTCCCTTGCCTACCGGCTTGGGTTCCCGGGCTTTCCAGGTCAGATGAATGCCCTGTTTGCGAACCTCGTTCAGCGTGGCCTCTACCTCTTCTCCATCCTTCGTCCTTACCTTGAGTTTTCTTCCAATGTGCTTTCCGTATTGACGGGGCATGGTAAGCGGGGTCGAAGCTCCCGCAGAACTTACCTCCAGTGAAAAGTCCTGATCTTCCCGATCGAGCTGATGTTCGATGCTTCGGCTTATGGATATACAGTCGTCCAGATTCACTCCCTTATCCCCGTCCAGTACGATCCGTATCTGATGGGATGGGGTTATATGCCATTCGATCAGGAATAAATCCGGGCGATCTTCCAGCGCGGCCCCGAGTAGGCTCCGCACCTGCTCTTCCAACATCAAATTTCAGTATTAAAAGAGGGGACTCGTGGTCCCCTCGTGAATAGTTCTATCCGTTCAGAAGCGCAAAGGTATAATATTTCTTAAACAAATGAAATACATCTTGTTTGCATCAGGAAGCATGTAACTCGCCTTCCTCCTGTATGTGGACGTCGGTGTCGTCATCTACCCTTAGAGTGAGCAACCCCGACAGGATCATGGAGGCCCCTCCGGTAATAAGTACGTAGACCGTCTCACCGCCGAAAAACTGATTGACCAGGAAACCCAGAATGGAGGCCGCGACCATCTGTGGGATCACGATAAAGAAGTTGAACACCCCCATGTAGTACCCCATCTTCTGAGCCGGCAAGGCCCCGGTGAGCATGGCATAAGGGATCGATAGCACACTGGCCCAGGCCACTCCCACCCCCACCATGGAAAGGATAAGAAGGTTGGGGTCTTTGATAACATATACAGATGCCAGACCCAATCCGCCCAGGAACAGGGCAATCAGGTGGGTCATTTTTCTTCCCACTTTTTTGGCCATCAGCGGTATGGTAAAGGCAACCAGGGCGGCTACCCCGTTGTAAACCGCAAAGAGGATGCCCACCCAGTTGGCTGCCTCGTTGTAGAGCTCCGAGGTCGTATCTCCGGTACCGTAGACGTGATTCGCCACCGCGGAGGTGCTGTAGATCCACATGGAGAAGAGACCGAACCAGGAGAAGAACTGCACCCAGGCCAGCTGCTTCATGGTTTTGGGCATCATGAGCAAATCGGTCATGATAATCACGAAACCGGTTCGCCCCTTTATCCTTCTCACCACAGAGGCGAGCACGAAAAGTACCCCTACCACGGCCAGCCCAACGGATACTACATAGAGCTCCTTTTTGAGGTTCGCCTGACTGAGATAGGTCGTGGACAAGGCTCCCAGGATAAAGAGGCCCAGTCCGAAATTCTGCAGTCGAGAAATCCTTCGGGCATTCTCTTCCGGACTCAGGTGCACCGGCCCGCTATCGTGGGCCTCCTCGAAGGATGTCAGCTCTTCAGGGCTGTACTCACGGGATTTGAAAACGGTCCACAATACGGCGGTGAGAAAGACGAAGGCCCCGAAGTAAAAGGACCACTTGACCGACTCGGGTACGATCCCCTCCGGGGCTGTTTTCTCCATACCCAGCCCATTGGTGAGTACATAGGGCAACAGGGAGCCCACCACTGCACCTACTCCAATAAAAAAACTCTGCATGGAAAAACCCAGGGTACGCTGATCGGCGGGAAGATTATCCCCCACAAAGGCCCGGAAGGGCTCCATGGAAACGTTGATCGACGCGTCCATAATCCAGAGCATGCCGGCTGCCACCCAGAGCGCAGGAGAGTTGGGCATGATCATAAGGGCGATCGAGGCGAATATGGCTCCGACCAAAAAGTAGGGCCGTCTCCTGCCCAGACGGGTCCAGGTACGGTCGCTGAAATATCCGATAATGGGCTGCACCACCAGACCGGTCACGGGTGCGGCTATCCAAAGGATGGGAATGTCCTCCACTTCTGCACCCAGCGTCTCGAATATCCGGGAGGTGTTGGCATTCTGTAGGGCAAACCCGAACTGTATGCCCAGGAATCCGAAACTCATGTTCCAGATCTCCCAGAAGCTCAATTTCTTTTTACGCGGGCGTCCCGCCGCCATAGTGGTATCCATAGGTCAGGTGATTGAGAATTTCCCGGTTAATTTAGACAAACATTGCGAAATCATTAAAGGGTAATTCGGCTATTCCCTGGAAAAGCAGGATTTCAGGCGCGGACATCTTACCGATCCATCCCGGCAGATCGGTCGATCCGCGACTCACCCAAAACGAATTCTAAGCCGGCTGAACCGACATTCTACTGCCCCTTGGATACAGGAGGGTCTTTAGCTAGGGGGCCTGAATAGCTTCCCTAATCGCCTCTTCGAGCCCGTAAACTGCATCCAGTCGCCTATCCACGGCTTGCCGGGCATTAAAGGCCCGGCCCAGGTCGCCAATCAAATAGCTTTCGTATGGGTTGTCCTCCATCAGTTCGCGGAAATTCTCGGAGATTTCCCGGGTATCTTTAAGTGTTTTCAGCAGTTCGTAGAACCCGGCGTTCTGGTCCTCTCCCCAGGTAAGTACTTCGGTCTTTATATCCTGGCCGAAATAGGAATTGGTAACCGGTGCCATGAGGGGCTCAAACACTTCCTCTATAAGTTGGTCCTGGGCCTGATAGATTCGCCTCAACTCCTCATAATCCGCATAGTACTGGATCAGGGATTGCAGCAGATCCTTCTGGGTAAAACCGGAAAAAGCACCGGCAGATTTCGCGGCATCAAAAGATGAACCGTAGGATATGGGAATAGGCCCATAGTACAGAGGCTCGGAATGCATCCTGAATTCGACCCCGCTTACGGGCAGATCGGGATTGCGCACTCTGCCGAGCAACCAGCTGGCATTTTCGATCCTGTTTTCCTGATAGAGTTTCATCCTTAGCAACTCGTTGCGGTCCTTTTCCAGGTCGTCCAGTACATCCTTATAAAAAACCCTTTCCGCCCTGAGTTCCCCAACACGGGTGTTCCAGTTGTTGATCTGAAGAGCGAGCAGTATCCCGATAACCACCAAAACGATCTCGCCCAGGGCATACGCCAGGTAGCTGCTTAATTTGCCCCGTTCAAGGAGTGAACTCCGGATAGTGCGGAAGAAACGAAACATAGGATGAACGCTTTACATGAGTTAAGATAGGATGGGAAAACCCAGGGTACGCTGATCAGCGGGAAGGTTATCCCCCACAAAGGCCCGGAAGGGCTCCATGGAGATATTAATCGAAGCGTCCATGATCCACAACATGCCCGCCGCCACCCAAAGCACGGAAGAATTGGGCATGATCACCAGTGCTATAGAGGCCAGAATCGCCCCCACCAGGAAGTAGGGCCTCCTCCTTCCCAGCTTTGTCCAGGTCCTGTCGCTCAGATATCCAATGATGGGTTGAACCACCAGACCGGTGACAGGAGCCACGATCCAGAGGATGGGAATGTCCTCCACTTTTGCAACCAGCGTCTCGAATATCCGGGAGGTGTTGGCATTCTGTAGGGCAAACCCAAACTGAATTCCCAGGAATCCGAAACTCATATTCCATATTTCCCAGAAGCTCAACTCCCTTTTACGGGGGCAAACGGATGCAGTTTGGATATTCATAAGTTGAACCATTTCGGATAGAACACGGAAATTTAACTAAACCTTGCGAAATCTTTAAGTTTCATTCGAAAAGCCCTGTGTTAAAACCTGCCGTGATAAAATCCGGTCTCCCTTGTCCTTAAAGGCCAGGCCGTCAAGAAAACGATTAGATGTAGCGAACCGGTCACTTCCAGGGATCCGGCCGCCGAGTCAGTGGAAACTCCGTACTTGGGGAACGGGCCGTCTGGAGTGCCTGCAGGAGATTGGCACGAATCTGCGGATAGCTGCTGCCGAGGTCGGTGGATTCAGAAGGATCGATGTGCAGGTTGTACAATTCGTAGCGTGACTCCTCTACAAAATGAATCAATTTCCAATTCTCCCTAACCAGTGCCTGTATAGGGCCTTGCCGCTCGTTGAATTCCCAATACAAATCCCTGCCTTCTTCCTGAATTTCATCCGATAATAACCCGGCTAGGAATGAACGCCCGTCGTCTTCTTGTACTTTTTGTGCCCCGGTCAGATCCCTCAGGGTTTCTTTGATATCCCAGAAGGCCACTGGCTCATTCATACGTCGGCCCGGGGTTATACTATCCGGCCAATATGCGAGGAAAGGAACCCGGATACCCCCCTCGTATAGATCCCGTTTCCGTCCTCTGAACGGGCCATTGCTATTAAAAAATTCCTCTTTCAGGTTATCGTACTCGTGTCCGTTATCACTGGTGAAAATCAACAGGGTGTTGTCAAGTTCACCCTGGCGTTCTAACTCGGCAAGCAACCGGCCGATATCCGAATCCATCTTGCTTACCATGGTCGCATAGGTGACGTGGCCATCGCGATCGTGAAAATAATGCCCTGAGGTCATTTCGCGTAGCGGCCAACCCAGGCTATCATACTGCGACTTGTATTCTTCAGGTATGGTCAATTCGAAATGGGGGGTCGTATAGGCGAGATAAAGGAAAAAAGGCCTATCATCTCCCTTCCGAAGAAAATCTAACGACTTAAGCGTGAATGTCTCCTGCACGTGCTCACCTACCTTTTCGGCTGTGCGATTCGGCAGGCTCAACAGGGAATCGTTTTCCCAAATTTCCCGGGGATAATAATGATGAGCGGGAAGATGACGGTTAAACCCAAAAAAGTAGTCAAACCCCTGCGCATTGGGAACCGTTTCAGAAAGGTTTTCCGCCAATCCCCATTTGCCTACCATCCCGGTCCGATATCCAACGCCTCTAAGCATCTCGGCGATCGTTTCCTTTTCCGGATCGAAATCTACAGGCTTTCCACTTAGAGACCAGGCCGGATTACCTCGGACCCGGCTGTGCCCCGTGTGATAACCCGTCAATAAGGACGCCCGTGAAGGGCCGCATACTGTGCTGCCTGCGTACATCCGATTCAGGACCAGTCCTTCTGCTGCCAAACGATCGAGTACCGGAGTCTGAATCCGTACTTGCCCGTTGAATCCGACATCGCCCCAACCCAGGTCGTCAGCAACGATCAGGACGATATTCGGTGAGGGCCCTGCCTCCGCTTCCCGACCTACAGATTTGCAATTCAACAGTAAAAGGACACTTAAGCCTATGAGATAAACAGGATAAAATTGAGACTTCAAAGCACTCGGGATAGGCAGCGTAGTCGACAAGGCGATCGCCCGGAAGAATCGCAAATTTGTCTAATATATAAAAATAAAAACCGCAACTATGGAAGACGCGGTTTCTATTTGTTGGCCTACTAGGACTCGAACCTAGAATGACTGAACCAAAATCAGTAGTGTTGCCAATTACACCATAGGCCAATA
>CAZKAP010000004.1:0-108946 GCA_964550895.1 uncultured Flavobacteriaceae bacterium
GGCCCTTATATCCATACCGGCGGCAGCACCGGACTTGTACTCGGGTAACGGATTACCGGAACGGTTAATAATTCGAATTTTCATGTTCTCAGAACGGTTTTGATGAAGCGGGCTTCCCTGGCCCCCAGCCAAATTACATATACCAGCAGAAATAAGATGCCTATCCACAGTTCCCCGTCGAAAACATAATGGACCAGGCAGGAAAACAGCAGGGACACCCCCAGATAAAGGCCAATTTTGCCGGTGGGGTACGGAATGGGATACTTATAGGACCCTACTGCGAAAGAGATCACGGCCATACTCATGTATGCAGCCAGTGTGGCCCAGGCAGAGGCCCAGTATCCGTAACGCGGAATTCCCCAGAAATTAATGACGAGTGTGAGTGCAGCCCCGATGCTTGAGAAGATCGCTCCATAATAGGTACGGTCCGTGATCTTGTACCAGACCGATAGGTTGTGATAAATGCCGAGAAAGAAGCTGGCCAGCAGTACTATAGGCACGATCCCCAGCGCTTCGCGGTATTCGGGACGCGAAATCAGCACTTCGGAAATGGGTTTAAGCAATACGACAACCCCCAGGAGGATCAGGGATCCGAAGGCCACGAAGTAATACAGGATCTGCGCATAAGTCTTCTGAGGATTCTGTTCCTTCGCCTGTCGGAAGAAAAAGGGTTCCACGCCCATGCGAAAGGCCGTCCCGTAGAGGGCCATGAATGCCGCCAGCGCATAACAGGCACTGTAGATGCCCGTAGCCCGTTCACTGTCCAGCAAAGTCAGCAAGATCTTATCGAGGACTTCGTTGACGGTGAAAGCGATCCCCGCAATCATCACAGGAAAGGCATAGGAAGTCATCTTCCGCCACAGGCCGACATCGAATGTCCAGGGTATCCGAAGATAGGCCGGGGACAGCAAAAGGAGGGTCATCCCGCTGGCCAGGGCGTTGGACACAAAAATGTAATAGATTTCAAAGCCGGGCCGGTACAGGGGAGCCAGCACCGTATCCGGCCGGGCCTGCACTTCCCGCGGAAGGTAGGCCAGGAAAAAGATGTTGAGCAAGAGGAACACCACCACGTTCAGGGTCTTATAGAAGGCGAAACGCAGCGGTCGTTCCCCGGCCCTGAGCCTGGCGAAGGGGATCACCAACAGGGCATCGAGGCCCAAAATCAAGACCGTATATTGGAAATAATAGGGCGCATACCCGAATGTTTCCGATAGCCAGGGAGCCGCCAGGAAACCGAGTGCCAGGAAAGCCAGGGTCGATGTCAGCAGAGAGACCTGCGCCGTGCTCTGTACGCTGAGATTGTCCTCGTTCTTGTGGAAAAAGCGAAAAAATGAGGTCTCCATTCCATAGGAAAGGAGAACATTGAAGATGGCGATCCAGGCATAAATGTTCCGGTAAATGCCATACCCCTCTGCCTCTACAAACACCTGGGTATAAAAGGGCAATAACAGGAAATTAATGATCTTGGGCAGCACCGTTGCGACCCCATAGAGTACCGTCTGTCGAAAAAGCTTGACTAGTGGATTCAACGCAGCGGCTTATTGTAGAATTCGCTTACCTGCCTTCGGCAAGTCTTCCAGAAGGTAAATGTACGTGCGCTTGCCCCGCTTATAACTGATGTAAGCCGTTCCCGGAGGAAGGGGAAAAACAATCAATTCCGAGTCCGAAACCGGATCCCTTTCCTCAGTGGAACCCATCTCCGCCAGTGGGTTACGGGCCATCGGGTCATCCGGGAGAAAAGCCTTGAGTCGCAGGCTCCCTTCGTCGCGGGACTGTATGCGGAGCGGGACGCGGTGGCTCCGGAAATAGGCATGTTCAAACTGTATATCGGCATTACCCATATCCGTCACGGCGAAGCTCAGTTCCAGCCCGGCAGGGGCACCTGCCACTCCAGGCAATACACGGTTGATGTGTACTTCCCCCAATTCGAACGGATTGCTTCGAACCATACGGGCCTTGGAAGAACAGGAGGTCAGTGCTAAGAGAGCAGTAAGCATCAAAAGGGGGAAGAATCTCATAGTGAGGTTTTAAGCCATTGACTCCAAAGATAATCCCCTTGGGCATATCGCCATCCCCGGAATGGCTCTACCCCATCTATTCCTTCAGCGCATCGGCTCCACCCACAATCTCCAGGATTTCACCGGTAATGGCAGCCTGACGGGCCTTGTTGTAGTGCAGCCTGAGTTCCGCACGCAGATCTTTGGCGTTATCGGTGGCCTTGTGCATGGCCGTCATACGGGCGCCGTGCTCGCTGGCAAACGAGTCCCTTATGGCCTTGAACAGCTGAATCTTCAAAGCTTTCGGGATGAGCATTTCGAGCATCTCGGCCTGCTGGGGTTCGTAAATATAATCGGTAACGGGCTCTTTGGAGTCACTATCCTGGGGCGGTACGAGCGGGAGGAATTGCTCCGTTTCCACGATCTGCGTAGCTGCATTCTTAAAGCGGTTGTATACCAGCTGTATGGAATCGAACTCCCCTTTCAGGAAAACACCGATCAGGTGGCGAGCCACTTCCTCGGCCTGAGTAAAATCGATATGGTCCAGGAGTTCACTGTGGTCGGCGTAGAGCTTCATGCGTTTCTCCAGGATCTCCCGGCCCTTCTTCCCGATCGACAGCACCTCCACCTCGGCATCCTTGAAGTCGGTTCCTTTAAGGTACAAGACCTGCTTGATGACATTCGAATTGAAGGCACCGCACAGACCCCGATTCGAGGTCAGCGCTACGATCAAAACGCGTCGCTGCGGACGAATGGCCGAGTAGTCTGACTCCGTATTTTCATCCATTCCTGCCGTCAGTCCCTGGATCATCTCCGTGAGTTTGTTCGAATACGGCCTCATGGCAGTAATGGCATCCTGGGCCTTCTTGAGCTTGGCTGCAGATACCATCTTCATGGCACTGGTAATCTGCATGGTGGATGAAACCGAGGCTATACGGTTTCGTATGTCTTTCAGACTGGGCATGAACCTGAATTATGTTCGTAAATGATTCCCTTCCTCCTCACTAGCTTTGGAATCGCTTTGAAATCTGCGTCGCTACCTGTGTCAGGGTATCGATCACCTCGTCGGTGAGCTTACCCGACTTGAGCGTTTGCAAGGTTTCCTTGTGATTCGCATTCAACTCCTCGAGAAAGTCGCGTTCGAAATCTTTCACCCGGCCTACGGGAACCGACCTCAACAGGTTGCGGGAACCTGCGAAAATGATCGCTACCTGGTCTTCCACCTTGAAGGGGTCGTTCTGGGCCTGCTTAAGAATCTCCACATTCCGGCGGCCCTTGTTGATCACATTCATGGTCGCGGCATCCAAATCGGAACCAAACTTGGCAAAAGCCTCCAGCTCCCTGTACTGGGCCTGGTCGAGTTTGAGGGTTCCGGCAACCTTCTTCATCGACTTGATCTGAGCCGAACCACCCACGCGGGACACTGAGATTCCCACGTTAATGGCGGGTCGGACCCCCTGGTTAAAGAGATCCTGTTCCAGGAAGATCTGACCGTCAGTAATCGAGATCACGTTGGTTGGAATATAGGCCGATACGTCCCCGGCCTGTGTCTCGATGATCGGCAGTGCGGTCAGCGATCCCCCACCCTTAACCTTTCCGGATAATACTTCGGGCAGGTCATTCATCTGGCCGGCTATGCTATCGTCATCGATGATCTTGGCGGCGCGCTCCAGGAGTCGGGAGTGGAGGTAGAATACGTCACCCGGATAGGCCTCGCGTCCCGGTGGGCGGCGGAGCAACAGGGAAACTTCCCGATAAGCAACGGCCTGCTTGGACAGGTCGTCGTAAATGATCAGTGCGGGTCGGCCAGTATCGCGAAAATATTCCCCAATAGCGGCTCCGGCCATGGGCGCATATACCTGCATGGGCGCGGGGTCAGAGGCGTTGGCAGCAACTATGGTAGTGTACGCCAGTGCTCCTTTTTCCTCCAGAGTGGCGGCGATCGCCGCCACCGTGGACGCCTTCTGTCCAATGGCCACATAAATACAATACACGGGCTCGCCCGCGTCGTAGAATTCTTTCTGGTTGATGATGGTGTCGATGCAAACCGTGGTCTTACCGGTCTGTCGGTCACCAATCACCAGCTCCCGCTGCCCTCTTCCGACCGGGATCATGGCATCGATCGCCTTTACCCCGGTCTGCAATGGCTCATTCACGGGTTGGCGATAAATCACTCCAGGAGCCTTTCGCTCCAGTGGCATCTCGTAAAGCTCTCCGCTCACAGGACCCTTTCCATCTATGGGCTTACCCAGCGTATCCACTACCCTTCCCACAATTCCTTCTCCGACATTGATCGATGCGATCTGCTGAGTGCGCTTTACGGTAGCTCCTTCGGTAATTTCCTTGGACGGCCCCAGAAGTACGATACCGACGTTATCCTCCTCCAGGTTGAGGACGATTCCCCGCATGCCTCCGTCGAATTCCACCAGCTCCCCGTACTGGGCATTGGACAGTCCGTACACGCGTGCGATTCCGTCCCCTACCTCCAGTACGGTTCCCACTTCATCCAGGGTGGCCCCCGTCTGGAAACCTTCGATCTGTTGCCTTAATATGGCTGATACCTCAGCCGCTTTTACGCTCGCCATTGCTATATGCTATTAGTAAATTCTCTTTTCAGTGATGATAATTGCTGGGATACGCTCGCGTCGTACCGCATATCGCCCCATCGAATCACGAAGCCCCCGATCAGTTCCGGGCGGATTTCGTTAGAGACGACAATTTGCTTTTGGGATATGGTCTGAAGTTTCTTGCCGATCTGATCCAGCACCTCGGGTCCCAGCGGGCTCGCGGAATACACGGTTGCCTGGTCCTGCATCAGCCCGCTGCCGTGGAGTTCGCGATAACCGGAAGCTACCTCATCCATTAAGGACAGCCTGCCGTTGGCCTTCAGCGTTTCGAACAGGCCCTGGGTGATGGTGTGGGAATCCTTCCAAATGTTCAGGAGCACCTGCTTCTTGATCTCCCCCTGTATCGTCGGATCCCGCAGGACTGCGTTCAAATCAGGGCTGTCCTTCAGGGTGTCTTCCACCGACACCATGTCGCGGAGTACATCGGCTTCCGCCTTCTTACTCCTGGCCAGGTCCCATATGGCACGGGCGTATCGTATCGCCACCAGGGAATTGCTCATGCGTATTAATTCAGTTTAAGATCTTCCAGTGACTTGTCCACCAGTTTCTTCTGACTCTCGGGGTTCGAAAGCTCTGCTCCGAGCACCTTTTCCGCCATCTGCAGGGAAAGATCCGCAATTTGCGTCTTGATCTCTGAGATTGCGGCCCTCTTCTCGGCTTCTATTTCTGCTTTGGCCTTGGCCAGTATGGCGTCCTTGTCTTTCTCAGCCTTTTCCTGGGCCTCAGACAGGATTTTGTCCTTCATATCCCGCGCCTGCTTCATCATCTCCTCACGCTCGGCACGGGCCTCCTTCAGGAGGAGCTCATTGTCAGCGGATATGTTCTGCATTTCCTTTTTGGCCTCATCGGCTGCTGCCAGGGCAGAACGAATGCCTTCTTCACGCTGCTTCACCGCATTCAGTATCGGTTTCCAGGCAAACTTCCTCAGCAACCAAAGGAGCAGCACAAAGGTGATTAACATCCAGAACACCAATCCCAGACCGGGGTTGACGAGTTCAGAACCACTTGCGAGTACGTACATCATTGTTCGGTTTGAAAAAGCTGTCCCCGGCCAACCGCAGGGGACAACCTTCAGTTTTTGGAATTACTTGATAAATGCGCCGAATACGATAGCAATCAATCCGGCACCTTCAATAAGACCAGCGGCGATCAGCATAGCTCCCTGGATCTTTCCGGCTGCCTCAGGTTGACGGGCAATGGCATCCATGGCCTGTCCGCCAATCTTGCCGATACCCATACCAACTCCGAGCACGGCCAGGCCGACCCCGATGTAAACTAATCCCTCTCCAATAGTGAATTCCTCCATGATTTAAATGGTATAAAAATTAATGATGATGCTCTTGAACGGCCATCCCGATAAACAATGCCGACAGGATGGTGAAAATATAGGCCTGCAGCACGGCTACCAGCAATTCCAGCAGCGAGATAAACAGGGCCAGGGGCACGGACACAAAGGGCCCGATCAGTAGGTTTTTAAATATAAAGACCAGCGAAACCAGGCTGAGAATCATGATGTGCCCGGCGGTAATGTTGGCGAAGAGACGCATCATCAGGGCAAAGGGCTTAACGAAGATACCGAGTAATTCGACCGGTATCAGCAGAGGCTTCAGCCAGAGGGGCACGCCCGGAGGCCAGAGTATGTGCATCCAGTAGTCCTTGTTTCCATTGAGGTTCACAACCAGCAGGGTAATGATGGCCAGGACACCGGTCACGGCGATGTTACCCGTTACATTGGCCCCGCCCGGAAAGACGGGTATAAGTCCGAGCAGGTTATTGAACCATATAAAGAAGAAAATTGTCAACAGCAAAGGAAGGTAGCGGTCTGCCTTGTGTTCCCCGATATTGGGCACGGCCACATCATCCCGGATAAAAAGGATAACCGGCTCCATCCAGCCTGCTATGCCCGTAGGCACTCCTTTGTTCTTGCTGTAAACCCGGCTCACGGCCGTAAAGACCAGCAATAGAATGATGCAGGAAATGAAGATGCTGGCCACGTTCTTGGTAATGGACAGGTCGACGTATTTATCTTCCAGCCCGGTAAACAGATCGACGATGCCCGCCTTCTCAACCGAAGGATCCAGGGGCACGATCTGCCCGTGCTCCATGGTATATCCCTGGTGATGGTGTCCATGGGCTGCCTTACCCGACATGAATACGTGCCATTTTCCGTCCCAGATGATCACCGGCAACGGTATGCTGATGTGTTCCTCGTGTCCGTTATCCCCCTCGTACGAAGCAATGTGCCATTCATGAGCGTCCGATATGTGCTCCAGGATCATGTCTATGGCCGAAAACTCTTCCTCGCCATGTGCTGCCTCCTCCCCGTGGTGGGAGTCCGATTCCTGCAGAGTTGACGGAGCGTGGCCTTCCTGATGCTGACCGCTAACGGGTGAGGTGAGAAGAAATAGTGATATAAAGCTGCTTACAATAACAGTGTTCCAGAAACGGCTCCGGGTCATATCGGCAAATTCAAAATCTCGGCAAAATTATACTTTTTTGCGAGGATACTAAACTTATGACCCGTTTAATTACGGACGGTTTTGCAGAGGTTATATACGCCGATACAGGTTGTACAAAGCGACGAATACTCCGGCGACGGAACACAGGGCCGTGATCAGGCCGGGTTCCCGGCCGTAAAAGGCGTCCCATTGGATGCCTCCGTACACAAACAGCCCTATGATCAGGGCCATTTCGAAAGTGATTCCGAAGTACTTGCGGGGATTGAAGTTCCCCTTACCTCCTTCTTCAGGAGGGCCGGTTTCCGGGGACAATTCCTGAGGGTTTTTCGGGAGACTTCTGAGCAGGGGCTCCGAATCCCTTGGCAGGGGTGGCATTATTCTGGTTGGGCATGCTGCTCTTGGCGCCCGCCCTCTTATTCATGTTGCAGGTGGCGTTGAAATTGGCCCCCGGCTCTACGGCGAGCTTGCTCGCGGTTACTGTGCCTTCGATCACTGCAGAAGATTTCAATGTGAGCAAATCTTCGACGATCAGTTCCCCATTGAAGTGACCTTCGATATCCGCATTCACACAGGATACCTTGCCTTCGATACGGCCTTCCCGTCCGATGACGATTTTTCCCGACGTCTTAACGTCTCCTTCCAGCTTTCCGTCTATGCGGAAATCGGCCTGGGAAGTGATGTTACCCACTATGGTGGTATTCTTCTCGATCCGGTTGGGCTGCCCTCCTATTTCCGGAGCTACCCGCCCTTGCTTCTTGTTGTCTGAAAACATGGGACTAATTAAGTAGTTTTTTCTGCGCTTTATATTCTCCCAGGTTCTTGTGAACCTGAATGATCTGATAATTTCTTGAGGAAATCAGAAAGTTTTCCTCCCGAATCCGGTAGTCCTTGTTCTTCTCGATGAGTTCCACAAAGCCCAGGGCAAATTCCTTGGATCGGAAACCGTGCACGACGACGAACTGTTCCTCCAGATTGTAGATGTCCTTGGTGACCGTATTCTTGTAATTGAGGTCTTTAATGGACTCCACCAGTCGTTTCTGTAAGGATAACGCTCGGTCGTTGTCTCTTATTTTAAAGGGGAACACAACTTTCCAGTTGCGGGTGCCCGTGGATACCGTGTCCCGGTCGAATTCCCTGTTAGCCAACTTGGGCAACTGAACATCCAGCATCTGTTGGGATTTCTTCCCTTCGTAGACGTTCGGATAGGTCAGGGCCACGAATTTCAGTGATTCCTTGTACTTCTCGAATCCGAAGAGCCTGCCCTCGGCATTGGCCTTGAGTAAGGCGAATTTCGGCGCGATCTGATCCCCCTCATATTCCTGAAGGAGTATGGCACAAGCCGCAATGACCTCAACGAATTCCTGCCGCTCGTACTTCCTGAACAGTTCATTGTAGCGCGCATCCGGGCTCTCGGAATCGCCCTGAAGTATGGCATCGGGATTGAGCAGAATTTCAGCATACCGGGTACCGGGATAATCCCGAATGATTTCTTCCTTCACCGCCAGGGCCTGTATGGAGTCGGTCTGTTCATAGATGCGATAGAGGTTGTATTTCGATGGAAGGATCAGCCGGTCCTCGGGATCGGATTGCAGCAGGCGCGTCAGTCGGTCCTCTGCGAGTTCGTAGTCCCTGAATTTCTCCTTGTAAAGCAGGCCCAGCTGATAGTAGGCGAAGTTTCGCTCATTTCTAATACTGTCCAGATCGGTCGGCTTCAGCAGGCGACTTTCGTAATAGGCCATATCCAAAAGGTCGGGACCCTGAGTTCCCGTTACGCCTGTGGAATCTGTGACCTCGGGAGTCGAGACGACAGCGGACCCCCCGGTATTGACCACCGCGCTCCACCTCCAGTTGTCCTCCAGTTTGCGGTCGCCCCAATTCTGCAGAAAGGTCTCCCTTCCGAAGGCCAGCGCTCCGGGATTATAAAAGTAAAAGGCCCCCTTGTCCTTGTCGGATGCGGAACCGGCAAATGCCTCCAGTGCCTCCTGCCTCTTTTCGCGTTCCCGCCTTTCGACCTCTTCCTGCTTCCTCTTCAGTTCTTCGATGTATGCCGAGAAATAAGCCTTCTGCCCGGCGGCATCCAGGGAATTCACATACAGGGCACTGTCGGCCTTACGGACGATTCCCTCGTATATCACGATATCCTTGAGGTTCGCACTCTTCTTGGCAAAAGAGCGATACCTGCGATCCAGGGTGTCCAGTTGCATCAGTATGCTGTCGAAATATACCCCGGATACGCTGTACTGTTTGCCGTCGAAATAGTAATTGGCCAGGTCGATGTAATTTCTTGCCAGCAGCTCCTTGTCCCCCTCGGTAGCGGCGATCGACCGATCGTAATACCGGAGTCCGAGGCTGTCCTCGGTCAGGGCCATGTAAAAGCGGGCTTTCTCCCGGTAAATCTTGTCCAGATACGGACGGTTCTCCCGATTCTCCTCGATCTTTTCAATGGCTTCCAGTAAATCATCCCGGTTTTCTGGAGTAGGCTTGCTGTTGGCGAAGCGTTCCAGCTGCGCATGGATGTGATACACCCACGGTATTTTTCGGTTCAGGCGAATCACCTGGTCGAAGGCGTAATTGGCACTATCTATCCTTTCGCTTTGATCGTAGAGCTGTCCTATAATGTACAGATACCGGCCCTTGAGCAGGTTCGATGGGGCATAACTCTGCGCCCATTTGAGGTGAAAGGCGGCGGAATCGGGCAGATTCATCTGAAGGAACGCCTGTGCCAGAACGGCGTGTATATCGGAAAAATCACGATCATTAAAGTCCTGATACCTCAACAGTCTCTTGATGTTCCGAACCGCCAGTTCGGGGTTTTCCAGTCGGAGCAACGTCTTTTGTTTCCAAACAGCGGCCTGATAATACTGGTCACTATCCGGATAATTCTGGAGAATGTAATTGAAGGCCTCCAGAGCAGGAATGTACCTCTGGTCGAAATACCGGGCCTTCCCGAGGAGCATAAACGCCTCATCAGTCTGGGGGTTGCGCTCTCGGTCACTGATGTTCATCGCATGCCGCTGTATCGCCTTGGTCGCCTTTTCCTCGGCCCTCTTGAATTCCGGGGTGTTATCCTCCGAATCCAGCCGAATCCGCTGGTCGCGTTCGATTCGTTCTATGGGGAGTACCTCCCAGAAATTGTCCTCGAATCCGCTTTGCAGATTGCCTCTCCCGGCTTCAAATGCCAGGGATCCGTTGTACAGGGTGTTGTATTTGGTGTTGAGCGCGTGCCAGTTCCGGTTCACGAATGCATCCTTTTTCGTCGAACAGGCTGCGAACAGGGATAGGAGGACGCCGCAGAGGACGCAGAGTCGGATAAGACGGGTAGCGTTGATTTTCATTACTCAAAATAACTGAAAATCAACCGAATTATTTTGTTAAATCTAAGAATGGACGGGGTTCCGGGGCCCTAGGCTTCCCCTTGAAAGAAGTCGTTAAGCTCCTTGAGCGTTTGTTCATTGGTCATCAGGTCCTTCTTGATCAACCCCTTCTCGAGTACGGCTATGCGGCTGGTCACTTCCGTCACATGCCCCAGGTCGTGGCTGGAGATCAGCATGGTGATCTCGCGATCCTCGGACAGGCTCTTCAGTAATCTCTTCAGGCGGATCTGGGAAGAAGGGTCGAGGTTGGCGAAGGGTTCGTCCAGAACAATGACCCGGGGGGCTCCGATCAGAGTCGAGACTATCCCCACCTTCTTCTGGTTACCCTTGGAAAGATCCCTGATGTATTTCTTCTGCTCCAGTACCTCGTCGTTAAAGAACTCCTTCATTTCTTCCAGCAACTTATCGACCTCGGCCTTATTCCAGCCCCTGAGCTCCCCGACGAAATAGAAGTATTCCTCCGGAGTGAGATATCCTATCAGGAAGGAATCATCTATAAATGCAGAGGTAAAAGGCTTCCAGTCCTCGCTCGTATTCACCTGAACGCCATTGGAATCGATATGGCCCGTGGTGGGTCGGATCAGGTCGAGCATAAGGGAGAAAAAAGTCGTCTTGCCCGCTCCGTTATTGCCTACCAGGCCGAAGCTCTGGCCACCTGGTATCTCCAGGGATTCGATATTCAGGACCTCTTTGTCCCCGTATTTCTTGGTTAAGTTTTGTACCTGTATCATCATATAGATCGCAAGATTTTTAATCCTCTTTATAGGCCTTAAGCGTGGCGTACTTTTCCCTGAAATAGGTCTTCTCCACCAGATCGAAAACCCTGCCCTTAAGCAGGAAGCCCATCAACCCTGCCAGCGCCACAAAAACGTAGCCTGCATACGCCTGGCCGGTGAAGGTTCCCAGGTAATAGAGCAGCATGGGCAGTAATAGCTTGGGAATGATCAGCACCATGGTCTTGGCGTTGAGGGACTTGGAATCGCCGAAGGCCTTGTTGGTGGCCGTCAGATCAAGGGGTGTCTTCACATAGGCACCGCCCCAGATGACCATATGGGAATTGACACCCAGGTTAAAAATACCCGCGGTGATCACGGCCAAAAGGGCATCCATACCGAAATACATATACGGCAGGGACAGGATAATACTGACCCCCGTCCCGATCACCATCAGCCACCATTTGGAATCCAGATAGTTCCGGTAGGGGATGTTTTGGGTCATCATAAACGGATAATAGGCGCTATCCCAGCTCGGTATAAACTGTCCGAAGGTGAAAACCCAACCCCCGGTGACAAATAAACCGGCAAACAGCCCCCAGTACGGGCCCTCGTAGATCTCGATGGAACCGGTAAAAAAAAGTAGCCCGTAAAAGAGGAACACCCCAGCCGTAATCAATGTCATACGGGGACGTTTGTTCCGGGTGATCATGCGTATATCGTTGCGCAGGAAAACCCCGAGCTGTCCAAAGCGATCCAACCAGCCGAGATCCCTGTTTCTGAATTTGGAGGCCTTTGCCTTAAGGAAGCCATCCAGGTACAATTTGCTGCGGAAGAAAGAAAAAGCTGCCGCATAGGCAATGAGCGCAACGACTACGAATACTGGGCTGATCAGCGGTGACTGGTACACAAAATCAAAAAACTGCCTGGAGTGTACCGTTATGTCGAAAAGGCCGAAATACTGAGATAGCCCGAGGCCAACCAGCACGACCAGTGCCGGATAGAAGATCCGGTCGCTGTTGTTGACCAGCACGTTCAGGAAATTATTCGTGTAGATCAGCCCCATGACGGCCACCACCCAACCGGCCACGCCGATCAGGTCATAGCCTCCCTTCGCCACCAATACGACCGACAAGGGCAATAGAAGAAAGAGATGCGACCAGTTAAAAAACGCGTACAGGGTCCGGGTCAGGCTGAAATTGACAATCGCAGAACGCCTTATCGGTTGGGATAGCAGAGGCTGAATCTGGGTAACGGGCATCTTCTGAAGCATGAAGCGGAAGACCAGATCATACGCTATGTAATAGAAGAGGTAACTGTTCATTTCGGACAGCGGATTTGAAAATCCTTCCTCCTCCAGGATAAAGTAAACCCCTATCCCCATAAACAGCAGTATGGCCAGCAAGTAAAGAGCGGCGAACCCCATAAGAACCCGGTACCATATCCCGGACCGGAACGACTTGGACCTCCACATGGATTTCCACTGAAGCTTGAATAATCTTAACCACATAGGCCTAAATTGCGCATCATGTGTATACGGGTTGTCGAAAAAGTTACAGTTGTTCGTTAACTTTTTTCCTAAAATCGTTAAACAAACTTACTTTTGCAAAAAAGTTTGCATGTTTCACCCTCTGAAAGTACTCGCCATTCGATCCCTGACACAGGATGCTAAGGCGATAACGTTCGAGATACCTTATGAACTGCGGGATTCTTTTGCATTCTCCGCAGGGCAGTACGTTACCATCGAAATCGATATCGACGGGGAAGCGGTTCGCAGGCCCTACTCCATTTCGTCATCCACCCGATCGGAATCCATAACCGTGGGAGTCAAACGCGTGCCCGACGGCAAATTTACATCCTACATCACAGAATCCCTGCACGAGGGGACCACCGTTCGTGTAAGTGAACCGGAGGGAAGGTTTATCTTCGAATCCCACGGCAGCCCGGAGCATGTGCTGCTCGTTGCGGCTGGGAGTGGCATAACACCCATATTGAGCATTACTGATGAGGTGATGCGATCGCATGTCGAAAATCGCTGTTTGCTGATCTACGGGAATCGCACGCCCGGAGAAACGATGTTTCGGGAAGAACTCGAGGCCTACCGCGAAGAGTTTCCCGACAGGTTCCGGCTGAGGAGCGTGTATTCGCGCGCCAGCGAAAATGGCGCAGAGTTCGGTCGTATCGACCGGGGTATATTGCTGAAGAATCTGAAGAATTTCATGCCGCTGGATCAAATCGCCCGTGTCTATATTTGTGGTCCGCAGCCGATGATCAGGGAGATCAGGGAGGTGCTGGCGGAAAAGGGAATCCCGGAAGACCGCATGTTTTACGAACTCTTTACGCCGGCCGACGACTCCAATGATGAACCGGAACCCCAGTCCGTACCCAGCGGAACCACCCGTGCCCATGTGGTACTCGACGGGGTCACCCACCAGATCGAATTCCCCCGCGGCGGCATGCTTCTGGACGAAGTGTTGAAGGCCGGCCTCGATGCCCCGTATTCTTGCCAGGGAGGAATATGCAGCAGTTGCGTGGCCAAGGTTACGGAAGGCAAGGCAACCATGGTCAAGAATCAGATACTGACCGATGAGGAAGTCGAAGAAGGCCTGATCCTTACCTGTCAGGCGCTGTGCGAGTCCGAACGTATCGGCATCGACTACGATGACGTTTGATTTCAGGGAAAAAGATCGGTAAATGTGGGCAGTAGGTTAAATCAACCGGCGTTCAGGCGGGGATTTTCCAGTTCCTTCTTCTCCAGTACCCGGGTGGCCTCTTCGTAACCAATTTCATAGGCCCGCTCGATACGCCGTTTATCCAGAACTCCGATGTGCTCCAGTTCAATGGGTTCAACCAGAACGTTGCACTCCTTCATCTTCCTGCGCCCTCCGCCGTATATGGTCAGGCTGCTTACCCGGGCAGTAACCTGCAGAGGGTTCTTCAAATCCCCGGGCTTTACAGGGCTCATAGTAGCTACATTGCTGCCAATGATGTAGTCGCATTCGGGATTCAGATACTCCTTGGGAAAGTTATTCAATATGCCCCCGTCTGCGTACCAGCGATTTTGGATCATCACCGGGCTGAAAACCGGAGTCAGCGCCGCAGAAGCCAGAAGGGGACGGATCAGTTGACCTGAATCGAAAACTTTTTCTTCTCCGTTCTGGAGGTCGGTGGCAACCACATAGAGTTTCCTGTCCAACTCGCTGAAGTTATCCCCAGGAAAATATTCCTTGAGCAGGCCGACATACCGTTCGGTATCAATAAAGCCTGGTTTATTGATCGTAAAGTAGTTATAGTGGAAAAGGGGTGCCTCTTTGAAGAATGCAATCATATCCTCCGGCCCGTAGTTATTGGCATAAAGCGCTCCCACCAATGCACCCGCACTGGTGCCCGAAACGCAATCCGCCTCTATACCATGCTCGTTCAGGGCCTTGATGAGGCCTACATGAGCGAGGCCCCGGACGCCTCCTCCGGATAGCACCAAACCGATCTTTTGAGTCCCTTTCTCCATATACTACTTAAAGATAGGGCGAAATTTGGGGGTGCCATTCAATTTTCGACGTAATGACCAAGCTATTTTACGACTAACTTGGCGCGCTAAAATCCGATTTATGTCCAAGACCTATTACGATCCGGCAGACCTGAGGAAATTCAGTAGAATCACCGAATGGAGCGAGGAGCTCGGAGAGAAATTCTTCGATTACTACGGAAAGGTGTTCGAAGAAGGTGCCCTTTCGGCCCGGGAAAAATCCCTGATAGCCCTGGCCGTTTCCCACGTGGTCAAGTGTCCGTACTGCATCGATGCCTATACCAAAGACGGGCTGCAGCGGGGCATAACCAGGGAAGAAATGATGGAGGCCGTGCATGCCGGAGCGGCCATCGAAAGCGGCGCCACCCTGGTCCATGCGGTCCAGATGATGAACAAGCATGACAAACTCTCCATGTAATCCTATGGCAACGAAATCCCTAAAAGCCCGAAAAGGAGACCTGGCCTTCGCCAACAAGCAGATGGAAGTACTCGAAAACGGCCTGTTCGCCAATGGGGAACTGCCCCGGTTTCGGGAACGCATAGCCTCAGACGGTCATTTCCCCCTGAAGCCGCGCCAGCTGGAAATCCTGCAGATCAACGTCGGCTACATGTGTAATCAGGTATGTGAGCACTGCCACGTGGACGCCGGGCCGGACCGAAAGGAAATCATGACCCGGGCGACCATGGAACACTGCCTGGAGGTGATCCGAAATACCCGTGCGCATACCCTGGACCTGACGGGAGGGGCACCGGAGATGAACCCGGACTTCCGCTGGTTCGTCGAACAGGCTACGCAGGCGGGTGTCCGGGACATCATCGTTCGTTCGAACCTGACCATCTTACGGGCGAACAAGAAGTACCACGACCTGCCGGAATTCTTTAGGAGACACGGCATCCATGTCGTTTCCTCCATGCCGCATTACACCCGGGGAAAAACCGACAAGCAGCGCGGCGACGGAGTGTTCGACGCCTCCATCGAAGCCCTCAGGGAGCTCAACGCCGTAGGTTATGGCCAGGAGGGTAGCGGGCTCATCCTCGACCTGGTCTACAATCCCTCCGGGGCCTACCTGCCCGGTGACCAATCGGCACTGGAAAGGGACTTCAAGAAAGCCCTGTGGGAAGATTTTGGCATCCGGTTTAATTCGCTCTTTGCGATCACCAATCTGCCCATATCGCGCTTCCTGGATTACCTGCTCGCTTCGGACAATTACGAAGACTATATGTACAGCCTGGTCGAGGCGTACAATCCTCAGGCCGTACAAAATGTCATGTGCACGAATACGCTATCGGTGAGTTGGGATGGATATCTGTTCGATTGCGATTTTAATCAGATGCTACAGCTGCCCGTAGACTCTCCGGTGAAACACATCCGGGAATACAACGAAGACGTGCTGCAGGGGAGAGAGATTGTTATCTCTCAGCACTGCTACGGATGCACGGCCGGCGCAGGAAGCAGTTGTCAGGGTTCCGTAACCTAGTTCCCCTCTTCGCATTCCAGAATTTCCTTTGCCTTTCGCACTATGCGTTCCGGGGGTATCGATTGTATGGCCCTGAGGTAGCTCTCGTCCCTGACGGGGCCATAAATGGAAACAGGCAGCAAGGGATAATCCCGGGTATCCGGTGTGATTTGATGGTCGGCCGGCTGCCCATAGGGCGTAAAGCCTGCCAGGGGATGGGTAGTGCCCCAGACCGTGAGTACCGGGACACCGGCATTGGATGCCAGATGTCCGTTGGCACTGTCCATGGAAATCATGAGTGACAATTCCTTCATATGACGAAGCTGATCGGCGAAACTCACCCCGTAAGCGAGGTTGCCAACGCGCCCGGGCCATCGCTGCGCCCAGGATTCAAGCAGGGAAGCCTCCTCCCCGGGAGCACCGAAGAGCGACACCCGCAAATCCGGCACACTCAGCAGCTCCTCCACGACCTGTCGCATGAGGTCTGTCGGATACGCTTTGCCCGGATGCCTGGCGAATGGGGCTATGCCGACGATACGCTCCGGGAGTCCCGTCCGGGTGCGAATACTGCCGGTCCTTTCCCCTGATTCCGGAGGCCAATCCAGGGGATAACCAGCCCTTTCGAACACATCGGCATAACGCTGATGTACAGACTTCAGGGGCTTACTCCCGGCAAACGTTGCCGTCAACAAGCGCCTGCGTTCAGCCCTTCCCTTGTCGAGCCTGTATACCTTGAGGCCCCTCAGGCCCAGGAGTGCGGAAAGGAATCTCGACCTCAGCACATTGTGCAGGTCCAGTACGGCGAGATACTCCCTGGCAGCCAGCTTCCGGTACAGCCGCCAAAGGCCGGGCAGACTGCCGTATTTCCTTTTGTCGAATTCAATGATGTGGACCTGGGGTATGTCGCTGAATACCGATGCCATCATTGGCAGGGTCAGGAGCTCAAGCCGTGTATCCGGATAGTGCAAGCGAAACAGGCGCAGTACCGGATACAACATAGCGATGTCCCCCATAGCCGAGGTACGTATCAGCAGGAGGCTGCCGGGAGTCTTACTTATTCTGGGCACGCAGAACCGGGTTGAGTTCCTGGTCGTTGTACATCTTCATCTGCTTGTAGACCTTCATATACTTGCTGCCTTCAGCTATTTCGTCCAGAAGTTGGTTTATGGCGGTAGAGAGGTCCTCCTTTTGTTGCTTTAAGACCTCCAGTTTTTCGGCGCACTTCTGACGGTGCTCGGCGCTGGCATCAGAGCGCTCGGCCTCCTCCTTCATGTGGTAGATTTTCAGGGCGAGTATGGAGAGCCGATCCAGGGCCCAGGCAGGGCTTTCGGTATTAATGGTAGCACCTTCTTTAATTTCTACCGATCGGTATTTTTCGAGAAAAAAGGCGTCGAGATACTCGACCATGTCGGTGCGGTCCTGGTTACTGGCATCGATCTTACGCTTGAGCTCCAGGGCCCCCTCAGGATCGATACCCGGATCCCGGATCAGGTCCTCGTAATGCCACTGCACCGTATCGATCCAGTTCTTGTGATAGAGTAAATGCCGGATGTCTTCCTTATCGTAGGGATTAACAAGGGGCTGATCTACCCGGTCCTCGACATGGTAATCCCGGACGCTCTTTTCGAATATTTCAAAGGCCTGATCTGCAAACATGTTGAACAATTTAGGGTCGTTTATACAAAGAAATTCAAGATAAGTTTAATGAATGGAAGTACGAGGAGGCCCAACAGAAAAAATTCGCGGAACTTCTCCCTGGAAAAAGCATCCAGGGTGCGGGCCAGAAAGAATCCCACGGCGAAAAAGCTATACTGTACCTGAATCGGGGAATCTCCGTAATTCAGGGCCATTACGAGCATGCAACAGAACACATAGGAGGCGATCAGTCGCACGGGACTGATGCGACCCGAGGTCTGATGCCCTATGCGTATGATCTGAACGATTGCAATAAGCGCCATCAACGCTATAAACGCCCAGGACAAGTAATGCTCCCGTCCCAGCTGGGCCCATGGTCGACTATCTTCCCCGGCGATGAGCACCCCGTATTCCCGAAAATGTGTGTAGGCGTCACCCTGAAGCACCCCCAGGCACAACAGGAGCAGGGCCACGGAACCCAGGCCCGAAAAAAGCGCTATCCAGTCCCGAAACTGGAGGCGATTGTGCATAAAGACCGAAATGATGAGGGGTAGAAGGAACCCGCTCGCCCAGGGATCAAACCAGGTAGCCAGTGCCAGAAGAAAAGCCGAATCATAGAATACGTATACCGATTTCCGATCGTCTCTGAGGCTGAGTAATTTATAGGCCGAATACATCACCAGGAACTGGGCTCCCAGCACCGAAGGCTCACTCAGGGTTTCCGGCAACAACACGAAGGACCAACTGTAAAACAGCAGGGGCATCGAGTTGAATTCCGTGATCTTGTTCTCGTTCGACATCCAGCCGAGAAGGAAAATACTGAGTATCAACAGTAAAAAAGCGCCAAGAGCTGAAAAGGCGAACCCGCCATTCCAGCTCACGTCCGGGTCCACGGCCTTTCCCACCCAATAGTAGAGGGTCAGGAAACCGATCAATACCAGATAGATGACCGGCCGGGTTTGCCTGAAAATCGTGGAAATCATAAACTCTTTGCGTACATTAGCACTTCAAAAGTAGCAACTATGTGGTCGTCCATATTTTACGGTATTCGCGATTTCTTTGAGGAGGTATTGTTCCTTCCCTACGATTTCTTCCGTTTCATGGAAGGTTGGTGGAGTTCCAATCTCGTCAACTGGGCCTTTATACTCATCGGCTTTCTGGCGCTGTTCTACTGGCTGGGCAGGCTGAATGCCTACGGAAAAAGCGAGCCGGAAGACAAGAGCATTACTTCCCACTCCTACCTCTAGCCTTCATCTGAGGTCGAACCCTATATCTGTCCTGTACCCCATGCCTTCGAAGGCGATTTGCTTCATCGATGCATAACTCTTGTTCAGGGCTTGCTCCATATCATCGCCAAATGAGGTCAGGGCCAGTACGCGCCCTCCGGAGGTCAGCACCCGATCTCCTTCCTGCTGCGTGCCCGCGTGAAAGAGCAGGCTCTCGTCTTCATGAATCGCATTCAGCCCGGTAATCACCTTTCCCCTTTCGTAACTGCCGGGATATCCTCCCGAAACGGCTATGACGGTGCAGGCAAAGCGCGGATCAATGTCAAGTTCCCCGATACCTTCAAAGCCTTCAGCCGCCATAATGGGTAACAGATCGTCGCGCAGGCGTGGAAGAATTACTTCCGTTTCCGGGTCGCCCAGGCGCACGTTGTATTCTATGACAAACGGGTCTCCATTAACCACCATCAAGCCGATAAAAAGGAAGCCGTGGTAGTCTATGCCGTCCTCCTGCATGCCTTTAACGGTCGGGCGCACTACGCGTTCCTCGATTCGGGTCTTTAAGCCCTCGTCCAGGAAGGGAACGGGAGATACGGCTCCCATACCCCCGGTGTTCAGGCCGGTGTCCCCTTCGCCTATGCGCTTGTAGTCCTTGGCAAAGGGCAGGTAACGATATTCCCCGCCTTTCACCCATACGAAACAGCTCAATTCGATGCCATCGAGGAATTCCTCGATAACCACACGGTTTCCCGCCTCGTTGAATTTGGATCCATTCAGTATGTCGTCGAGTTCCCGGGCGGCCTCTTCCTTCTCATCCAGTATCAGGACCCCCTTTCCGGCCGCCAGCCCATCGGCCTTGATGACATACGGAGGGGAGAGCGTGTCCAGGAAGGCCACCGCCTGCATGAGGTGGGCTTTCGTGAAACTTCGATATGCCGCGGTAGGCACGCCGTGGCGGTGCATAAAGACCTTGGCGAAGTCCTTGCTGCCTTCCAGCCGTGCTCCGGCCGATGAGGGTCCGATTACCTTTAAGTCAGAAAAACGGGCGTCTGAGGCGAAGTAGTCCGCTATGCCCTCGACCAAAGGGACCTCGGGTCCCACGACCAAAATATCAATGGAGTATTCCAGACAGGCCTCCGAAATGCGTTCGAAGTCCGACACGGCTATGGGCAGGTTTGTGGAAATTCCGGCGGTCCCGGCATTCCCAGGAGCGCTATAGATCTTTCCGCAGTCCGGACTCTGAGAAAGCTTCCAGGCTATGGTGTGCTCCCGTCCCCCCGAACCGAGCACCATAATATTATAAGGCATAGGTTGCAGATTTACCGGCAAAGTTACGGCAATCTCGAGAGCTCCTCAGCCCGGCTGTGGGCATAAAAAAAGGGCCCCGTGGAGCCCAGATATCATTCTTGGATCGGATTTTCTCTACCTGCGATTGACTTCGCTAAAGTCTCGATGTTCGGTGCGACGCAGTTCCTCCTCGGAGAGTCCCTTGAAGTATTCGTAGGTGCGCCTCATGCCTTCCTCCCGGCCAACCTGAGGCTCCCAGCCCAATATGTCCCAGGCCTTGGAAATGTCGGGCTGACGCTGCATGGGATCGTCCTTAGGCAGCGGCTTGTATATGATCTTCTGATCGGTACCCGTGAGTTTAATGATCTCTTCGGCGAATTCCTTGATGGTGATCTCGTTCGGATTACCGATGTTCATTGGAAGGGTATAATCGCTCATCAGCAAACGGAAAATCCCTTCGATCTCATCTTCCACAAAGCAGAATGATCGGGTCTGGGATCCATCGCCAAATACGGTGAGGTCCTCTCCTCGGAGGGCCTGTCCCATAAAGGCCGGAATGACCCGGCCGTCGTTCAGGCGCATGCGAGGACCGTAGGTATTAAAGATGCGCACGATACGGGTGTCCAGTCCGTGGAACCGGTGGTACGCCATGGTAATCGACTCCTGAAAGCGCTTGGCCTCGTCGTATACTCCCCGCGGCCCAATGGTATTTACATTACCGTAATACTCCTCGGTCTGAGGATGCACCAGTGGATCTCCGTAGATCTCAGAAGTTGAGGCAATCATGAAGCGGGCATTCTTGGCCTTGGCCAGGCCCAGGAGGTTATGGGTGCCCAAGGCACCGACCTTAAGGGTTTGTATCGGTATCTTCAGGTAGTCTATCGGACTCGCAGGAGAGGCAAAATGCAATATGTAATCGAGCTCTCCGGGTACGTGGACAAACTTGGTGACATCGTGGTTGTAGAACTCGAAATTTCTCAGGTGAAATAAATGCTCCACATTCCGGATGTCGCCTGTAATCAGATTGTCCATTCCGATCACATGGAATCCTTCGCTGATAAAGCGATCGCAGAGATGGGATCCCAGGAAGCCGGCTGCACCGGTAATTAATACTCTTTGCATGATGTGTTTTTTGTAGGGTAGGGTTAAAATCCGCTATAATAACGGGAAGTTATGGCAATAATTATAGGTTGAACTTCTTAATACGCCTTCTCCTCATTCCCGAAAATATTAAGCACGGTTTGCAGTATGATCTTCAGATCCAGAAACAACGACCAGTTTTCTATGTAAAAAATATCGAACTTGATCCGATTCTGTATGTCGACATCCGTCTCCACTTCCCCGCGATAGCCCCGTACCTGAGCCAGGCCGGTAATCCCGGGCCTGACGAAGTGCCGGACCATATATTTGTCCACTTTATCTGCGAATTCACTGGTGTGCTTGACCATGTGCGGGCGGGGTCCGACAACCGACATGCTGCCGAAAAGTACATTGTAAAACTGCGGAAGCTCGTCTATGCTTGTCTTGCGGATAAAGCGCCCCACGCGCGTAACGCGGAGGTCGTTACGGGTCGCCGAACTCTTGTCCGCATGGGTGTTTGGGGTCATCGAGCGGAACTTATAGCAATAGAATTCGCTATTGTCCAATCCGTTCCTTTTCTGCCGAAAGAACACCGGCCCTCGGGACTCCAGGGTAATAATCAGGGCCAGCAGGGGCGTTAGCCAGGAGAGCAGGCCTACGATTACCAGGCTGGCGAAGACGATGTCGAAAGCTCGCTTGATGAATGAATTCAGGGGATTGTGGAGGGGAATATCCCGGAGCGAAAGTACGGGAACGTAGTCGTAGTATTCGAACTTGAGCTTCTTGGCAAAAATATTTTTGTTGTCGGGTATGAACTTAACCGTCTTCAGATTGTTATCCGCGAAGTTGATGAGCTCGACCATTTCCTCGTCTTCCAGCTCGTTAATCGAACAATAGATTTCATCGACCCGGTTATTCTGTATGTAATCGATGCACTGCCCTACATCGAACTGGGGAAGCTTGGGGTCGAAATGAGCGGAGATGATATAGCCGTATTCCGTTCGGTCTTTGAAGACCTGAGCCAGCTGATCGGCTTTCTTGTTCTTTCCCAGCACCACTACCCTGCGGATATTTCCCTTGGCCAGTTCCCTGTACTTCATCAGTAGTATGTAGGTCAGCAGCTTCACGCTCGACACGATCAGGCAGACCAGCACAAAATACTGAGCCAGGGCCAGACGGCTGATCACGGGCTGCTTGAAGAATCCAATAAACGCATAGAGCGTAAGGAAAAAGAAGACGAACTGGTTGAACAGCAGCCGAAGGATGTAGGGAACCTTGGAATAGCGATTTACGGTATAGAACTGATTCTGTATGCTTATGAGAATCCAGGATGCACTGATGTAACCGTGAAAAAGCAAAGGTTGATCGAACCCAATGGGCAGGGAGTGAGCTAGGAGATTGATTGCAAGCAAATCCAGTAAATAGCTGAGCGGAATGATAAAATCAGAATAGTGGAATTGCTTGGATATCATAGTCAAAAACGGCAGAGTTCATCCCTTTACTGGGACCGTTGATCATTCAACACATCCCCATTCCACTAAATTACCCCTTTAGTTTCTTTCGGATAACCAGATATATGAATTTTGAGTTTCCTATGACATACCGCTTCCAGAGTCTCCGCGGTTCCTGCAAAAGTCGATACAGCCACTCCAGGCCGGCTTTGCACATCCAATCGGGTGCCCGGCTCATCTCACCGACCATGGTAGGCAGAGCGGCCCCTATGCCGAGCATGAGGGCATTGACACTCCCGCAGTTCTCGTTCATCCATTTTTCCTGTTTTGGACAGCCCAGTGCCACAAAGATGACCTGAGTGTTGGTGCGGTTAAACTCAGTGGTGTATGCCGTATTATCCCATGGCTTACCAAAAGGGGGTGAGATAAGGCCGGTCAGTTTTACCCCGGGATAGTTTTCTTTGATATGCTCCCTGAGCTTTTGAAGTATTCCCTCTGTGGATCCGATAAAACCCACCCTAAAATTCCGTTCGCTGCAAACGGCCAGGAATTCAGGCAGAAAGTCCATTCCGGGTATACGCTCCTGCTCCATTCCGTAAAAAATTCCGAATGATCGTGCAATGGGATACCCATCCGGAAAAGTATACCGTGCGGTATTTATGACGCGTCCAAAGCCGGGGTCATCTTCCGCCTCCAGGGCCATGTGGGCATTAGCGAAACAGACGTACCCTCCCGTTTCCTGATCCACGTCAAGTGCAAGTTGCCGTAGGAAATCGGCCTTTCTACCGTAATTGACCTGCAAACTAAGGATGTCTTTCTTCGCCATTCTCATAGTAGTTGCCCATAGATATCTTCCAGAGATTGAAGATTAGCCTTATGGGAATACTTTTCTTCAAACTCCCTTCGGGCATTGTAGTACATGTCCGTGTGGATCAGCCCGGATGAATTATTAAGTATTTCCCTAAGGGAATCTGCATTTCCTGTTTTAAAGGTAAGACCATTCTTCCCATGAGAAACGATCTGATTTAGGTTATCAATGTCCGAACAGATTACCGGTGTGCCAGAGGAGAACGCTTCGAGTATGGTGTTCGGTAGGCCTTCATACCATATCGAGGGTTGCACCAGAGCCTGGCAGGCCTTCAGTTCGCTACGAACCACTTCCTTGGGCTGCATACCGAGAAACTCGATATTCGAACTCGCCTTCTGCCTGAGTTCCGTCTCCAAGGGCCCACCACCAATAACCCTCAATTTCAATTCGGGCTCCATGCGGAATGCCTCTATCAGTGTGCCGACGCCTTTCTCGACTGAAAGCCGGCCAACAAACAGAAAATGTTCTGCTTTCTTCTGCTCCCGACCGTAGATATCGTCCGTACTGTTAGGCTTTACGACTACCTGTTCCGGTTTTATCCGCAGGGAAGAGCCCAGTAGCAACTCCCGGATATATGGAGTAAGGACGATAATGCGATCTACATCCTTTCCCCAGGTATTCCTGAGATTGTGCTGTCCGATTACAGCGGAAAGCAGCAGGCTTTTGGGCAGCGAACCCTTGAAGCATCGGTTAACTACCCCGTGTACGGGAACTTTAAGATTCTTGCATAGTGTACATTCCCTTCCTTCCCTGAGGAAGAGTGCGCCGGTACATAGCGAACGGAAATTGTGAAATGTTATGACGACAGGCTTCCCCAGTTCGCGCGCAGCGGAGAAAACACTAGGAGTAGCCTGGTAGAATACGTTGTGCACGTGAACGACCTCCGGGTCGAATTTTCGGATCGCCTCTTTGGTCAGGCGATAGGATTCCCGATTGTAGAACGCCTTAAGCGGGCTTATCACCCTGTTCTCGAAAAACAATTGAGATACTTCGTGCCCGGCATCGGAGAGCAGGCGGTGTTCGTGATCTACTACGGCATCTTCGCCCCCGTAGTGAAGGTAGCGGTTATGTAGCTGAAGTATCTTCATCCAGTGCAATTTCGGAATAAAAAAGCGCCGAAAAGAACCCGAAAAACAGGATAAAGGCGTTTCGGTTCAGATAGGACTCCGTAAGGCCTCCCAGGATCAGCAATCCCAGTAAAGCGATATATATGTAATGACGCGCCTTAATCGCTAAGTAGAGTTGGTGACCCAAGGAAAGGATTAAAAAACCGAGTCCGAGAATGCCGGTTCCTAAAGTCATCTGCAGATAGATATTGTGGGCATTGAACTCGTTTCCGGCAAAATATAGTGGCTCGTATCGGTACTGATGATAGCACAGGTCGAGGTCCTTCATTTCATCTCCGTATCCGCTGCCCAAAATGGGACGTTTTCCTATGACATGGATGGAGCAATTCCAAATCAGTTCTCTGAAGCTTCTTCCGCCCCAACTATCTTGTATACTGTACTCATTCTGGTAATTAATTCCCTCAAGGAACTTGGCGCGGAGTTGGGGTATGGACAAGGCTATCGAACTCAGGAGTAAGGAACTCAGGGCCAGAATTCCAGCTTTCTTCCAATGAAAAACCGCGAAGAAGTATCCGATACACAGCGCGAAAGTTATCAATAGAACCGTCCGGCTACCAAGGAGAATCAGGGCAGTTCCAAGGACGAACAGGGCCAGCACCAATACCCGGGCTTCAATCATAGGCCTCGCCCGCATTTGAAGCAAGCGATGCAGGGCCAGTAAGAATCCAAAAGAGGCAAAAATAGAGAAAGTAAGATAATGCAGGTCGATAATTGCGGTTGACAAGGAATTCTGGCTAATCGAAGACCAGCTTAAGGGGGAAACCATAAACCTGGTGAGCAGGGATAAGAGGAATAATACCGATGTAGAGGCAATAAAGTTATGCGAAATCCTCCTGATAAGGCTATGGTCGACGTGTTTGCGGGCCGTCAGGAGTATGAGGAAGAAAACAGTCAGGGACAGGTGCTGCAGCCATTCCCTGATGCTCCAGGACACAGAATCGCTCCAGAATACAGAAAGTCCTTCGAAGAAAACGAATCCGTTAATAACCCAAAATAAACCCAGCAGCCTCCCGTTGGGCTGTGGTTTTCTATATACGATAAAGTCAACTGCGGCCAGAGAGGCCAGCATAGCCATGAGTATATTGGGGAGCGCCGGTCCGAATGGGAGTACCAGGGCGTACACTGGAAGTAGTGTCTTCCATAAACTCGTTACGATCCACTTTTGATTCACGTCAGGGTGTTTTCCTCTAGTTTGGCCCGATTGTCCATTTCAGCCATTTTAAACATCAGTGCAATGGGCATAATTACCTCAGGGTATTCGAGGTAGTTCTGAACAAGGAGAATCATGAGCAGGTAGATCGAAAGGAATCTCAGAAATTCAGCATGACTTCCAGCAGATTGACGGCGGATCTTGCCTGCCCTTGAGAAAATCAGCAGCAGAAAGCCCGCCCCCGCAATTATGCCGTATTCCATGATCACGGCCAGAACGGACGAGAACGTCTGATTCCTGGTTCCATCGTTATACGGGCGCTTGAGGAGTTCCCAGTTGAGCAGGGGAAAAACGTCTTCGCTATGGTATCGCGTCCGGTAACGGTAATTGTATTTGAGATACTCGTTCTGAACAAAGTCGCCGTTGAAGTAAAAAGCAACCCGTGAATTATAGCCCCCGGGCGAAGCCCCGAGAAGCAGGACTTTGGGACTATGGAGCAGCCGGTTGACAGAACCGTACACAAAAGTGATAAATCGAGGGACCTGAGTCACCTTGAATGCCTCGGCCTCAGCCTTTTCTGCTTCGTAATCGTATGCCTCAAACACCTGAAAAGCCTCGGAGAGGTTCTTTTCGATGTAATTGAAGTTCTTGGCATTCGTGGTAGCGATAATAAGGCCTACGGCAACTACACCCAGTATGCCGACGATGAACTGCCGGAAATACCTGAGAAGGTTGGAAAAGTACATGATCCCTAATGTTGCCAGCAAAACCATGAGTCCGAGTCCATAAAACCCCATAATCCCACTAAAAAGAAAGAAGAAGAACAGTCTCGTCCTCCGATTGTAGACGGCGTACAGAGCATAGGTCATGTTGATGATAGACAGGCTGTGCGAGCCGAAGCCCGCCTTTCCATAAAAACCCGTAAAGGAATCCTCCTGATTGGCTACCGAGGGATCGATCAGGAAGAAATAGTAGATGAAGGCCGAAATATTGACAGCGATCAGCACATAGCCCGTAATCTTCATGAATTGGTCTAAATGAAATGAACTCCGCGGGGAAAGCGGGCCGCTGACCGAACGAATGATGAGGAAAGTCGGTAGCAAGAGATAGATAGAAAACAAGTAATTCGGCCAGTGTATACCTTCGCTGAGTGCGGATGTGAGCCCGAGAAGGCAAAAGACCGCGATAAATATCAGGTCGGAAAGGGAAATGCGCTGCCGGAACACAAAAAGTACCACAAACACGAGTGGAAGGTACACCAGTAACAGAAAGTTTCTCAAAAACAAGAAGCACAACAGGGCGATGAATATGGCTAAAAAAGCCACCGCCTGCTTGCGCTTTATGGTAACCCCAATTTCCCGCATACTACCAGGTATCCGATTCTTCGTATCCCAACTGATTCAGCAGATCGCCATTCAGGATCTTGAATTGCTTTTTCTCTTCCTCTCCAAAATAATTCTTCCAGTCACCACTGATTCCCTTCCTGAGGAAACTCTTGGTGTCTTCCTGTCCCTTTTTTCGACGGGCCTGGTTTTCGAAGGAAAACTTATCCACAATTGCGCCCAGCCTGTCTTCGTCCACTTCAAGCCGGAAAAAATCCTTTAGCATCTTTCTCATCGTTCCACGGGTATCGGCCAACAGGTCTTCGTATCTTACCATATAAATGTTGTCTCTTTTTGAAGGGTCTTTGAGCCTGTTAAGCCATTCCTTGTTATAGGTGTACCAGTTGCCCATATAGGTAAAGTGCTGAAGTTTACTTGGGTGGTGGTGGTAGGTGTATTCGAGGAAATGACCCAGGTTTGCCCTGACGTCCTCGAAATCTTCATAATTCGTCTTGTTCCTGTGATAAACCACATCCTTTGGGTTCAGTTTATTCTTATCGTTCCATATCAGCTGGTGGTGATACAGGGAAACCAGTACATCCCGCCCATCCCTGACCAGAAACACAATCTTTTTGTTCTGGTCAATCGCCCACCTGGGTAGATAGTGACCGTGAAACAGGGCCCTTCTGAAACTTGGGAACCTATTCCTGGGGAAAGGAATCTCCAGATAGTTCGAGATGAGTTGCCCAAGCCATGTACCTCCGGACTTGGGATACTCAACGAGCAATACGGAATCATTCCATCGGGTCAGTGTGTTGATTAGCAGTAGTCGGGTGGCATGCTCCAATTTCGACTGGATCGTTTTCAGTATCATACGATTTGCTTTTTCCATGCTTTGAGGTCCATAGATAGCAACTTTTCCAGATTCTCGAGATCCTCACTGAAAAAGGAATATAAGTATTCAGCTTCTGCGGGACTCAGGGTTTCTTTTTCCGCTGGCCCCCCCTTTCTGGTGATCAGGTTCAGAAAAAAAATCTTCAGCCGGTATTTACGATCATGAGGCAAAACCGGATCCAGGATATTCTTCAGGAACCACCTCTTAGCTTTCGAATCGTTGTATATCATGTCGCGTATCAGTGGGTATCTGAGCGAACCTGTTGGGTTGAGTTTGCGCAGGTCAGGTTCAAAATCCTTATCGACACCCAGAAAACCATAAACCTCTTTAATGGATCGCAGGGGTTCCTTCTTAATTTGCTCGTAAAGGAGCACAAGAACCTTATCCCTGTCAAAGTGTTTGAAAACATTGGTTAACTGTCTATAGTAAAGCCCATGATGGGCATAGGTACACTCGGTAATGACTTTCAGGTTATTGCTCTTCAGCCTTTCGGATTCGTCCTTAATCGCATCCAGAAGGGGTTTGCTTTCCAGGTTGCGCTTCCTGGCAAACTGATAGGAAGAAAAGGCCCGATCTACAGGGTTTCTCAGAATTACTATTAGCCTGGACCCAGGGTTATACTCCGAAATTCGCTGAAGTGCACTATCGAAAAACATATAATGTGCACAGCCGTTAACCACGATCTCCTCGCCTCTGTAAGCGGATTCGTAAACCCTTGAAAGCCAGCCATATCCTTTAGAGTACAAGGTGTCGTCTATGAAAAAGGGCGTGTCTTTCATCGATGTAGGCCCGCAGACATCAGGGTGCTGAGCCATCCAGTCATATACCGAAGTGGTAGCAGACTTTTGTGCACCGATAAGAAAGACGTTTGCCTTGATATCCATATTTTAGATTATAGTGAATTATAACTCCTCGAAAATCGCAAGTACGAATGTAAACCAAGCCTGCGGTACACCAGGACCGACCCCGCAAGATTCCAAATTACGAGACTGACGCTTGTCGCGAATGCCACACCAAGAGCGCCGTACTTCCCCACCATCAGAAAACTGAGTCCCAAATTGAAAATAAGACCCAGTAACAAGATACCGAGGTAATCCCGTTGATGACCCGTCATCTGCAAAATTGTCCCCACAGACCCAAACAGGCAGTTGAATAGCTGACCTGCCCCAATCAGCGCAAGTAGACTCGTTGAGCCCACATACTCCTCACCAAAAATGCCCAGGAAAAAATTTCCCAGCAACATGAGAAAGACATAGGAGAACACGGCGATAACGCTGCTGATTCGCGTGGAAAACGCAATGAGTTTCTGCAGTTCGGCTTTGCGTGAACCATAAAAGAATTGTGAGATCTTTGGCGCCAATATCGAATTTATGGCTTCCAGATTAAACCCGATCAGGAGACCGAGCTTCGCGACAACATCATAGGTGCCTACCTCAGCTGCAGGCCGATAGGCTCCCAGTACCAGGCGGTCCGACCAGGTCAGCAAAATGAAAACAACGGAAGAAAAGAGTATGGGCTGGGACTGCCGCTGAAACCTCCGGAAGACTATTCGGGGCTTCCTCAACGATGGCTTGTAACCCAGCTTTGGGAGCAAGGCCAGGGCCGCGAGGAAAAGAACGGTTATGGCGATAAAATGAGCCTTCATTGCATCAATTCCATGTTCGGCCCCTAGTAGGAGCAGGGCTCCCAACACCAGAAAACTGAGCAAAAACCGTCCGAATGCATTGAAAAAAGCGAAGAGGGTATTCCGCCTGAGGCCACGGAAGAAGCCCGAGATGATGAGCATTAACGACCAGAAAGGGAAGGTGATTCCTGACCAGAACAGATAGTCGGCAAGTTCAGGTTCTTTGAAAACATGAATCGCAATAGGGTCCCGTAAGTATACGACAAGCAATGAGAGTAAAAGGGTGAATCCTCCACCAAGAAGCAACATTCGGTATAAATGTCCCTGAAGATCCTCTTTTGAATGCTGACCAGAGGATACATAACGCGTGAAAGTCACATCCCATCCCAGCTTTCCAATAACCGAAAATACCATGAAAAAGGAAAGGCTAAGGGCGATATATCCGTATATCTCGCCTCCAAAGTTCCGCGTGATGAGAATCGTAAACAGGTACCCCAACAATAACCCAAGAACTCGAAGGACAACAAAGACCCCGGACTTGCTCAGTAGCTCTTTTCTGTCCTGATCCTGTGCAAGGAGCTTTTTAATACTGTCCTTCAAATCATCCGATTTAGTCGTTCCCAGTTTAGTATAGCTGCACACTATCCAGCTTCAGCGTAAAGAGCCTCTCCCCGGCCCCGTCAATTAAACCGTATCGTAACTTTCTGTAAAACGCATGATGAGTCGCAAAAGTTCGGGAGTAGACCAGCAAGCCCTCTTCCATGCGTATTTGGTTGGTTCCCAAAGGGGTGAAGCCGCCATCAGCTTCCGTGGTATTTTCTGGGTAGGCATGTATAAAGAACCGATGATTCTTCCCGTATTTTTCTGGATACTGCGTGACTAAATATATATCGAAGCGACATTCAGCGTCTTCAAACCTAACGGCTCTGAAGTCTAAAATGTTCAGACCCAAGGTATCATTGATATACTCGTAATCCAGAATGCTTAGTCCTTCTTTTTCAAGTCGTGCATAGGCCCCCCTGCCCTCACTATACCGGCTGCCTCCAGTGCATGAGAAAAGTCCTAAAAGTAAAAGGGAACAGAAAATCGAATTACGCATGGGAATCTAGACATTGGGGCCTTTAAATACGCAGGCTACTCGCCCTCGAGCCGTACTACCTGGCGATTCAGCCCCTTCAACAAATGGAACACCAGAAAAAGCCCTACCAGAATAATTGGGGCTAAAAAATAATTGGTGAAGTAAATAGGCTTTTCTAGTTTCCTGATCCGGCCCGGATGGATCACCGTTATTGGGGCATCCCGGCGTTCTAGTTCGATACGTTTATTCTCCGTGTTTCCAATGAGATCATTCTTTAACCTGAGCAGTCCGGTGATGTCCAACTGTTCTTCCTGCTCCAGAACGAAACGGCCTGTATCAACTTGCTTATCCCGGCTTATTTTATCTGTATAACCAGCAATAAGCTCATCGATTTGTTCAATGAGCTTCTCGTTGGTTGCGATTCGGGAGCGGGCGTTTTCGTTGAATGCGACCACGAGCTCCCTGTAGTAGTCATTGGCGTTTATGTACTCCAGAATTCGTCTGACCTGATCTCCGGCAGCCTCATCCGAAGACTTCAGTCGAAAATGCAGTCGGTGATGCAGCGAACTCTTTTTGGATATTTCCGCCTTGACCAAGTCGAGTATAAACTGCTCATCCTTAAACCGTTCGAGCATGTTCATAAACTTGAGATCCTCTTCGAGTTCTGCCTTCGTGGGTTTCACTCCTATGGACTCGGACTCCACGCTGATGACGAGCAATTTCTGCGAAGATATCCCCAAACTGCTCAGGAAAATGGAGTCTTTGGTTTTCAGGTTCTGATTGATCTCCGTGACCTTATCCGTCAGATAGGCCTCGCTATCCAGATTAGGGCGGACGATAACTTCCTGTTCGTATTGAAGACCCAGCAAAAATCTCAATCCTACTCCTATCGCTACCCCAAGTGTAATAAGAGCTATCAGAATCCGAATATTTCTGTAGAAAAAGCTATATCCCCTAAGAAGATAAGTCCCTATGCCGTGAAAGAAGGAAAGAATCAGTGTGAGAATCTGCCCCAAATCCACTTCATCGGCCTGTTGCCTTTTCTGTTCTTCTGCCATAACCCGTTACTAAGAACTAAATATCTGTTTCAAAATTCGGTCCGTTATCAAATACGTCGGTTTTACCCCGGTGGTTCCCAGTCCGCCGGATGCCAGCGTACTTCCCGTTTCCAGCGGGTTGTCCGAAGCGTAGTAGGCATACCGGAGCACTACATCCGGGCGGATATTCTTCCGGATTCTGGCCGCGGCCTGTATGGCCTTCTGGTAGTGCACCCCCTCCATTTCCAGGCCGATGACGTCCCAGGTGGATTCGTGGAAAAACCTCAGTAAATCTTTGTTCTGCAGCGAAGTCCCCAAAACGGTTACCATGCTGCCTTCTACTACATTGAGCCCCATTCCCTCGAAATCCTGTGCCCTGAGAGCATTGTCGAACGGGTAATTGTCGGCTGTGCCTTCGAATATATGTGCACTCGGGATCATCAGGTCCCCCTTGCCTCCCTGCAGTATGCCTGCCTTTCCCATGATCGAAATGGAACAGACGTTCAGGTAATGCTTCCCGGATTCGGTCACATATGGCTTCAGGAGCTCGTCCATAGTCTCATAGGCCTGCTCCCCGAATGCGTAATCCATTACAAATATAACCGGTTTGCCAGCGTCAGAATTTCCGTCGGAAACCTCATATGAACAGTTTTTATTAACAATTCGGGCGGTGTCGAAGAGCTGAACATCGATATTCGCCCCCGAGGTATCGTCCACTTCGACCATGCCGTTTTTCAGGGCAAATTCCCTGACGATCTGCCGAACATCCTCATTCTCTTCCCGGCTGAGTTCTTCATAGATCTCCAGTTCTTCCTCGGTATCGGGAAAGCGATCAGACAATGCGGGCCGGGCAAAGAGGGAATTCATTACGCTGTGCATGTTGGCGCTGATAATATGCAGGGGCCTGTCGATCCATCCGTTCTTCAGTATCACTTCCTTGATATCCGAGGCCCAGCGCTCCCCGTGTACATGATGACCCAGACGTTCCCGGAGCAGTGGACTGAATTTGATGGTCCGCTTGGCACCTTCGTCTTCTTCTTCTATGGCCAGCCTGCCCAGTTCGTAGATGATTGTCAGCAGCCGGTCCGGTTCCCCGGGGGTGGCAAAACGCTCGCTGGCTTCCCGCACCTCCCTGTAGGTCCTGCCAAGCAATTGAGCCGCATGCACATAGGCCACTTCCCGCTGAGACTCCTTGGGTTTCTTACTGTTGAGGTACAGTCGGAGTTTTTCCCAGTCCCGAACCGTCGAACGCCCCTCAGGGCTATAGGCCCGTGCACAGATCTTCTCCGATTCGATAAAGAGGAAGGTCAGGTGTGTCAGAATGTCATAGATATCGGAGCGTCCACGGGTAATCTCGATATTCATCTGCTTGTCGTCTATGCGATAGCAGTTACGCCGGCGCTTGGGGGGTACTATGGGCTCCAGGTGAGAATCCGAATATCCCTCGTCTGAGGTGAGATTAATGTACTGGCAGCTCTCGATCCCCCGGGGTAGGCGTTCCATTACATAGGCGAGGCCGTGAAGTTCCGCCTTCTCTTCGGCTATGGAGCCGTAAATCTCAGGGCGGAGGGTTAAGAGGGCGTTCTTGAGCGCCTGCCCGGAGACCCCCGAAGGCTTGTAGAAGCCCCGATTCAATAAGTGCCGCATGGTAATGTAGAGGCGCTCTATAGCATTGGTCGATTCCTGGGCACGGGTCGTTCCTGCGATTTGTAGTATCAGGCTCACTTCAGGCTGTTTTGTCTGGACGGTATTCCGTCGGGATTGCTTGCTAGTTATCAAAGATAAGGCTGAAGGCCCTCGGCGACGCTGCGGTCGTTGGAAAGTCGCTTCACCTTATTTTGCCCTCCCAGTTTGCCGATGGACTTCATGTAGCGCTCGAAGCCTCCCCTGGGCACCACGGTAATCCTGAGCGGTTGTAGAATCTTCCCCTCAATCAGGTCCCGGTAATAGCTGTTCTGACGCTGCATGCTTTCTTCCAGGATCGAGGCGAATCGGTCCAGGTCGGAGGGCTGCGAAGCGAATTCGATGAACCACTGGTGATAGGGCAGTTCTTCCCCCGGAGGACTCACCATAGGAGCCACGGTGAATTCGTTAACAGCGCAAGGCACCGCAGACATGCCTTCCTGAAGGGCCTGCTCTACCTCCTTGGCGATCACATGCTCGCCAAAGGCGCTGATAAAATGCTTGACCCTACCCGATACCACTACTTTATACGGTTTCAGGGAAACGAAGCGAACGGTGTCGCCCAGATCGTACCCCCAGAGTCCGGCACTGGTCGACAGCATCATGGCATAGTCCACCCCCTGCTCCACCTCTCCTATGGTTAGCCGCGGTGCATCGGGCCTTCCATAATCTTTAAGGGGAACGAACTCATAGAATATCCCGGCGTCCAGCAGCAGCAGTAAACCATCGTTCTCCAGTTCGTCCTGATAAGCGAAAAAACCTTCACTGGCCGGAAAAATCTCCAGGCTGTTGACGCGCCCCCCCAGGAGCTCATGGAAACGCGAGCGGTACGGCTCGTAATTGACCCCACCGTATACCAGCAGGGACAGGTTGGGGAAGATCTCCTTCATGGTTTTGCCCCCGCTGCGCTCCTGCAGCCGCTCGAAGTACATCTGCAGCCAGGACGGTATGCCGGCGATCACCCGCATGTCCTCCCCCATAGTCTCGTCGACGACCCGTTCTACCTTGGTCTCCCAGTCTTCGATGCAGTTGGTCTCCCAGCTCGGCAGCCGGTTTCGTAGCAGATAGGAGGGAACGTAGTGGGCGGATATGCCGGATAGCCTTCCGTATTGTATGCCCCCTTTCTCTTCCAGTACCGGGCTTCCCTGCAGGAAGATCATCTTCCCGTTGACAAAGGAGGCGCTGCCGGACCGAACGATGTGGGTAAGCAGGGCATCCCGGGAGGCATTCACCTGTTCCCTCATGGATTCACCCGTAATGGGAATAAACTTGGACCCGGATGTAGTCCCCGAGGTCTTGGCAAAGTACCGGGGCCTGCCCGGCCAGAGCACGTCGCTTTCTCCTTTGATGACAGCTTCCACATAGGGCCTGAGCTCCTCGTAGTCCCGTATGGGCACCCGCTTCCTGAAGTCCCCGTAACTCCCGACAGACTCGAATCCGTGCTCCCTTCCGAAACGCGTCTGCCGTCCCTTCGATATCAGGTATTCAAACGTCCGTTGCTGAGCGCTTACAGGATGGAGCTTCCACTTCCGGTTTGCGCGGTACACATTAGCGGCAAATAGCTTTGCCGCCAACTCTTTGATCGTCATTCCTTCCTTACTTGAAGTAGATGTGTTTCTCGGGGTCGAGTGCCGCCCCGTTTCTCCAAAGTTCGAAATGCAGGTGAGGTCCGGTGGTGAATTCGCCCGTGTTGCCCACGGTGGCGACCACTTCTCCTGCCTTCACGGTCTGGCCCTGAGACTTAATCAGAGACCCGTTGTGCTTGTAAACCGAGGTGTATCCGTTCTGGTGCTCGATGATCATGACGTAGCCCGTCTCCGAGGTCCATTCTGAAAACAACACGGTCCCATCGGCAATGGACTTGACTGCTGTTCCCTTGGGAGCCGCAATGTCAACGGCGTAGTGTTCCTTAGAGGGGTCGAACTTCTGAGTGCCTGACAGATTGCCGTTTATGGGTGGAAAGAGTATGGGGTCCGCGCCCTCATCTTCCTGCTCGAAGATATTGTACTTGTCTTCCAGTTCTACATATTCCCTCAACCTCAGGTCTTCCGAAGAGGGCTGGAGGTTTGCATTGGCTATCATAGAGTCCAGACTAAACTGACGGAACAGGGAGTCCCGATCGATATTATCTGCCGTGACTTCGCCCCTGAGCACCTTGCGCATGGTATCCAGATAGCGATTGGTGTACGTGATATTCTGCTCCAGCTCGGTGATATCGTAGGCAAGCTGAGTGGCCTGCCGTTTTAGCGCAGTAGAGTCATAGCCCGGAATGTATTCCTTCAGGTCGGTAAAAGCGATCAGCAGGGTTGTAAGGGCAATCAGAAATACCGTCGCCAGGGTCCCGGTTACGAATACATTAAGGCGGCTCAACTTGAACGATATCTTCTCCTCGAAGGTACTCTCGTTCAGGATGACCAGTCGATATTTATGAAGAAGCTTCCGTTTGAGTTCCTTTCCTTTTTTCGTTCGTTTCGCCATACTACAATAACGTGAAATGCCGCAATTTACAACGAAAAAGGAAGAGCCTCGCGCATAAATTGGCAGAAATTTAACCTAAAAACACAATGGGAATTGTGAACTTTCCGTTGTTCAAGTACTTTTGTTTCTTATTCAGAGATTATGTGGTTTAATGTTATTCTTGGTATGATCGGGACCCCCCAGATTATCCTGATTGCCGTTTTGATCCTGTTGCTTTTTGGCGGAAGGAAGATTCCGGAGTTGATGCGGGGCCTGGGAAGTGGCATTAAGGAATTCAAGAATGCCACCAAAGAAGACGACACCATAGAAGGAAAAAAGGAGTCCGAAGAGTAGTCCCGGCTGCCATAAGCCCATTGCCTTTTTTAGTTAACCCCGTCCGAAACCGTCTTCATGGATCGGAATATGGCCTCAATCTCGAATATATAGTCCCGCTGAATTTCGGATGGGGCAAATACAAAGCCTTCCAGTACCATCCAGCGGTCGTTCTTCCGATCTTCTATCCAGTACATCAGATACGGCCCTCCCATAGGGAAATTCTCCATTTCCCAAAGACCTCGCACCTCGAACGCCCGCTTGCCTTCAATCCGGGTCTCCCGTATGTAGGGCGCGAACATCTTTTCCGTGCTCAGGTATGTAGTATATCCCGGGATATCCGGCCCGGGCACGAAGCGCTTTCCGATGGAATCCCGCACTCCGATAACGGTCTCCGCCAATGAGGCGTCCCGATCCAAAGGTTCCCACGGCAGTTCGTACATCAACAGGTTCATGTTTCCCTTGTCGATGGGCCGGTCGAGCCAGAGGAATCCTTTTTCCTTCTTGGATACTGCATAGACGCTGGGTATCAACAGGTCAAAACCAAAACTGTCGCGAACTACGGGAGACTTCTGAAGCGATCGGCGGAACCTCCGCTGCGACTCGGAAATTTCGTTCCTTTTGAAACGCACAATGGCGGAATCGGCTATTCGGGCCACGCCTGCAATTAGGCTGGCCTCATCCTTGCCCTTAACGATGGCGATTTCCTGTGGTTTGGCATAGCGATCCCGGGCATAACCCACGGTATTGGAAGAATCCACACTTACGATCAGCACCGAACGGCCTTTGCGGTAGGTTCCGGTAAACACCTTCTCCGGAATCTGGATTATACTAAAAATCGGTTCTTGCCGATTGAGTCCGACCTGAGTGCTCGCGAAATGTTTGCGAATGCTGTCACCTACCCGGCTGTTCCAGACGTCGTTATCCGTGACCACCATCAATTGGTTCACCTGTCCCGTGGATTCCGGTAAAAAGGATTTCTTATCCGAGGCCTCTTCGCAGGAAAAGAAAAGGGTCGTGCCCAGAAAAAGGAGGGCCCGGGAAAGCCGTGTTGTCATAATCTCGATTTATGAGGAACAGTCACATAGTTTGAGACGTGTTCCGGGTACCAACTTGTCCCCGCGAATATTGTTCCATTCTCGCAATTTCTGCACGGTAACTCCCGGATATTTTTGAGAAATCTTCCATAGGGAGTCCCCCGAGCGCACCAAATGGCTGGTGCTCTTGGCCGTCGAAGAGCCGGAAGCGGAGCGAGATGCCTGAGAGGAGGCGAACTTCCTCGGATAGATAGTCAACCGCTGACCTACGCGTATGCGAGAATTTCGAAGGCCGTTCCACCTCTTGATCTGACTTACACCCACACCATAGCGCTCTGCTATCCTGCCGAGGTAGTCCCCGCTACGCACCCGGTATCGGATGCGCTGTGGCTGAGTAACCAGGCTCGGGAGCGGTTTCTCTTTTTTCTCCAGTTGCTTATCGGCCAGGGCATAAAGGGCCGTCTCATTAGTAACGTACTTGCCGATTTTGGACAAGGGAAGACGCAGATAGAAGGTCTCGTCTCCGATTTCCGGAATCAGGTCAAGCTTATACGAGGGGTTCAGAAGCTGAATCTCTTCCTTGTTCATCTGAAGGGCGTCGGCCAGGACATCGAACGGCATCGCCTTCTTCACATGTACCGTATCGGTCAGGAAATAGGGGCGTTCCACGCCAACCTTCTGCAGCCCGTGCTCTTCGGCATAATTAAAAATGTATAGGACCGTTTGAAAGGCAGGGACATAACCCGCAGTCTCCCTGGGGAGGAAGGCCCGGATGTTCCAGTAGTTTCGGCGCCCCCCGGATCTGCGTATCGCTTTGTTCACATTTCCCGGACCAGAATTGTACGCCGCCAGGGCGAGATCCCAGTCGTCGAATATATCGTACAACTTACTCAGATACCGGCAGGCCGCCTCGGTCGACTTCAGCGGGTCCTTGCGCTCATCTACATAATTGTTTACCTCGAGACCGTAGATCTTTCCCGTACTGTACATGAATTGCCAGAGGCCGGTTGCACCCACCCGCGAGCGGGCACTTGGATTCAGTGCGGATTCTACGATGGCCAGGTATTTGAGCTCCAAGGGTATGTCGTATTTACTCAAGGCTTCCTCGAACATCGGGAAGTAGAACTCACTGGCAGTAAGCATACGCTCCATCAGACCCGTCTTCTGAGTCAGGAAGGTATTGATGACCTTTTCGAGGGATGGATTGTACTCAATAGAAAGGGGGGTCTGCTCATTCAGACGCGCCAGGCGGGCCTTCAAGGTATCGGTGGGAACCTGAAGCCGATGCAGCTTAGTGTCCGAACTGTCCACCACCATGCCCTGCATTTCCTTGAACAGGTCCTGGTTGCTGATCAGTTCCTGCATCCACAGGCTGTCGTACGAATACGCCAGGGTCAGATCCTCCCGAAGTGCCTGAGGGTCCTGCCGTACCTTTAGCGTATCTCCCTGCAGGGAAATGCGGGAATCCCGAGCGGGGTCCTTAAGCATTACTGTGCCGGTACTGTCCACGGCACGCCCGGACTCCTCTCCGGTTGCCTGGGCCTGAAGCCCGGTTACCGCCAGCCAAAACATACCCAGCGTAACATAAAACTGTACTCTCCTCATAATCAAAAGCCAAATAGTAAGATAGGGAATTTCCTTCTTCTGTGCCGTGCCGGCAAAATAATGGGATCAATCGCAGAAAAAGACGGGTAAACTCCTATGAACCAAAACGGAATGCCTACTTCAATATTGCGGCGATCCCTGGAAGAGTCTTACCTTCGAGGCTTTCCAGCATAGCTCCGCCCCCGGTGGATACATAGCTCACCTTATCGGCAAAACCGAACTTTTTAACGGCGGACACCGAGTCTCCTCCTCCTACCAGACTGAAGGCTCCACTCTGCGTAGCCTCGTCCACATACTCGCCCACGGCTATGGTGCCCTTGGCAAAAGTCTCCATTTCGAATACCCCCACAGGCCCATTCCACAGGATGGTGCGGGAGTTCAGGAGTACGTGGCGGAATGATTCCAGGGTGCTAGGACCGACATCCAGCCCTTGCCAGCCCACCGGGATCTCCCCGACCGGGCACACCTGAGTGCGGGCGGCATTGTCGAATGCATCCGCGGCCACTACATCGACGGGGAGATGTACTTCGACGTCCATGGCTTGTGCCTTTTGCATGATATCACGAGCCAGTTGCAGCTTGTCGTCCTCGCAAATCGAATCGCCTACCTGTCCGCCCTGGGCTTTGATGAAGGTGTACGTCATGCCGCCTCCTATAATCAGGTGGTCGATCTTCGGAAGTATGTTTTCTATAATCGTAATCTTGGAGGACACCTTAGCCCCACCCATGATAGCCGTAACCGGCTTTTCACCGGATTTCATGATGCGTTCGATGGCCTCTATCTCACCGGCCAGCAAGTACCCGAAACACTTGTTACCGGGGAAGAAATCCGCAACGATAGTGGTGGAGGCATGCGCTCTGTGGGCCGTTCCGAAGGCATCGTTAACATAGATATCTCCCAGGCGGGAGAGTTGTTCAGCAAAGTCCCGGTCTCCACTTTCTTCTTCGGGATAAAACCTGAGATTCTCCAGGAGGACGACCTCGCCATCCTGTATATCGGCGATCTGTTCCTCCACCTGCGCCCCTACAGCATGCTCGATAAAGCGCACCTGCACCCCGATAATCTCGGAAACCTTTCCGGCTATGTGCGAAAGCGACAATTCGGGCTTGCGGCTGCCCTTCGGGCGCCCCAGATGGCTCATGAGTATGGCACTTCCTCCATCTTCCATAACTTTCAGGATGGTCTTGCGTGCACCCTCGATCCTGCTGCTGTCGGTTACCTGGAATTCTTCGTCCAGCGGCACATTGAAATCTACCCGGATTAATGCCTTCTTCGAAGCAAAATTAAAGTCGTCTACGGTTTTCATTACTACCTTTTTTGGAAGGTTAAAAATAGGCAATTCGCGCGGGTCTGACGCCAGGCAGGCTACACGAAAAGTCCTGGTTATATTGGGAAGTACAAGGGAAACCTCCCTGTCGCAAACGCATCACAATCCCCCTCTGCACTGAACCTGAGGAGCTTGCGAACACCCCGGATTCCTGTACCATCTATGCCTATCTTTACACCATGCAGTCCAGGGTTTATGGAAACGAAAGACTCAGGTCGCAGCTCAGGCGACTCGCGGCAGAGAAGAGGGTGTCACACGCACAACTCCTGAGTGGTCCGGAAGGCAGCGGAGGGCTGCCTGTGGCCCTGGAGTTCGCCCGGCATATCATACAGGCATACAGAACCGAATCGGAAGCCGGGCTGATCGCGGAGCGCATCAGACATTGGAATTTCCCTGACCTGCATTTCAGCTATCCCTTCGTCCGCCTGGACGAACGCACCCATTCCGAAAAATATGCCCAACAGTGGAAGGAATTCCTCAGCGAAACACCCTGGGGCAACAGCGAAGACTGGGCCTCACGCATCCGGAGCAGCAGCGGTAAAAACGTAGGAATCTTCAAGGCCGAGGCAGAACGCATCATCGAAAAAACCAAATACACCGCCTTTGAAGGGGGGGCCAAAGTACTCATCCTCTGGCAGCCGGAAAGAATGAATGCCGACACCTCGAACCGGCTCCTCAAGCTCCTGGAGGAACCCCCCAGGCTCACATTCTTTATATTAGTGTCCGAACAGCCCGAAGGCATACTACCCACAATATTGTCGCGCTGCGTGGCTTACAGGCTCTCGCCTCTGGAAACTGCCGAAATCGAGGCGGCATTGTGCGGGAGCGGAATGGCGGCCGAAGAAGCCCGTCTGATTGCTCCCCAGGCGAGTGGCAACCTGCGCAAGGCCATGGTGCTGGCCCAGGATAACGAAAACGCCGCATACTATCAGGATCGTTTCGCGTACTGGGTGCGCTGTGCCTTTCGGGCAAAAAAAGACCGGTCTGCCATCCGGGAACTCCTGGACTGGAGCGAGGAAATGGCGAAGCTGGACAGAAACCAGCAGCGGGACTTCCTCAATTACTGCAGCGAGATCTTTCGATGGGCGCTGCACCGGAACTACGCCTCTGCCCTTCCCGGCGAACCCATTGAGCTCTCAGAAGACTTTGACCTGAGAAAGTTTGCACCTTTCGTTCATGAAGGAAACATAGAGGATATTCAGCGCGAATTGGAGTCGGCCATCTACCACATACAGCGCTACGTTAATTCGAAGACGGTATTCTCCGATATTTCGGTGAAAATTACCCGCTACCTACACAGGCCAGCAGCGAGCTAATCACGGCCTCCCTACAAATAGAAACCCGGCCTATTCAGAGCCGGGTTTGTTTTTTGGTGGAGGTCTTACGAATTAGTCCTTCTCGTTCAGGCTTTGGATAATTTCCCCGGTAATGTCCAGACCCTCACCCCCGAAGAGGACACTCCCCTGTTTGCCGCTCTTGAGTATGAGCGTAAAGTCATTCGCTTCGCCATAGCTTTCGACCGTGCTCTCTATCGTTCCCTTTATACTGTCCAGTTTGACCTGCTGCATGGATTGGAATTGATTGTACTGCAACTGGAAGGTCTGTTGGGCCTGCATAAACTTGTTCTGAAACTCCTGACTGCGCTCCTCCTGCTTTTTTCGTGAAAGCCTACTGAGTTCTTCACTGAGCTTTTGACCCTCCATCTGATAGGCCATCTGCAGGCTGTCCCCTATGGACTTAAATCGGGTCTCCGCCAGCTCCATGTCCTTCTGAAGGACCTGAAGCGCACTATACTCTTCGGATATTTCGTCGTAATTGACCAATCCGATCTTCTCCTTACTGCTACAACCGACAACGGCTATTACGGCAAATATTCCAACAATTTTTTTCATGGCTTGAATTTGAGCCGCTAAAATAAGAAGTCGACCGTATCTGGACGCATGAAATGCCAGAAATGCCCATTATAGACAATTTCTATAGCTATCTTAAATTTGCATTTTTTCCTTCTATTATTATTGGGGCGCTCAGAGGCCTTTTAAGCCCGTCTTCGAATTTTCCCTGCCTACATGATGTTGGCGCTGGAGAAAACGCGTCAGGCCGCTTTATTTGGATTTTTTGAACGCATATACCCGTGAAGAAAATTCCGATGTGCCCTTTGCCGACAAATTGGATCGCAATCCGTTCATCAAGGCCGCCGGATACGGAAAACGGTTGCCCCTGTACCGCTCCGACAGCAATGACACGTAAAAGGCATCCCACTTTAGAGGATAAGTCTGTATGCATTCGTAGCCTCGATCGGCAAAGAGACGTTGTATGCCCGGTGCGCTGAAATGCCACACGTGCCTCGGCACGTCCCAGGCCGCCCAGTGGATTCCGTAGTGCCGGGCATCATAGCTCCTGAAATTGGGTACGGCGACCAGGAGCAAGCTGCCCGAGGACGTGCAGGAATCCAGCTCTTCGAAGAAGGTCCCCAGATCTGCCACGTGCTCCAGTACGTGCCAAAGGGTAGTCACATCGAAGCGCTGGCCCCTGATCTCCCGGAGACTGCGGGACACCTCTAAGCCCTTGGATAAAGCGAGATCTCGACCGGCATCGGTAGGCTCCGTACCCCACACTTCAAAGCCTCTGGACTTCAGAAATCCCAACCACTCCCCGGTGCCCGTTCCAATATCGAGTACGGAACCAGCCAAGGGCGCCAATTGCCTTATCCAGGTCAGCTTTACGGAAAACTGGTAGAAACGAATCTTCCGGTACACCCATCCCATGAGGCCCCGTCCGCCTTCAGTATGACTTACATACGAATTGCTCTCATAATACGACGCGAGATCTTCCGGACAAGGAGTTGTTCTGAGCAGATCCCCCTCTTCATTGGCACAGAGATCGAAGCGCTCCTGACTCAGAAAGAAATCCTGAACGCCGGCTAAGTAGATATGTGCAAATTGTTGTTCCACGTGAAACAATTATCGGCCCAAATGGACGAGCAGCACACTTACATCGCTGGGATTGACTCCGCTGATACGCGAAGCCTGAGCAATGGTTTCCGGCCGTATTTCACTGAGTTTTTGACGCGCTTCGATGCTCAGTGAGCGAATATGGTCGAATTCCATACCCCGGGGAATGCGAACATCTTCCAGGCGGTTGATTTTCTCGGCCAGAGCCTTCTCTTTTTCAATATAACCCGCGTATTTAACCTCAATCTCTGCAGTCTCCAGGACATCCTGGTCCAGCCCGTGTTCTTCGGCATAGTCCTTTACGGCATCGAAGCGCAACAATTGTCCCACATCTACACCGGGACGCAGGAAGAGTTTGGTGAACTTGTCCGTCTGTGTTACCCTTTTGGAATTAATCTCATCCAGCACTTCATTTGCCGTCGCCAAATCAAAACTGGTCTTACCTAGAAAACGGGTAAATTCATTTATCCGTGACCAGCGCTCCTTCATCGTTCCCAGTCGATTGTCACTCGCCAAGCCCAAGGCATGCGACTTTTCTGTTAAACGGAAATCCGCATTGTCCTGCCGCAACAGCGTACGATATTCGGCTCTTGAGGTAAACATCCGGTAAGGCTCATCCGTGCCTTTAGTCACCAGATCATCAATAAGGACCCCTATATAGGCCTCATTGCGTTTCAATACGACAGGATCGGCATCCTGAACGTAACGCGCCGCATTTATCCCAGCCATTAAGCCCTGTGCTGCGGCCTCCTCGTATCCAGTGGTTCCGTTAATCTGTCCGGCGAAGAACAAGCCTTGAAGGACCTTCGTTTCGAGAGAGGGCTTTAACTGCTGGGGCGGAAAATAATCATACTCTATAGCGTAACCTGGTCGGAAAAAGCGTACATTTTCAAATCCTTTAACCTTTCGCAGTGCCTGAAACTGTATATCCTCTGGCAAGGAAGTAGAAAAGCCGTTTACATATACTTCAACAGTTTGCCAACCCTCGGGTTCTACAAAAATCTGATGGCTGCCCTTATCCCTAAATCGATGTATTTTATCTTCTATGCTGGGACAATATCGCGGACCTATACTCTGTATGCGTCCATTGAACATGGGCGATCGATCGAAACCTTCTTCCAATATATCGTGTACCTCTTCACTGGTGTGTGTCAGCCAGCAGTCCAATTGCCGCTCCGCTCTGAACTCATGTAAAAAGGAAAAAGTGCCGCCGCCCGTATCTCCGGGCTGTACCACCATTTTGTCGTAATCCAGCGATCTGCCGTCCACACGGGGCGGAGTCCCCGTCTTCATGCGGCCGCTTTCAAATCCCAAACTATCAAGCACTTCGGTTAAACCCTGGGAGGCTTTCTCTCCCATTCGCCCTCCACCAAAATTCTTGTCACCGATGTGAATCAACCCATTGAGAAAGGTCCCGCTAGTGAGTATCACCGTTTTCGCACTAAAATTCAAGCCCAAGCCAGTCCTGACACCCTCTATTCGCGTACCTCGCCAGTTCAGGCCGACAACCATGTCCTGGTAAAAATGCACTTTTTCAATAGCCTCCAGTGCCATACGCCATTCATAGGAGTACAGAAAACGATCATTCTGGGTCCTTGGACTCCACATCGCAGGACCCTTTGATCGATTCAGCATCTTAAACTGGACCGCACTCTTATCGCTGATTATGGCACTCATCCCGCCCATGGCATCGATTTCACGCAAAATCTGGCCTTTGGCGATGCCACCCATAGCCGGATTACAACTCATCTGCCCCAGGTTTTGTAAATTCATGCTGATCAGCAAGGTGTCCATCCCCATGTTGGCACTAGCCGCAGCAGCCTCGCAGCCAGCATGCCCACCGCCTACAACTATCACATCGTATACCTTATTCTCCATGATGTTCCACGTGAAACAATTTTAGCCAATACTCCTCATTGGATCGCATAAGACTCCTTTCTTCCGACGTTGCGTCATTCAAGCCTTTTATATGAAGCAATCCGTGAATCACACACCTCCGCAATTCTTCATTCAGACGTATTGATTCAATCCGAGCATTCTCTTCTATACAATCCACTCCCAGATGGATTTCATACGCCTGTATAGGACCGCTACTTAAATCACGACTAATAACGTCGGTATCGTAATCATGGTTTAACCATGCCTGGTTTAAGGCTGTCATATCCTCAGTGTTCCTTAACGAAATCTCCAATTCCCTGTTCTCCCAGCCCCACTTCTGAAATAACCAACCCGCAAAAAAGGAAATACTCTTCACGAGTTCCTCAAATCTATCATCCTCCGCTCGTACCTCTATCATCAGTCAAGTATTGCCTCGCTCGAATCTTAATCCTCATATTCAGGGGGACCTCTCCCCTATTCAATATCTCATTGCTTTCCTCCCGTCTTTTTACAGGTATAAATCCCTCGGTCCCTTGAAATAATTGTTCATTAGTCCTTGATTCCCTCTTGTTCTCAAGGCCTTTGGTGTTTACCGCCTCTCTCAACTTTAAGAGTTCCTGTTCAATATTCAGGCTTCGGTTCTCCGCGCCCTGTATGCCATCCTCCCTTAGTAATTGTCGCTGGAACTCTTCCATTTGTTTTAAAACGTCCTCTCCGCGCTTCCTGGCCTCTTCCTCCTGTATGTCCTCAAGCTGGTCCTCCAACTTTTGACGAATGTCTTCCTGTTGTTTGTATATCTCAAACAACTCTTCTCGAGACAAGCCTGAATTTCCATAACCTGTGCCCCCTTCCTTTCCCGAGTCCTCGCCTGGCTGATATCCGTCTCCTCTTCGATCATTCTCCCCTCCAGGCCTCCGTCCTTCTCCCCTTTCGTTCCCGCGGCTATTATCCGAAGCATTACCGCCATTCTGAGTGCCTTGTTGACCCTGTTGACCCTTTTGGCCCTGCTGACCCTTTTGGCCCTGCTGACCTTGTTGACCCTGCTGACCTTGCTGACCCTGCTGACCTTGTTGACCCTGCTGACCTCGCTGACCCTGTTGGCCTTGTTGACCCTGCTGCCCTTGCTGGCCCTGCTGACCTTGTTGACCCTGCTGACCTTGCTGGCCCTGCTGACCTTGCTGGCCCTGCTGGCCCTGCTGGCCCTGCTGGCCTTGCTGACCTTGCTGGCCCTCTTGACCCTCCTTGCCTTCTTGACCCTGCTCGCCCTCCTGCCCTTGTTGCTCTTGCTGACCGTCGCTTCCGGGTTCCCGTCCTTGATCCGGACGTTTTCTCTGCCGTAAGGCGTCTAATATCCCTTTTTGTTTCTGAATGATATCTTCCAGCTGAAATTCATTCTGTCCTGAACTGCCCTCTGGATTTAGCTCGATATTGTCCAGTGCCTCGGCAATTTGATTTGACAGAATATTCTGACTATTAAGGGCGTATCTTTGCGCGCGTTCCGCCCGGTATGCCATTCCTTCGGCTAAAGATTCCATACTCAGGTCCATCTGATAGTGTACCTCTTCGATTTCTTTTAAAATGTCTTCGCCAATTTCCTCGTTTCTTAGGGCTACGGCAAAAATGCTGTCATCTACGTGTTGAAACAATTCCTTCAGGCTTCGTTGTTTGCGTAACTGGCCGCTAATCATGCTGTACGAAGCGTCTCCTTCTGAAAGTTCGCTTTGAAAAAGGCCTTCCTGTTCATTGCTGATACGGACAAGATTATCCAATGATTGCCTCAGCATATTCAAATCTTCCTGCATCTGGCTCATGCCCGAAGCCTCCATTCCCTGCCCCATTTTGTCCAATGCCCTTTGCAGCTCGTTTCTTTCCGCTTGAGTCTGTCGATTGTATTCTCCCCGTTCCGATTCGGTACTGCGTTCCCTCTGAAGCTCCAGAGCCCTGCTCAGATTAAGCCCGAAATTGCCCAGCTCTATACTTCGTCTCAATCGGCCGTTCAGCTCTTCCAGCAGTTCCCCCTGCTCCTGAATGGTCTTCACACGTTCTTCTTGCTCTTCAAGGCCCTGACGGTTAATTTGAAGCGCCTTACTCTGGGTATCCAGGGTGTCTATCTCGCTTCTCAGCTCCTGTTGCAGCCACTTAACCAACTGTCTTACCTCGTACTTCTTACTGAGTTCGAGGATCTGCATCAGGTTTTTCTGCTGCAATGAGGCCTTTTTTTCGAATTCCTTCTTGAGCTCCTCTACCTGGTTCTTTCCCAGGGAGTCCATATTCTTTTCAAACTCCTTCAGATACGACTGCATTTCCGTATTGCGCTCCATCTCCCGCTCCAAGCGCTTACGGAATTCCGGGCTCAGATTGCGTTTACCGAGTTCTCGCGTAATATCTTGGATGCTCTTACGCACGTTTTCCTCCTGACGCATCCAATCGCGCAGTTTCTCCTTCTGCTGATTGGTGAGCTCGTAGGACTGAATTTCTTCATTGTTATAAAAGATCTGATCCGGTTCAGGAGACTTTTGGTTTTGCTCGAGCTGCTTCTGAATATCCTCTATGGAATTGACGATTTCCTTTCGCACGTCTTTGCGATAGAACATCCGCGTTGTGGACGACTTACTGCCATTTACTCTGTCATTATCCCATACGCGTACCGCCCATTCCCCGCTGTAGGAATCCAATGCCCGTTCCACACTGGACAACTCCAATTCTCCATTGCGCATGCCCTTTCCGCTCCATTTCTCCAACACTCTCCAGGAATTGCCTTCCCGCGCTACCAGTTCGATCCGATCAATGCCGTAGTCATCGGAAAAAATCACGGCATTCATGAACTGGCGTTCCTCTGTAATATCCGTGTCCCGGAGGCCGATTCTCGGCGCCGCATCCCTTACGACGGACCAATTGTATTGAATTCTCTCAGTCAGAGAATCGCGTTTATCGGCCGCTGCAAGGATATACGAATAACCCGCAAGTACCCGATCCTCCCCGAAATGAGAACCCTGATTATCCAGAGCCTCGAACCCCTTGAGAACCCCGTTGGACTCGACCCAAACCGTGTCAGCATCACGAGTCTGCACCGTCCACTCCACCCGTGATCCCTGGGCGATATATTCGATACTGTTCGGATCACCGGAAAAGGGTTCCTGCCCGACATAAGCCGGGGGATAAATCCTGGATTCCACGCTTACTATTTTCGGGGAACGGCGTCGTTCGAGCACATAGGGCCCGAACTGAAACTCCCCGTCGGTAAACTGGATGAGCGCCGTGTTTCCGGTGAGGGTTAGTGTGGTGGCATAAACGTTTTCCCGTTTCTGCATCAGGATCAGCTGCTCGCCGAACCGCAGGAAGAACTCCGCAGGAAGCACCTCACCCTCCGCCTCTACCTGAATCAAGAAGGGCTCCCCTTCCTCGTAAAGGCGTTCTGACCTCATGGTAACCTCGTAGGGGGCCGGTCTGTTGAAAACCAGATCCGGGCGCATCACCCGGCTATAGGGCCGCATGAAGGAATTGATCCCTCCCACTGCCAGCCAGGCCGCCAGTATCGCCAAAGGGACCGAAATGAGACCGGCCAGTCTGCGCACCTGGCTCCGGTCGACAAAGTTCTTCAGGCGTACTCCATCGAGCGCAGTATCCTTCAATTCGAAGCCCGCCATAGCCATATCGCTCTGATTCCTGGTCAGCCACAACTCTATGTAGACCTTGAGTTTCTCCCCCAGTCTGGGATCCCGTCTGCCTATCATATCGGCGGCCTTCATCCAGCTGATTCCCTTGCGCGCACGAACCCAGAAAATCAGGGGCCTCATCACAACCCCCCCCACCAAACCAATGAATACGAGCGCATACGCCAGCCAGATATATAACTTAATGCCCGGCGCCAGCCAATAGAGGGATTCGAGACCGGTGAACATCAACAGGAAGACACAGGTCAGCAGAAAAACCACCAACAACCCGCGTATCAGGTCCCTCTGATAGGTCCTGTTAATGTAATTCCGTATTTCCCTGATTACCAAAGAATCCAAATCGACTGAAATAGCTACAAAAATAATACATCTATACGCCCCGGTACAACTTCCTTTTCCTCCCTATCTTTGATTAAAAAGATGGGTTCTACCGTACGCGTTCGCTTCGCGCCCAGCCCAACAGGGCCCCTTCACATTGGGGCGCTCCGCACTGCGCTTTACAATTACCTCTTTGCTCGTAAACACAACGGGGTTTTTCTACTCAGAATTGAAGATACCGACCAGAAACGCTACGTCGAAAACAGCGAATCCTATATTTTTCGCTCTCTGAAATGGGCAGGACTGATTCCGGACGAATCTCCGGAAAATCCCGGCGGGTTTGGCCCCTACCGACAAAGCGAACGCACTGAATTGTACCGGGCCCACATACAACAACTGCTCGATTCCGGTCATGCCTACTACGCCTTCGACACCCCTGAAGAACTCGAGCGATGCCGGAAGGAGGCCGAATCGACCGGTCATCCCTTTTCCTACGGGCCTGAAAACCGCAAAAATCTGAACAACTCCCTCTCCCTGGAAGCCTCAGAAACCCGAAAGAGGATCGCATCCGGAGAGCCCTACGTGATTCGTTTCCTTACACCGGAAAACCAGCAGGTACACTGCCCGGATCTCATCCGGGGCGAGGTGGTCTATCAAAGTCATTTGCTCGACGACAAGGTGCTGTTCAAGTCCGACGGACTCCCTACGTACCACCTGGCCAATGTGGTGGACGACCACCTGATGCAAATCTCTCATGTCATTCGGGGAGAGGAATGGCTACCTTCCCTCCCGCTGCACGTACTCCTGTACAGGGCATTCGATTGGCAACCGCCTGCCTTTGCCCATTTACCCCTGATACTGAAGCCGAGCGGTCCCGGCAAACTCAGCAAACGGGACGCCCTGAAAGGCGATTTTCCCATCTACCCGCTAACCTGGGAAGACACCCCCGGTTTCCGCGAGCGCGGCTATCTCCCGGAGGCGCTGAACAACATACTCGCCCTGCTGGGCTGGAGCCCTGCAGACGATCGGGAAATCCTGGCGCTGGAAGAACTCGTCCATACATTCGACCTGGAGCGCGTTCATAAGGCCGGTGCTCGCTTCGACCCGGAAAAAAACCTCTGGTTTAATCAGCAGCACCTGCAAAAACTCACTCCGGCTCAAATAGCAGAATGGGTAAGTGCGCCAGGCGCATCCCTTGCACTTCCCGCAGAATGGACCAAAGACCGTGCCTATCTGGAGCGGGTTATCGGTATGGTGCAGGAGCGCCTGCAGCTTCTGGCCGATCTGGAAAGGGAGGCCCGGGTATTTTTCGAAGCCCCCCGGGAATACGACCCCAAGGCCACAAAAAAGGCCTGGAAGGAGCACACCGCTGGCCTCCTAAAGGAATATCTGGGTCGCATGGACGACCTTAGTGAGCCCTCTGCGCTTAAAGACCTGGCCCAGAGCGTAGCCGCCGAGCATAATCTGGGTATGGGTGCGGTTATGGCACCCTTACGGCTGTCACTGGTCGGAAGCCTCAGTGGCCCGGACCTCTTTGCCATCGCAGAGGCGATTGGCCCCGAAGAAACGCGGAAACGCGTGCAGCGGGCGATTGAAACCCTGTAACATTTTAGTACCTGCCGGTACTAGTATCATAAATCCTTTTCCCATGAGCTACTTTTATACTGCCTTCCTGGTCGCCTTCGGCATCCTATTTCTCCTGAGCGGGCTTTTTATCGTCAAGCAACAGACCGCCGTGGTCGTCGAACGCTTCGGCCGCTTTCAGAGCATCCGGAATTCCGGCCTTCAGTTTAAGATTCCATTTATCGACCGCATCGCGGGACGCCTATCCCTGAAAATACAACAGCTCGACGTGGTTATCGAGACCAAGACTCTGGACGATGTCTTCGTGAAGATCAAGGTTTCCGTGCAGTACCTGGTCATCAGAGATAAGGTCTACGATGCCTTCTACAAGCTCGAATACCCTCATGAGCAGATCACTTCTTTCGTTTTCGATGTGGTGCGCGCTGAGGTTCCCAAGATGAAGCTGGACGACGTCTTCGTGAAAAAAGACGACATCGCCATAGCCGTGAAGGCCGAATTGCAGTCGTACATGGAAGACTACGGCTTCGATATCATCAAGACCCTGGTCACCGATATCGACCCCGACGCCCAGGTAAAGGAGGCCATGAACCGCATCAATGCTTCGGAACGGGAGAAGATCGCAGCCCAGTTCGAGGGGGACGCGGCCCGCATCCTGATCGTGGAAAAAGCCAAGGCCGAGGCCGAGAGCAAGCGACTGCAGGGGCAGGGCATCGCCGACCAGCGCCGGGAGATCGCCCGGGGCCTCGAGGAATCCGTGGAAGTGTTGAACCGGGTAGGTATCAATTCACAGGAGGCCTCGGCACTAATAGTCGTCACCCAACACTACGATACCCTGCAATCGATAGGGGAGGAGACCAACTCCAACCTCATACTGCTTCCCAACTCTCCCCAGGCAGGGAGCGATATGCTCAACAATATGGTCGCCTCTTTTACCGCCAGTAATCAGATCGGGGAGGCCATGAAGGAGCAGAACAAGAAAAGCAAGGACGGGGATAACCCACGTTAATTCCCATGGCCAAGCTTGGTCTTAGCTTACGCATCCAACTTGGCCCAGCTGTCTTTGAGTGGGACCGTTTGGTTGAAGATTCGCTTGTCGCTCGTGCTGTCCGGATCGAGTACAAAGTATCCCAGGCGCTGGAACTGCAGCTGGGCGCCCAGGCCGGATGAGGCGATGGAGGGCTCAATCCAGGCCTGCACTACATCCAGGCTGTCCGGATTCACAAACTCCATGAAATCCCGCTCCTTATCCCGATCGGGCATGGGGTCTGTAAACAGGCGGTCGTACCTGCGGACCTCTACCGGCAGGGCATGGGTGGCGGAAACCCAGTGCAGGGTCCCCTTTACCTTTCGCATGCTTTCCTCGGTGCCGCTGCCGCTCTTGCTCTTCGGATCGTAGGTGCAATACACTTCGGTCACCCTGCCGTCTTTATCCTTCACGGCTCGTTCGGCCTTGATGATATAGGCGTTCTTGAGGCGCACCTCCCCTCCGAGTTTCAGTCGAAAGAACTTGCGGTTGGCCTCTTCCCGGAAATCCTCCGCTTCGATATAGAGCTCCCTGGAGAAGGGCACCTCACGGGTACCCGCGGATTCGTCCTCCGGGTTGTTTTCCGCCGTAAGCCACTCTTCCCCTTCTTCGGGATAGTTCTCTATGATCAGTTTGATCGGATTCAGCACGGCCATCACCCGCGGCGCCTTTTTGTTCAGGTCCTCGCGTATGTGATGCTCCAGCAGGGCCACGTCGACCAGATTGTCCCGTTTGGCAATACCCACCGTCCTGGCAAAGGCCCTTATGGATTCCGGGGTATACCCCCTCCTTCTGAGGCCGCTGATGGTCGGCATACGAGGATCGTCCCAGCCGTCCACCACGCCTTCTTCGACCAGCCGGAGCAGCTTGCGTTTGCTTACCACGGTATGACTGATATTCCTGCGGGCAAATTCGCGCTGCTTGGGGCGTATCTTTTCCGCCAGGTCCAGTTGGTCCAGAAACCAGTCATAAAGCTCTCTGTGGGGCTTAAATTCAAGCGTGCAAAGGGAGTGGGAAATCTGTTCGATATAGTCGCTCTGACCATGGGTCCAGTCGTACATGGGGTAGATTTTCCAGTGGTCCCCGGTACGGAAGTGGGGCTTGTGCAGCACGCGATACATAATGGGGTCGCGGAGGAGCATGTTCGGTGAGGCCATGTCGATCCTGGCCCGAAGCACGTAGCTTCCTTCCGGGTAATCGCCCCTCTTCATCCCCTCGAAAATCATCAGGTTTTCTTCCACGCTGCGGTCGCGGAAGGGGCTGTTCACTCCGGGTTCGGTCGGGGTGCCCTTCTGCCTGGCCATTTCCTCAGAACTCTGTTCGTCCACGTAAGCCTTTCCCTTGCGAATCAACTCCACGGCCCAGTCGTAGAGTTGCTGAAAGTAATCGGAAGCATAGCACTCCTTTTCCCAACGAAACCCGAGCCATTCCACATCGCGCTTTATGGCCTCGACGAATTCCTTCTCCTCTTTGGCGGGGTTGGTATCGTCGAAGCGCAGATTCACCGGCGCGTCATAGCGAAGTCCCAGCCCAAAGTTCAGGCAGATCGAACTGGCATGGCCGATGTGCAGGTATCCGTTAGGCTCTGGGGGAAAGCGAAATTTCAGGTCTTCTTCCCGGTAGTCCTTCGACAGGTCTTCTTCTATGATATGCTCGATAAAGTTGAGCGGTTGTTCCTCCCGTTCGTTCTTCAAAACATTTGACCGTTTGTGGATTAGTACCGCAAAAATAAGCCCTAAACGGACATCCCGTATACACTATTCCGGCCTACGCCACAATAATAATAGCCCCCACAACAATAAGTTTTAACAACCTCAGAATACCCGGAAATTTAAGGTTGTTAGTTATGAAAAGGCCCGATTTACTGCGGCGTTCCGAGTGCTCCGGACAGGCACTACGGCGCGGGAAAGGGCACAGCGGTATGGAAAGTCAGCGTTCAATTCGGTGGTGTTTTGGGCTTGCAATCGGGTGGATTGCAGCCACAGGGGGTGTTTACGGCCAGACTTTTAACAAGCCGGAGCCCGCAGACAACCCCAATCTTCCCGGAAATTCCGCCTGGACTGCAGCCTGTGCTTCCGCAGACTTCAACGAATACTTCGTCAACTTTACCTGGTCGCCCCCCATCTTAGACCCCTCGAACGAGTTCATACTCGAGCTTTCGGATGCCGATGGCGATTTCAGTGATCCGACGGAACTGGACAGGGTAGGGGACAAGAATGCGGAATTCGACTTCAACTTCAGCTTTACGCTGCCCGAAACGGCCCAGGGCGACAACTTCCGCATGAGAGTGCGCAGTACAAACCCCGAAATGATCAGCCCGGAATCCGATCCCTTCCCCATGTACTATATCGGGTATAAGGATCCCATACTGATCAGTGAAAACGGCAACGGCATTATTCCCCCGGCCGGATCGCTCGCCTTCTGCTCCGGCAACTCCATTACGCTGGCAACCCATTCGGTTCCCAATCCGGAAACGTACAAGTACAACTGGTACCGCAACGGCCTGCTCCTGGACGAAAAGACCAACTCCATCGACATTACGGAGGAAGGCACCTATCAGGTCGAGATCGATTACGGGAGCAGCTGCTCCGGCTCGGCCAACACCCTTTCGAATACCATCGGCATCTCGGAGACCTCACCGGTTGGAATCAGCATCGACCCGCCGAGCCAAACCGTACTCTGCCCGGGCGAAACCCTGGAATTAACGGCAAATCCCGATCGCGGGGACCTGGTGTACAGCTGGTTCCGAGACGGCGTGGAAGTATCGCCTCCCCTGCTTGGAAACAGCACTTTTGAAGTCGATGCGACCAATCCTGACTTTCCCGGGAACTATACCGTGACGGTTTCCGGAAGCACCGTCTGTTCAGAAACCTCGGCTCCCATAACCCTGAGCCGGGCCGATGTGCCAACGGCCAGCATTAGCTCATCGACCACCGTACTGCTGCCGGGAGGCAGCATCGAACTTCAGGCCCTGACCACCGCAGCAAACCCGACATTTCAGTGGTATTTGAACGGTAGCCCGATAGCCGGTGCCACCGCCTCCACCTACCTGGCCACGGAAGCCGGTACATACAGCGTAGAGGTTTCGGATGCCGATATTCCCTGTCCCGACGCTTCAATCCGCAGTGCGGATTTCGTGATCCAGTCCCCTTCCTCATACGAGGTTGAAATCGGGGCCGATGCGGGCTATTTGCCCTGTGAATCGGCAGTGGTCACCCTGTCGATTACCGCCGTTTTGGGCCTTGACGATCAGGGCACTGCCACGGATTTCACCGGCGAACTGCTGGACTCCTTCAGTTGGCAATGGTATGACACGTCCGGCCCCATAGCCGGAGAAACCGGCACGAGTCTTAGTCTGGGTGCGGGTGACAGCGGCACTTACCACGTGGAGGGAACCTTCGGCGCCATCAGCGTCAGTTCGAGCGAACAGGACATCCTGATTAACAACGCCCCAGATGTCAATCTGAACAGCGACCGTACGGCCCTCTGCGATGAGGACGACAGCATACGCATCGAACTGGACGACCCTCTGCCGGGAGACAGCTACACCTGGACTGTGGACGGGACAGCCACAGGGGTAACCACTTCCGCTATTGTGGCCGACCTGCCCGGAAACTATGTACTCCGACGTACCCGGGACGGCTGCGAATCCGTTTCTCAGCCCATCGTCATCAGCATGTTCGATCCGGAGGCCGTTGTCCTGGATCGGGAGGAAGAAGTCTCCATACCGAGAGGAGAGAGCCTGGTAGTAACTGCCTCTGGCGGGGACAACTATCAATGGAGGGATCCGGATGGAAATCCTATAGGCTCCGACGCCTCGGCCACACTCGATCAGGAAGGCACCTACAGCGTGGAGGTATCCTCAGGCAGCTGCCTGCTTACCCTCACCATCACGGTAAGCCTGCGAGACACCTTCCCCATCCCCAACGTGATCAGCCCCAACGGTGACGGCATCAACGACCGCTGGGTGATACCCAACAGCTACTCTTTCCGTTCCGACGTGGTTATCCGAATCTACGGGGAAGCCGGAAATCTCATATTCGAACAAGCCAACTATCAGAACGACTGGCCTTCAGGAGGCGCTTTCGGCCGTCAATCCAACGAAATTGTCTATTACATCATTGAGTCGCCCGAGGAGGGCAAGGTCAAAGGAACCATAACTATAATCCCCTGATATGAAGTATTTCTACCTCGCCTTCATATCGATGCTATTCTTAGCGCTTCCCGCACTCGCGCAGGAACGGCAGGGGGGACTATCGACCGAACTGAGCCCGGTCTATACCCAACTCAAGTACCATCGCTACTTGTGGAACCCGGCACTGACTATAGGGGAGAAGGAGGACACCTACTTCGGCCTATACCACCGCAACAGTGCCCCTGCCGTCAAAGACAACCTGGAGAGGTACTTTCTTGGTTACCATGCCCAACTGGGTGAACGCGCGGGAGTTGGACTGGCGCTGGTCCACGATCGGGCGGGGATCATCGACCTGAACAGCGCCCTGATTTCCTTCGGTTACGAGATTTGGCTTAGCCCCAAGGCCCGCATGGCATTCGGCCTTCAGGCACTCTATCGCAGATCCCGACTCTCTGAAGGCCGTGTGGTCGCCACCATTCCCAACGATCCCTCACTCAATCAGGAACCATCCGGGCTGCTGGCTTTGAACCCCGGACTGTCCCTGACCATCAGAAATACACAGTTCTCATTCTCAACTACAGATGCGGCTTCGTATGTATCCCTGGGCGGAGCCAGCGAACTGTACAATTCCCTGGGCTCTTACAATGCCCAGGTTTCTCAGCGATTCCTTCTTAGAGACCGCAGGAACTCGACACTGAGGATCGAGGCCTACCTGCAGCAGAGGGAGTTTGCCCCTTCCTCCAAAGGATTAAACGGCCTATATGAAATTCCGGGGCTAGGCTGGCTTCAGGCGGGCTACGACGATCCTTTCGGTTTCCACGGAGGGCTCGGACTCAAGGTAAGCCCTTCGCTCGATTTGAACTACACCTTCGAGAGCGGGGCAGGGGAGCTGGCTAACATCACGGCGACTCACGGACTCGGCATCACCTATCGCACAGAGGCCCGATTCAGTCGCAGGCAGGCTCCCTTACCCCGGGCCAAAAAAGAGAAGAAGCCCAGAGTTAAGAAACCCAAAACAAAGAAGCGCGAGCCAAATACTGATGATGGCGAAGTAGACCGGCTGAGGGAAGAACTCGAAGAGGCCAAAAACACCATCGCCTTACAGAGGGGCGAACTGGATTCCATGGCGACGGAACTGGCCAAACTCAAACGCGAACTCAACATCCTCAAGAATCAGCGGGCACCGAGCAGCGATGCGGCTGGATTGGGGGACAACAGAGAACTGACCACCCTGAACACAAGCGGGATCGAGGCTGGCTACTACCTGGTGCTCAACACCTACAACACCCTCTCAGAAACTAAAAAAGCAGTGCGTCTGTACACCCGCATGGGAGTGGAGACACAGTGGTTCATCGACAAGCCAACAAACACCTACTACCTCTTCTGGAAACGGTTTGCCAACCGGGAATCGGCCGAAGAAACGCTCCGGATCATCACCGAGAGTGACTATCGGGACGAGGCCTGGATCGTGCGGATCGTGTCGGATTGAACAAGGAATAACTAACGTATAGCTGTGATGAAATTGACATGGAAAAACATCCTGACCGCGGTCCTTATTTGGGGTATGGGGCATGTGGTATGGGGTCAGGTAGAGGTGCCTTTTGCTCCTCGCTTATCGAGTTCCTACATCAACATTAAGGGAGACTATGTGTTCCTTTCCAATGGTATCATTAACCGGGTGGATGGAAGCAATACGGCTAATGATCCGTACAATGGTGGTTCCAACAACAACGGATTCCACAGGGACTATATCGATGTCGACAGCGACCCCACTACCTTCAGCTCCAGCAGTTCCGAACTGAACGTGCCCTTTTGTTCGCGCATCTACTGGGCCGGACTCTACTGGTCCGGGAATTACCAGCAGGAAGTACTGAATAACAGTGCCATCCCCAGCCTGCCTGCCAATGACACCAACCGCTACGACGTATCGCAGATCAAGTTTCAGGTCCCTGGGGGCGCCTATCAGGACATCACCGCAGATCAGGTGATTTACGACAATGTGTCCTTTAAGGACAGTCCCTACGTCTGTTTCAAGGATGTAACCGCAGACCTGCAGGCCCTGGCCGATCCGAACGGGGATTACTACGTCGCTAACGTGCGTGCCACCCGTGGGCGCAGTGTGGGCGGAGCCGGGGGCTGGACCCTGGTTGTGATCTACGAAAACCCTACGCTTTCGGGCAAGTTTATCTCGGTATTCGATGGCTATGCCGGCGTGAGCGGCAGTTCCACTGCCGATATGGCGATCTCCGGCTTTAATTCGATTCCCGTCGGCCCCGTGCGCGCTCGCATAGGCGCGAGTGCCGTCGAAGGGGACCGGGGCATCTCCGGTGACCAGTTGCGTATCGAGACCCCCAGCAATCCCGGATTCACCGCGCTGAGCGACCCCATGAACCCGGCCAATAACTTCTTCAATTCCAACATCACGGCGGATGGGGCGCATGTAACCACCCGGAACATCTACGCCACCAACACCCTGGGATACGATGCCGACGTGTTCGAAATCAGCAACCCGCTGAACAGCATCATCGACAATGCCGAGACCGATGCCACCCTGCAGCTCTATACCCAGGGGGACGGCTACGGCGCCTTCCTGGTAACCTTTGGCGTCGAAATCATCGAGCCCAATATCGTTCTGGAGAAACGGGTGGAAAACCTGGCAGGAACGGACATTACCGGGGCCGGGGTCCATCTGGGCCAGAGCCTCGACTACGTTTTGAATTTCCAGAACACCGGAAACGACGATGCCACCAACTACAGCATACGCGATATCCTTCCTGTGAATGTTACCCTTGACGAGAGCAACCTGGTCCTGCCGCCCGGGGTAACGTACACCTACGATGCCACGACCCGTGAGATCGTATTCAGCATACCGGACAATCTGATCGAACAAGGAGATCCTTCCTATAGCATCCGCATACGGGCCGGGGTGGCTTCGAACTGTTATGACTTCGTGAATGCCTGCGACAACCAGATCCAGAACCTCGCCTATTCGACCTATCAGGGGGTGATCAACGACAACCAGATCTCGGACGACCCCAGCGTTTCCGACTTCGATACCTGCGGGTTTACTACGCCCGGAGCCACCAACTTCTTACTGGACGACCTCTCCGACTGCAACTATATCCGCACGGTACTCCTCTGCGGTGAAGACCTGGTCCTCGACGCGGGTAACGATTTCGACTCCTACACCTGGGTGCTGGACAGCAATGGGAACAATCAGATCGACCCGTCCGACCCCGTACTCACCGACGGAGACCCGGACGGAGACCCCAGCACACTGATCGTCGATGCCCCTGGCACCTATATCGTTAACAAGACCATTCCGCTGCCCTGTATAAATTCCGAGGAAATCATAGTGGTGGAACTCTTTGGAACCACGCAGGCCAATCCGATCACAGCACTGATACAGGACACCAGCAATACGGTAGATGGGGAAGTGCTGATCTGCCCCAACGACGGGGAAGGCCTACCCCAAATCTTCCTCTGCGGGCTCAACGACAGCGAACTGATTCAACTGAATATCCCGGATGCAGACACCATCATCTGGGAACGCCTGGATGAAGGCAGCTGCACCGACGCCGCCGTGGGCTGTGCCAACCGCAACAACACCTGCAACTGGATCGAGGTGGAACAGGGAATCGACTACCTGGCCGATACCAGTGGTGAATACAGGGTGATCATCAACTATCAGGACGGCTGCTTCAGCCGCTTCTATTTCAACGTTTTCAAGAATCCCCTGGATCCGCAATACGTATCCGAAAATGTGATTTGCACCAGCCCCGGTAACATCACGGTCACCAATATGCCCGTGGACTACGAATACTCGCTGATCGATTCGGACACGGGCAACACCCTGGTCGGGTACCAATCCTCTCCCTCTTTCGCCATCTCCACCGCGGGAGTATACCGGGTGGATATGAGGCAGCAGGGGGTAGCTACGGGCTGCGTTTTCACCCTGGACAATATCGGCATACTCCGGCAGGACATGACCCTGGATGTCACGGTGCAGGATTCAGACTGCAACGGACTAGGCTCCATAGCCATTTCCGCCCTGGGGGTTGCCCCCTCATACGAGTATTTCCTCTTGCAGGGAGGCACCGAGATCGATAACTCGGGCATAACGGCCGACAACAACTACACCTTTCCCGGATTGGCTCCCGGAACCTATGAAATCCGGGTGGAAACCACGGATGGCTGTCTGGAGTCGGGCACCTATACGGTAGTCGATCGAACCGATCTGGCGGTTAGCGCCCTAACCGTGAAAAACGTGGACTGTACGGATGCCGAAGTTGAGCTTACTCCAAGCGGCGGCCAGCCCCTGCCAGGCTATACCTATGCCATTTGGAGTGTTAACGGCTCCCCGCTTTATCCTACTATTACCGATATTCCAGGGGGTAGTTTCCAGTCCGACGCACTGTTCACCTTCGACGAAACCCAAACCGGAGATTATGTCTTCGTGGTCGTGGACGGCAATAACTGCCATGCCTTCTCCAACCCGGTAACCGTCTCCGAAGTACCCGATGTCACCTATACCACCAGCATTACCAACGAGAGCTGTTTCGGTTTTTCGGACGGTACCTACGAAATATCTATTATCGACAGTCAGGGTTACAGCCTGTCCTACACCCTTACCTATCCGGACAGCAGTACGGCCACCAATGCCTCGGGCACCTTTGCCGGACTCCCCAGCGGCGGCTATGTGCTGACCGTGACCCAGACCATGGGAGGGGTAAGCTGTGATTTTGTCGAAACCTTCTCCATAGGCGGGGCCTCCGCTCCGCTGAGTGCAGGTATCGCCCTTACCCAGGGGCTCAGCTGTACCCAGGACGCGATTATCGAGGCTACCGCGGTAACCGGAGGAACGCCTCCTTACGAATTTAGCCTGGACGGGGTGAACTTCGTTTCTGGTTTCGGTAGCACGGTATTCGGAAACCTGGGCGCAGGCACTTACCAGATTACGGTCAGGGATGCCAATATGTGTACGTTTACCACCGCAGATGTGACCATAGACCCCCTTACGCCTCCGGACGATCTGAGCTTCAGCCAAACAGCGATGACCTGTCCATCCCTGACCTCCAATCTTACGGCCACCGTCAGCCAGGGAGTCGCGCCCTACACTTTTGATATTACGTCCCCCTCTACGGCCAGCCCAGACCATACCACGACTGATTCGGCCACCTTCGATGGGCTCGCCCCGGGCACCTATACCGTCCGGGTCACCGATGCGCTGGGATGCATATATGAAGAAAACTATACGGTGCCCGACATTCCCCGAGTGCAGGCCGACGCAGTGGTGGAGTCGCATATTTCGTGTGTCGGCTACAACGACGGTAGCCTGAGAATCGACTTCAGTGATTTCGACTCTTCCTATGCCTATACGGTTACCGGGCCTTCACTCAACATCAGCCAGACCGGTCAGACAGCGGCCTCGGTTACTCTGAACAACCTTTTTTCCGGATCCTACACCATCACGGTTACCGACGAGACTACCCTCTGTGCGGATACAGACACGGCCTCGGTACTGGCTCCCGTATTCCCCCTGGCTTCAACCATCGACATCGTCCAACCCACCTGCTCGGTGGACGGCAGCGTAGAGATCAGTGGCAGCGGGGGCTGGGGATCCTACAGTTACGAATTGGAAACGCCTTCCGGAACCGTGCTTACCAACCCGGGCGGCCTATTCCCCGGTCTCACCGAAACCGGAGACTATCAGGCCACGGTTATCGATGCCAATGGCTGCAGGGAAACCGCCACGGTTACACTCGCCGTGGTTACCGGGCCAACACTCAGTCTTACACCGAATACAGCCTGCCTGGGTCCGGCCGGCAGCTTCGACCTGACAGCCAGCGTGACATCGGGTGGAGTAGGACCTTTCGAATACCGGATCAACGGAGGTGCTTACCAGGCCGGCGACACCTTTACCGGGTTGGGCCCGGGGTCTTACACGGTCGAAGTGAGGGATGCCAACCTCTGCGTGGACTCCTCCATTTACTCCATGAATCCGGAACTCAGCCTGTCCATCAGCCCGGGCAATCTTACCGCCTGTGGCGGGGACGCCACTATAGGCGTGTCGGCCAATGGCGGAGATGGCAGCTATGTCTACGCACTTCTTCCCCAGGGTTCGAGCCCGAATCCGGGAGACTTCGGGGCTTCATCTACCTTCAGCGTCAGTGCCGCAGGCAACTACACCGCCTGGGTAAGGGACCTTTCCGGTGGCGCCGGATATTGTGACGCCTCAGGAGACCTGATAGTGGGAACGGATGCTCCCCTAAACCTGACGCTGAACCCTTCGGACGTGAATTGCAACGGCCTCAGCAGCGGTTCCATCCTGGCCAGTGCTTCCGGAGGAACAGCCCCTTACGAATACCGCTTAGGCGCTGGCGCATTCAGCAGCAACCCCGACTTTACGGGCCTGGGTGCAGGAAACTATCAGATTACTATCCGGGATGCCAACGGATGTACGGCCCAGGAAACGACGATAGTACAGGAAAATGACCAACTGCTGGCCTCGGTGTCGGTGACAGCCATAGCGGCCTGCGATCCTTTGGACCTGGCCGAGGTTCGGGTCACCAACATACTGGGCGGGCTGGCCCCGTTCGAATACAGCTTCGACGGCGGCCTCAATTACGGGAGTACAGCCGTCGCCAATCTGCCCCCGGGCACTTATCAGGTGCGGGTGCGCGATGCCAATAATTGCGAATACAGCGACACCATAACGGTGGACGCTCCACCGGCCGACCCTGTGTTGTCCTCAAGTATCGACTACGAGTGCGACGGCGAAGGGACCGTAAGTGTAACCGGGCAGGACCCTTCCTTCGATTACATCTACAGCCTGAACGGCGTACCCAACACTCCGGCAAATGATCCCGTGTTTGCCGACGTAACCCCCGGCAACCATCAGATCGAGGTTGAATTTCAACAGAACACTCCTCTGCCGCCTAGCCAGCTCTTCAGTGAGGACTTCGGCCAGGGCGGCAATACGCCCATCAGCGAGATCGATCCGGTATACTGCTACGAGCCCCAGGACGGGAGTGCGAGCCTCTGCGGATTTGGAACGAATAACCGCATACAGGACGGCGAATATTCCGTGACCAACCTCATTGTAAACCCCTACGGCGCCTGGGTGAGTCCCAACGATCATACCGGCCTGCCTGGGGGTCGCTTCCTCGCCATTAATGTGGGAGGCGTAGCCGGGGTCAATGGGATCATGTACCAGAAAGAAGACGTGGAAGTCATCCCCAACGAAGACATCGTCATTTCCGTTTGGGCGTTTAACCTGGTGCGTTCGACCGCCTCCAACGGAGATCCCTCCATAGTGATGGAGCTGGTCGACCCCTCGGGTACCATAATCGCCAGTACGGCCACCGGCAACGTCCCTAAGAACACCGGGCCCGACGACTGGCACAATTACACGGTTTCTCTGAACCCCGGAGCCAACAGCACCCTGGATATCGTGATCCGTACTACGGCCGCATTCACCAGTGGAAACGACATCGCCATAGACGATCTGCAGGCCTATCAGCAGCCCGTGGTTTGCTCCGAAACCCTGACCCTTCCCTTTACCGTGGATGCAGGAAATGCCCTCAGCGGTTCCGTCACGTCCCGCTCTCAGGTAAGTTGCTTCTCTGGTGCGGACGGATCGGTTACTTTCGAGGTCCAGAATTTCGATCCGACCGACGGCTTTGTCTATTCTGTGAATGGAGGCGCCTTCAGCCCCGTACAGACCAGCAGTCCGATTACCGTTGGGGGGCTGTCTGCAGGCAATACCAGCATTGTGGTCCGGGACGCCCTGGACGCGGCTTGTGAATTCACCCTCACCGAGGTCCTTACCGAGCCGGCCGCCCTGGCAGCCAGTGCTTCCCTGTTCGAGGTGGCCACCTGTAGCAATGGAGGAGGCAGCATAGAAGGATCAGCCACCGGCGGAACCGGCCCCTACGAATTCCAGCTAGAAGACGGGGTTGGAAGTGTTTTACGTCCCTACCAGTCCTCCACCCTCTTCAGCGGCCTCATGCCCGGGGATTACATCCTAAGGGTGCGCGATGCCAATGGCTGTGAAGACCCCATAGATGCCATACTGACCATCCCGCCGGCGGAGTCCATTACCTTCAGCGCCAGCCCCACGGTTTGCTACGACGGCTCCAACAATGCAGAAATAGTGGTCACCGTTACTAATGGCAATGGCAACTATCAGTTCCAGCTCAACGGAGGGGGCTGGATCAGCCCAACTCCCGCAGGGGCACTCAGCCATACCTTTACCGGACTCGTCCCGGGCACCTATACCGTCAATGTACGGGATGGTTTCGGCTGTGTTGGAACACCCGTCAACGCGGTCATTCACCCACAACTCACGGCGGTGGTTACGGCAGATGACATCAGCGCCTGCGCCGATGGTAACATCGCCATCACGGCAACGGGAGGAGACGGTTCGTACGTTTACGCCATAGTGCCCCATGGAGCCGACCCGTCCGCTTCCTTCGATCCGGCCCCATCCCTGTCCATTCCCTCAGGGAGCGACGGGGACTACGACATATACGTCAGGGATCAGAACGGTGCTCCCGGCTATTGCGAGTATACCCATACGGTAACCGTGAACCCGGAAATTCCGCTGTCGATTGCGGCAGTTCCCACGGATCCCCGTTGCTTCGGCGGATTCGGTTCTCTGGAGGTACAGCTTAACAGTGGCCGGGCGCCCTTCACACTGGAGCTGGTCGACCTGAACAGCGGTCCCTACAACTATACGGTGCCGAACCTGTTTAACGACATTACCTTCTACAACATCCCGGCAGGGGACTACCGGGTGATCGTTACCGATGCAGACGGTTGTTCCGATACCATAGACCCCGTTACCGTAACGGATCCCATCGAACTCACGGCGACGGTTACGGGCATGACGCCGGACTGCTTCATCGGAGGAGAACTTCATTTCAGCGCATACCCCACTACCATAGGCACTGTGGAGTTCAGTGACGACGGAGGGGTGAGCTGGTACTCAACTGACGTACTCACCGGATACATACCCGGAGAAACGGTTACCCCTTCCATTCGCACCGTGGATGGAAGCGGGAATACGATCTGCCAGACCGACTATCCGCCCATGGTGATTCCCTATCCCCTGGACGATTTGAATCTCGATGCCTCTGTGTTCAACGTCACCTGTTTCGGCATGGACGTGATCGTCGAAGGGAGCAATGGTACCGCGCCCTACGAATACACCTATACGGACGACCCGGCCAATTTCGATCCGGTGACTCCTGTGAATCCCTGGATCACCCCGACACCCGGGCCGGATCATACCTTCCTGGGGCTCATACCGGGCCGGACCTACACCTTCTATGTCCGGGATGCCTCGGGCTGTGTGCGCCAAAACATCATCGACATCAACACCCTGTACACTCCGCCACTGGAGGTAGAAGGAACCGGCACTCCGACCTGCTCAGGGCTGAGCACGGGAACCATCGAATTCACGGTCACCGATAACCTGGCTCCGGCCGGTTCAGAAATCAGCTGGAGGCTATACGACATCAGCTCGGGCAGTCCGGTGGAAATCGTCCTTCCCAACAGCGGGGTTCAACTGCCTTTCAGCAGTCCTCAGACCTTAACCTTTACAGGGTTGGCCGCGGGTAACTACTACCTGGACGTGCAGGAATTCGACGGGGGCCCTCCGATCTGCAGCAGCGCCAGTGAAAATGTCCAACTCATCGAGCTCAATCCCCTGAACGGTACCCTCAACGCAATCGATCCGATCCGTTGCAATGCGCCGGGGCGCATCCTGGTCGAAAATATCAGCGGGGGAGGGGGCACCTACAGTTTCGTCGTAACCGACCCTCTGGGAGGCAGCTTTACGACCAGCGGCAACCCGATCGAGATCCCGTCGGGTTCTCCGGCGGGCCTTTATAGTGTGGATATACAGGATCAGTACGGCTGCGCCGTACCCCTGGGGAATGTAGCCGTAGATGACACCCCGGACCCCACCATAGATGCCATCGATATCGCCCAATGTTCCATGCCCGGCAGCATTCAGATTCACGCCAGTAGCACCATCGGGGCTTCCCTGCGCTATTCCGTAGACGGGGGGGCCAGTTATGCCGACAATGGCGGCTTGTTCACGGGTCTTGCTCCCGGCACCTATAACGTGAGCATTATCGACGAAAACGGCTGTGCCGATGTGGCTACTGCAACGATATACGAGCCGGCTAACCTGTCACTGAGCCTCACCAAGGCACTCGATTGCACCGCTTCTCCCGAGGCCGTTTTCGACATTTCCGTAACGGACGGTTCGGGAAGCTACGATTATCAGGTGGAAGACGGATCGGGAGTAGTGCAGGCCCGTACGCTCATGGGCGGCTCAGTCGTGAGCTTTACCGCCGCGGTTGCCGACACCTATACCGTGACCATCTGGGATACCGGTACCAGTCCGAACTGTACGCGCAGTCTCACCATAGATGTACCGCCTGCCGTACAGCCCGATTTCAGCGCTTCCGCCGAGGATCCGTCCTGCCAGGGTGCCAGTGATGGTAGCATCCGCCTGTTGGGTATCGACAACGGCATATGGCCGCTGAACTATACCCTCACTCCCGCCGCAGGCGTCTTTAATCCCCTTACGCAGAGCTTCGAGGGGCTGCCGGCGGGAACCTATACGGTAGAGGCCGAGGGATCGAATTTATGTACCACCTCCATTGCTAACATCACCCTATCAGATCCTGCTGCGCTAAGCATCCCGCCGGCCACGGTAACTCCGTTTGCGTGTTCCTCGGGCAACAGCCCCACAGCTGCCCGCATTGAGCTGTCAGGACCCATTAGTGGAGGTAGCGGCTCATACGTACGTTACGTATTCGAGGACCCATCCATGACGGTCGTTCAGGATGGCGCGGCTACGTCCTACACGGTTACCAACCCTGCCGGAGGGCTGTACACCGTTTCCGTATACGACTCCAATGGCTGTGTGGGCACTGTCACTGCTACGGTGCCAGCCTATGACGAGCTCATATCGATCACACCCGTGCTCAGCCAGCCCAGCTGCAGCCCCGGACTCGACGGTCAGATCACCCTGAATGTGACAACCACAGCGTCCAACCCCGCCCTGCTGGAATACAGCATCGACAGCGGCTCAAGCTACCAGCCCTCTCCCGTATTTCCCGGTCTGGATGAAGGAACCTACAGCCTCCGGGCGCGACACACCATTACCGGATGCGTCATTACCACCACGGCCAGCCTGGTCACCCCACGGCCGGATGATGTTGACCTGACCATCACCCAACCCGTTCTCTGCTTCGGCGATTCGAGCGCAGCCTTAACCTTCGAGTTGCTCGATTCCACAGGCTATGCGGGCGGCGTGGACTATTGGGTATACAACACCCAGGGAACACCCGGGAATACGGCAGACGATACCCTGGTCGACTCGGGCACCGATCCGGGCATGGGGCCGATTACCGTAACGGGGCTCCCGGCAGGAACCTACCGCGTGGTGGTCAGTCAGGCCGGATATCCCGCTTGTTCGATCACGGAAGTTATAGGAATTCCCGGGCCCCCATCTCCCTTGGATGCCACCCTGGAAAGCCAGCCCATCAGTTGCTCGGGCAACGACGGCCAGATACGGATCATTAACCCCTCCGGCGGTTGGGGCAACTACGGCTTCTACCTGGGAACGGTGCCGCCCGCCCTTCCAACCGACTACACCGCTCAAACGGATTATCCCGGACTTGCCCCCGGTACTTACGAAGCCTGGATGCGGGACGACCTCGGCTGTGAGCACCTAATCGGCTCCGTGGTACTTGCCGATCCGACACCCATCATCGTAAGCCTGAGCGTGGATGCCGATGCCTGTATACCCAACAGCGGACAGATTTCAGCGACAGCCAGCGGCGGGGAGGGTGCGAATTACAGTTATCAACTCCTCAGAGACGGCATTCCCCAGGGGCCGGCGCAGCCCGGTCCCGTGTTCTCCGGCCTCAGCGGGGGTGATTATGAGGTCGTGGTGACCGATACATGGAACTGCTCCGGAACTTCGGCCATTGAAACCCTCTACGAACCCCTTTCCGCGGTATATACCATCACCAAGCCCATAGACTGCCAGACGCCTTCGGGTGCCAATGTGGACGTTTCAGTTAGTGGCGGATCCGGATCCTTCCTTTACGAGGTAGGGTATCCGGATGGTACGACGGTGCAATCCAATACTACCGGACTGTTCACGAATCTCGATCAGGCAGGTGCCTACAGCCTCACCGTGACGGACCTGCTCAGCCTGGCCTCGGGCTGTGCCCTCAGCGAATCCTTCAGCCTGGACGCCCCATCAACGGTGGTGCTCGATGTGCCCGTACTCACTGATCCGCTGTGTACCGGCGGGGCCACGGGAAGCATACGAGCCGTGCTCGGTCCGCCTTCTCCCGGGGTCAATCAGGATCCCATCTATCAATACGCACTCTACGATGGACTTGGGATCCTGATAGCCGGACCCCAGAACGACCCTGTCTTTACGAATTTAGCGGCAGGCACCTACGAGATCGAGGCCATATCGGCCCGAAGCTGCACCCTGCGTGAAACCTACGTGCTCAGCGATCCTGCACCACTGACTGCGACGGCCACGGGAACGGATTTCAGCTGTACACAGGCAGGGAGTGACGTGGTGGTAACGGCCATGGGCGGAACGGCCCCCTATCTGTACAGCCTGGACAACGTCAACTACTTCGCCAGTGATACCTTCCAGGTCAGCGATACGGGCGGCGTGCAGAACCTGACTCTTTATGTGTCCGACAGCAATGGTTGCCAGACGAGTGCCTCTCTGACCCTGGAGCCGCGAAATGTCTTTACCGTAAGCGCTTCGCAATTGCAGGCGATCTCCTGCAGTCAGCCCGAGAGGGTAGAAGTAACGGTGACGGATGATGGCGATCCGTCGAACAGCTATGCATTCGAATTGCTGAGTCCTGCGGGACCCGTAGCCCCTGTTTCCCAGCCCGGTCCGACCACGGCCATCTTCGAACTGAACACAGTCGGTGACTATATCTTCCGTGTACGGGACACAGGCACCCTTTGCGAAGAAGACAGCACGGCCTACACGGTATCACCCTACGACACCATGCAGCTCGATCTTACCGAAGCCCAATCCGTGGAATGTTTTGGAGACGGAAACGGCATAGTCCAGTTGAACCTGCAGAATTACTCCGGTGCCTTCGACTACGAACTCCTGTTCCAGGACGGTAGCAGCACAGGCATCAGCGGCTCCTCTACAGGAAACAGCCTGAGCATTTCCGGGGTCAACGGCGGTTCGTACTACTTGCGTGTGATCCAGACCGACGCACCGTATTGCAGCGGAGACAGCAACACCGTACGCGTCTACTCGCCGGATCGCCCGGTAACTGCAACCATTACGCAGATTCAAAGCGTGAGTTGCACCAACGATCGCGGAGAGATCTTCGTCGAGCCCGACGGGGGAACTCCCCTGTATGACATCAGCCTGGTCGGTGCCGGCACCGGCTACTCCCTGACGGTCAATAGCACGGTCAACCACGTGTTTCAGGGGCTGTCCGCGGATACCTATACCGCTACCATAACCGATGCCTCCGGCTGCACCTATCAGGAAACGATTGTACTGACCACGCCTCCTCCGATTAGTGCCAGCCTACTACCGACCACGACTCTACTGGAATGCTACGGGGATACCAGCGGAGTGCTGGAGATCGACACCGCAACCGGTGGAGAAGGCGTTTATCAGTTCCAGTTGCTGGAATACGATCCAACGGGCGCCTCGGTGGCCTTCCAGAGCGGCTTCCAGTCCAATGGGCGCTTCTTCGGCCTCGGCGCAGGAATCTATGCCATACGGGTCTCCGACGGCCTGGGATGCGATTTCACTACTCCCCAGGTGACCTTTACCGAACCCCTGGAGGTACTGGCCAGCATCGTACAGGCCCAGGCTCCAACTTGTACAGCGGAAGCCGAAATTCGACTGATGGCGACAGGGGGAACGGGTCCTTACGAGTTCAGTTCCGACGGAGTCAATTACACCCCGCTGCCGCCCTCAAATCAACTCACTATCAGCGCGCCTCCTGGCGATTATCAGTTTTATGTTAGGGACGTGTTCAATTGCGGTACTCAGGCTTCCAACATTATACGGATAGACCCGGTTCCTGATCTCGGCCTGGTTGTGGACGACAGCGCCGCCGTGGTTAACTGCAACGGGGAGGCCACTGCATCCCTGCGGGCAGAAGCCACCGGTGGATTGGGGAATTACAGCTACCGACTCTACGCGGATTCCGGCCTGACCAGCCTGATCGACGGGCCCAATACGGATGGCGTGTTCAGCGGACTCCAGGTTGGGACCTATTATATCGAGGTGCTGAGCGGGGATTGCCGTTATGTGAGCCCGGCCTATACCGTAACGGACAACCCGCCCCTGGTCGCCGATATGGCACAGGTTAACAATATCAGTTGCTTCGGCCTGGAAGACGGAAGCATCAACGTTAGTGTCAGCGGCGGTTACGGCCAGATTTATTATGCGATTAGCCCTAACCTCGACCGTTTCGATACCGAAAATACCTTTACCGACCTGGCCGCAGGAACCTACCAGTTAATCGCTCAGGACGAACTGGGATGTTTTATCACCTTCGACTTTGAAATTCTGGAACCGGCGCAACTCGAGGTACAGCTCGGAAGCATTACCCCGGAAACCTGCGTTTCCGCTATGGACGGTAGCGTCGAACTGTTGGTCAGTGGAGGAACACCTCCGTATCGAAGTGCGTTAAACTCCGTGGATGAGGCCGATTTCGTGGACGATCGTCTGGTATTTGACGGACTGGAATCGGGGCTGCACGTATTTGTGGTCAGGGATTCACAGGGCTGCGAACGGACCATCACGGCCGATATCGTTCCCGGAGTCAACCTCAATGCTACGGTGGCTCCCATCTACAGCTGTCCAGGCTCCCTGCTTCGAAACGAGCTCGACATCATTATGGAAGACCCTTCGGTGCTGTCGGATGTGCTCTTCGGCATCGATGTTACCGACCCCGCACGCATGCAATTGGGTACAGGCTTTTCCAACCTCAGCCCCGGCCTGCACTTCCTGAGTATTGCGCACAGCAACGGCTGCCTGGTGCAGGTTCCCTTCAGAATCGAAGGGTATGACGAACTCACCGTGAATATGGATACTACCCGTTTGAATCGCTTTACAGCGACCGTAGAGGGAGGCCTGCCCCCCTATGAGCTCTATTTGAACGACCAGCCGGTAGATGAGATTGGCACCTACGAAATCCTGGAGACCGGCACCTATACGGTTCGCGTCATAGACCGGAACGGCTGTGAAGCCATGGCTTCGGCCTACCTGGAGTTCTACGACCTGGAGATACCGGACTTTTTCACCCCCGACGGGGACGTGGACTCGGAAACCTGGGCTCCTGGCAATCGAGAGGCTTTCCCCGATATTCGGGTGACCATATACGACCGCTACGGCCGAAAGCTCTATGTAGTGCTCAGTAATAACGAGGCCTGGGACGGTACGTATGAAAATATACCACTCCCCACGGGCGATTACTGGTACACGATTAAAATCAACGGAACCCGCGACGATAGGGAGTTTGTCGGGCACTTTACACTTTATCGATAATACGGTATAAGACGTACTAGGCCCTGTGGAAAATCGTTATAGAATAAGATGGACCGGATCCATCCTTTGAATAATAACCGCCGAGTGAAAAGGGGGGGAAACACCTACTCATCCCCACCCGGAAACCCGGAAGGTTTTGTGAACAAGGCCGCAGTTGAGTACCTTGTTGAATGCAAAAAACCAAACAAATGCGCAGATTGTCCCAAATCGTGTTCTGCAGTATACTTGCTTGCATACCCCTTTCTGCTCAGGAACTGACCATTCCTCAGCTGTCCCAGTATATTGCGGATAACCCCTTCCTGATGTCCCCCACCTATGCGGGCATCGGCGACTATGTTAAGCTACGCCTTAACGGACTCACCCAATGGGTGGGCATAGAGGATGCCCCCGATACCCAGACCCTGGCCGTAGACGCCCGTCTCGGCAACCGATCCGGTATAGGGATGGTACTCTACAATGACAGCAACGGTAATACCCGACAGCGGGGCTCCCGTCTCTCTTTCGCACACCACCTGACCCTGGACAGATACGACGAGGAGTTTTTGTCTTTTGGCCTTTCCTACAACTTCAACCAGTTTCGCATCGATGTGGAGAATTTCAACAACCCGAACGGCACCGCCCCCACAGACGACCGGGCCACGGTAAATCACAATTTCGACATCGGTGCCTTATATCGCAAGGGGCCCTTTTTCGCCAGCGTGAATGCCTCGAATTTGCTGAACAAGAATCTCAGGAGATTCAATCCGACCTTCGAGCCCAACCGACTGAGGAACTACTACGTCTATACGGGATATACTTTCCGGGACGACAAGAAATCCGACTGGTCCGTGGAGCCTTCCATGTTCTTCCAGTGGTTCGAAAGCGATGGGCGATCGGTAACGGACCTCAATGCCAAATTCCGCTATCACGTCTTCGAGGACTACTACTACCTTGGGGTCACCTACCGTTTCCTCAACGATCAGGTCGGCAGGCCCCTTTATATAGCTCCCATAGCCGGCTTCAAGAAGAGCAGCATTTATTTCGGTTACAGCTATCAGGTAATCACCAATGAAATCCTCGGATTCAGTACGGGTACCCATGTACTTACCATAGGGACCGATCTGTTCCAGGGAATCAGCAACTGCGCCTGCACTTACTAAAACCCACCTATAGCAGAAAGCTACTCTACGAAACCCCAAACCGGCCGACAAGGCCTCTGGTCCTTTCTAAAAGGAGAACACAGACCGGCGTTCACCGGAGCGCTACTTTATAGTACTTTTGCCCCCATGGGAAAAATTCGCCTGAACAATGTGCGCCTGCACGCTCGTCACGGCTGCCTGAAGGAAGAAAGTATTATCGGGAGCGATTACCGTGTGGACGCCGTCCTCGAAGCGGATACGGGTCCTTCTTCACTCAGCGACCGGCTGTCCGAAACCGTGGATTATGTGCACGTGCATCGCATCATCAAGGAAGAAATGAGCATTCCATCCAAGCTGCTCGAGCACGTGGGCAATCGCATACTGGATCGGATATTCGGAGAAATTTCCCTGGTCGATCATGCCGAAGTGACCGTCTCTAAGATCAATCCGCCCATAGGAGGGGACGTTCAGAGCGTAAGTGTGACCCTGGAACGCTCCCGCTGACTGCAGGGCTTGCACATTACTCCTTGATCAGCCAAAAAAAGAGTAATAACTTTGCACGATATGGCATCGTGGCCGAGTGGCTAGGCACAGCTCTGCAAAAGCTTGTACAGCGGTTCGAATCCGCTCGATGCCTCTGAATGGAAAGACCGGGATTTGTCCCGGTTTTTTTCTGCTGTCCGGTGATCACAGATCTTAACGGGCCCCGTAGTTCATAGGGAGTTCGTCTATGGCAGAAGTGGGCAGGAAGCCCTGTACAATCAGTGCCAGACCGCAAACCACGAGTATCACTCCCAGTATTTTGCGCAGGAGTATGGTGCGTTCCCGGGTCAGCTTTTGCTTCAGCTGCTTGGCCGCCAATATCTTAAATACGTCCACAGTAAAGTAGGTTCCGATTAGCAGACCGAAGAAGGTCATCAGCCGGGAGGTGTCCCCATCCAGCGCGGGACCTATCCACAACAGTACGCCTAGCCAGAATACGAGTACACCCACATTGATGAAGTTGAGTATAAAGCCTTTGATAAACAAGCCCACATAAGTCGTAGCAAAGGCTTGATAGCGCTCCCGGGCCGTTTCCTGGTTGCGGAAGAGTATTATTCCATATACGGCAAGTATACAGCCTCCGAATACATACAATCCAGGCTGGTTGCTCAGGTTCTGCATCAACTGAAAACTGCTGAAATAGGCGATGAGTATAAAGATCACATCCGCCAGTACCACCCCCAGATCGAAGCTTATTCCCGCACGGAATCCCCGAGAGGCACTGGTTTCGAGTAATACGAAGAAGGCCGCACCCGGCAAAAAACTCAACATCAAGCCCAAGGGCACCGCCAGTTGTACTACCTCCCACATAGTGTTTACTTACTCGACTCGCTCAATCGTACCCCCAATAAACACCTTTTCATCCATTTTCAGGGGATCTCCGTGAATTTTTATAGTCCCACCGGCGCGTACTTCGGCACTAACGTAGTCCGTGGACTGTATTTCCGCCCGACCCCCGGCATCGACCCGAACGGTGGTATATTCGGCTACAAATTCACCTGCCGACATCAGACCCCCGGTACTGATACGAATATCCTGGAAACGGGTCTTTCCGGTAACGAACAAATTGCCGCCCGTAACGGCCTTGGAGACCAATTGGGTCAGATCGGCATTCAGGTAAATGGAGCCCCCTTCCTGGGCCCGGATTTCCAGTCGCTCCTGCCTTACACCTTCTTCCCATACTATACGGGATTCTTCATTCGCATCCACCTCGCTTAACTCCCCGTTGAAGTAAACTTTTACCTGTGTTCGCTTGCCCGAGAAAATCTTATCAATTTGCATGCGGAGTTTGAGCATCTTGCCTTTTTGAACTACAGCCACCTTCTCCAGATGCTGCCCGCTGATCACCACTTTATTTTCCTTCGAAGGAATCAGGGTCACATTCAGTCCGTCGAACACCTTGATCCGGGTAAAGGGATCCACTGCGCGTTCGTTCTGATCGGTCTGTCCGTTCACGAAGCCCGATACCAAAAGTATCGACAGGCACAGGGTATAAATCATTGTATTCATTTCATTGATATTTATGGTATCCTAGTCCGGTATGAGGGCGAAATCCAGGTGCCTCTTCTCCAGGTCGATATCCTTAACCATGACCGTCACTTCGTCCCCGAGTACATAGCGTTTCTGGGTGCGATTACCCACTATGGCGTAATTCTTCGGATCGAAGACGTAGTAATCCCCTTTGATCTCCCGTATGCGAATCATTCCCTCGCATTTATTGGAGATGATTTCCACATACATACCCCATTCGGTTACCCCGGAGATTACACCCCGGAACTCCTCCTCCAGATGATCCTGCATGTAGCGGATCTGCATGTACTTGATCGAATCCCGTTCTGCCTGGGTCGCTAGTATTTCGCGTTGAGAACAGTGTTCGCACATTTCCTCGTAGGTATCCTGTTTTACTGATTTACCCCCTTTGAGATAATGTTCCAGCAAACGGTGTACCATTACGTCGGGATAGCGCCGTATAGGCGAGGTAAAATGACTGTAGTGATCGAAGGCAAGTCCGTAATGCCCGATATTGTCCGTACTGTATTTTGCCTTACTCATGCTCCGTATGGTCAGTGTATCGACCAGGTTTTGCTCGGGTTTTCCCTTCACATCGTCCAGGAGCTGGTTCAGATCCTGAGAGATTTTCTTTTTATCCCTGAGGTCCACACTATGTCCGAAACGCGATATGACTCCATTCAGGGCTATGAGCTTATCCGGATCCGGTTCGTCGTGTATACGGTATACGAAAGTGGGTTGTGGATTTCGCTTACCGATAAAGGCCGCCACGCGTTTGTTAGCGAGCAGCATGAACTCTTCGATCAGCTTATTGGCATCCATCGAAGTCTTGAAGAATACTCCGGTAGGCTCATTGTCCTCATTGAGTTGGAACTTGACCTCGACCTTGTCGAACGAAATGGCCCCCATCTTCATCCTTCGTGCCCTCATGCGTTTGGCCAGGGTATCCATAACCAGAACCGCCTCGCGTACCTCATCGCTGACTTCATAAGCTCCTTCGTCCCTTATGGATATGCGCTCGGGTATGTGGTTCCTGCCCGTCTCTATGATGTGCTGGGCTTCCTCGTAGGCGAAACGTTCGTCGGATTCGATTACCGTCCGGCCGAACCATTGGTTGCGAATGTTAGCGTCGTGATCGATTTCGAATACGGCCGAATAGGTGTACTTTTCTTCGTGGGGCCTCAGCGAACATGCCATATTGGACAGGATCTCCGGTAGCATGGGTACCACCCGGTCCACCAGATATACAGAAGTAGCCCGATTAAAGGCCTCGTCGTCCAGTACGGTTCCGGGTATGAGATAATGCGATACATCCGCGATATGAATGCCGATTTCATAGTTGTCATTCTCCAGTTTCCTGAAGGAAAGGGCATCGTCGAAGTCCTTGGCATCCTTCGGATCTATGGTGAAGGTGAGCACGTCCCGGAAATCCCTCCTCTTAGCAATTTCCTTTTCGGTGATGCGGGTGTCGATCTGATTGGCAAAGGACTCCACGTCGGCTTCGAACTCATACGGAAGTCCGTATTCGGCCAGTATGGCATGCATTTCGGTATGGTGTTCTCCCGGTGCCCCCAGTACCTGCTTTACGCGGGCCAACGGAGAATTTCTCAGGTTTTCCCAGGATAGCATCTCGACCAGTACCTTATCGCCGTTTTTCGCCCCTCCGGTCTCGCTCAGATTAACAAAGAAATCCGTGTAGACCTTAGAGTCCGCTGGCCTCACAAAGGCAAATTTATCCGAGATTTCAATTACACCCACGAATTCAGTGCGTTTACGCTCCAGGACCTGCACGATCTCACCGTCGCGTCGACCTTCACCCCGTTTTCGCTTCAGGGCGACACGTACCTTGTCTTTATGAAAGGCTCCTCCGAGGTCGGAGGATACCACGAAAACGTCTTCTTCCAATTCTTCGGTAATCACATAGCCGTTTCCTGCACTGTTGACATCCAGTACGCCCTCCACGGTTTCATGCTTCATGGGTGGCAGTTGATAACGACCATTTTTGGGTTCGACCAGCTTGCCTTCGGCTTTGAGCTGTCCCAACCTCCGAATCAGGTCATTGCGACCTTTGGTGTCCGTAATATTGAGAATACTGGCTATTTCTTTGTAACTGAAAGTTCGGTCAGGATGCTTCTCTAGTACGGTGAATAGTCCCTTGGTGATCTCATTTCTGCGATGGATCTTCGCTCTTTTCTTCTGTTTGGACATTCGCCTGTTTTGAAGTTTGACCGAAATTACGAAGAAACCCACGTAACGAAGCCTCAGGGCTTGTTCACAACATTATATTTCATATTAAACTTTTGAATTTTTAAATAAAGATTAATGATGATGATGATGGGGTGTTGATAAGGCTGAAAAAAAGATTCAGCTTTTCTTTGAAATTTGCCTACTCGCTATTTTTAACCAATTATCAACTCAGTAATGATTTGGTAGAGAGTGAGATTATAATAGTTATCAACAGGTGTTCGCAGAGTTAATTTAAGGTTAGTGTGGGTATATTTCAGGTTAAGCCAGTGTTAACTAAATCGAATTTGAGGTGGATATTTTTAGTTTTAATTCTGATAGTTTACCCCAGCAGGACTCGGTTTTTTGTATATAGGGACAGACAATCGAGTTAAAGAAATTATTTCATCGATTTTTAATGTCAAGTAATTAACAATAGTGATAGACGCTAAAGAGTTGATTTTTGGTTGGCATTCCGGGTTATACACACTTATAAACATGTAAAATGGGAGGTACTGGCGAATTCGATGCAATCGATTTTTGGTTCGGCTCTTTCGAAGCGCTCGATACTACTCGATTGTACGGCCTGTTGCGACTGAGGTCCGAAGTCTTCGTGGTCGAGCAGGACTGTGTATACCAGGACATCGATAACCTAGATCAGCATGCCCGGCATGTACTGATGTATGTGGATGGTGTTTTATCCGGTTATACCCGTTTGTTCGGACCCGGTCAATACTTTGAGCGGTCGAGCATTGGTAGAGTGGTAGTGTCCGAAGGCATACGCGGCAGAAGCCTGGGAAGGTTGTTAATGAAGGAGAGCCTAGAAGAACTGTATCGGCAGTACGGCCAAGTCGACATAGAGATTTCGGCCCAGCAGTATCTGACTGCATTCTACGAGGAGCTGGGTTTCCAGATGTTCGGCGAGGGATACCTGGAGGATGGCATTCCGCATATACGGATGTTGAAAGCAAAAAAAAATCCCCGCCAATAATTCCGCAGGGATTTTAAGATCACAATGGCTACCAACGATCAAAGGCTTCTTTGGAACAGACGATAATCATTGTGGTTTTATCGTAAATCACTTCAGAATCCGTACCAAATGATACTTCAGTACGTTCATCAAACAGAGGTTCGGATAGTTTGAAATGCAAAGAAACTACACCTACTACACCTCCAAGAATATTATCTGCTGAGGGGTTGACCTCTCTAGTCTGCAGCACAAATCCATTCTTATCCCTGCAAATAAGTTTGGTATCTTCTTCTGAGACTTCCAATTCATAAAAACGGAAGTCTTTTCTATTAGACTGAGCACGTGTTTCGGGAATAATCCATCGTGCCTCAGTGAATTGTACAATTCTTGGCGAAGGAGCAGGGTTTTCAATTTTCATCGAACCGTAGTCCACAAAGAAGTTTCCTCCGTAGGGGTGTCCGGCGCTGTTTTCTGATCCAACGGTAAATAGGGGAACATCGGGTCCATAGTCCTCGCCATCAAACCCGTAATGCGATTTTGCTTTTTCAATCGCATTTTCAGATTTGCTTCCTAGTGCTAATTGATTGCCTACATTAGGCATTTCCCCTGAATTCCACAATTCCACGTAAGGTTGGGAAATTTTAGGCAGTATAAATCCCTTAGTTCGGTCGGGCATGAAGTTGGCACTCTGCTGGAATTTCTGGGATAAGTGACTGCTAAGAGAATCATAGGAGCTTGTTTTTAGGCTGACGACCAAATGGTCAAAGAAGCCTTCTATACTTTCGGACTGGGCACGAGAAGAATAAGGCATATAAAACAGCACCAGAAGAACAGTAAAATGCAAAATACGATTTTTCATAATCAGGAAATTTAGATTTGTACGAAAAGTAACCATATTTTCTAAAGTAAGATTACTCAAAAATGGATTCCGGTTTAATCCCTTATTTCTGATTGAGAATGGACCGGTATTCCCGGTTGTTATCTAAAGTTTCCAGGGCTCGTTCCACGACAGGATCGTCCTGCAGGAGTACGGGATACAGGCCTTCCCGATACAGCTGCCTAAGCAAGAGTTCTTCGCGGATTTCTCCCAGTACGTAGTCCCGGGCCTGATTAAGGAGTTGATCCTTATCCTGCTCTAATCTGGCCATTAGGTCGCTGTATGCCTTCTCCATGCCAGGGGTTAGAAACAGGCTGTCCTTTCGCATGGCGTCGCGAACCAGTTCCTCGGACTCGGTCTGCATGGAGAAATTAGAGGAACGGAGAAAGTCGGAGAAGGCCTTCCAGATTCGATCGTCATATTGACGGGGATTAGAGGGGTCGAGTTCCGGATTTCCCCCGTTCACGTAGTCATTGCAGAAATCGAAGAAAACATATTCCTTTTCCATTTTACGAACCAATGGATGTACCTGCCCATCCCCCACGGCTATATCCGGCGTGATGCCCCCGCCATCGGTAACGGTGCGTCCATTGCGCGTCTTGAATTCGTTAAACTCCCGGGTGCGTATTGCGTTGCCTTCTTCGTCCCGGCGGGAATAGTCAAGTGCCTGTATGCACCTGCCTGAAGAGGTATAGTAGCGTGAAATGGTAACCTTAAGGCTGGTGTTGTATTCCAGCGGGATCTGTCGCTGAACCAGCCCCTTACCGAAACTGCGCGTACCCAGTACCACGGCGCGGTCGACATCCTGCAGACCACCGGACACGATTTCGCTGGCGGAGGCACTGCGACCGTTAATCAGCACGGCCAACGGCACCTCCGGTTCGAGGGGCTCGTTTTCCGTGCGGTACTGCCGATTGAATTTTTTTATACGGGATCGGGTGGAGACGACGAGTTCGTTTTTGGGAACGAAGAGGTTTACCAGGTTGATGGCCTCGGAGAGCAATCCGCCGGGATTACCCCTAAGGTCGAGAACAAACTGCGTGGCCCCCTGGTTCTTCAGGTCCTGAATAGCCGAACTCACCTGTGAGGAGGCTTTGCGGTTGAATACACGAAGGACGATATAGCCGGTATGGCCTCCTACCATGCTGTAGTAAGGAACGGCATCCACGGTAACTGCCTTACGGGCGAGGCTGGCGTTGTAAGTCGTTCCTCCCCTTCGGTATTTCACCGATAATTCCGTATTCCTCGCCCCCCTCATCAGCTCGTCGATTATGCCTTCGTATTCGCCCACGGGAGTCCCGTCGACTTCCACGATTTCGTCTCCGGCCATGAGGCCGGCCTCATCGGCCGGAAATCCTTTGTAGATCTCCAGAATCACGATTTTGTCCCGGGACGTTAAGACTGAGGCGCCGATACCTGAGTACGACCCTGACTGCCGAATACGGGCGGACTCGATTTCCTCTTCGCTCATGTATGTTGTGTAGGGATCCAGGTCTTCGAGCATGCTTTTGATGGCGGTATTCATAAGATCCGCCGGGCTGGTGTCGTCCACATAGTTCATATTCAGCTCCTTGAACAGGGAAGTGAAAATCTCGATCTGCTTGGCGATTTCGAAGAAGTCGTTATTCGGGCGGAAGCCGCTGAAAACTACCAGGGAAAGAACTAAGGCCGAGATAACAGCCAGGATTTTGCGTAAGGCTTTCATGTACTGTTTTTTATGCGTTTCAGGAGGGTGTTTAGATCCGACGAGAGCCCTGGATATGTGGGCTTTTGCCTACCGAAGTAGAGGAAGATCAGGCCCAGGGGAAGGGCCTCGCCCAGCTCATAGCGGAGGGGACTTGTACGATAGGCCTCCCTGAGGAGGCGTTTGATCCGATTCCTGTCGACGGCTTTGCGGTACACCCTCCTGGGCACCGCAAAGGCCGCCTTATTGCCTTCGGCTTGTTTCAGGGGGCCGTAGATCATGAGCAGGCCACCCTGCTTTATCCTTTTTCCCCGCTCGAACAACAAGGCGATATCCTCCCGGGAACGGAGTCGTTCCTCCTTGCCCAGTCTTTCTCTTCCAACCTTATTCCGAGACGGTATATTCATTATCCGATAGTTCCACGTCGGCCATCAGTCCGCTGGGGTCAATGGCCAGGGCATCCACCCGTCCATAGGGCAGATCTACCTCAAAGGTATAGCTCGGATGGGTCCAGGCCCAATCCCGGAGCACTTTTCGTTCGTAGGCAGGATAGGGATTGTCCTTTTCTCCGCGCATCATACGAAGGGGGATGTAATAGTTGTGGTAATTTCCTTCCTTGTCTTTGATAAACAGATCGATGGGCATGGGCATTTGGCCCTTGCGCTTCAGGGTAATCCGTGTCTTTTCGCCGGACGCCTCGACCTCGGAGATGGCGTAGTCTATGGTGTTTGTGGTTCGGGTCCAGTCGTTCAGATACCACTCCAGTTCGATGCCGGACACCTTCTCGGCGACCCGCTTGATATCGTTGGGAATGGGATGCCGGAATTTGAATTGCTCATAGTACTGCTTAATGGCCTGGTCCCTTTTGTCCTCGCCGATAACATAGCCCAGTTGAGCCAGGAATACGGCTCCTTTGCTGTAGGCCGAGCTTCCGTAGGCGAAGTTGGTGTTGTATCGATCGGCATGCGTGGTCTGAGGCTCCTCCACTCCGGAGTTGGCCAGACGGCGATAGCCGCTGTAGCTGCCGCTGAAAGGAAATGGATTGTCGCGTTCCATGATTTCGTTCATGCAGAGGGCGCTGATGTAGCTGGTGAAGCCCTCGTCCATCCATTCGTATTTGGACTCATTGGTTCCAAGCAGGTGCTGAAACCAAGAGTGCGCCATCTCATGTACGGTAACTCCTACCAGACTTCCGAAGGAACGGTCGCCGGTAATTAAAGTAGCCATGGGGTATTCCATGCCTCCGTCACCCCCCTGAATGATCGAGTATTGCTCATAGGGGTAGGGGCCTATGTGCTCGGAGAGGTAGGTCATAGCCGCCGCGGCCTTGGGCTGGAGGTTCTTCCAGTTCTCCTTCAGCTGATCGTTCCCTTTGTAGAAAAAGTGCAGAACGGGGCCTCCTTTGACCTTCAGGGTGTCGTGGGTGTAGCCGGGGTCGGCTCCCCATACGAAGTCCATTACCCTGGGTGCCTTGAAGTGCCAGGTCAGTGTCTTTCCCCGGGTGCGTCGGGTCTTTTCCCCATAGCCGTGTCCGATCTCTCCGGGGTTCTGCAGGTAGCCGGTTGCTCCGATCACATAGTCTTTGTCCAGGGTGATCTTCACGTCAAAATTCCCCCAGACCCCGTGAAATTCGCGGGCGATATAGGGGTTCGGGTGCCAGCCCTCGAAATCGTATTCCGCCAGTTTGGGGTACCATTGGCTCATGGAAAGTGCGATGCCTTCCGCATTGTTGCGTCCCGATCTGCGTATCTGAAGAGGCACCTGTCCCATAAAACTCAGATCGAAGGTAGTGCTGCTGCCTGAGGCTATGGGTTCCGCCAGGTCTACCACCAGTATGGTCTCCTCCTCCAGGTATTTTACCGCAGTTCCATCCTGGGTCAGGGAGGTGATGTGGAGGTATCCCTGTTCTTCAGGCTTGAGTACAGCGATCCGGCTTTTCCCGCCATTCATCATCCGGCGGTCCGGATCCCTTACATTTTGAAGGCGCATATCCATTTCACTACCGGGCTGGAAGGCGTTGAAGTACAGATGAAAATACACCCGGCGAAGTTCATCCGGGGAGTTGTTGGTATAAACGATTTTCTGAGTGCCGGAATACTGAAAGCTCTCGACATCCATCTTTACATCCATGGTATAATCTACGTGCTGTTGCCATCTGCTCGTTTCAGATTGAGCAAGGGCTGCAGTAGCGACGAAAATCAATGCGAGTGAGGCTAGTACGGGACGTATCATAGGATAGGGGATTGCTTACTTCGTTCTTTTATTCGAGCGGGAGCGCTGGTCGGCCATTAACAGGGCATTAAAGGCATTGACCATATTGCCTGAGACCGAGAGTTCGGCAAAAGGCCTGGACTCGGAACCGTCGCCGGGCACGACTACTTGCTGCTTGGTGGTAATGCCCGACTTCATGATGATGTCTTTAACCTCAGCGGCGCTGAGCTCGGGATAGTAGGAGCGTATGAGAGCGGCAACTCCCGATACGGCAGGCGCGGCCATGGAGCTGCCGTCGTGATAGACATAGCCGTTATCCGGTTCCAGCGAATACACCTGAACCCCCGGGGCGTAGATATCCACGGTTTTCTTTCCGTAATTGGTAAAGCCCGCCACCAGGCTGGAGCCGTAATCCGGTGCCAGTGCACCCACGGTGAGTACATTGTCTGCGAATTCCTCGCCACTATCGATGTTGTCCTTCGGATAGCGATGAATTACATTGTCGAGATCCTTGCTCTCGTTACCGGCAGCCATAACGATCAGCACGTCTCTGGAAGCGGCGTATTTGATGGCATCGTAAACCCACTCTGGATTCACCGAAAAGTATTTACCAAAGCTGCAGTTGATCACCCGGGCCCCGTTGTCCACCGCATAGCGTATGCCTAGGGCCACGTCCTTATCGTATTCGTCTCCGTTAGACAGGATGCGCAGGGCCATGATTTCCACATTGCTGGCCACCCCATCAATACCCAGGCTATTGCCGCGCTCGGCGGCGATGATGCCGGCCACGTGCGTTCCGTGGTCTTCCTGTTCGATACCTGTGGATGGATCGCCATTACCATACCCCCGGTCGTTGATATCGTAGGCATCGTCACCCACCTGCTCGCGTCCGTTAAAGGAAACCTTAGTACCGTAGTCGATCAGGTCCTTGTAGTCGCCGGCAACGCCTTCCAGCATTTCCTGGACCTTGGCTCCGGTCTCGGCTATACTCAGGAACCTCATGACTGTTAGCTGATACTGCATACCCTGTTCGTCAGCAGGCTTGAAGGCCTGGAGGTCCTCTTCGGTATAATCTGCCTTGCCCAATTGATCGGTAAGGTATTCGTGAGCGGGATCGAATATCTTCTGGAGTTCCGAGAAAAACTGATAGTTTTCGTTGGCCTCTTTCTGCTTGGCGGCCAGTTCTTCGGTAGCCCGGGCCTGTAATTCGCTGTTGCCTAGGTTTAACCGGATAATGCGGGCCATTTCCAGCTGCTCATTGACCGACTCCCCCAGGAAATTGTATCCGTGTACGTCGTCCACATAGCCGTTGTTGTCGTCGTCTATTCCATTGCCGGGATCTTCATCCGAATTGGTCCAGAGCACGTCGTCCAGATCCTCGTGTCCGAGGTCGATTCCACTGTCCATAACGGCGACGACCACTGTTTTGCCGCGTTTGCCCTTTAGCAGTTCGTCATAGGCGCGCTGCACACTCATGCCGGGTATGGTGTCCCGGGTAAGGTCCAGGTGCATCCAGTTCTCCTTTTCGTAGGATGTGAGCTCAGTGTTCTTGTAGGGAAGGGTGTCGATGTTCTCGACCGGCGTGCTCACCAGCTGGGTGCTTCCGCAGCCGGTAGCCAGCATCAATCCTACTATGGCCAGCGCGGGTCGGGTTATATGGGAAAACCTCATAGATTTCAATTTTAAGTGTAAACTGTATTAATGGGCGAATATTTCGTCGAACGCAAGTATTTCGTCCAGTCTTATGCCTTTTTCGGTTCTCTTCAGACGCGCCATCTGATTGTGGGCATCATGCTCGAAAAACAGGAGGTAGTCGTTGTTTGCCACCCAGTCCAAAAAGCGTGCCTTTTCTTCCATGGTCATCAGTGGCCGTGTATCGAAGCCCATAACATACACCAGGGGAATGTGTCCGGCGGTGGGAATCAGGTCGGCAGCGAAAATGATCCGATGTCCCCGGTAATCGATTACCGGTAACATCATCTTTTCGGTATGTCCGTCCACGCAGATAAAGGAGAACCCCATGCGGCTGTCCTGGAGATAGGTGTCTTTATTCAGCGGGAGGAACTCGAGCTGTCCGGACTCCTGCATCGGTATGATGTTCTCCTTGAGAAAGGAAGCCTTCTCCCGTGGGTTGGGCCGGATCGCCCAGTCCCAGTGTAAGGGGTTGGTCCAGAAGCGGGCATTCGGGAACGCCGGGCGATAGCCGCTTCGATCGTCGTTCCATTCAATGCAGCCGCCACAGTGGTCGAAGTGCAGGTGGGTCAGGAAGACATCTGTAACATCCTCTTTGACGAATCCGTGAGCGGCCAGGGAGTGGTCCAGGGAGTGATCGCCCCAGGGATAGTAAAAACTGAAGAACTTTTCGGACTGTTTGTTGCCCAGTCCGGTGTCGATAAGCACCAGTCGATCTCCGTCCTCGATCAGCAGGGAGCGGGCGCCGAGATCGATCATATTGTTCGAATCCGCCGGGTTGGTTCGCTGCCAGAGGCTTTTGGGAACCACGCCAAACATGGCCCCTCCGTCCAGCTTAAAGTTGCCCGTTTCGATCGGATATAGCTTCATACCAGTTTAAAGTCGGTCAAGATACTATTCATTTTGATTTCCAACCGAATCCATTAAGGATTGTTTAAGCATCCGGCCGAAAAACACCATGGCCTTGATCTCGGGTACGGTCAGTGGCCGTTCCTTTTTGAGGATCAGCAGGGAGGAACCGTTGGATTCGATGTGGTAGAGCGGATTGCTCTCCAGAAACCGGATCAGGTTGTCCGAAAACAGCCGCTGGATCGCGGGAGCATCTTCGCCGCTGAGGAAAAACCGCCGGTTGAAGTCCGGGTGGCCAGGCAGAAGCACTTCGCTGAACCCCGCCTGGGAGTAGAGGCGTTGCCAGATTCCCTCCTTATCCAGAGTGAAGACGGGTAATGAACGGGGAAGTTTAATCTGCATAAAGGTGGAACGGATATTTTCCTTGGCGATGAATTCCCCTTCCGAAAACTCGATATCGGACACCATCAGGGCGCCATTCCCGCCGTACAGGGTGTTATAGGTATAGTTGATCTGGCGGGTACGGAAGAAGACGAAGTCCATCAAAAAGCCTGATTCCTGGGATCGGGCGGGGCGGTATTCCCACTGGTATTCCAGGGCGAAGTCCCTCAGTCGCTTCTGCCGTCGGGTAAAATAGTCTTCTATGGGCTGCAGGCCGCCAAAGGGGATCACGTTACGGATGGCCTGAGGATGGCTGGAATCCGTGCCGTGCCCATCCAGCCCTACCACGGAGAGGTCCCCTCCTTTCTTGAAAAAGGTCTCCGTGTAAAGGTCGATGCCTTCCATTACGGTATGGTCGACAAACTGGCACATGGAAAAGTCGATCACCGCCTGTTCCTGCTCGGGAATGGCGTCCAGTTTTTCCCTGAGCTTGTAGAAGTTCAGGAAGTTGCAGAAGTGTTTGACGCTTACATAATACGTGCCTTCGTCAGATTCCTTAAATACCAGGACGTTGGGCTTAAAGATGTTCCTGATAAAGAGGAAAGGATTCCGAGTGATAAAAACGTGCAGGGCAAGGGTCATAAGTATGCCGGCGAGTATCCCGGTGATCAGGTTAGTGAACAGGGTGGTCAGCAGGGTAGCCAGGAAGATGGCTACCTGTTCCCGACCAATGCGGGCCATTCGGCTCAGGGTCTGGGGCGTACCCAGCTTGTAGCCGGTATAGACCAGTATGGCCGCCAGGGCCGAAAGGGGTATGGTATTGAGTTGCGCCTGCAGCAGCAAAACGAAGGCGAGCAGAAAGCCCGCATGCAGGAAGTTGGCCGATCGGTTGCTGGCTTGGCTGTTGACGTTCACCGAGCTGCGGGCGATGACGATAACGACATTCAGCCCACCCATCAGCCCGCTGACGATGGTAGCGAGTCCGATGGCCCTGAGATCCCGGTTCACGTTGGAGCGGCGTTGCAGTGGGTCCAGCTTGTCGACCGCCTTGATGCTAAGCAGCGACTCGATGCTGGCGATCAGGGTAATCGAAATAACGCTCTGCAGAAAGGTCAGGGTATACCCTTTGGAGAAATCGGGCGAGGGCAGGCTCTCCATCAGGTTGGCGGGAAGGTTGATCAGGAACTCCTTCGTCAGGGGATAAGGCCGCCCCAGGTATCCAAAGGCGTAGAACAAGCCCACCGAAAGGATCAGAATCCACATGGGCGCGGGGATCAGCTGCACGATACGGCTTCGGAGCCGCGAGTATACTATGAGGATCAGCAGGGATCCCAGGCCTATGGCGGCAGTGAACTGCTGGTATGGACCCGCTTCCTCAACCAGGGCCCAGAGGGAACGGGGTATGGAGGCCAGCAGCGGGATTACATCCCCATCGGCCCCCGTATTACCGATCATGACGTGGAACTGCTTGGCGAAGATAATCCAGCCGATGGCCGCCAGCATGCCCTCTATGGCTGAGGCCGGGAAGAAATCGGCCAGCCTGCCCATGCGAAATACCCCCATGGCAAACAACAACACCCCGGACACGACTATGGCCGCCAGTGTATAGAGGAAACCCTGGGCAAGGTCTCCCTCGCCCAGAGCGATTACGGAACTGAGCACCACGACAACCAGCCCGTTACCCGGGCCGGCTATGGTCACGTGAGAGCCTCCCAGGAGAGAAACCATTATGCCCCCGATCACGGCTGCCACCACCCCGGATATAGGGGGTGCTCCGCTGGCCAAAGCGAGCCCCAAACCCAGCGGCAGGGCGATAAGGGATACCACGAAACCGGAAAACAGGTTTCTGGGCAGTTCGCTCATAAATTGTGAAATACGCTCCATATTCGGCTTAGCTTCGGACAATCAGGGTGTCCGTGGGCAGGTCGGAAAGTATAAATTCTATGTCGTGCGTGAAAACGCGATCCCAGAAGTTGCTGCGAACCGGGGCATTCATCACCAGGAGGTCGGCCCTAACCACTTCGGCATAGTGGCCGATGGTGTACCCCCTGCGACCGAAGACGCTTTGTGTCTTGACCTTGAAAGGTCCTTTCAGTTCATCCGGCACCTGGTCCAGGATCTTCTGTACCCGGAGGTCTTCCCGGCGGCTGATCTGTTCACGGAGCATGGCGGCCTTCTCCAGGGACTGGTCGTCTTCTACCGGCACGTCGATTTCCTCGGGCCGGATTTCCTCCACTACTGTTACGATCTCGGAGCCCAATGCCTTCGCCATATATAAGGCCCGGCGTATGGCCGTCGGTGTCTCCCTGTCTTCCAGTCCGTTAACCACCACGTGCTTGCAGGGGGTTCGTTCCAGGGAGGGCCGTATCAGCAGCAGTACCGAACAGCTCACATTCCGGGTGAGCTTGCGGGCGATGGACCCCACATAGAAGGTATAGAGGCTCTCGTGCTGTTTGGCACCCAGCATCAGCAGGTCGATACCCAGCTCGTCCACGGCCTCGCGAAGTATGGGATAGGCCTTACCCGGTCGCCAGAGAATCTCGTCCACATCCTCCTCCACCGCCAGTTGGGTGAGCAATTCCCTGAGTTGTTTTTCCTTTTTGCGGGTCTGTGGGCCTACGTGCAGCAGGGTCAGCCGGGCTCCCATTATGCGGGAGAGCCGGGTTGCCTCGGCCAGGTTGACCAACAGGGAAGGGGAGTAGGCAAAGCCAAAGAGGATTTTCCGAAACGGAAAGGAGTCGTCCTGCATCTTATTTATCGGTCATTTTGGCCCGCATTCCCGTTATTTGAGGGTGCGGCTTGTCGGAAAGCTCTTAATTTAGCAAATTTAGAATATGTTAGAACTCGCAGGAATCATTATACTCGGGATTTTGGCGCAGTGGTCAGCCTGGAGGTTGAAAATTCCTGCCATCCTTCCCCTAATCATTATCGGTTTACTGGTAGGCCCGATAGCCACCGAATTTACGGAAAACAATACCAAGCTGATCGAGCCTCAGTGGGATGGCACCCGCGGCTTGTTTCCGGGAGAGTCCCTGTACTATTTCGTTTCTCTTGCGATTGGGGTGATCCTGTTCGAGGGAGGCCTCACCCTGAAGCGGTCTGAAGTAACCAATGTCGGCCCCGTGATCACCAAGCTGATCGTGATCGGTTCGCTGGTCACCTTCGTCCTGGGAGGAATAGCCGCCCATTACTTCTTCGACCTGAACTGGCAGATCTCGCTGCTCTTCTCCTCGCTGATCGTGGTTACCGGTCCGACGGTGATTGCGCCCATATTGCGGAACATACCGCTGAAAAAGGACGTCTCTGCCGTCCTAAAATGGGAGGGGATACTGATCGACCCCATCGGGGCTTTATTCGCCGTACTGGTTTACGAGTTTATCATGGTAGGTCAGGGGAAGGAATACACCCTCAAGGCCATAGTGGAATTCAGCAAGGTCTTGCTTTTCGGGCTCACCTTCGGTTTTACTTTCGCCCATGCCCTGGCCTTCCTGATCAAGAACAAGCTGATTCCCCATTATCTGGTGAACGTGGGCTCCCTTTCCATGGTGCTCTTCGTCTTCGTTTCTGCCGAGCTCTTCGCTCATGAATCCGGCCTGTTGGCCGTGGTGGTGATGGGCATGGTGATGGGCAACATGAAGGTGCCTAATCTGGACGACCTGCTGTACTTCAAGGAATCGCTAAGCATATTGCTTATTTCCATACTGTTTATCATACTGGCGGCCAACATCGACCTGTCGGACCTGGAGAAGATCTACAACTGGAGGACTTTGGCCCTGTTGGGGGTTATCATCTTCCTGATCCGGCCCCTGGTGGTCACTATCAGCGCTTGGGGGTCCAACCTGACGATACGGGAGAGAATGTTCATCAGCTGGGTAGGCCCACGGGGAATCGTGGCGGCCGGTATCGCCTCGCTGTTTGGAACACGCCTGGCCGATCAGGGTGAAAGCGGGGCAGAATTTGTCACCCCCCTTGTTTTTATGGTCGTGTTGGGCACTGTGCTCCTTAATGCGGCGACGGCCCGCCCGGTAGCCAAATGGCTGGGCGTCTACCTGACCCGATCCGAAGGCATACTCATCGTGGGCGCGTCCAAGCTTTCCCGAATCATAGCCACCTATCTGCGTGAGAACCGCCGCGATGTCGTGCTGATCGACAACAACCAGCAGAACGTGGACAAGGCTCGGAATATGGGGCTGGAGGCCATCAACGCCAACATCTTCGCCGAGTCGCTAACCGACAACTTCGAATTGAACGATGTGGGCTATATGCTGGCCCTGACAGGAAACAGCGAGATCAACCGCTATGCCGTGGACCGCTTCGGGCAGCAGTTCGGGGAGCACGGCGCCCACCGACTGATGGACCAGCTTCGCAAGGGGGAGTCCCCGGACGGACGCTTTACCCCCTTTGATTTCGGAGAACTCAGTGCGGTGGTCCGCGATTATCCGTCGATCAATGAGATTCCGATCGAAAATGGGGAACAGCTGCGCGGCTTGCTCAAGTACAAGGAGGACAAGGTGGTTCGTGTGCCCCTGTTCGTCAAGAAGAAAGGCGGTGCCCTGGACGTCATATCCTCTCTGGACAGCGACCTGGAGGTGGAGGCCGGCAGCAAGCTGGTCTACCTGGGCAAGGTCTACGATTTCGACGAAGAGCTGGTTCCCTAAACGCATACTCCATTTAATTACTACCTTATCCTCCTAATTTTTACCGGGATGAAGTGGTTCCACCTCATTTTTACGGCATTGGCCGTGGTGCTGATTGCCGTTTCGGCCTTCGTCGGCTACGAGCTGATTACTTATAACCTGGCCCTGACATCCGCCGGCGGTCCCAAGACCCTGAAGGCCGGCCTGAGCCTTGGCTTTCTCAAGTCCCTAATGGCCATGTTGCAGTTCGCCGCCTTCCTGGTGATGCTGCTCTACACCACACTGTTGCTGTGGAAGAAAATCTGGATGATGCCCTTGCTCGCCCTCGGAGGCATAGCAGTGATCGCCATCGTGTTCCGGTTCAAGCTGGTAGATGCAGTGGTCAGCGGGAGCATGGGCTGGTGGCTTGCCCTGTACCTCATATTTCCGTTTGCCGGCCTTCTCAGGCAGGAGTTGCGTCAGGCCTGGTATTGGGTAAACCTGCTACTGCTGGGCTGGGCGTATATGATGTTCCCCTCCCTGCTCTGGTGGGGGTAAAGGTGGTTATTCATGCTCGGGGACAAGCCTACTCTGTATCTCGCGAAATCCCATGGATTTCCTTCTCCCTGGGGGCAAAAACAGCCGTTACTTCAGCCTCTTCCAGCACCAGCCACTGATATGTAGCGTCCGTTCCCGAAAAGTCACCTTCCCAACGCACGAATTCGTAATCAGGAGCAGCTACGGCACGTACTTCTACGGTCCGGTTGTTTTCGAAGCGGCCCTGATCCGGGAAAACCAGGCCCGCACCTTCAGGGGAAATGTGCACATGCAGTAGGGAAGTTGCCAGAGGCGGGGCGTCCGAGCAGCTTGATAGGATCAGACCGATTGGGATTGCAGCCAAATACCATATCATTTTCATCGTATCACAAGACTTTAATTACACTCGTAAATATAGCATCTTGGGCTGATTTTCGCATTTCGCAGAGTCTTCTATGATTATGAAGCATGTCTACGGAATGCCTTGCGGGACTATGAAAAAGTTCGACTTAATCCTGGGGTGCCACCAACATAACCTCAAGGTTCAGTATTCCTGGGTCCATGAAGTTATTGAATGCCACAATACGAATTTCATGACTGCCCAATTCCCAGCCAGTCGTATCCCATTGTATATTGATCAGAGATCCGTCGATCTCGGCTATGACCGATTCGTCCACATAGACTCCTCCCTGCTCCAGATAGCTCCCGGGTTCAGGGAAATCAATAACCCCTTTAATTGCTACTGCATCACCTATCACAAAGGATTCTCCGTCTAAAGGTTCTTCCAACTGAATCACAGGCGCAAGGGAAATGTAATGGGCTTCATAAACTTCCGGGGCAAGGTGCAATCCTGAATCGTCTACTGCAAAAGCCCTGAAACGGACCTCGATCCCTGGTACGGGAAACTCCACCTCAACGGAATAGTTGCCTGGCGGTCGATAGCCCAGGCCCATAAAGTCGTCGTAATTGTCCGTAGAGGGATCCCCCGGTTTGGTATACACTATGGCAAACCCCAATTCGCGCACCCGAAAAGGACCAGGATCCACCAAATCGGCGTTCATGGTGTAGTACTGGGGCCCGACCTGGGTAGGTTCCAGTGTTCGCAGAATTAAAACGGGTGAGCAACCCAGATTATCGACGGCAACGCCCTGGCGCGTATTCGGACATTGATCGGCATCATCATTGACTCCATCGCCATCGCTGTCTTTTTGACTATCGGCACAACCGTTTTCGTCTACCTCTGCATCTTCGGGCGTGTTGGGGCAACTATCGGAACTATCATCGATGCCATCTCCGTCAGTATCCTTTTGTGAAGGTGAGCACCCGTATTCATCGGCCTGTTCATCGGCAGGGGTGTCGACACACTGATCGAGATCATCGGTTACCCCATCGCCATCGGTATCACGTTGAGAAGGTGAGCACCCGTTTTGATCGATCGCTTCATTAATTGGGCTGTCCGGGCAGCTATCCTCAATATCCGGTACGCCATCGCTATCACTGTCCAGATGAACAAAAACAGCTATAATGTCGATTTCTGATGTTACGCGCCACATGTAGGGATTGGCCTCTCCCGACCAGTCACCCTCCCAATGGGAGAAACGGAAATATTCAAAGGGGTGGGCAGTGACCTGGACAAGGTCACCCGATTCGAAGTCACCGTCCTCGGGGTCGATCCTGCCTCCTTCAACCGGAGACGCATGGGTGTGTATGGCAAAGGCCGTGATCGGGTCTTGCTCGGAGCAAGCGGGAAGCAACAGGCCCACCAAAACTAGGGTAATGAGGGCATTTTTCATGTTATTGTCCTTTGGGCAGCCTTCAGGGTTGCTGCCGGGGAAGAGAATATACTGCGCAATCCGTGGTCTGTCGAACCGCGGGTACGCCAACAAAGCATAAATGCGAAAAGAGCGAACGTCCGGCTAAAACCAGTTATGAAAAGGGATCATATCCGATGTGCCGGCACATCGTTAAAGGGTCAAATTATCAGCCTGGAAAACAATTGTATATAAAGTTCTTGAAATTCAGGATCATTTCCAACGGCCTAAGCTTAAATCTATTGTAAATTTCGCCGAACCCCTGAAGCTGGAGAGTCCCTTAGTCGTTCAGCTTGAGTACGGCCATGAACGCCTGCTGAGGAATCTCCACATTCCCCACCTGTCTCATGCGCTTCTTTCCTTTCTTCTGCTTCTCGAGGAGTTTGCGCTTACGGGAGATATCCCCACCGTAACACTTGGCCGTTACGTCCTTTCGCAGGGCCTTGATCGTTTCCCGGGAGATGATCTTGGCTCCAATGGCAGCCTGAATAGGGATGTCGAACTGTTGACGTGGAATCAGCTCCTTGAGTTTCTCGCACATGCGCTTGCCAATATTCTGAGCGTTATCCGCATGTACCAGGGCAGAGAGGGCGTCCACCGGTTGGGCATTGAGCAGTATATCCACGCGAACCAACTTGGAAATGCGCATGCCGATTGGCGCGTAATCGAAGGAGGCGTATCCTTTGGAAACGGTCTTCAGGCGGTCGTAGAAGTCGAAAACGATTTCAGCCAGCGGCATGTCGAAGTTGAGCTCAACGCGCTCGGTAGTCAGGTAGGATTGGTTGGTGATCACCCCTCGCTTCTCGATGCAGAGTTTCATGACGTTGCCGATGAAATCCGACTTGGTGATGATGGTCGCCTTGATATAGGGTTCCTCGACCCGGTCCAGGGTAGAAGGATCGGGCAAATCCGAAGGGTTGTTAACGATCACGATGTCCTCTGGATCCTTCTTGGTAAAGGCGTGATAGCTTACGTTGGGCACCGTGGTAATCACGGTCATGTCGAATTCCCGCTCCAGGCGTTCCTGTATGATCTCCATGTGGAGCATGCCGAGGAACCCACACCGGAAACCGAAGCCGAGAGCCGCCGAGCTCTCCGGGGTAAACACCAGGGAGGCGTCGTTGAGTTGCAGCTTCTCCATGGAGGATCGCAGTTCTTCGAAGTCTTCGGTGTCGACTGGGTAGATCCCAGCGAAAACCATGGGTTTGACCTCTTCGAACCCGGCTATGGCCGAATCGGCAGGCCGTTCGTGCAGCGTGATGGTATCCCCCACTTTGACCTCCCGCGCATCCTTGATGCCGGTGATGATGTAGCCCACATCACCGGTGCTGATTTCTTTTTTGGGGTGCTGAGTAAGCTTGAGGGTGCCGATCTCGTCGGCGAAATAGGTGTTACCGGTCGCCATGAACTGGATCTTCTGACCTTTGGCAATCTTGCCGTTCATAATGCGGAAATAGGTCTCGACACCCCGAAAAGGGTTGTAAACGGAATCGAAAACCAGTGCTTGCAGAGGTGCATCCGGATCTCCTTTGGGGGCAGGGACCCGGTGAATGATGGCTTTGAGTATATCTTCGATGCCCAAACCGGTCTTCGCACTGGCCGGAATCACATCTCCCGGATCGCAGCCCAGCAGGTCAACGATGTCGTCGGTTACTTCCTCGGGATTGGCACTGGGCAGGTCGACCTTGTTGAGTACGGGTATGATCTCCAGGTCGTGTTCCAGGGCCAGGTACAGGTTGGATATGGTCTGGGCCTGTATGCTCTGGGCGGCATCCACTACAAGCAGGGCCCCCTCGCAGGCCGCGATCGATCTCGACACCTCATACGAGAAATCCACATGCCCGGGCGTATCGATCAGATTGAGCACATAGGTCTGGCCCTCATGCACGTATTCCATCTGTATGGCGTGGCTTTTGATTGTGATCCCCCGCTCCCGCTCCAGGTCCATGTTGTCGAGCAACTGATCCTGCTTTTCCCGATCCGTTACCGACCCGGTAGAGTCCAGCAGACGGTCTGCCAGGGTGCTTTTTCCGTGGTCGATATGGGCAATAATGCAGAAATTTCTGATATTTTTCATAGCATTGCAGGTGCTTAGCCGACGCCATAGTCCCTAAGGCTTGCAAATATAACTCCAAAGCTCAGCATTTTAGTAGCTTTGAAGTCCGAATTATTTATGCCGAACAGACTCATACTCACCGCCTGCCTCTGGCTGACCACCCTGCTCGGCCTGTTCGCTCAGGACTACGAACTCCGCGGAACCGTTCGCGACAAGGACGATGCATCCATTGCATTCGCGACGGTGTATTTGTATCAGGCCGCAGACACCACTCTACTGAGGACTGAAGTAGCCGACGAAGAGGGGGTGTTTCGCTTTCCCGACATTCCTCCCCAGTTGTATTTCCTCAGGGCGAGCTATGTGCAGTCCTACTCTTCTTTCACGGCCATCGAGGTGTCGGGCGACACGAATATGGGGGTACTCAAGATCCGTATGCAGGATAACGTTTTGGAAGAGGTAGTGGTGGTCGGCACCCAGCCCACCATCCGGCGGGAGGCCGGAAAAGTGCTATTTAAGGTCGAGAATACCGTCCTCTCTTCCGGGACAACGGCCGATATACTAGCGCGCGCGCCAGGGGTGATCGAACAGAGCGGCGCTTTCTACCTGAGAGGGCAGCCGGCTGAGGTCTATCTGAACGGCCGACCCATACCCTTGAGTTCATCCGAAACCCAGGACCTCCTGCAGGGGCTTTCCGGGGTTAATATACAGTCCGTGGAGGTGATCGCTAACCCTTCCGCCCAGTACAGCGCCGAGGCGGGAGCCATCCTCAACGTGATCACAAGCAAGAATGTCACCCCGGGATACAAGGGGAGCGTACAAATCAGCCAACAGCAGGCCTTAGTACCCAAGTACCAATTCGGCATGTCGCACTACTTGAAGTCGAAACGCTGGAATTTCTTCCTGAACTACACTTTCAGTCCGCGCAATCTGTTGAATACCTACGATGCCAATACCCTATTTACCCCTGACGCTCAGCCCCGTCAGCTCTGGAGGCTGGAAGGGGAGCAGAAACAACGCAGGCGCACCAGCAACCTCAACGGCCTGGTACAATTCGAACTCGGGGACAAGAGTAGCCTGGAATATGCGGTAAACCTTCAACTGGACCCCGCCAGGACCAGCTCGAGCGAATACACCAACGACATTACCGACCCGGACAATCCGGGCATCGGATTGCTCTCGGGCTTCTCTACGCTGAACTCTACCGACGGGGAGATTCGGAACTTTTCGAACGACCTGGGGTACAAGTATCAGGGAGACAAGACCGGCATTACCTGGAACACCAACCTGACCCGATACTATTCGGACGATTTGCAGCTGCTTCGAACCGTGAATTTCGATGAAAGCCGCGAGAGCACCTCGGTGGTCGATTTCGAGACACTCAGCGATCAGGAGATCGACATCTTCAGCAGCCAGATCGATTTGAACCAGAGCCTGGGGGAATCCTCCTTGCAGGCCGGCGCCCGCTTTTCGTATGTAGGCAGCGACAACAGCATAGAATACTCTGGATTCAATGGATCCAGTCCGGTAGCCGATGCCGCAGATTCGGATGACTTCGCCTACCTCGAGCGGGTATATGCCCTGTACGCTAATTATCTGCAGGCGGGTTGGGATCAGTGGTCCTTTACCGCCGGACTGCGAATGGAGCACACCAACTCCGAAGGATTTTCGGCCCTGTTGGGGGAGACCGCCCGCTACAAGTTCACCGAACTCTTCCCGTCTCTTCAGCTCCTGTATCAGCCCGGAGATGACTACAGCATGAGCTTCGATTATCGCAGGGGGATCGACCGCCCGAATTATCGGGACCTGAACCCGTTTCGCTACTTCTTTACCGAAGTCAACTTCATCGAGGGAAACCCGCAGCTGCGCCCGAACTTCAGCCACAACTTCAACCTGAATTTCACCCTGCAGGATCGCTATTATGTCGATTTCTATTACCGCGACAACGGACGGTACATCAGCGAGCTGGTCTTTCAGGAAAACGACACCTTTATTTTGAGGGAGCAGAATCAGAACCTGCTGGGCAGCAAGTCGTACGGCCTGGACTTTACCGTGAGCCGATCCCTGAAGAACTGGTGGTACCTCTATGCCTATGCCTCCCTGTTCCACGAAGAGGAGACCTTTATCGCCGAGGAAAGTGGCGGGGTGGAGTTTACCAACGAGTTCGACGGCTTTTACCTGAGCCTGACCAACTACCTCACCCTCTCTAAGGACGGCACCTGGACCGGGGAGCTGGGCTTTACCTACCTTTCGGGCTTGATTTCCGGCTCCTATGTGGACGATGCCAGCAATAACCTGACTGTGGGGCTGCGCAAGGAACTCTGGGACGACCGGGCCGTCTTTAGCATCGCCGCCGAGGATTTGCTGAACGGGGCCAACTTCCGAACCCGTTCCGTGTACCTAAACCAGAACAACGATTACCTCTTCCGGCGGGAACGGCAGTTCGTTCGCTTCGGCTTTACCTATAATTTCGGAAACTTCCGCCTCAGGGAGCGCAGCAAGCAGATCGAGAGCAGCGAGATCGACCGGCTGGAATCGGAATAGCGCCGGCTGGTAGTGAACCATCGACGAAAGGAAAGTTAGCGCACACGACTCCTGAGATTCGATCCTACGCAACACCTGAGGCATTACTGACATCATTCTGTATATAAATTCGGAGCCGAAGACGTTTTTTGCTTCAAAACTATTAGTTATGAAGCCGTTGAGCTCTCTGATGGGCCTGAGCCTGTCGTTTTTCCTTATCCTTCAACTTACAGGCACTTCGCTCGGACTGGCGCAGACACCCGGAGACGTTTCGGACAAGCATGCCGAACGGTCCCAAAAGATTCGTGCGCAGTGGCTTTCGGCAACAAAAAAGGAGCGGAAGACCCCTGTGGTGGTGGATTTCTCCGAAATTTTTACAGGTGCCCGCCTAAGCCGGGGAAGTGCTAGTAACGGTAAGGTCGGCACGAATCCACCCCGTTTCGAGAACCCGACTGCCGGCAGCCTTGTCGATCTCCTTCTGGAATTCGAGGGAGAGGCCGTGGTCAATGATTTCGAGTTGGCTGCCGTCTACGGTTTTACTTTTGGTGCCGACGGGAATCGTTTATACCTGCCCGTGCTGGATGGGGGTCCTGAAGACGGATCCATAGTCGAATACAGCATGGAGTCGCCTTTTGCCGTGGACACGGCGGAGGAACTGTACACGCTCATTCCGACCGACGGACTGGAGATCTCGGCGACCGACCTGGAATTCAGTGCAGACGGCACCCTGCTATTTACCGTCGGTCCTTTCGAAGAATTCGGGAGGGTATACGAACTCTCCAGCCCCTACGACCTGCAAACGGTGCAGTCCACAAATGAGTTCGGCTACGGAGACCTGGGAATTGTGGACGCATCCATGTCGGCCATGTCCTTTAGCGCGGATGGCAGGCATATGTTTGTCGGTCGGGCATATCCGGCTGAGGAAGGGGAGGGCCATGTTTTCCAGTTGAACCTGGCAACCCCTTTCGATCCTGCATCGATCATTTCCACCACCTCGATCAACCTGAACGAAAGTGGCATAGTGCTGGACATCACCTTTAGTGCCAACGGAAAGGTTTTGTATGTGGTGACTTCGGAATTCGGAGATGACTCCCGGGTCTACGAAATCGAACTCGATGTGCCTTACGATCTGGAATCCATAGACACGATCAATCCTCCTGACGTGTTGTCGGAAGAAGACGCGATAATCACTGATATCAACTTCAATGAAGAAGGGACCATGGTCTTCTTCCAAATTTTTGTGGGATTAATGGAGGGCGATATATTCACCGTTATCGGTGGGATACCCGTAAACAGTACCATCGCCTTTCCTGAAAACAATGAGGATCCGGTTACTGATGTGGATTCCAACGACGGGGATGGCGGACTGGCGGACGAAAATATCTCCTATGCCCTGGGTCCCGACCCGGACAGCGCCCTGTTCGTTATAGATCCCGGAACCGGTGTGCTTAGGTTTATTGCGGCCCCGGATTTCGAGACCCCCGGAGATGAAGACGGAGATAATGTATACGAACTGGAGCTTTTGGCCACGGATACCGAAGGAACGACCAGCCTGCCCATACGCGTGGTGGTGACGGATGTGGACGACACCCCTCCCGCGGGTTATGCGGTGAGCATAGATCAGGAGCTGATCGACCAGAGCAATGAAACTTCAGTGAGCTTCAGCTATAGTGGAGCCGAGGTGGGAGCCACCTACGACTATGCCTTCACCTCCGATGGCGGTGGCGAGGCGGTGGTTGGCACCGGTGTTATCGAATCCCAGGACGGTCAGTTTACCGGCATCGACCTCTCCGGCCTGGAGAACGGTACTCTGACCCTGAGTTTTGTCCTCACCGATTCAGTCGGACTCCAGGGACAAGAAGCGACCGACACGGTCGTTAAGAATGTCGTATCCGATGCCGATGGCGACGGGGTGAACGACGACGAAGACAATTGCATCGATCAGGCCAATGCCGACCAGCTCGACACCGACGAGGACGGACAGGGCGACGTGTGCGACACCGACGACGACAATGACGGCATCCCTGACGATCAGGACGCCTTTCCCCTGGACGACACCGAGGATGCTGATGGGGACCAAGACGGCACGGGCGACAACGCGGATGCGGACGACGACAACGATGGCACTCCCGACGATCAGGACGCCTTCCCGCTGGACCCGGAGGAAGACACCGATACCGATGGGGATGGCACGGGTGATAACGCCGACACGGACGATGATAACGACGGGCAGTCCGACGAAGATGAGATCCTCTGTGGATCGGACCCCGCGGATGGCAACTCGACCTCCCCGGATACCGATGGAGATGCCTCTCCCGACTGCCTGGATGAGGACGACGATAACGACGGCATAGCTGACACGGAAGATGCTTTCCCTCTGGACCCTGAGGAGGACACCGACACCGATGGGGATGGCACGGGCGATAACGCCGACACGGATGACGATAATGACGGACAGTCGGATGCAGCCGAGACGGAATGTGGCTCCGATCCTCTAAATACCGAATCCACGGCTGCCGATAGCGATGGGGATGGCATCCCGAACTGTGTGGATACCGACGACGACAACGACGGGGTAGCGGATCAGCAGGACGCCTTCCCGACCCAAAGTGAACCCCGTTTGCGGCCTGCTGAGGCCTTTACCCCCAATGGGGACGGAAACAACGACCGCTGGGTGATACCCGGCCTGAATAACTATCCCAACAACATGGTGATGGTCTACAACCGCTCCGGCCATGTGGTTTTCGAGGCTCGCGGTTACCAGAACGACTGGGAGGGATTCTATCGGGACAACAGGGAGCGCCTGCCCCAGGGGTCGTACCTGTACGTAATCGATCTGGGAGACGACAATCCTCCGAAACAGGGCTGGATCTATATCAACTACTAATCGCAACAGTCAAAAACACAAAGCATGAAAGCCTTATACGCAAGCATACTGACCTTTTTTCTGGCTCTTCCACTGGCCCGGGCGCAACAGGATCCGAATTATACCTTTTACGGATTTAACATGAACCTCTTTAACCCCGCCTTTGCGGGTCAGTCCGACGAGGCCGAGCTGGTACTGGGCATGCGCAGCCAGTGGGCAGGCGTGGACGGAGCGCCGCAGAGCCAGAGTGTGGTGTTCAGCGCTCCTATGGGGAACAAAGTGGGCCTCGGGGTTTCTGTACTCAACGACCAGACCTTTATCGAAAATCAGACCTGGGTCGCCTTCGACTTCAGTTATCACATTCAACTCAGCGAGCGCAACCGGCTCTACTTCGGGCTCAAGGCCAGTGCCAATACCTATAATGCCAATACCCAGGGTCTGGTGACCTACGGCTTCGGCCAGGACGGCACCCTGCTGGATTTCGAGAGCCGATTTACACCCAACGTGGGCGTCGGACTTCTGCTGAAGAATGAATCCTACTTCGTTTCCGTTTCCGTGCCCAAGCTGCTCGCTCAGGATCGCCTGCAGCAGCAGAACGGCAACGCTTTCCTGGGATCCGACCGGGTACACGCCTATCTGGCAGGGGGCTATGATTTCGAGTTCTCCGAAACGACCCGGCTCCGTGCCATGGGCATGCTGCGCTATGTGGATGCTGCGCCGCTTTCCTACGAGTTAACCGGAATACTCGGCTTTCACCGCAAGTTCGACCTGGGGTTGAGCTACCGCATAGACGAGGCGGTCAGCGGGCTGTTTTTGCTCAACCTGAGCCAGGGCTTCCGGGTAGGTTATGCCTATGAGAGCTCGCTTCAGGGCCCCATAGACGGCCTGGACAGCGGGACTCACGAGATTTTGATGCAACTAAGACTCTAGGCTTCGAACTGCAGGCGGGGTCTCCCAATGGGCCCGCCCAACGAAAAAGGACCGCTCCTGCCTAAGGGGACGGTCCTTTTCTCTATCAACACTACCAAAAAACTTAATCCTTTATTCCTGAGTCACGTATTCGTACGACAATCTGTTTACAAAGGTGGGAATTTACTGAGTCTTGGAGCCGGTTCAATCGGTGAATCGGAAAAAGCCTTAGGCGAATAGCGCAATGACTTGGATAAAGGGGAAGAAGTCAGTGAACCAGATCCTTGTTGATGTGGCCGTTGAGGTCCAGGTACCAATCGTCGAAGTCGTCTCCATCGGTCAGCGCCCAGCTCACGAAGAAGTTATAGGCTTTTTCTATGCTGTTCTTTTCTGTGGGGGTCCGCACGTTTCCGTATACTTTAAGCGCCCAGGGAAGGCCTTTTTCGGATCGGTAATTGCCATCCGGGTCTTTCGACGGACCTGAGCCATCGAAGTTGATATCACCCAGGGCCGTTGTGAGGTTGGAGGGCAGATGCACTTCGCGCTCCCGGTCCTTGTTGATGATCAGAAACATATCGATGTTTTTTTCATCCAGCCACTCTTCTTCTGGCTCGCCTGTAAACGCCATTTCCACTGTCTTGGTAAGGGAAACATCATAGCCGTGATCGTCGGTAAGCACCACTACCGCATAGTCGTGACCTGGCTCCAGGCCGTTATTGGCCGTTTGAATATAATTGTGGTAGCGAGAGGTTCCGGTAACTGAATTCACCGCAGCGGCCGGCATATTTCGGAAGGCCAGGCCAACCCCATTGGTGAGCCCGGCTCCGTCGTTTGCGATTCGATAGTGAATGCGAAGCCGCTCCACTTCTTCGCTTTCGTTCAGAACTTTTTCGTAACGGTACTGCACGGCGGCGTCGTTAAAGTCGTAATCCCCGTAATACGGCCAGAGATCCTCGGCCATGAAGGTGATCCAGGAATTTTCACCCGGGATGAACTGCTTGTAGGCGGCCGTCGGGTCCTCGGGATAGGCGTCATCGTCGTCGTTGACGCCGTCCCCGTCGGTGTCCGGAGTGCCAAATTGCTGGCTGTTCCACTCGCCGTAGGCCAGATCGGTAATGGTAAATCCGAGGGGGGTGCCGGCGGGGCTACGGAAGCCATACACGTACGACCAGTCGCCGCTCTCCACATCCATGGTGATCAGGTTGGCATTGGAGGATTCGTCGGATATCCAAAGCGTGCCTTCCTCGTCGAAGGCAAGGCCCGTCGCCACGAAGGGGAGGTCTTCGTCGTGAAGCAGGGTGGCCTTGTATTTATTGCCTTTCAGGTCCAGCCGGTAAACGCCGGATTCCGAGGAGAGGTAGAGCGTACCGTCGGGAGCGAAGGCCATATCGCCTCCATCCTTATCGTCGAGCCCGTCGAGCTTTCTGTTTGTGAGCTGTTTGGCGTTGGAGGCATCGTAGGTGTAGACCCGGTTTCGGGTGGAGAAGTACAGGTCCCCATTGGGGCCCATGGTCATCCGGTGGCCCTGTCCCTTGCCCATTTTTCCAACCGAAGTCCACTCAGCATTATCCAGATCGAATCGCCGCATCAGCTCGAAAGGCCCGTCCAGGGATACCGCATAAATGGCATTCGTGGCAGGGTCGTAAGCCACGCAATGGGTGCCTTTGGGCATGATATCGAGCAGCTCGTAGTTGCCTGTCTCCTCGTCAATCAGGTAGACCTCGGCTATGCCGTTCACGGCAATCAGGAAATTGTCGTCTCCCTTACCGGTCTTTCCCGGCCCTCCTATGGGCTTCTTCCCGGCGAAGGCGGTAGCGGCATTGAATTCCAGGTTCGTGCCCTCTATGGGGACGAATGCCCCCTGAAAGGCAGAACCCGACTTCTTTCGGACGTACAAAGTGTTGATGTAGCTGGGGAGTTCACCGGTAATGGTGATCGGTCCCCCGGTCACCGTCCCGCTGTGAACGCGGTCCAGGAAGGGCACATCGGGGTTTTCCAGACTCTCATTTTCGTAGCTTTCCCGGTTTATGGCCTCATAATCCATGGGGTCCACCAGGTCCATCTGGTACAGGAATACATCGTAGCGCGCGCCGACTTCGGCATCGTTGATGTTGAGGGTGAATTTTTTCGAGGTATCGAAATCGAAGTCTTCGGAGAATTGGATCTCCAGCAGGCCGGAAGGAGGGGCTTCGGGCACATCGTCCAGTTGTAGCCTGCAGGAAACGGACAGCATGAGAATCAGTACGATCCCACCTTTTGTGACCCGGTGGAGCCCAGGCCTGGATAAAAGCAAAAGCGGTTTGCAACTAAGATTCATGGCTATTCGATTCGGGTACTTCTTATAACGAAGCCAGCGGGGGCTTATTGCATTGATAATTAGACCGTTCGATCCGTTTAGGGCTTTGCGATTATCCCTGACATCGAACCGCACACTAATCCGCTGATATTCATATTTTTGTATTTTTGCCGCCCATGGCTAAGATCGGATCCATAGAACTTCCGGATTTTCCCTTGTTGTTGGCTCCCATGGAGGATGTCAGCGACCCGCCCTTCCGTGCACTCTGCAAGGAGGAGGGAGCGGATGTGGTCTACACCGAATTCATCTCCTCCGAAGGCCTGATACGGGATGCGGCTAAAAGCGTGATGAAGCTGGACATATACGAAAAAGAGCGGCCTGTAGGCATACAGATCTTCGGGGCCGAGCTGGACAGCATGTTGCAGGCCGTGGATATCGTAACCGAGTCTCAGCCCGACATCGTCGACATCAATTTCGGCTGTCCGGTCAAGAAGGTGGTCTGCAAAATGGCCGGTGCGGGTATCTTGCGGGATATCCCCAAGATGGTGGAGCTTACCAGGGAGATGGTCAAGAGGACCCATCTGCCCGTTACCGTCAAGACCCGCCTGGGCTGGGACACGGAAAGCATAAAGATCGTTGAGGTGGCCGAGCGCCTGCAGGATGTGGGCATTGCGGCCATATCCATACACGGGAGAACCCGGGTGCAGATGTACAAAGGAAACGCCGACTGGCGGCCCATAGCCGAGGTGAAGAACAATCCGCGCATGTACATACCCGTGTTTGGCAACGGGGACGTCTTTAGCCCGGAGGATGCCGTTCGCATGCGGGACGATTACGGACTCGACGGAGCCATGATCGGGAGGGCCAGTATCGGGAATCCCTGGTTCTTCGGCGAGGTGAAGCATTATTTCAAACACGGCACCCACAAGGCCAAACCCACTATAGCCACCCGGGCGGAGGCGGCCCGGCGCCACCTTCAGATGTCTATCGACTGGAAGGGCGAGAAGCTGGGTGTACTGGAAATGCGCCGTCACTATTCCAACTACTTCAAAGGCATCCCGAACTTCAAGGAATACCGGATGAAGATGGTCACCACCGACTACGCCGAAGAGGTGTTCGAGACCCTGCAACAAGTCAAGGAGCGTTTCGGAGAGATGGTATCGGTCTGAACCGGCTGATTTCAGTCCTATCGAACGCGAAACCCATTTTTCAGTATCTCAGGGTTAGCACTGAAAATCATTATATTAGTCTCTTATGGGCTGTTGGTCGAAAAAACTTCCGCTTCCCGATAGAATCGCTACATTTAGAGATTGATAACCACAAAACACCCAACCGCATGAAAACCGTGTACATTCTCGCCGCCCTGTTCCTGATATCCGGCCCGTTGCAGGCGATGGATGCTCCTGTTGCTGATAGCAAGGACGGTTCGCTGAAGATCGTTAACGATTTTCAATCCGACATTACTGTAACCGTTTACAAGGGAAATGATGAGAAGATAGCACCCGCCCTGCGCAAGGTGGAGGGCGCCTTCCCGCTCAAGGTAACCCGGGACACCACTCTGATATACCGAAACCTGAAGGATCCTGTTTTCCTGTGGGTCGATGTCACCTTTCGCAATGGGTCTACCTGGACCATCGACGCCTTTAGGCTCGACCGGGGTTCCCGGGAAGTACTGACCATACGTGATGACCTGTTCGGCCGGCCCATAACCAAGGACAGCGAGAAGTACTTCAAGGAACTCAAGGAGGATTTCTACAGCGATATCACCATACTCGAGCAGAATGTGCGCAATCAGGACGAGCAGCTGAAGTTCCTCTTCGGGGGGCTGGCCATCGTGAAGGTAGATGGAGATAACGGTGACAATGTTCGGATCAACTATATGGAATCTGGGATACTGGGCCGGCAGATGGACCTGGACACGGTATTTACGGAAAGATTTGTCGAGCGGTATCAGTACATACTCAAAGATTCTTTCCTGCTCGAACCCTATATGGGGCGTAAGAACCTGGTGCCGGGCATACAGGAATTCGCCAAGGTGCCCCGACCCAAGGGACACCTGTACAAGATCAGCTATGCCATCAAAGGCCTGGATAACAGCGTACAGTTTCAGGATTCCAAGACGCTGGAACAGCGGTGGAAATCAATTAAGAAAGACCTGAGGAATATCTTCCTGGAGGATTACATACAGGCCGTGCAAAAGAAATCCAACAACGAGAGCATACAGGTTCGCGAGTACAACCGGGTATCGGGCTACAAGCTGATGAGCGTGGAAATCGACGAGTACGGGCCCTATGCCGAAAACGAAAACGATCCGGTAGGCCTGGTAACGCGAGAAGGGCCTTATTTCCTGCAGCAGCAGCGGGTATTCGAGGACCTGCAGGGAGAGAGCCTGCTGGCGCTGGGGTACCAGGGTGCGACCGTCGACCATACCGAATGGATACGGGAGCAGGCCGTGACGTATCTGGATGAGCTGATGCAGATCAAAGGCGCCCGTCAGTCCTTCTACCTGGACAAGCTGAATAAACTGGGCATACAAGGATACTATCAGGTGAATCGCTCCGAGTATGTGAGCGCCCTGCAGTCCCTCAGGGATCAGTTATCCGTCCCTTCGGACCCTGTAGAGGAAGAAGAGGAATAATCCGCAACGCGGGTAATAAAACAAAGAGCCCGGGCATTCGGCCCGGGCTTCTCTTTTTCATATAGTGCATTGCGATTACTCGGTAACCCAGACTTTATTCTTGGAATCCCAGCGGCGTGATTTGCGGTTATCGGTCTGCTGCACGCGCTGCTGTTCGTAGTTCAGGGCGTTGCGCAATCCGAAGTTAACGCGAATGTATTCCAGGTTGGCCCGCTGCTCGTATTCCAGTTCGTCTTCCAGGCTGCGGATTTCATCCAACAGGGCCTCGTTTTCATATGCGAGTGAATCGTACTGCTTAACGCCTTGCATCAGCACCTCCTTGGCATAGGCCTGTGGCTTAGGTAGATTTTCCTGTGGCTTTGACATGATCTGAGGGAACAGGATCAGCGCCAGGGCCAGTCCCCACCCCAGTAACATCATGATGCCTATGTAGTAGCTTGGAATTTTCATGGGTGTTAATTTAGTCGTTTTGGCTCTTCGTAAAAGAAGTAGTGGTTATAAAACCGGATCAATATAAGCAATGTAACCCTTTGGGGGCATAAAAGTTAGAGAATTCTGTCCAAAAATCGGACGAGGAGCGCATTTGGAAGCCAGGGGTTCCCAGGGTCAGGGCAAAGCGGCACTGGATTTAAGGATAGCGGTTGCGACCCGCTCAGGGGCGGCTCACGGGGCCCAGGGCCCAAACGGAATCCTTCTGCTCATAGGAAAGGACATTTGCCATTTGCGGGCGCGTTTTCAGCCCAGATCATAGCGCGATCGAGGCCCGAAAAGCAGGCGCCTGTTAACCTGGCGGCTGGAGATCAGCGCGGCGAAGAATCCGAGTACGATGATGGTCCCAAGAACGATCAGCACATTCTCCCCCCTTAGTTCAACCGGGTAGGCCAGGGTAGTCGTGATTTTCAGCCATTGAAAGCGTATCTGGGAGGCCACCAGCAGGGCCCCGATCACCACCCCCATCAGCCCGCCCAGCCCGGTAAGCAGTATGCCCTGATAGAAGTAGATCCACTGCAACTGTTGCATGGTGGCACCTATATTGTACAGGGTCTTGGAGTGCTCCTTCTTGTCGATGATCATCATAATGATCGCCCCGGCCACATTGAAGAGGGCGATAATTAAAACCAAGGTAAAGATTAGGTAGGTCGCGAGATTCTCGGTATTGAGCATCTTGTGCAACGTACTGTTCAGCTCCTCCCGGGTCAGGACCACCAGATCGGGCCCCAGGGCTTCTTGCAATTCGTTGCGCACCCCCTGCAGGGAGGCTTTGGGCTTCAACTTCAGGGAAATCCCACTGAGCTGGGCGCTGTCTTTTTCCAGGAGCACCTGCACCAAAGGCAGGGACGCGAAGAGGTAGCGCTTATCCAGGTCTTCCTGCAGACTGTACACCCCGCTGGCCACCAGTCCGACGCTGTTATAGGGCCTCGACTGTAGACCCTGGTTGGCGAGCGTACCCTTGCCCGGCTTGGGGGCGAGCACCACCAGGGGAGTCTGGTAATTGTTTATGGGAACTTGCAAAAGATTGGCCATGCCGGCGCCGATCACCGTATGGCGGTCGCTGATGCCCCAACTCCCGTAGTACAGTGCGCTGTCGATGCCTGTTACCCGTCGGAAGGCGCTGTCCACCCCGCGTATGGTAGCGATGTGGCTCTTCTCCCGGAAGCTCAGGTACACGCGCTCCTCGATTTCTTTGGAATAGGAGGCAACGCCCTCGATCCCGGCCAGTTTCTGGTGCATGTCCGGGGTGTAGGAGAAGAATTTACCGGCCGCCGGCCTGATTTTCAGGTCGGGGTCCAGGGTGTTGGTGTATTGCAGGCTGAAGTCCTTGAGGCCCGCGAAGGCCGAGAGCACGATGAAGAGGGCCGCGGCACCTACCACGATTACCATGAAGGTAATCAGGTTGATGATGTTCACAGCATTCCTCCGGCTCCTGACAAAGAGGTAACGACGCGCTATATACAGCGGGAAATTCACTTCTTCTTTCGCTTTTCCAACAGGTCCGGGTTTTTTACCGGGTCCTCACCTTCCTTAAGGGACTTATCGATGTTGTCGATGTACTCCAGGGAATCGTCCTTGTAGAAGACCAGCTCGGGTACCCTCCGAAGCTGGTGGCGCGTGCGCTGAGCGAGCTCGTGCTTGATCAGGGGCTCGTTGGAACGGATCCCGTCCAGCAACGCATCCGCCTTGCCGTTGGGGAAGATGCTCAGGTACACCTTGGCGATCGACAAATCGAGCGATACCCGCACCTTGCTCACGGAAATGATCACCCCCTTTAGTCCGCCATCTGTTGCTGCACGCTGAAGGATTTCGGCGAGGTCTTCCTGTATGAGCCCTGCGATTTTCCGTTGTCTTTGCGATTCCTCTTCCATGCGGCAAAAATAGGCTTTTTGTAGTACCTTCAAGGTAGTAAAAACAGACCGAAAGCATGAATAAAATCGAACATATCGGCATCGCCGTCAAGGATTTGGAAGCCGCCAATGCCACTTACGAGAAACTCTTCGGAGCGCCCCCCTACAAGCAGGAAGGGGTCGAATCCGAAGGCGTGCTAACCTCCTTTTTCGCCAACGGTCCCAATAAGATCGAATTGCTGGAAGGGACCAACCCCGACAGCCCGATTTCGAAGTATGTCGAAAAGCGAGGCGAGGGCATACACCACATCGCCTTTGCGGTGGACGATATACGCACCGAGATGAAGCGCCTGGCCGACGCGGGCTTCAGGCTCCTGAACGAAGAACCCAAGAACGGGGCCGACAACAAGCTCGTGGCTTTCGTTCACCCGAGGGACAATCACGGGGTGCTAATTGAATTGTGCCAGGATCGGGGGTAGGCGGGTTACGGGATGGCCGGATTGAATTCAGGTTATGACAGAAGTCCGAATGTACTGCCTGTTGCGCCTTGGATTGCGGTTATGTTGCCCTGCTGCTTGCATACGCCAGGTCGGGTCTGAAATAGTGGGCCCTGAGGGCTTGATGCAGAGTGCGTCCTCGTTCCAGAAGTGCGAAAACTATAATCAAAAAGGATTGAAAATTGCGGAAATATCGTAATTTTGCTGCCCACTATTTAGGTCCTATAGCTCAGTTGGTTAGAGTAGCTGACTCATAATCAGTTGGTCCCTGGT
>CAZKAP010000005.1:0-83423 GCA_964550895.1 uncultured Flavobacteriaceae bacterium
GACATAGAATCAGTTATAGCGAATTTATGCGGTATAACGGTACCGATTTTATGTCTAAGCGAATCGAGCGATATGTCTTTCTTTTATCCATCTCTACCTGACAGAACGCAACGCGTATCACGAGATTCGCGTATAGCGTTAGCTATTTGACATAGAATCAGTTATAGCGAATTTATGCGGTATAACGGTACCGATTTTATGTCCAAGCGAATCAAACGGCAATAAGGCAATCCACGAGAATCATCCATTGGTTCTAAACGATTCTAGGCGTTCAGGAAATTAGGTTAACCTTTTCTACCAGTCGGTTTAATATGAGCTCAGGATCATAAATTATACGATATCCATCTTCTACCACTTTGCGGGTACCCGGATCCAAAGGACTTGTATCCGCCCAACTCAGAGGGGCAAATCCAAATTCGATTTCAGACCCTTCGGAGAATCTTACATGTCGGGACCAGGTCGGCCCGTAGTTCGCATCCTGATACGATTCCAATTCCTCTCCGAAACTCTTACAATCGAGTCGTCCAAGCCATTCCTCCGATCGAAATCGATTGGGTTCCCCGGTGATAAGCGACAGATCGAAATCCGAATCTGTCCTCTGGGATCCCCTCGCCCATGAACCACAGAGCCCCACAGCCAGGATCTCCGGATAAATGCAAGCTAGATCGACTGCCAGGTACAGCACTTTTATCAATCGATCAGGCCTCAAAAAATTAATTATTTAAGGTTATTATGGATTGTATGGCATGCCCAGGTATACTTAATGATATAGCCGATGATTCTCCCACATACATTTTGTATTCGATGGCCTCATCACTCTGATTCATCACCACGGTAATCAGGCTGTTGTCTTCGTTCAGGAACGAGGTGCTCAACAAATGGCTGCGGCTGCTCACGGTACTGATGCGTTTCGCTCCCGGACGGACGAATTTGGAGAAGTGGCCGATGTAGTAATACGTCGGCGTATAAATGAGTTCTCCGGTTTCCGTGTCCCCGTGTATGGGCGCAAAGCAAAAATTCTTTACGTGGTTGGGACCCCCGTTCTGGTCCAATAAAATATTCCAATCGGTCCATCCCACGGTACCCCTGTTGAAATCGTTGATCATAGAACGACCATAGCGTTCGGCATGTGGCCAGTGCTGATAGCGGTCCTGCCGGAACCCTTCCTGGCAACCCTCAGTAAACAACAGATTCTTCGTTGGGAAGGACGTATTAATATTCCCCAGATTATCGAACATGGGCTCTCCCCCGGCCCAGGTTTCGTACCAGTGAAATCCTATGCCCCAGGCGTATTTCGAAGCTTCCGGGTCTTCGAAGATGGTATTCGCACGGTGATTAATCAGGTCGCGGTTGTGGTCCCAAACAACGATCTTTTTATCGCCCAGACCTTCCCGTTCCATGGTGGGTCCCAGGTGATTCTTCAGAAAATCCCTTTCTTCCTCTGCCGTATAAATACATGATTCCCAGCGTTGTACAGCCATGGGTTCGTTCTGTATGGTGACGCCCCAGATCGGCATGCCCTCCGCCTCGTAGGCCTTGATAAATTTGGTGTAGTAAAGCGCCCAGGACTCATAGAATTCAGGGAGCAGCTTCCCACCTTGTAGCATGTTCTGGTTGTCCTTCATGAAGGCAGGTGGACTCCAGGGACTCGCGTATAACAGCAGCTTTCCACCGGCTGCGTCTATGGCCTTTTTGATAAGAGGAATTTTGAAGGCGCGATCCGGTGCTATGCTAAAGGTGTTGAGCTCCTTGTCCCCTTCCTCTATGTAGGTATAACTGCCACTACTGAAGTCGCAACTGTGTATAGGCGTCCGGCAAAGGGAATAGCCAATGCCCTCTTCTCTGTCGTAATACGCGCGTAGAAACTCATCCTGCTTATCTTTTGGCAGTTTCGCGAAAACTTCGGCCGAGGCGTCGGTTACCGCACCCCCAATACCCAGGAAGGTCTGAAAAGACTTCAAGGGATTGATGAATACGGAAACCTCACTCTCCAGAGGTTGCTCGGCGGGTTCAAAGGTATGCGTTCCTGTCTTGTTCAGCCGCAGGTCCGTCTCGTGAGCCGTAGTATAAACGGTGGATGTATTTCCAGTCATATCCGTAAAAATGCTAGTTTCTGTCCCGACTTCCTCAATTTCGTCCACGGGTTTGGTTATTGCCTTCTTACAGCTCGTTGCGGAAAGGCACAGTAGGAAAATTAGTGCGACCCTTTTCATATGTCAGTATGTATTAAGACTACCTTCAAGTTAAACATATCCTTTGTTCATTAAAATGAATACTTCAACCGGATATAACCCGCGTAAAAGTCTTCCGGCTCCCCGCCGACGAGGAGTTGGCCGATCAGGTCCAGATCCAGGTTGTCACGAGCCGACCAACTCAGATTGGGATTCAGGAATACTCCCGGTTCGCCGGGAAAATAAATCCCCGCCACTCCCCCACTGAGCAGGGGATGAAAGGTGTAGGACGCCTGTAGGAAGGTCGACCAGCGGTACGGTGAGAGGGAACGCACATCCAGATTGCTGTTGCTGAGATTGATAGCCGTGAATCCGGTACCCGGGGAAGGGCTAGAATCGAAGAGGAAGGAGCCGTTCAGATAGAGGGAATTCTTAAATGAATAATCCCATGATAGTGAAACCAACAGCTCATGCCGTTGCCGGTCATCCATTGGCCTGAAATAGGACAGCTCTCCCTTGAAGCCGGCTCCTTTAATATTTCCTGCCCAGCCCCCACCCATCACCAGGTTATTCTGCATTACCCCCAGGAGCGCCTGCAGATCGTAACCTCTCAAATTGGTCTTGTAAAGGGCCGATGCGGTGAGTTCGCTCCATTGGTCTGCCATCTTTATGGCCACCTCATAGCCGGAAGCGAATCCGGTGTATTTCTGAAATCGGATGGCATCCGTACCGGGACGTTCTTCGTAGTCGAAATCAAAGAATGAATACGCATTGAATATATCATTGGGGTTCCATACCAGATTCACGCCCCAGTTGATACGCTGGCGCCCTGCGATGACACTCCAGTCCTTCCCCTCGTACTGCAATGACAACCGGTCTATCATGAAATGCAGCACTCCCTGATCGTTGTTGACCGGCATCCAGGACAGGTCGAAATAGTCATTGTTGACATCGATAAAGGCGCCGTAGTCCGGTAACCGTCTAACCAGATCGCCTGTAAAGTACCGGTTTCGCAATTCGAGTCGGGCCGAAAAGTAAGAGGAGGGCTCCCAAGCGATATTGAGCCGATGGTGCACGAGATTATCTACAAGGGAAGAACCTTGATCAGGAACGAGGATAGTAACCATATCCTTGACATATCCTCCGACAAACCAGTGTTTTTCTTCCTGGGCGCAAAGGCTGCCTGTGAGCAGGAGACACCATAGAATTCTAGCGCCTCTCATCCTTCTCGATCTTCCCGTCCAAAAGGTGCACGAGTCTTCTTGCCTTTGTCATCACACGGGCATCGTGAGTCGAGAACACAAAGGTGACCTTCTCCTCGCGATTCATCTCTGCCATGATATCCAGGAGTGATTCCGTGGCATGCGAATCCAGGTTGGCGGTCGGCTCATCCGCGAGTATTACCTGGGGCCGCGAGGCGAGCGCCCGGGCCACTGCCACTCTTTGCTGTTGTCCACCAGATAATTCCGCGGGCCGGCGGTGCAGTTCTTTTTCCATGCCCATCCGTCTGAGGAGTTCCACGGCACGATTCCTTCGCTCCTCTTCGGGTTTTCCCTGGAGCAACATGATAAACTCTACGTTTTCAAGGGCCGTGAGTACCGGAACCAGATTGTAGGACTGGAATACGAAGCCAATGTGGTTTAATCGAAATTCCGTAAGTTCCGAATCCCTCATGCCCTCTAAATCCGTACCTGCAACCTGCACCTCTCCCCGGCTGGGTGTGTCCAGCCCTCCCATCAGATTCAGTAGGGTCGTTTTTCCACAACCCGAAGGTCCAACCAGGGAGGTAAACTCTCCTCTTTCAATGGTCAGGTCGATCCCTTGTATCGCGTGGACCGGAATGGTTTCCGGATTATAGGTTTTATGTAGATCTCGGGTTGCTATTACATTCATGGGATCAAATTTTTCGAATGGCCTTCAACGGATTGAGCCGTATTGCCATTACAGATGGGTAGATTGCGCCAAGTAGGGCGGTTAGGAGCACCACTCCCATAAGTATCGGGTACATGACGGAATCGATTTCCGGGTAAAATACCGTATCGTATCCGTAGGATTTCAGAGCCTCTGAATACCGACTCAAATCCAGGCCCCGCCTGCTGAGCCAACTAACCGTAATAAAGCCGAGCAGCACCCCTATGGGCCCGGATACCACACCTAGCAGGCAGGTTTCCAGGAGGATCATCACAAACACCTTTCGCCTGTGCATACCTATTGCCCGGAGCATACCTATTTCGCGGGTGCGCTCCAGTACCGCCATAAGCATGGTATTGATAATGCCAAAGAACAGTGCTAACATTATGATAACCATCATGGTTCGCTGGGTCATAGCGGAAGATTCCTCCATCAGATTGAACTCGGGCGCTAATTCCCTGAAGTTTTGTACCGTATCCCTGGAGTATGACGACAATTCCCTTTGAAACTGCGAAATATCCTCTTCGCGCTTTAGCATCACGCCCAATTCATGTGCCCGGTCTGTCCCAATTAGTCGGGCCAGGTCCGAATAGCGCACGTAGATAACTGAATTGTTGATCCTCGGGGATGCGGATTCAAATATACCCTCGACCCTGAAGGCCGCTGAAACCATCTCCCGGTCGATGTCCTGAAAGGTCAGTACGAGCTTGGAACGCACCCCAACACTCAGCTTCTCCGCTACTTCGGCCGAAATTACGATGGGATTGCGACGGATCTTCCGAAAGTAGCTTCCTTCCAGGAGCTGTTCCTCCAAGAACGTGGTCTGTGCCTCATTCTTCGGTTGTATACCGTAAATCTGTACCCCCCGGGTCGAGCGGCTGCTGGCCAGCATGCCTTCCACCTTCTGACGCATAGAATATGCCGCCACACGCTGGTCATTCAGAAGTGTGGAAAGATCCTGATCGATGGAAAGTGTGAGGTCAACTGCCGGTTCCTGCAGATACAACGGATTGTGGATCTGTATATGGGAGTACTCATACTGAATAGAGGAGCGGGTAAATGTCTTCGTAAAACTGCCGTAGAATGAGATAATGAACACCAACGCCCAAACTCCCAAAACCATGGAACCCATCACCGTCAGGCTCCTGCGCGGGGTTCTCCAAAGGTTTTTCCAGGCCAGCTTCAAGATCATGCTTTCAGGGCTTTAACGGTCCTTAATTGATGAATATACCACATGGGATATAGCCCTAGAAAAAGGCTGATCAATAGCACAACCACTCCCTGACTATAAAACACCATGGCGTCCAGAGAAAATGGAAGGACGGGCTCATAACCAAAATTCTCGAAAACCTCTGCATAATCGCCAGTAAACACAATAGGGTTGTAATGAAAATACACCAGGATGGGGGCGCTTAGCAATAATCCTATGGTCACACCCAGGAAGCTGATCAGCAGGATTTCCAAAGCCACCATTCGACGGATTTTCCCTTTCTTCATCCCTATGGCCGTAAGGATTCCAAATTCGTAGGTCCTTTCCCTGGTCATCATAAGGAAGGTGCCGAATATTCCGAATCCGATGATGGCATAGAGCACATATATCATAATCAGGCCTCCGTAATAGTCCAGTTCAATCCCCTCTACCAGCTCCGGCATCATCTGCTTCCAGGTGCGAACTTTGAGGTCCGCGTCTACGAGTTCCGAGAGGCGATCGTACATTTCGTCCAGTGCCCGTGGGTTTTTGAGTAGGAAGGCATGGGCCGTAATCAGACCGTAGGCTCCGTAAAATTCCTGAGCCTGAGGGAGATTCATGTAAACGGCCGAACGATTAAGCTCGGGAACCGGGAATTTTAAGATACCCCCCACGGGGTACTTTCCGGCCGCATTGATCCCGTGATACCCCTGAGAAATAAAGACAATAGTGTCTCCTATGTTCAATTCGAGGTATTCGGCCAGACCCTCGGCGATCATGACCCCCCCTTCGAAATACCGGCCTTTAATCAGTTTTCGGTTCAGATAGCTGAATTTCGCTTCCTTCTCGGGCCTGACGCCCGTGATCAGGGCCCCTCGGGTTTTCTGTCCGAAGGAAGCCAGGGCAAATGAAGTGAGTCTCGGAGCGCTTAGTCCGACCTCCCCGCCCTCAAATTCCGCAGTCTCCAGTTGCTTTAAGTAAAAGCTGTTGTCCAGAATTTTTTCATTCCAGTATTTTTCATGGTGAATGGACAGGTGTCCGGTCATGAAACGCACCGAATTGTCAATCATCCGCTCGTAACTTCCGAGTTGCATGCTCTGCGTCAGGGACGCAAAGAATACCGCGAAGGCAATGGAAGAAGCGGTGATCCAGGTTCGGCGCCGGTTTCGCCAGATGTTCCTCCAGGCCAGACGCACATACATAGACATCAGCGGAGTTTTTTCAGGTTCTGAAGGGAGAAAAACCGCGTACTCAGGGCTATTCCAAAATCGAAATCCTCATAGATCACTACGGTCTTCTGATCTGGATGATCCGCGGGTATCATCTCCAGTCGCGTAGGGATAACACGGTCATCCAGTTTCCGAATATCTGACATGATCATGGTATTGACCAGGTATCCGTCCTCATCGTAAAACTTAAAAAGCAACTGGTAGTACTCTTCCTTGGCGATATAGGCCTCTACCCTGCCCCAGACGACCGCTGCGTCTTCCTTGGGATCGAGTAAGAGCTTCCATGATGGGCGCCCATCGATCACCGTGTCCTTGATGATGGAGTGCCTGTAGTCGTCCACTATGGAACTTTGTTTGACCAGGTCGTCGTTGGTGAAATCCGAACCCATCCAGCTTTGCATCATCATGGAAGGTGGGAGCTTAATAATGCGGTCTATCCTGGGCTGCCAGTTCCAGAGTTCCTTGTCCCTCTTCAGGAATCCCACACCCTCGTCCCGGGCGGGCTCCATGATTACAATCAAGCTGTAATCATCCCCCAGAGTCCAGGATTTCATTCTGATCTCGCGGCTCCAGCCCGGGCGTACGATCTGCATACTCATTACACCTTTGCTGGATTCGCCCTGCATGAGGTCATTGGCCTTTCGAATGATCTCCCGGGCCTCCTGGGCAGGAACGCCCATGAAGGACAGGAGCAATACTGCAAAGAGTAGTCTCCTCATTTTTATTGGGTTAGGTAGTAGTAAGCGGATATTAGCGCTCCTCTAACAAATTTAGTAATCCCGAAATCGAATTCATCAAATTACCGGAAGAATCGCCGTTGCACCCTCCATCTCTCAGCCTCGTCGACTTCTTCGTGCGCTTTTCCATCGACCCTGGAACCTGCGAAGAATAAGGTTGCGTTTCTTGCTGTTGATAAAATATACCCCGGTAAGCAATACTACGGCCGCTACGGCGGACTGGACCGTAATTTGCTCGTCAAGGACAAGGGCTCCCAGGATGAGTGCCACTATGGGATTGACGTAGGTGGAGGTCGCTACCTTCTCAGGCGAGACGGTACGCAAGAGGAAATTAAAGGAGGTAAAGGCCACGATGCTCCCGAATACAACCAGCAGAAGCATAGCCCAAATAGCCTCGTTTGACCAGGACGAGGGCCCTGGCCAGCGTTCGCCGAATACCAGGCTTAGCAGAAAAAGGAACAGGCCACCACAAATCATCTGATAGCCGGTGTTGACCAGATAATTCTGGGGAAGGTCGGCCGAGCCCACAAAAATACTCGCATAAGACCAGGCGAACATGCAAAAGAAAATCATGATCATACCGATCCAGGCATTTTCGGAGGCGACGATCTGTTGCTGACTGACGAGCAGGAACATCCCCGCTATGCCAAGGACTACCCCGATGATGGAATTCAAGCTGAGTTTACTGCCCTTTATCACGTATAGCATAAACAGAACCACCAGGGGCTGGGCCGAAATTTCGAGGGCGGCGAAACCGGAATCCACGAATTTCAGTGCCCAGACCACAAATCCATTTCCCAGTGATAGAAAAAGAAAGCCAGCGAAGGCAGTATTCATTAACTGTCGGGCTGATATGCGAATGGATTTGCCAAAAAGCACTGCAAGGATTAACATAGTGATGCCGGCCACAGTAAATCGCACACAGGCCAACATGAAGGGATCGAGTTCGGCTACTACGATCTTATTGAGGAGATAGGTGGATCCCCAAATGATGTAAATGGCGATAAAGGCGAGTACAATCAGGAGGTTTTTTCGGTCTCCTGCCGCCCTACTCTGCATATACGGCGGTTTGAGTATACCCGGGTACCTCGGCGTCCAGTTCAATCAGCAATTCCCTAAAGCCCAGGGCGACCCCATTGGTCCAGCCGAAACCGTCCTGCGTGGGATATTCCCCGCCACCGGATAGCAATTCAAGATTCTCAACGTTGTACTTTTCCATCATTTTACCGGTCCGCTTATAGACCCTGTTATTAAGTCTCAGCCAGCGCTGCATGATTTCCACGGCTTCCGACTCATAACCGTAATTCAGCAAACCCTTTACGGCCATCCACTGCAACGGTGCCCAGCCGTTGGGTGCATCCCATTGTTCACCGGTATTCCTCAATGTGGTAACCAGCCCCCCAGGCTTGAGAAAAACGTTCATCACCATATCCTTCACCTTTTCTGCCTGCCCTTCCGTGGCAATTTCGAAGAACAACGGATAAACTCCCGCCAGAGTCAGCTCTTCGGTCAGGGCTCCCTGTCGGAAGTTATAGTCAAAATAGAATCCGCCGGACTCCGACCAGAGTTGTTCCTGTATGAAGGCCTTACGGGTCTCAGCCAGTTCCTTGTATTTCAGGAATTCATCCAGCCCGTCCACTCCCTGCAATTCATAGGCCCGGGCCAGGGTTAACTCGAGGTGGTACATCAGTGAATTCAGATCCACAGGGATGATATCCGCAGCCACCGTGCTTCCCAGTCCGTCGCCGGAATACCAGCGTGAACTGAAGTCCCAGCCCGAACAGGCAGCCGTTCTCAGGTGATTGTACAGGGTGCGCTTATCGGCTGCGCCCAATTGGGATGCCAGCTCCACATCCTCCCTGTACGATTCGAAACGGGGAAGATAAGAGACGTCGTAGTAGCGGTTCACCAATACCGAATCCCATTGAACCGTTCGGAGTGCTTCCGGGTCCGCGGTGCGATCTCCCCGTTCCATCCAGTAGGTGTATTCTTTTTCCAGGGCGGGTAGGTATTGCTGGTAGATTTCTTCGTTTTCAAGGGCTCCGGTTTCCACCATCAAGCTAAAAAACGGAGGCTGAGAACGCGTTTCATAATACGTACGGGTTCCATTGGGAATGAAACCGATACTGTCCAGCAGGAATGCAAAATTCTTTAGCATATGACCGAACAGCTCATCCCTTTTGGAAACCCGCAAACCCTCCATGGTAAAATAACTGTCCCAATAGTAAATCTCGCGAAAACGGCCTCCGGGTACCACATAAGGGTAAGGCAGGGGGATGCGGGAACTGTGTAACTCGCGCTCGTCGGCGGGCCTACTCAGGGCGTCCCAGAGGTTCTCCAGGTGCTCGTACATAGAAAGTGAGGTATCTGAAACCTGCACCGGTGCAGGTTTCCAGGTATCGGTGAAGTGTTCAGCGACGAAATCCTCCAGGGAAAATCCTTCCTGCTCCTTCATGCGCAGATACTTATCATTCAGCTCCATGGGATCGCTCACCGGAGTCAGGTCCACGAAAGATTTGGAGTCGGTGAAAATATCGGTTTCGTGTACCGCCTTAAACAGTTCGGTCTGATAGAAGCCCAGTTCCCCTTCATTATCCTGAGTCTTTTTACAGGAAATAGTAACGAGGAGCAACAGGGCAAGAAAAGCGCAGTTTCGCATGGTCTTCATGGAGTGGGATATTAGGATTTGGTATATTCAGGGGTTAGCGATCGAACACTTCGTCGAATAGTCTTTTAGTGGCCGCCCAGGACAGGCTGTCCGCCTCTTGATTATAGGCCAGGGGAAGATTGAATTTGGCCCCGAGCGAGTCGGCTCCTTTGCTGGTGAATCCGTGAACGGCTCCGGGATACGACTGGAATTCAAGCGGTACTTCGGTCTGGGCCATGGCATTCTTGAAGGCCGTTATGGACTCCTCGGACACAAAAGGATCATCTGCTCCATGACAGACTAGAATTTTTTTGACCCTCATACCTTCACCGGGCATCACGGCCAGCCCGAGACCCGCGTGATAGGCAGCAACTCCATCCAGGTCCATACCCGAATTGGCCATACTCAAGACTACGCTTCCCCCGAAGCAGTATCCTATGGCCGCTATGTTCTCGGGATCCACGGTGGGATGCTTCCTCAATTCCTCCCAAGCCGCCCTGAATCGGTCTTTCCCACTTTCAAAATTGGACATGACCTCCATGGCGAATTTACCTGCGTCCTCTGGATGGCTGGCGACCTTGCCATTACCGTACATATCGACAGCCAATGCGGTATATCCCAGGCCGGCCAGCATGTCCGCGCGTTCACGGGTATAATCATTATGGCCCCACCATTCGTGAACCACCAGAACTCCCGGACGTTTTCCTTCCAGGTTTTGATCGTAGGCGATGTATCCCTTCAAGGTTTTGGAATCCGAGGTGTATTCGACTTCCGAACCGATCACCGAAACGGATGCAGATTGTGTGGTATCGGCCTGCTTCTTCTGTTCCTTACACGACAACGGGAGTATGGCCAAGGCGATTAGGGAAAGTAGTGGAGTGGAAAAGGAAGGCCTCATTGTTAATATTTTGCCTCAAAAATACCTCATTTCCAAGTGAAAACCATCGGCAGCAGTCTGTAAACCTCGCTATCTTAGCAGGTAAGTATTAGGAATACGACCGAGTTATGACGAAACATGCGACGGGGATATTCGCTTGCCTGACCTGCTTGTTTTTGCTTTCCTGCAACAATTCCCCCTATATCGACGATCTCTCAGAACCCAGAGGAATATATGGACTGGGCAGGGTACCCGACGAATGCCTCGGGCTGGAAGAGCCTGAGCTTCGGCTTACCATTCTCAATCAGTCCAGCGCGCCGCCGGCAAATGTTTCCGTTTTCTTCCGAGTAACGGACAACGCCTCGAATCCGATAGATGGGCTGCAGGCATCGAATTTCAGTCTGTTCGAACAGGGAAGAAACGACGAGTGCTTCAGTCAGGTTTCGTCTTCGGAGTCCTTCGCTAGCATCTCCAATAACCCTCAGATATTCTCCAATCAGACCCTGCTACTGCTCGACCTGAGTAATTCGGTGCTCGAAAACGGATTGGATCAGCTCAAGGATGCTTCGGCGAATTTCATCAATGCCCTCATGCCGGATTCCCCTAACCCTTCTGTCCGGATGGCCATTTACGGATTCGATGGACAGGATCGGCTGATCGAAATTCAGAGACTCAGTGCCAACAAAGATGTCTTGCTTGCCGCTATTGAAGCCATCAGTCCGGCAATCAGTCAGGATCCTTCCACAGACCTGTATGGCTCCGTGATTCGCATCACGGAAATTGCCAGCCTTATGGTACAACAGGCCAGAAGAGATTCCTATGTGGCGGCGGCTTCGGTGGTATTGTTTACCGATGGAACAGACCAGGCGGCCCGCTATACCCGTCAGCGCGCGCTGGATGTGGTGGACAATGCGGATTCAGACATATCCTACTACACCATTGGCCTGGGGGATGAAATCGACGAAGAGGTGTTGCAGCGCATAGGCAAGACCTTCAGTGCCTTCGCCAGCAACAGCGGTGAACTGCAGGAGACCTTCGAAAGCATATCCCAGAGGCTGCTGTCCTCCGCGAACAGCTATTATCTGCTGGAATACTGCTCGCCCAAACGCAACGGCAGCGGGAGCAATAATCTGGTCATAGAACTGAACTACGACGGTAAGTCAGGAGCTGTTCAGACCAGCTTCCAGGCCGATGGATTTACCTCTGGATGTCAGGTCACTGAATAATCTAGTCGATTACCAGTGCGTTTTTAAAGTTTCGATAGTCCCTGTCAGTCAGATCGATGATGTACCCATTGATGACGGCGTGAGTTAACCGATCGTCTTTTTCCAGGAAAAAAGTAGGATTGATACCCGGGCGCAGCCTGAATGCCGGCTGCCTGAAATCCGGGCTAACGGCATTAATGGGAGAACGCAGGAATCTCTGGCCCGGTTCCAGGCCTTGTATCCTCAAATAGCCATAGCCCATTTTAAGCAGGTCGAAGTCGTTCATCACAAACAGCATTCCCCCGTTAGCCTCTACCACTGAAGAGGTCACGCGAGGCTCCACCAGGGTGAATCCGGAGGCATCGAAGGTCTCATACCCGTAAAATGTCGACAGGTCGCCCACGTCCTCCAGACGACTCTCTATATGGAAGCCATCGTGGTGAACATCGTCTCTCTCGTAACGCCGTATACCCAAATCAAGCGTGTACTTATTACCATCGATCACGTGCGTTAGATTGGTAATTTTCAGATCAAATAGTTTGCGATCGTTCGGTGGAATAGCATTGTAGTCCGACAGGGGAATCCTACGGTAATCCTCGCTAACTATAGATTTCAGTGCCTCGATTAGAATCAGGTAGTTCAGCTTGCGCACCTGTTGCCTCTCGGGGTCTCCCGGATATCCCCCGGATTCAATGAGGATGGTACTGCTGCCCCACTTCTGAATGTTGTCCCCGAATGCGCGTGGCTCGAAATCATCGCTGTATCGGCCGACCTGACCGGGGACCACCTGTTGCAAAGTGCGGTTCATCAATCCAATCAGTTGCATGGACCGCCTGCGAATGGAATCGATATCCTTCTCGTAGTTGAAAGGAGGGGCCAGGAACGAAATGCTCGCGGGAAGGGGCGTCCTCTCCACATTGTAGTACTTCTGCTGATCGTGCAGATTGAAGCCGAAATCCGCATCCAGGCTGTCCCTGATGGCCTTTAGTACCCGGCCCTCAGGCGACTGCAAACTCTGGGCATCGCGGTTCAGGTCGACACCAAGGGCAGACCGGCGTGCGAATACCTGTGCCCCGTCCGGGTTCAGCATGGGTAGGAAATGCACTCGTGTCCGGGATCGCAGCTGCTTGATCCAGGGTTCCTCCCAGTTCGCGCCAAAATAATTGAGCAAGTCGAAGATTGCCTGGGTAGCCGTGGGCTCGTTTCCGTGCATCTGGGACCAGAGCAGAATGTCTGTCTCGCCCTGTCCGAAACTGACCAGGTTCAGCGATCTGCCCTGCAGGGATGTCCCAACCCGGTGCACCTCGAAACGCCCGTCGCCACGCCACTTACGTAGCAGGCGTTCGACATCATAATGCTTGATTCTTCGTTTTTCGAGTGTGGACTCCCGATAGGTATCATAGGAATTCCAGATCTTTTGTACGTCCGTATCCTGACCAAAAACGGAAGCGGCTAAAATGAGTCCGATAGCGGTTAAAAGGAGTCTAATCGTTTTCATTGTGGAGAGGTAATCAGTTGTTTTTTTAGGTTGAGTTTCGAACGAATGGCCGCCATAAAGGCTGAACCGGGGTCGTTTTTCTCCGTTCGGTATGCCGAATCCCGTTCCTTCCAGAGTTCGTGACCTTCGAATGCGGTGTATTCATAGTGTCCTATGACATATCGGATCGGATACTTTTTCTGCAGTTCCCGTATCAATTGGATATTGGCTTGCAGTTGATCCCGGGTCAGGGGGGTCTCCGGCGTGCCACCCACATTCTCTATCCCGATGGCACAATGATTCAGTCCGATAACGTGACGCGCCATCAGGGTATCGGGCATGAGTTGGTAAGGCGTCCCATCCCGGTCGACCAGGTAATGCGCGGATACATTCAGGGCTCCCCCGGACTGAATGTCGTCCCTGCTCGAGGGAAGGCGGGTGGGATAAAAGGTTTGAAATGAGGTTTCCAGATCGGGTATAAACGTCCAGTGAACCACGATCATCTGAGGTTTAATAGTGGGTGTCGACTGTTGTATTCCATAGCGATCCTGCATGTAATCCAGGCTGAGCCGCTTTCGCTCCTCCCCGAACTCTATCGGGCGTTCCCGAACTTCCGCACCTCCCGAACGACAGCCCGAGGCCAGAACCAAGATCAACAAGAGAATTGGTGTTAAGCCTTTTAAGTTAGGGATCATCTGCTATGCTGATAATTGGTATAGAATCGTATTGACCTAAGCGGTTATGGGCCTCAATTAGCCTGAAGGCCCCATGATTAACTGGTTGAAGGGAATCGGTTTTCACGATACCTTTCGGCTCTTAGTTTCCTTATTTCGATCAGGTCTGTATTGATTAACGTTTTCTCTACGCCCCACCCTTGGGACCCTACCCTACACCCGGGGGGACCTACACAACATAATTTTCCCGGTACTGGGCCATCGGGTTACCTTTATTTAAAATAAAGGGAAAATTTTCATTTTCATATAGTGTTCTATCGAAGGCCCCATCCGTGAGGATCGGGCCTTTTTCTATGAAATCCATCGATCCTTGGCGAAGTTCGGGGGTCGTTTTTCCAGGAAGGCATTCCTCCCTTCCTCGGCCTCGTCAGTCATATAGGCGAGACGCGTTGCTTCCCCGGCAAATACCTGCTGACCGACCATGCCATCGTCGGTCAGGTTCATGGCGAATTTGAGCATCTTGATGCTAGTCGGACTCTTTCCGAGTATTTCTTCCGCCCAGCGAAAGGCCTCGCTCTCCAGGGCTTCGTGCGGAACTACGGCATTGACCATGCCCATTTCCAGTGCCTCCTCCGCCGAATACGTCCGGCCCAGGAAGAAGATTTCACGTGCCTTCTTCTGTCCCACCATTTTGGCCAGGTATGCGGAACCGTATCCTCCATCGAAACTGGTTACATCGGCGTCTGTCTGTTTAAAAAGAGCATGTTCCCGACTGGCCAGTGTGAGGTCGCATACCACGTGCAGACTATGCCCCCCTCCCACGGCCCAGCCCGGAACTACGGCTATGACCACCTTGGGCATGAAGCGGATCAGCCGCTGAACTTCGAGTATATTGAGCCGGTGCATTCCGTCCTCCCCAACATATCCGCGTTTGCCCCGGGCCTTTTGGTCTCCTCCACTGCAAAATGCATATACCCCGTCTTTTGGCGAGGGTCCTTCTCCGGTCAGGAGTACTACCCCAATGGTCGGATCCTCGCTTACGCGATGGAAGGCCTGGTAAAGCTCGGAAGTAGTCCTGGGCCGGAAAGCGTTTCTAACCTCAGGGCGATTGAAGGCGATGCGGGCTATAGCGCCATCGCGTTTAAACGTGATATCTTCGAATTCCTGTATAGTTTCCCAATTCATTTGCGTACACTTTATCTTTTAGTAAAGTTACACAAAGCCTTAAGCAAGATGGGAAAAGGGAGTTGAAGAGGCCTACATGATCTCGGCGAACTTGCGGGAAATGCTGGATCGGAGTTTACGCTCGTAGTCTTCTTCGAGCCACTCCTTGTAGTTCTTTGTATTATTCATGATGCAGTAGGAGTACTGTTTGACCCGATAGGAGATCTCTTCCTTGAGTTCCTTGGCCAGCAGGCGAGCGTCGAATACATCCTCGCTGTTTTCCACACAGATCCTGGCGTGCTGCTCGATGCTGCGCTCCAGTACCAGTTTGGACTTCAGGCCCTGGGCAAATACCTTCTTGTATTCTTCCTTGATATCGAACGAAATGTCCTTGGACCTGGCGAATTTCTCCCGGAGCTCGGCCGGCATTTCATAGACAAAGTCACGCTCGATGTCCTCGTCGTTCTTGATATTTTCCAGGAAGAAGTCCGGAAAGTGGAAAATTTCCTGCCAGTCCAGGGGGGTGTCCCAAGGCCCAAAGCGAGCCATATTGTTACCCAGGTCGATCACGTTGAATTCCCTTTTCTTAGGCAGTATGCGGGATCCCCGCCCAATCATCTGAAAATACAGGGTAAGGGAACGGGTCGCCCGGTTGAGTATTATGGTTTCCACCGTGGGTTCATCGAAACCGGTGGTGAGTATGCTCACAGATGTCAGTATGGCATCGGGGGTTTCTGAAAACCATTCGAGTATTTCCTTCCTTTCAGAGGGTGAATTCCGATTGTCCAGGTGGCGTATGGGCAAACCCGCTTTCTTGAAGGTCTCATAGACCATATAGGATGTACTGATACCGTTGTTGAAAATCAGGGTCTTTGTGCCCCGGGCAACCTCGTCGTAGGAGCTGAGCAGTTTACCGAGCATGTTGTGATTTCCATACAACTCATCCGAGGATTTAACGGTATAATCCCCGTGTATGCCGAGCTTCAGACCCCGAAGGCTCACATCGTACTTGTACATTTTCGCCTGTGCCAGGAAATTTCGGTCAATCAGCGACCTGATGGACTCGCCCACGATCAGCTTCTTGTAGTTGTCTTTCATGGGAAGCTTGATGTTGGAGCTCAGGGGCGTTGCCGTCACGCCCAGGATATTGGCTTCCTCAAAATACTTGAATAACTTTCTAAAAGAATTGTAGTGGGCTTCGTCTATGATAACCAGGCCGATGTTACCTATGGATACTTTCTGCTCCTGGAGACGGTTGTTCAGGGTCTCCACCATCGCTACATAACACATGCAATCGTCCTCGTCCGTGACTTCCTTGACGTCGCTATTGATAATATTGTTCATTACACCGAAGCCGGACAGCATCTTGGAGGTCTGTCGACTCAGTTCAATCCGGTGGGTTAGAACCACCACCTTTTTACCCGTATGCTGTATGTATCTGCGCGTGATTTCCGAGAAGATGACGGTTTTACCTCCCCCGGTGGGTAACTGGTACAACAGATTTGAGCCTGCCGGCAAGTGTTCCAGCTCCCTGAAAATCTCTTTCAGGTCCCGTTCCTGATAATCGTAAAGCTTTTTTTTGGCGGTTGTTTTTGTTAGTTCCAAGAATTTGCAGTTTTTGGGAACGTCCATCTTGCAAAACTATCCTAAAATGATGGCTATTAATTCCCGTTAGCCCGGTTTTTTCAGATTACTATTAACACTAACGACCAGATTCCCCGCTTTATTAAATGGATTGGGGAAAAATATTTAATAACATTCCGGGGCCCCCGTTGACTCACCTTTCTTATTGGAGTAATATGGCTTCGTTTTTCAAAATCGATCTATGAGACAGCTAAAAATAATCAAACAGGTTACCAACCGGGAGTCCAAATCTTTAGATAAATACCTACAGGATATAAGCAAAATTGAGCTTATTACTGCCGAAGAGGAAGTACAGCTGGCACAGCGGATCAAAAAAGGAGACCAGCAGGCGCTCGAAAAACTTACCAAGGCCAACCTGCGATTCGTAGTTTCCGTGGCTAAACAATATCAGAATCAAGGGCTTAAACTGCCCGACCTGATCAATGAAGGCAACCTGGGCCTGGTAAAGGCGGCACAGCGTTTCGACGAAACCCGGGGATTTAAGTTTATTTCCTACGCCGTATGGTGGATTCGGCAGTCCATACTTCAGGCCCTGGCTGAACAGTCCAGGGTGGTCAGGCTACCGCTCAACAAAATAGGATCGATTAACAAAATCAACAAGACCTTCTCGTATCTAGAACAGGCCAACGAACGTCCTCCTTCAGCCGAGGAAATCGCCAAGGAATTGGATATGACCATAAACGAAGTCAAGACATCCCTGAAAAATTCAGGCAGGCACGTGTCGATGGATGCCCCGCTTAAAGAAGGCGAGGAGAGCAACCTTTACGATGTGATGAGGGCGTCCGAGTCTCCCCTGCCCGACAAGGATTTACTCACCCAGTCTTTAAGGACCGAGATCAACCGGGTACTCGGCACCCTTAATGAGCGTGAGGCCGACGTGGTTCGACTGTACTACGGAATTGGAGATCACCCGAGTATGACGCTGGACGAAATCAGTGAAGAGTTCGATCTCACACGGGAACGGGTGCGCCAAATTCGGGAAAAAGCCATTAAGAAACTGCGAAACTGCGAACAGAAGGAAATCCTGAAACCCTATCTTGGGGCATGAGAATCAGGCCAAAAATAAGCGGGCCTGTCCTTTTTACTAGGACAGGCCCGCTTTCTTTGTAGATAAACACCGGGTTAAGTCAAATTCAGTTGATCGATTTCGAAATCAACAAGTATGCGGTTAAGGTCCTTTATAAAATTGATGTAGGCTGAATTTTCGAGGTTCTGATTGTTCATCGCTAATGAATTTAAAGGTAATCGAGCTCTGCCAGCTCATTCTTGCTCAGGATTTCGTTGAGTTCCTGCAGGAAAAGGATATACTCCTCCCCGTAAGTATCGTATAGCATAACTGGTTAATTTGGTTAAGAATTTGGGACAATTCATTTGTAAACTTAATCCTACCCCTCCCAAGGGGCAATATATTGTGGTGAATACCGGTCCAGGCGTTGTGAAATGTGCAGTAGGCGGCACCAAAAACACGGCGGACCGCAGGCATCCGATGAAAATCAGGGTGTACAGGTGGCCCTGAGTAGCGACTGAGCCGTTTCCCGGATTCTGGCATCCGTATGGTCGGCATAGAACTCCAGCAGTGGCAGATCCCTTTCATCACCGATCTCGACCATTAACTTCAAGAGCATAATGATGCTCTCGGCGTCTCCGGCCGAATCGAATAACTCACAGAAAATGCTGCCGTGCAGATTGAGTTCTTCGGGAGTCAGGGGCTGGTCATGAACTTTGTGCAAGGGGCCGGTATCATTCGCCGGCTTCGAAGGCGTCACTCTTCCTGATGATTTCCAGCTCCATTTTGCGAAGCCATTCAACGGTATACTCACTAAACTGTTCATAGAGTTCAATAGGTAGTAAGGCATAGGGACGTGATTTAAAGTAGAAGTACAGCTCTTTGGCCAGGTAATGCATGTGCCTGGAACCCATCCGGTAGAAGTCCTTCATGGCAACCTGTAGGAAATGGGACGTATGCTTGCCTTCTTTCTGGAAGGTGGAGATCTTCAATAAACCCAATAGCTGGATGACCCTGAGTCGCACCTCTCGCAGCTCATCGAAATTCAGATCGAATTCCTCGTTTTCCAGGCGCCTGAGTACGGCTCCTCCCCTGCCTTTCTGAATCCTGTGCTGCAAGGGGGAAGGCAAGTCGTAGCTGACGGAATCCGGATACTCCCTGAGCACAATCTCCAGGGAACGAAACTTTCTTCGCAGCTCGAACACGTCCACGGCTCCATAGCGCTCCTGGAGGATACGATACAGGTCGTGCTCCAGTTCCCGCATGCGGTCTTCTAGAAGTACTATATCCTTGCTGGGATTCATATTCGATAATTCGCCTTCAAAGCTTGGCAAAACCCTCAGGACCAGCAAAAATTTGTTACCTGATGAATGTGTCATGTGGTTAACCGTGAATAAGTTGATGTATACCCGTACCCTATCCTTTCTTCTATGGAGTCATAAACTTGTTCAAAAGACGTTCATAACTTGACGAACTGTGGGATTAATGAAAAGGAAAGCAGGCTAACTTTAAGAAAAACAACATCATGGATCTGAGAACCACCTACTTGCTGCATCTGAGACCCGAATGCTCCGAGAGCCTTTTACGCGATAACATGACCGAAGACGAACGTTTTCAGAACGAGACCCTGAGGCCGATTATCAAGGTTCAAAACCCATTAATCCTGGAAACGTTTCAGCACTACATAGCCAAGTACAAGAACGTCTATCACCAGCTACCACTGGATAAGCAACTCAAATACATTGAAAAGGCCGTACGCAAGGACAACAAACTCAGAAATACGCTCAAAGGCATGATCATCGGCCTGTTTACTCAGCAAGAATACCGGAAGTACCTCAGGCACCATTCCGCGATCAATCGTCGGATCATGAACCTGATCGTGGAGCGTCTCAAGGACCAGATGCAACTGTTTACGGAAGACGAATCCGTAAAGCTGCAATCGGCTTAGTCACCGAGTAGGAATTCCCCGTTCAGGTTAGTCGAAAGCACCTCACTCATCAGGTCAAAAAAAGGCCGGATCACTTGAAAGTGCTGGTCAACGCCTGTAACAAAGTCCTCAGCGACCAACTCGTCATCGCTGAGTTTCCGGGTAAAAATCAACTGCTTGTAACGGATGAGGTCAATATTGGGGTCGTCCGCATGGAATCCCTTGGGGGCCCGCTTAAGCTGCTCTCCCTGCAATTCCCCCCAGTGCTTCCTGAATGATTCGTCGGCCAGTATTTTCCTGAGCGGATCCGCGTCCATTTCCCATTCCTTGCGTATGCGAAAGAGGTCTTCCTTCCCGGGGTCCCAGAAACCGGCAGCGATAAAGCTCTCCCCTGGACTGATTCGGATGTAATACCCTCCCCTTCGATCTTCCCCCAGTCGGCTGAAGGAGGCGGCGAGATGGTGCTTATAAGGGGTTTTGTCTTTGGAGAAGCGGACATCGCGATAAATGCGGAATATCTTGGTACTGTCGATCAGATCGTGCTGTTCCATGAGGTCCCTGATCTCGGAAAGCGTGTCTTTGAATGCGGACTCGAGCCTTTTAAACCGGAGCTTATTCTCATGAAACCAGTCCCTGTTGTTGTTGACTTTTAGTTCCCGCAGGAACTCCAATGCTTCGGGCTCAATGCTCATGGTTGGAGGCCGTTTGTACTTTGTCAATTAATGTGGATTCCCATTCTGCACCACTGAGAACATCTTCTATGGTATTGATATAAGCAGGAAAGTCACTTAGGTTGTTGTGACGCCCCCCTTTGATCGAATAAAAGCTGATCCGATCGCTTTCCGAGGCACGAAAGAGTTTATAGCCGGATGCGTGAGGTACAACGCGATCTCCGGTTCCATGATAGATCGTGATAGGACAGCGCACATCCGAGATATATCTGTCGGATCGGAAACGATACCTTAGTATGCGATCTACAGGCAGGAAGGGGAAGCGGGCCCTGGCCACATCGGTCAGATTGAAGAACGGGGTCTCCAGTACCAAACGGGCCGGGTTTTCCACAGAGGCTACATAGGTGGCAAAGGAACTGCCCAGGGACCTGCCGTAAATGATGATTTCTTCTTCACTGTATCCCAACTGGTCTACGGCATGCCTGTAGAACCGAATGGCATCCTCAAGAAGGAGTTCCTCATTGCGCTGGCCCCGGCTTTTTCCGTATCCCCGGTAATCCATGACCAGCAGATTGTACCCCAGCTTCGGGAACATTGAGGTCACCTCTCCCCACCGCTGAAGATTGCCGGCGTTTCCGTGATAATATACGATGGTACCCCTAGGCTCTTTGGCCTTGAAGTGGAGGGCGTTTATGCTCCCCCCATCGGGGGTGGATATAAAGAATTCCGTATGCGGCCATTCGAAGCGATAGCGATGGGATTCCGACAGGGGTACCCCGAGAAAAATCATGCGCTCCTGGAGCAGGGTAAGGATCATAACAACAGTAAAAATTAAGAAGAATCCGGCCAACCGTAATCCCAGATTCCTCGTTTGTGCCTTGCTCGTTCGGTTCATAGCCCGGAATTACTTCAGGATATCTTGAAGAACACCGTGATACACTTCAAAGGTATTGAGATTTTTATGTCCTCCGCCGGGTATGGTATACAGCTCGGTGTGTTCCGGATTCTCCTTTAAGAGTTTACGGCTATGGTCCAGGGGGACCAAAAAGTCACGCGTCCCGTGTATGAGGTGCGTGGGGCACTCCAGGTCGTGAAACCAGTAATAGGTTTCAAAGGGGTACCTGAGCAGGTATTTGACAGGGTACATGGGCAGGATGCGCTTAACGATCTTCTCCATGCTGTAAAACGGCGCCTCGAGTATCAGCATTTTGGGGCGAACCTGAGCCGCCAGGTAGGTTGCAAAATAGCATCCCAGTGAACGGCCGTATATGATGATGTGCTCGGGAGACACGTGCGATCTAAGGGCCCTGTACACGTCGCTGGCATCGTGCATGAGCAGCTGCTGACTCCTGACTCCCTTGCTTTTTCCGAAACCGCGGTAATCCATCATCAGGACCTCGTAGCCGCGGTCGGTGAAGTCTTTGGCATACTTACCCCAACCCTTGATGCTTTTGGAATTACCCTTGAGGTACAGGACGATGCCCCGCGGGTTTTCGACGCGAAACCTCAAGGCATTGATCTTACCCCCGGCCGATACCGGTAAATCGTATTCTTCGGATTCCACCGGATGCCTGAACTCGAAGTCTTCGTGCAGGACTTCGGCCCGGAAAATAAACTGCTCCTGAAACAAAATGGCTATCATACCTCCGAAGAGGTAGGCTCCAATGAGTGCGGCGATGATGAATTCCAGTCGTTCCAAGTGATTTCCTTTGTTCAGGTTTGGGCCAGCCGGGTTAACCGCATTAAAGATCCCGGATAAAGCTTCCGTAGGGATCCTGAAACCGCATTCCCCTGGTGAATCTTTTTTTGCGCAGTTTGTTGCAGGCTACCAGGCCCCAGAGTACCAGTTCCATAATAAAATACCGGTCCTTGTCGTCCACATCCGGCTGGTACTTGGACACCAGCTTGCGAAGGGGCTTAATGCCATCCAGGGCATTGCGGTATTCCTCATCCGTGGCGCCGTCGAGTAGTTCGAACCCGTCCTGCTCGAAGAACCAGGTTACGATCTCGTCGTAGGGGGTTTCTTCGTCTTTTTTCTCCAGCTTTGGGATTTCAGGGAAGTAATGATTAAACCGTTCCTGCACTGCGGCGTCGATCAGCTGCATGGCGACTCCGAGCGCCCCTTCCTGTTCGCCTTCGTATACCAGTTCAACCTTACCGGTAATGGCCGGCAGGGTAGCCATGAAGTCGGAAAGCCTAAGAGAGGTCTCCTGATCACCACTCTGCAGGGATCGAAGCTCTGCCGCGCTGAGCAGGTTCTCGAAAGCGCTGATGCTCAGTCGGGCGCTCACGCCACTCTTGACATCGATCATTTCGCTTTTACGCGCTTCGAAACCAATGGTCTCCAGCAGATCCCTGGCCAGTTCAGGCACATAGATATGATTCTTCTGCTCTTCGATGGATGCTGATTCCTGAGCCGTAATCTTCTTGGCGATTTCGACGGTTTCCGGATAGTGGGTAAGTATCTGAGAACCGATGCGGTCCTTCAGCGGAGTTACCATACTGCCCCGGTTGGTATAGTCTTCCGGGTTGGCCGTAAAGACAAATTGCATGTCCAGGGGAAGGCGCAGGTTGAATCCCCGGATCTGGACGTCCCCTTCCTGCAGTATATTAAATAATGCCACCTGTATCCGGGCCTGCAGATCCGGGAGTTCGTTTATCACGAAGATCGATCGATTGGCCCGGGGTATCATGCCGTAATGCACCACCCGGTCATCTGCGTAGTGCAGCTTGAGATTGGCCGCTTTGATCGGATCGATATCTCCGATCAGATCCGCTACTGTAACGTCCGGGGTAGCGAGCTTTTCCGCGTAGCGCAAATCGCGATGCAGCCACCCGATCTCCAGATCATCGCCCTGCTTTTCACGGAGTTCCCTGGAACTGCGTGTTATGGGATTAAAGGGATCCTCGTTCAGGTCACTGCCCTTGATAACCGGGACCCATTCGTCGAGAAGCGCGACCATCAGTCGCGCCAGACGGGTCTTGGCCTGACCCCTCAGGCCCAGTAAATTAATGTCGTGCCGGGACAATATGGCCCGTTGCAATTGGGGAATTACAGACTCCTCGTATCCCCAGATTCCCTCGAAGACCTCGCGGCCCTCCCCTATGGCGGCCAGCAGGTTCTTGCGCAATTCATCTTTTATTGATAATGTCTGGTACCCCGCTTTTTTAAGCGCTCCCAGAGTCTTCATTTCTTTGTGATTCATGTCGTTTCTTTCTTTTTCATCAGCCCCGTATTCTTCGGCGCCGGTTTTGCTCGTAATCTTCGAATATCATTTCCCCAAGGTCCGACAGGCCGGTGTAAAACGCCTTGCCCTGGTTGGCCTCCGTAAAATTCCGCACGAAACTCATCAGATAGGGGTCACGGGCTATCATAAAAGTGGTAATGGGTATCTGCAGCCTGCGGGCAGTCTGGGCCATGGTGTAACACTTTTCCACGATGTATTCATCCAGACCTACGCTATTCTTGTAGTAGGTACCATCCGGTTCCCTGAGGCAGCTCGGTTTGCCATCAGTGATCATGAAGATCTGCTTGTTAGAATTTTTCTTCCTGCGAAGCATATCCATGGCAAGCTGCAATCCGGCTACTGTATTCGTATGGTAAGGTCCTACCTGCAGGTACGGCAACTCCTGAACCGAAATGGGCCAGGCATCGTTTCCGAATACGAGTATGTCCAGAGTGTCCTTGGGGTAACGGGTCATGATCAGTTCGGCCAGTGCCATGGCCACTTTCTTGGCCGGAGTTATACGGTCCTCTCCATAAAGGATCATGCTGTGGCTGATATCGATCATCAGCACTGTACTCATTTGGGCCATGTACTGTCTGTCATTGACCACCAGATCGGCATCGGTTAGCTCGAAATTTCCCCAGCCATTGCGCATTTGCGCGTTCTTTAGGCTTTCGGTCATCGAAATGTCTTCTATGCTGTCTCCGAATCGGTACTCCCTGAAATCCCCCGTGTATTCATCCCCCGCACCCGATCGGGGCGTCCGGTGATTACCCCTTCCGGCCTGTTTGAGCTTCCCGAATATCTGTTCCAGGGCCCTTTTCCGAAGCGCTCGTTCCAGCTTGGCGGACATGTGCAGGCCGCCTGCCTCTCCCGGACTCCCCTGCTCACCTCCTTCCCCCGGTTCGATCTCCTCCCGGAGGTAACCACGGGCCTTCAGGTCCTCAATAAAGTCTTCCAGTGTGTAGTCTTCGTCCGTAAGGCCGTACTCCTGATCCAGCTGTTCGAGCCAATCCAGAGCTTCTTCGACATCCCCGGAGGTATGAGTGATGAGTTCCTGGAAAATTTCGAAGAGTTTGTCAAAGGGATCTCTGTCTTCCTTGTCGAAATAAGAAAAACGAAAACCAGATCTTAAGGTATATTTCATAGCCGGACTAAGATAACGCATTCCTGCGATTCGTCTCAACTATCGTTCCGGACTTAACACGACCTTATCCTTTCTTTCGGTGCCGGTCCTCCAGAACACCGATCACATCCTGCAACTGAAAACCTTTTGCCTTCAGCAGTACGGTCAGGTGAAACAAGAGGTCTGCCGACTCGCCCAGGAAGAGCTCCTCGTTGTCATCCTTGGCTTCGATAATAGTTTCCACAGCTTCTTCTCCCACCTTCTGTGCGATCTTGTTGATCCCTTTCTGAAACAAATGTCCTACATAGCTGGAATCTGGATCGGCCTCCTCCCGGCGCTTATCGATGATATCCTGAAGCACATCCAGAAAGTAGTAGTCTCCCCTGTTGGTCTCGCCCCAGCAAGTATCGGTGCCGGTATGGCAAACAGGCCCTTCCGGTATGGCCCGGATCAGCAGGGTGTCCCTGTCGCAGTCCCAGGAAGCCGATACCAGATTCAGGTAGTGACCACTGCTCTCACCCTTGGTCCACAACCGTTCCCTCTTTCGGCTAAAGAAGGTGACCCTGCCCGTTTCCAGGGTCCGTTCAAAAGATTGGGCGTTCATGTACGCCAGCATCAATACCTTGCCGCTCAGGGAATCCTGGACGATGGCCGGAAGCAACCCATCGACGGCCTTTTCAAAGTTCTCTTTCCAATCCATGCTTATTCGTTTAAATTCTTACTCGGATACCGGACTCAGCCAGATATTTCTTGAGCTGAGGTACAGTCATTTCGCCGAAATGAAAAACGCTGGCCGCCAGGGCCGCATCGGCCTCTCCATGACTCAACACCTGGGCGAAGTGTTCCATCTTGCCGGCGCCCCCGGAGGCTATGATCGGAATGCTCAACTCCCTGCCCAGCGATCGGATGGTGTCATTGGCAAATCCTTTTTTCGTTCCATCGTGATCCATGGAGGTGAAAAGAATTTCCCCGGCCCCCCGGCTCTCGGCTTCCCTGCACCAGTCGAATAGATCTACATCCGTAGGCTCCTTGCCTCCCATCAGGTGGACCTTCCAGTTTCCCTCGGTGAACCGGGCGTCAACTGCCACGACTATGCATTGCGAACCGAAGCGCTCTGACAGTTCACTGATCAGTTCGGGACGACGGACGGCAGCCGAATTGACAGATACCTTGTCCGCACCGTTTTGCAGAAGCTGATAGACGATTTCGGTTCCGTTTACCCCCCCTCCCACCGTGAAGGGGATATTGACCGTTTCCGCCACGCGATACACCAGGTCCAGCAGCGTGGTCCTGCCCTCCTCCGTGGCGGATATATCCAGAAATACCAGTTCGTCGGCGCCCTGACGGGCATATAGGGCCGCCAACTCCACCGGATCACCTGCATCCACAAGGTTTTTGAAATGAATGCCTTTTACCGTTCGGCCATCCTTAATGTCGAGGCAGGGAATAATTCTCTTGGTCAGCATATCAATCGGAGAGAGAAGCAAGTTTACGCACTTCCAGTTTTCCCTCGAGCAGCGCCTTGCCCACAACCACGGCATCGCAGCCCAGTTCCTTCAGCAGGGCGAAATCGTTCATATGATGTATGCCACCACTAGCGATGAGCTTAAACGGAATTTCCCGGCCTTCTGAGGCCGCCCGACCTTGTATCTTCTGAATCATATCCCGGTACAAATCCAGAGACGGCCCTGTCAGCATGCCGTCGCGGCTGATGTCCGTGCAAAGCACATAACAAAAACCCTTGTCGAGATAATCGGAAACGAAGTCGAAGACGTCCATTTCGGTTCGTTCGGTCCAACCGGAAACCGCGATGTGGCCATCGCGGGCATCGGCTCCCAGTATCACGCAATCCGGACCGAATTCCTCCAGCCAGGCCTCTACCCTTTCGGGTTCTTTTACCGCCACGCTTCCCGCTGTGAATTGCGAAACCCCCATTCCCAGCAATCGTCGGGCCTCTTCCGTGGTCTTTACCCCTCCACCGAAGTCGATTTTAAGTGGAGTCGAGGAGGCGATCCGTTCCAGTATGTCCCAATGCACCACCCGCCCTTCACGGGCACCATCGAGATCGACCAGGTGCAAGTATTTAAAACCCTGATCGCCGTAAAACCGGGCGAGTTCCACCGGATCTTCCATATAAGTGCGTGAACTCCGGTAATCGCCCTGGGTAAGCCGGACACAACGTCCGTCCAGTATGTCGATGGCAGGTATAATTCGCATGTCACTTTAGCTTTAAAAAGTTTTCCAAAACGCGCTCCCCGACCTCACCACTCTTTTCGGGATGAAACTGGGTTCCGTAAAAATTGTCTTTAGCGAGGGCCGCACTGTACGAAATTCCGTAGTCGCAAGTAGCGATCGTGTCCGGCGAAAGGGCCGCATAATAACTGTGAACCATGTAAATATAGCCATCTCTTGCCCCTTCGAAAAGAGGCGAATCCACGGCATGAATGCGGTTCCAGCCCATATGAGGCACCTTGAGTCCGGGATCGTGGAACCTCCTCACCTCTGCTTCGAAGATGCCCAGGCCCACAGTGGGTCCTTCCTCTGTGGACCGGCACATCAGTTGCATGCCCAGGCATATGCCCAGAACGGGCTGGCTGAGCGTGGGCAAAAGTACATCCAGTCCTTTCCTCTTCATCTGTTCCATAGCGCTACCGGCATGACCGACCCCGGGGAAGATCAATCGGTCTGCCTTGCGAATCTCTCCGGCATCCGAGCTTAAAATCCCTTCCAGGCCCAGGCGATGCAGTGCAAAGCGTACGCTCTGAATATTCCCCGCTCCATAATCGATAATCACTACGCTCATAGGCTTCCCTTGGTCGAAGGCAACTGAAGGTGACGGGTGTCCCGCGTGACCGCGGCCCGAATAGCCCGGGCGAAGCCCTTGAAAACGGATTCTATTTTGTGGTGCTCGTTCTCTCCCTGAGCCTGAATGTGGACATTCGCCCTGGCCGAGTCGCAGAAGGACTTAAAGAAGTGCTGAAACATTTCCGTCGGCATCTGGCCCAGGTACTCCCTTTTAAACTCCAGGTCCCAGACCAGGTGACTCCTGCCCCCAAAATCCACGGCTACCAGGGCCAGGGACTCATCCATCGGAAGGGCGTAACCGTATCGCTCCACGCCTCTTTTGTCCGCCAGGGCCCGATCGAATGCCTCGCCCAGGGCGATACCCGTATCCTCTATGGTATGATGCTCGTCGATATGAAGGTCACCCTTTACCCGGATCTCCATATCCAGCCTTCCATGACGGACCAGTTGATCGAGCATATGGTCGAAAAACCCAATACCCGTCTCTATCACCCCCTTTCCCGTTCCGTTCAGGTCGAGTCGGATTTCCACGTCGGTTTCCCGGGTAGTTCTGCGGTGGTACACCTTCCTGTACTGTGCGTGAAGAAAATTGTAGATTTCCTCCCAGCCGGGGGCCTGCAGTTCGATTTGTCGGATTACGGACTCCTGTTCTTCTCCCAGCTCATCAGCTCCCAATTCCAGATCGCCCCCGATCAGAATCCCTTTGGATCCCATATTCTGCGCCAGCTTCATATCGGTGAGGCGATCTCCGATCACGAAAGACGCGTCCAGGTCGTAGCTCCCCTTCAGATAATCTCCGAGCAGGCCGGTCGCTGGCTTACGAGTGGGGGCATTCTCATGAGCAAAGGTCCGGTCGATCAGAATTCTGGAAAATTGTATCCCTTCACGTTTCAGCGCATCTACGATGAAATCGTGTGCCCGATTGAACTCTTCCTCGGGAAAGTTCGGGGTACCCAACCCATCCTGATTGGTTACCATAACCAGTTCATAGTCGAACTCCCGGCATATTCGTCCCAGGTATGTGAATACCCCGGGAAGGAAGCGCACCTTCTTCAGACTGTCGATCTGGTAATCGTCCGGTTCCTCGACCAATGTCCCGTCCCGATCTATGAATAGTACCGTTTTACTCATGCGTTCAGTTGCTTTGCGATGTGTATGAACCTGCTGTTTTCCTCCGGTGTGCCCACCGTGGCTCTCAGGCACTGATTGCAGTGAGGAAGTCGCGATCGATCGCGGATCACGATTCCATTATCCACCAGTTGGATATAGCGCTTCCGGGCATCGTCCACTCGGAAGAGCAGAAAATTGGCCTCGCTGGGATAAACGTTTTCGACCCAGTCCAAGTCAGAGAGTTCCTCGGATAGCCGATTCCGCTCCTGACGGATAAGTTCGAGCTCCCTCAAATACTTCGATTCGGCGTCGAGAAGTTCCAGTGCCCTTTGCTGATTGAGGGTGCTGACATTATACGGGGGCTTTACGCGATTCATACAGGCTATGATCGCCGGTTGGGCCGCGCATATGCCAATGCGCAAACCTGCCATGCCCCTGGCCTTCGACAGGGTCTGAGTCACGATGAGATTGGGGTAGTCGACCAGCGAATGCATCCAACTCTCTTCATCGGAAAAATCCGCATAGGCCTCATCGATTACAACCGGGCCGGGGAACATCTGAAGAAGACTCCGTATGTCTGCCCGATTGAGCGTATTACCGGTTGGATTGTTGGGGCTGCAAAGGAAAATTACCTTGGGATTGAGCTGCTCACAAGCCTTTTCCAGAGCCGGGATATCCAATTGAAAGTTCGGCATCAGGGGTACTTCGCGGGCGATAACCTGATTGATATCGGACCAGACCTTGTACATGCCATAGGTCGGGGGGCAAATCAGGACACTATCCTCACCGGGCTGACAGAATACGCGGAACACCAGGTCCAGCACTTCATCGGAACCGTTCCCAAGTAATATGTAGTCTGCCGGCACTTTTTTAAGCGAGGCCAAACGGGCCCTGAGTAGCCTCTGATACGGGTCGGGATAGCGATTTACGCCGTTGTCGAAAGGGTTTTCATTGGCATCGAGAAAGACCATATCCAGGGCATCCGAATCGTATTCGTCCCGGGCCGAAGAATAGGGAACCAGCGATAGTATGGAAGGACGCACCCACTCCTTCAGAAAACGGTTTTCCTGTGTTACCTCACTCATTATCCTATTGCAATCTGAGATCCTGTAAACGAATCGTTACGGCATGCTTGTGAGCATCCAATTGCTCCGCCTCGGCCATGAGCTCGACCTGAGGGCCGAGTATGCGTAAGCCCTCCCCGCTCAATCTCTGAAAAGTAATGGTCTTGGTAAAACTTTGCAGGTTAACCCCACTGTATGTACGGGCAAACCCGGAAGTAGGCAGGGTGTGGTTGGTCCCCGTGGCGTAGTCTCCCGCGCTTTCAGGTGAATACGGTCCAAGAAAAACCGAGCCCGCGTGGGCGATACGCTGAGCAAAGTAGTCATTCTCCCCTGTATTGATAATCAGATGTTCCGGTGCATACGCGTTCACAAAATCCAGTGCATCTTTACGGTCATGAAAAAATACCGTCTTGCTGTTCTCAAGCGCCCGCTGAGCAATCTCTCTGCGCCCGAGTTTAACGATTTGCTCGTGGATGCAACTCTCAATCTGCCTGGCGAATTCTTCCGACAGACTGACCAGGATCACCTGACTGTCGACCCCGTGTTCGGCCTGGCTGAGCAGGTCCGCGGCTACATAGGAAGGCTTTGCCGTCTCATCGGCCAGCACCAGGAGTTCACTTGGCCCGGCAGGCATATCAATAGCTGTACCCTGCATCAGGGCGTATTGCTTCCCGGCAGTAACGTACTGATTACCCGGACCGAAAATCTTATCCACTTTGGGCACGGATTCGGTTCCGAGGCACAGGGCGGCCGCGGCCTGCATGCCCCCTATGGTGTACCATCGATCCAGGTCGCAGAGTCGCGCGGCAAACTGCATTACCGTATTCACTTCCCCCGTTACCGACGGTGGAGTACATAGGGCTATTTCTCGGCAACCGGCGATTTGAGCGGGTATAGCCAGCATCAGAACGGTAGAGAAAAGCGGCGCAGTACCGCCCGGTATATACAGTCCTACTTTCTCAATGGGTCTGGCCTCCTGCCAGCATTCCACACCCTCCATGGTCTCGACATAAACGGGTTGTTGCTTCTGGGCTGCATGGAAGCGATGTATATTCTGGTACGCCTGTCGTATGGCCTTCTGAAGACGGGGGTCGATATCCCGCTCGAGTTCTTCCATGCTGCGAGCCTTATACACAAGGGAATCAGGACGCACTGCATCGAAGGTTTCGGAATAATCCAAAAGCGCTTTATCCCCTTGTTTTCCTACCCTCTCGAACATTTCCCGGGCGGCTTCAAGCAACCTTCCGGGTTCTTCTGATGGACGGGCTATCAACGAACCCCAGCTATCCCTTGCGGGCGAATTGTAAACCTTCATTTTAGAGCACCATTTTTTCGATTGGACAGACCAATATGCCTTCGGCCCCTGCGGCCCTCAGGGAATCGATAACCTCCCAGAAGGTCGTATCGGATATGACGGTATGAACCGAACACCAGCCTGATTCCGCGAGTGGAAGCACCGTTGGACTTCGCATACCGGGCAGTATCTCTATGATCCGATCCAAACGGTCTTCGGGTACATTCATCAACACGTATTTATTCTTCCGTGCCCTCACTACGGATTGTATGCGAAAACGCAGTCTGTCCAGCAACTCCCTTCGACTGGCGTCGATCTTTGGACTGCTCACCAGAACCGCTTCGCTCTTTAACAATACTTCCACTTCCTTAAGGTTGTTCTTAAAGAGTGTGCTGCCACTTGAAACGATGTCGCATATCGCATCGGCCAAACCGATATTGGGTGCGATTTCCACCGATCCATTGATCACGTGTATATCTGCCTCCACTCCCCTTGCGGCAAGGAAATTCCTTACCGTCTGGGGGTATGAAGTGGCAATCCGCTTCCCCTGCAAATCCGAAAGGCCAGCATACTTAACCGATTTGGGCACGGCCAGGCTCACTCGACATTTAGAAAATCCAAGCTGTTCTTCCACGGTTATTCCCTCCCCCTTCTCCTCGAGTATATTGGATCCGATAATCGCGATATCCACGACTCCGTCCCTGAGGTATTGAGGAATGTCACCGTTGCGCAGGTAAAAAACCTCCAGGGGAAAGTTTCGGGCAAGGGCCTTGAGCTGGTCCTTTCCATTGTCTATGGAAATGCCGGACTCCTTGAGGATCCGGAGGGAGTCTTCGTTCAGCCTCCCGCTCTTTTGAATAGCAATTCGTATAGGTTCCAAGATGAAATTTGCCATTAAAAAAACCCGTTTGAAGGTTCAAACGGGTTTACATTATTTTGATAAACACAGAAACACCTCCAGCTACGCCGTTAACGGAAAAACGCGATGATGGGGATGTGACCAAACACTTTGCATAATGAGGGCAAATTTAGGACTTAATTTAATTATTTCCTAAGATCAGCGGAAGCCCATCGTCACCCGAACCCACGATTACGACTTTGGAATTCGGGGATTCCGCCAGTTTAAGTGTCGCCTGTATTCCTTTTTCCTTGAGAATATTGGTCGAAAGTGATGCATTGAGTATGCGATTGGCTTCAGCCTTACCTTCCGCTTCTATGCGCTGCCTTTCTGCCTCCAGCAAGGCAGCCTTATTCCGGAATTCGTACTCGAGCGCGGCCTGTTCCTGCTTGAGCTTGCGCTCAATGGCATCGCGGATGGACTGCGGAAGGGTGATGTCCCTCACCAGTATTTCGTTAAGCTGAATGTACTGGCCTTCCACAATCTCCTTGGTTTCCTGAAATATTTCCTTCTGGATCGCGTCACGCTTCTCGGAGTACAATTGTTCCGGGGTATACCGCCCTATGACGCTACGAGCAGCGGAGCGTATAGCAGGCTGCAATACACGTTCCTTGTACTGTTCACTCTTTTCCTGATGGAGCTGCCCCAGGGTTTCGTACCTGGGCTGATACCAGGCAGAGGCTTCGATCTTTATCTCGAGTCCATTGGAAGACAGCACCTTCATTTGCTCGTAAAGTTCCTGTTGCCGAACCTCGTATACGAATACCCTGTTCCAGGGCGCAACCAGATGAAAACCTTCGCCCAGTGGCGGCTTATCGGTTACCACACCGGAACCAAAGGTTCGATAGAGCACTCCGGCCTTACCCGAACCGATCACGATGGATGAACGGGAAACGACAATAACTAAAGCGATAAAGGCAATTAATAGTGGCATGGCTAGCCTTGGAAAACTTTTCATACGTTTTATGAATTTGATGATGGGGGCTTAGAACAAGCCGTTAGATTTTCGAATGAACCATTCTGCGGTCAAAGTTCCGGAAAGAATGAATAGCAACAAAATAAAGTCAATCAGGGGCTTCCTTTCCATATGTCGCGTACGTAGTATGGAAAGGGCCGGATCGGAGAGTAAAGCGCGTTCCAGCGAGTCCATTTGATCCGCAAAATACATGCGGCCTCCGCCCTTAGTGCTGAATCTCTCCAGTTTCTCAGGATCGGCCCGGGTCCAGAGCAGTTCCGGGGTATAGGATTCCACGGTGAAGCTGCCGGACTCTGAAATTTTCTCGCCTTCTGCATATATGCGATAGCGGTAGTTACCGACTGCGAGTTCTCCGAGTCGTGTCGAGTATTCGGTGCCGGTGAAGTTGAAGGGGTAGATTTGAGTGAACGCCCCACCGACTTGTTGCACTCGTATGCGCAAGTCGGCCGTGGGGTCCAGTTCAAACGACGGATTAAAGAACACTGCCCGGACCTCTGCGTTACTCTTTTCCCTGATCTGTTCGGGTACTTCTACCTGTAGCCGGTTGCGCTGCCTGGACTCCGAGATGAATCGGATCAACCGGGAAAACGTCCGGTCAAAAGCATCGAAATTCCTCTGATTTCGATAGCACTGGGCCCGCCATTTCCACAACCCCTCTCCTATCAGAAAACCTCGATTAAAGGCACTCTTTTCGGTCAGGAACAACATGGGATATCCCGTGCGAACCCCACGGGTTTCTTGTTGGAGTAATACCCGTATGTCGGAGTCAATGCGGTAACTGCCCAGGTAGTCGGACAGTCCGGGATATTCCTTGATGTTCAGTGAGTCCCGGTTAAAGGCACTCCAGGACTCCCCGGGAAGCGCATCGAAGGCTTCCCCCGGACCGAAATCTTCCTTTCGTATTACCTCCTGAAAAGCGTTTACGGTGTTCCAATCGGTAGAGAGGCCGGTTATCAGCAGGTATCCCTTTCGCTCCTGCCCGATACGGTTGAGCAGTCTGTTGAAGGACGACCCGGGCTGGTAGAGCACAAAGGCGTCCCAATTCGCGTATTCATTCAGGGCTTCTTGTGGAGATAAAATTTGCGCCTCGCGCTGCTGATTGCTTTCGATGGTCTTGACCAGAGCAGCCAGGTCGGGATGGGTTAGCGAACTGACGACCGCTATCCTTTTGCGCTCGTCTATTACTTCGACGCGTTTGCGCCTCCGATTATTAACGGTGTTTTTCTCGCCCTCGAGTCCGGAGAGCACTGCACGTATGTCCAGTATACCCGGCCGGTCAGCTCGAAACCGCTCCTCGATAAGCAGGCTGTTTCTTTCGGGACTGAATTCCACTTTGCGGCTGCTTCTTCGAGTCCCATTGATGCTAACCGTCAGCAGGCCGGATACCGGGCGGTTCCCGCTATAGGATAGACTGATTCTCACCGGATAATTGTTCCCGAGAAAGGCAAAACGATTGGCGTCCAGATAATCCACCCTCAGATCTTCATAACGCACAGTATCCCCCACCGTTACTGCGTAAAGCCGGGTGGATTCCGGGGGTGTAAAAAACTCGAAATCCCGGCCTTCCGACTGATTGCCATCGGTTACGGTCACCCAGGCAGAAGGTCGATCGGAATATATTCGTTTCAGCCCTTGCAGCATGATATCCATCCGACTGTCCTCACCCTGAAAATCGAGGGAATCCAGGGGCTGCCATCCGGATCCAAAGGAAGTCAGATGCAGATCGAAACGCTCCCTGATGCGCTCGTTATCTCTGAAATATTTCAGCACTGATCTGCCCGGGGCGTCACCCCCCAGCTCCTTTACGGATAATGAATTGTCGAAGGCTACCACCAAATCGGGTTTGGTTTCCGTAAAGGTGGTCTTCCGGATGCGGGGATTGAGCAGTAAGAGAAAAACAATGAAATAGGAGGTTCCCCTGAGCAGGAAAAGCCAAATTCCCGATGGGGATTTAGGACTGCGGTATATATACTGGAAAAAGGACAGGCCATACGCCAGGAGTACGGCAAGTACTATTTGGCCTGCTACATTCATTTCGCTGGAGATTTGAGGTTTCCTAGGTCAGCATGCCCCCGTCGACCTGTATCACCTGTCCGCTAATGTACGCAGACAGATCCGAACCGAGGAACAGGCAGGCGTTGGCGACGTCTTCGGCCGTGCCACCGCGCTTCAGTGGAATGGCATCCCTCCAGGACTGCACCACCTTTTCGTCCAGGCTCTGGGTCATTTCGGTTTCTATGAAACCGGGAGCCACCACATTACATCGGACGTTTCGCGAGCCGAGTTCCAAAGCCACCGATTTGGAAAACCCAATGATTCCAGCCTTAGAAGCCGCATAATTGGTCTGGCCGGCATTCCCCTTCAGTCCCACTACACTACTGATATTGATGATGGATCCCCTTCTTTGCTTGAGAAAGGTCTTCTGGGCTGCCTTAATCATGTTGAACACCGACTTCAGATTGACTTCAATCACCTTGTCAAAGTCCTCTTCACCCATTCTCATCAGCAGATTGTCACGAGTGATGCCGGCATTGTTGATGAGTACATCTAAACCGCCAAAGTCCCCGAGAAAGTCCCCGATCAGACTGACGGCATCCTCATAACTGGCTGCATTACTGCGATAGCCCTTTACCATATGGCCTTCTGCCCCGAGTTCTGATTCGATTTTTCGTGCCGCCTCTTCGCTGGAGGAATAGGTAAACCCAACCTCTGCACCCTGTCTGGCAAAAGACTCGACGATGCCCTTTCCTATGCCCCGGCTGCCGCCGGTGACCAACACTTTTTTTCCTTCAACCATAATACTAATTAGGATAGTACTTCCCTTACCTTCAGTCCAATTTCGGCGGGGGAATCCACAACGTGTATGCCGTTTTCCCGCATAATGGCCTTCTTGGCCTGAGCCGTATCATCACTGCCCCCAACTATGGCGCCTGCATGCCCCATGGTTCTTCCGGCAGGTGCGGTTTCACCGGCTATAAAACCTACAACGGGCTTGTTACTCCCGCTCTGCTTATACCAGAGGGCCGCATCTGCTTCCAGCTGCCCTCCGATCTCCCCGATCATGACTACACATTCGGTCTCATCATCCTCGATGAGTAATTGCAGGGCCTCCCGGGTCGTTGTACCTATAATAGGATCTCCCCCAATCCCCACGGCCGTGCTGATTCCCAAGCCCTGACGAACCACCTGATCCGAAGCCTCATAAGTGAGTGTACCCGATTTGGAGACGATGCCGACGGTTCCCTTCTTAAAAACAAATCCGGGCATAATTCCCACTTTGGCCTCTTCCGGGGTAATAACCCCTGGGCAATTAGGACCTATTAACCTGCAATCGCGGTTTTGTATATACTGGTACACCTTGACCATATCGGCCACGGGTATCCCTTCCGTAATCGTAATAATCACCTTAATCCCGGCATCCGCGGCCTCCATGATCGCATCTGCTGCAAAGGCTGGGGGTACAAAAATGATGGAGGTATCTGCGTTCTCTACTCTCACGGCATCTTCCACAGTATTAAAGACAGGGCGATCCAGGTGGGTTTGCCCTCCTTTACCGGGTGTAACACCTCCGACTACCTGTGTGCCGTAGGCGATCATCTGCTCGGCGTGAAAGGTTCCTTCCGTCCCGGTGAAACCCTGGACGACGATGCGTGAATTCTTATTGACTAATACGCTCATCTCATAATTTTAGATGCAAAAATAGGGGTTGCCGTTGAATCGGCATTTATCCCTGAGCAATTCTTTAGGAGTTGGACTGACGGCGCAGAAAAGCAATTTGCTTCATCTTGTTCCGGGCGGGCTCGGCAGGGGAGCCAAAATAGGTTTCCCCTCCTTTCAGCGATTTGGCGACTCCGGTCTGGGCCAGACATATGGCACCATCCCCTATTTCGATGCCGCTCTTTACTCCAACCTGACCCCAAAGCGTAACCCCGTTTCCGATTTCCACACAACCGGCTATCCCGCATTGAGCAGCGATCAGACAATTTGCGCCAATGAGTGTATCGTGGCCCACCTGGACCAGGTTGTCGATCTTGGTGCCCTTCCCGATGCGAGTAGTTGCGGTAACCCCACGGTCAATCGTGCACTGCGCTCCAATCTCCACGTCGTCTTCCAATACCACATCTCCGCAGGAATGAAGTATGCGATACCCCTCGGGCTGATTCTTGTAGTAAAAGGCCTCACTGCCGAGGACCGTTCCGGATTGCACAATAACCCGGTCCCCTATGCAGACATCATCGTGCAGTACAACATGGGGATGAATCACACAATTTCTTCCGATCCGGACCCGATTACCGATGTACACCTGAGGCGCGATAAAAGTATCTTCCCCCACCTCAGGGGGAATAGCATCCTGGGCGTCGAACCTGTGGGGCCTGAACTGGGAGATCAGGCGGTTAAAACCATCGAAAGGTTTTTCCATAACCAGAAGACCCTTACCCTCCGGGCAGTCGACCTCCTGATTGATTAATACTACCGTGGCCCTCGATTCCAAAGCTTTCTGGTAGTATTTGGGATGGTCCACGAAAACGATATCCCCTTCCTCTACCCGGTGGATTTCATTGAGTCCCGTAACGGGCATGTCGGGTTGGCCCACCCATTTGCATTCCAGAAAATCGGCAAGGCCCTTCAGGCTTTCTGTTGAAGTAAACTTCATCCTCAGGCGTCTTTGGCCCTCTCCAGATAGGAGCCTTTCTCGGTATCAATCTTGATCTTGTCGCCCTCATTGATAAATAGGGGTACGTTAATCCGAGCACCGGTTTCGACGGTGGCCGGTTTCGAGGCGTTCGTTGCCGTATTGCCCTTGACACCAGGTTCGGTATGGGTAACCTCGAGTATCACACTTGCTGGCATTTCAACGGACAAGGGCATGCTGTCTTCGGCATTGAAGAGTATGGAGACTACCAGGCCTTCTTTGAGCAGGTCCGGGGCATCCAGCAGGTCTTTCTGAAGGGTAATCTGGTCGTAGTCTTCGGTATTCATGAAATGGAGGGTGTCTCCTTCCGCATACAGGTACTGGTACGACCGTGTCTCGACACGAACATCTTCTATTTTATGCCCTGCCGAGAAGGTGTTGTCCACAACCTTGCCCGTAGTCACGCTCTTCAGTTTGGTGCGGACAAAAGCGGGCCCCTTGCCCGGTTTAACGTGTAAAAACTCGACGATTTTGTAAATGTCATTGTTGTAGCGGATGCAGAGACCCTTCCTGATATCGGATGTGTTTGCCATGATATGTTTACGTACTTGAACTGAAATAGCCTTTCATGATACCCCTCTGGGAATCGCGTATAAACTGAAGAATCTCGTCCCGTTCCGGAGTTGCTTCCATTTCCGCCTCGATGATTTCGGAGGCCTGGGAATTATTAAAATTGCTCTGATACAAAATCCGGTAAATATTCTGTAGTTCCCGAATCTTATCCGAGGCGAATCCCCTCCTTCGGAGTCCGATGGAATTGATCCCGACATAGGAAAGAGGCTCACGGGCAGCCTTTACGAATGGCGGAACATCTTTACGAACCAATGATCCTCCGGTGACGAAGGAGTGTTTCCCAATAGAGACAAACTGGTGAACGGCGACCATCCCGGCGAGAACGACATTCTCTCCTATGGTCACATGACCGGCAAGTGTGGAATTATTGCTGAAGATACAGCCGTCGCCTACCACACAGTCGTGCGCGATGTGACAATAGGCCATGATCAGGCAGTTCTTTCCAATCACCGTCCGCATTCGGTCCGACGTGCCTTTGTTGATGGTGGCGCATTCACGTATGGTGGTATGATCCCCTATGTGCACGGTGGTGTCTTCGCCCTGGTATTTGAGGTCCTGTGGGATGGCGGAGATAACGGCCCCCGGGAAAATCCGGCAGTTTTTTCCGATTCGTGCCCCCTCCATAATGGTGACATTGGAGCCTATCCAGGTTCCCTCGCCGATCTCGACGTCATTGTGAATCGTGGTAAAGGGTTCGATCACCACATTCTGGGCAATCCTCGCCCCGGGGTGAACATAGGCTAACGGCTGGTTCATGAATTCTCTTCTTTGTTGCGTACTTTAACGATTTGTGCCATGAGTTCGGCTTCAGAAACCAGTTTTCCGTTGGCGTATGCATAAGCCTGCATGTGGCATATCCCCCTGCGAATGGGCGACACGAGATCGCATTTAAATATCAGGGTATCACCCGGCATGACTTTTTCCTTAAACTTAACCCCGTCTATCTTCATGAAGAAGGTCAGGTAGTTCTCGGGGTCCGGGACAGTACTCAGAACCAGTATCCCTCCGGTCTGGGCCATGGCTTCCACCTGGAGTACCCCCGGCATAACCGGTGCTCCCGGAAAATGTCCCTGAAAGAAGGGTTCGTTCATGGACACATTCTTCAGCCCTACTACGTGGCTCTCTGACAGTTCCAGGATCTTGTCGATCAGCAGGAACGGCGGACGGTGAGGCAGCATGTTCATGATCTGGGTGACGTCCATGAGCGGCGGCTTGTTCAGATCGTAAGCCGGCACCTTGTTCCTCCGCTCGATCTTAATGACCTTGGCGAGCTTCTTGGCAAACTGAGTATTGATATAATGACCGGGTTTGTTGGCAATTACCTTTCCCTGTATGAAGGTTCCCACCAAGGCCAGATCGCCCACCACATCCAACAGTTTATGCCGTGCCGCCTCGTTGGGGTAATGCAGGGTGAGGTTATCGAGTATGCCATTCGGCTTGACGGAAAGGTCGTCCTTATCGAAAGCTTCCTTCAGGCGGTCCATGGTTTCCTCAGACAACTCCTTGTCGACATAGACAATGGCGTTGTTCAGGTCGCCGCCCTTAATCAGGCCGTGCTCCAGCAGCATCTCGAGTTCGTGTAGGAAGCTGAATGTCCGGGCATTGGCGATCTCGTGCTTGAATTCCACCATATTCTCCAGGGTCGCATTCTGGGTGCCCAGCACCTTGGTGCCGAAATCGACCATGGTAGTCACCTGATAGCTGTCGGAGGGGATGATGGTGATCTCACTCCCGCTCTTCTCGTCTTTAAAGGAGATGACCTCCTTGACGACATACACCTCCCTCTCTTCTTCCTGCTCCAGTACGCCTGCAGATTCCAGGGCCTCGACGAAGTATTTGGCAGAACCGTCCATGATGGGGGGTTCCGGGGCATCCATACTGATCAATATATTATCGATATCCAGACCCACCAGAGCCGCCAGCACGTGTTCCGAAGTCTGAATGCGCACCCCGTTCTTTTCCAGGTTGGTACCTCGCTGGGTATTGACGACATAGTTGGCATCTGCCTCTATGATCGGGGACCCCTCCAGGTCGACCCTCTGGAAGGCGTAGCCGTGATTCACGGGAGCCGGAGAAAAGGTCATGGTTACTTCCAGTCCCGTATGGAGGCCAACTCCTTTGAGCGAAACCTCTTTGGCAATAGTCTTTTGCTTCACTTCCAGCTAGGTTTTATTAATGAGCTTGTTCAACCCGTGCAGTTTGTTCACAATAGCGGGTAAATTCTTGAAGTGTACGTACGATTTGTTGTAATCGGCATAGCCCAGAGCTGGAGATCCCTGCAGGACTTCGTCGTCCTTAACGTTACGGGTAATCCCGGACTGGGCCTGAATCTTAACCCGGTCACCTATGGTGATATGCCCGACGATCCCTACCTGTCCTCCTATCAAACAGTGCTTCCCAATTTTGGTGGACCCGGCTATGCCCGTCTGGGCGGCAATGGCCGTGTGGGACCCGATCTCCACATTGTGGGCAATTTGTATCTGATTATCGAGCTTAACCCCGTTTCTCAATATGGTGGACCCCAGAGTCGCCCGGTCTATGGTGGTTCCGGCACCTATATCCACGTCATCCTCGAGTATAACATTACCTGTTTGGGGTACTTTCTCATACACCCCGTTTTTATCGGGAGTAAAACCAAAACCGTCGGCCCCCAGTATGGCACCGCTATGAATAATACACCGATTCCCTATAATCGTTTCCGAATATATCTTTGCACCGGCATGAATTACCACGTCATCCCCTATGGTAACGTTATCGCCTATAAAGGCGTTGGGATAGATGCGAACGTTGCTGCCAATCCGGGAATTTTCACCGACATAGGCGAAGGCTCCGAGGTAGAGGCCGTCCCCATGGGTAGACGTGTCCGAAAAAAAAGAGGGATCCTCGATTCCGGTCTTGACGTTCCTGACCTGATCGTAGTACTCGAGGAGCTTGGAAAAAGCCTTGTAGGCATCGTCCACGCGGATCAGGGTGGTACTCAGAGGTTGTTCGGCAACGAACTCTTTACTCACTATGGTAATGGAGGCCTGACTCGTATATATATGAGGCGTGTATTTGGGATTGGCAAGAAAAGTCAGTGATCCCACAACCCCTTCCTCGATGCGCGCGAGCTTATTGACGGCGACCTCCGGGTTTCCCTCCACTTCGCCTGACAGTATACCCGCAATTTGAGCCGCCGTAAACTTCATGATGCCAAAAGTAAAAAAATAGATTCACACATCTCAGACCCTCACACCCGGCCCGCGCAGTCGCGGACTTACCCGGAAATACCTTCGGCTTTGCCGCCCCAGTATCTCCTTGTTAAAAAGCTGGCTGACTTCGGAAAGTCGTGCAATACCACCGGAACTCAGCAGGACTTCCAGTTCCGGTATGCGGTTATTGTAGGGCGTATTCTGTACGGAGTCGGTGAATAGTACCTCTTCCAGGTGTTCCGGGGACAGACCCTCCCGGTCCAGCCAGTCACGTACGCCCTCTTCGATCAGGGACCGTCCCGATGAATCCGAAGGGGCTTCCGGGGATTCGATCCACTCGATACGGGGAAGTCGACGGAACACCAGAGAGCGACTGAGGTGCTTCAGCAAGGGATCATCGCTGTCGACCCAGGATTTCAGAGCCATGATCACGTCGGAGTCGTCGAGCAGCAAAAAGTTTCGGAACACCTCGTCCATATCCGGGGAGCTGTCCTCCTGTAGCCCCAGGAAAAAGGCGAGCGCCGGACTCATCCCAGGATCGTCACCGGCATTCAGCAGGATACGAGCCCTCTGGATGGCTTTCTTCAGTAAGAGTTCGGCCAGTAGGCTGGTTTTGTGCAGATAGACCTGCCAGTACATAAACCTGCGGGCCATCAGGAATTCCTCAATGGAGTGGATTCCCTTCTCCAAAACGACCAGGCGGTCTTCTGCGATCTCAAAAACCCGTATCAGCCTCTCGATGTTCAGGCTCCCTTCGGGCACGCCGCAATAGAAACTGTCCCGCTTCAGGTAATCCAATCGGTCGGCATCGAGGTGGCCCGAGAGTATCTGGTTAAAGAAGGGTCGGGACTGCCTGCCCGAGAAGGTTTCGAGCACGCCGCTGAGCCGGCCTTCGTATTTATCGTTCAGCCGGCGTGTAATAGCCCTGCCGAGTTCCTCATGGTCCATGCCCGGAAGCCATTCACCTTCCAATGCATGAGAATACGGGCCATGACCTACATCGTGCAACAGGGCAGATAGCAAGGCCGTACGGTACTCATCTTCATTCAGTTCCACCCCCTTTTCCCTGAAGGTGTCCAGTATACGGGCGGTGAGGTGCATACTTCCCAGTACGTGGTTGAAACGCGAGTGCAGGGCACCGGGATATACCAACTGCGAAAGGCCCATTTGGGAAACGCGTCTCAGGCGCTGTAGCACGGGTTCCTGCATTAACTCAAAGACAACGGGGTCCGAAATGCTAATAAATCCATAAATCGGATCGTTAATCAGGTGAAGTTTTTTGCTTTTTCCCAAGGCATAGTATATTCAGGGGATAAAGATACCTTAACATGCAGAAATTCTCAATTTTATGGGCGGACGACGAAATCGAGCTGCTGAAACCCCACCGCCTGTTTCTTGAGCAAAAAGACTACGAGGTATTGCCGTGTCAAAGCGGGCAGGAGGCTTTGGAAATACTGGGCGAAAGACAGGTCGATATTGTCTTCCTCGATGAGAATATGCCCGGTTTATCGGGCCTGGACACTCTGTTGGAAATCAAGCGGAAATCTCCCAATCTCCCCGTGGTCATGATTACAAAGAGCGAAGAAGAATTCGTTATGGAGAGCGCCATCGGCAGTAAGATCAGCGATTATCTGGTTAAACCCGTGAGTCTGCCACAACTCCTGCTGTGTTTGAAGAAAAACCTGGACCACAACCGACTGGTCACCGAGAAGACCACCGCCAGTTACCAACAGGAATTCCGGCAAATCGCCGTCGATTTGTCCCAGATTCACTCTACTCGGGAATGGGAAGAACTCTACAGGAAGCTCGTATACTGGGAACGGGAACTCGAGGGCATAGAGGATTCGGGCATGTCGGAAATCCTGGAATCCCAAAAGGTCGAGGCCAACAATCAGTTCGGAAAGTTTGTGGAACGCCGTTACCAAAGCTGGTTCCGGTCGGAAGAAGGCCCCGTACTATCCCACCAGCTCTTCAGCGAATGGGTGGTTCCCGAACTCCGGGATTCCCGGGTACTCTTCGTGCTCATCGACAACCTGAGATTCGACCAATGGCTGGCAATACAGGAGTTCCTGATGCCCAGTTTTCGCATGGTTACCGACAGGGCCTACTACAGCATTCTACCCACGGCCACCCAGTACGCCCGCAATGCAATCTTCTCCGGCCTGCTGCCATCCGAAATGCAAAAAAGACATCCCGAATGGTGGAAGAACGACACCGACGAGGGAGGCAAGAATCTCTTCGAAAAGGAGTTCCTCGGTGCCCAACTGGAACGCCTGGGCATAGAACTGAACTGGGAATACCACAAGGTCAACAACTTAAAGCAGGGCAAGCAGCTGGCACAGCAGTTCAGGGCCCTTAAGGATAACGACCTGAATGTAATCGTCTACAATTTCGTGGACATGCTGTCCCATGCCAAGACCGAGATGGAAGTGATCCGGGAGCTGGCCTCGGACGATAAGGCCTATCGATCGCTGACCATGAGCTGGTTCCGCAACTCCCCGCTGCTTCAAATGATACTGCAGGCCAGGGACCTGGGCTTTAAACTGATCATAACGACCGACCACGGCACTATCAATGTCAAACAGCCGTCCAAGGTAATTGGAGACCGCGAGACCAGCCTGAATCTTCGTTATAAAACGGGTCGAAGCCTGACGTACCAGGACAAGGAAGTTTACGCAGTCAAAAAACCGGGAGAAATAGGCCTGCCCGCCATCCACATGAGCAGTTCGTATATCTTTGCCAAGAACGATCAGTTTTTTGCCTATCCCAACAACTACAACCATTACGTGAGTTACTACCGGAACACCTATCAGCACGGCGGAATATCGCTGGAAGAAATGATCGTTCCCTTCGGTGTACTTGAACCGAGATAATGCGTATGAAATCCTTAGCAGAGTGCCTTTGGGAGGTCGAATACGACCGCAACGAGCTTGATACCACGGCCCGTGAACTACTGAAAAAGACCGGTTTGGGCCACATACTGATATCCGGTCCGATGGGGGCCGGAAAGACAACCCTGATTTCTGGATTAAGCAGAGAGTTGGGCAGCGCAGACGAGGCCCGTAGTCCCACCTTCGGCTGGGTCAACGAATATGCGAGTGGCGACGGCACCATCCTCGCCTATCATTTTGACAATTACCGCATCGAGGATAACGCGAGCATACACACCGAGGAACTTTGGGAATACTACGACCACAACGTACCCGTCTGGATGGAATGGCCTGAAAAACTCGACGAGGAACAGTGGCCCGAAGCGTATTATTACGTGGAGATATCCCTGGTTTCAGACGACCGTCGTCGATTGCGACTTTTCTCCGAAGCCTGATCGTAAATAGTCCACGAACTGAACTCTTTTTCTTTCCCAGCAAATACACTTGTTTATCGACGAAATACTCGATTATTCGATAAAACGCATCCAGAATAGGATATTTTTCCTACTTTAGCCGTTCATATTAACCTTTAAAAGTAGTACGATGAACACTAAGAAGGTTTTTTATGGACTGTTGGCTGTTGCTGCCTTTTCATTCCTGTTTGCGCAGGTGAGCGAGGACTTCAGTGGTGAAACGAATATCAAGAAAAAAGATATTCGCGAGAACCCACGGAATCCAGGTATTGCAATAATCGGCGAGGACATGGGAACTACGAATATCAAGAAAAAGGATATTCGCGAGAACCCAAGGAATCCCGGTATTGTTTTTATCGGGGAGGACATGGGGACTACGGGTATCAAAAAGAAAGATATTCGTGAAAACCCACGGAATCCTGGCATTGTGATGATCGGTAGTGACTGGGGAACAACGAGTATCAAGAAAGAGGATATTCGCGAAAACCCGCGTGCACCGAAAGGAGCATAGCCGGAACGTCCATGTAGAAACGGAAAGGGGTGCCCGGAAGGGTGCCCTTTTCTTTTTTACTGCAATAATTCCCGTATTTGCCAGTTATTCAACTAAAAGCAATATCCGGGTGAGCAGTAAGGAACACAAGGGAAGAATGCAGATACGGCTCCTCATAGAAGGAATCACCGCCTTACTTATCGCATTGACTCCACTACTTACGTACATGTATAAATACATTCCCAAAGGCGACAAGACCTGGAGCCTGCTGGGCCTGCAATTTGGCACCAATGGCTATGACGACGTGTATACCGCCATGTACTTCTACCTGTCCAAATTCGTCCCCCTGATTCTTATGGTGATCTGGTTTTTTACCACCAAGAAGTGGTGGTACCACGCGATCCTGATTCCTATGGCCATGTACGGTCTGCAATTCTACATCGCTATCAGTGAAACGGGACGGGTGGACGAGAATGAGATCATGTACCTGGTGGTCATGTGTATGGTAATCGTGCCGGTGCTGTATCTGATCCGCATCAAACTGGTCGATAAATACGTCCACGGAATAGACCTGAATGCCATGGACGAAGAAATCCAGATTTACAAGGAAAAAGAGGAGCTCCGCAAGGAACGTGAGCAGCTCGAACTCCGGAAGAAAACCCTTTCAAAAAAAGCGTAATTTTGAGATTATGATGCGGCCGGAGCCGTTTCCCTCGAAATTATATGGATACTAGTTCTTCACCCTTCAGCAAACAGGAATTGCTGCCTCAGGAGGAAACCCTGGAAGTACTCAAGCAAAAAGACGAGTTATTCATTGGCCTGCCCAAGGAATGCCATTATCAGGAAAAGAGAATCTGCCTGACACCCGATGCGGTAAATGCACTGATAGCGAACGGGCACCGTGTACTCGTGGAGGAAGGAGCAGGCGAAGGAGCCAGCTTCAGCGACGCGGACTACATCAAGGCCGGCGCCACGGTCACCGGCGATACCAAAAAGGTTTTTTCCTGCCCCATCGTACTCAAGGTGGAACCCCCCAGCCTCAAGGAAATCGAAATGATGCAGCCGCAGGCCATAATCATTTCCGCCCTGCAGATCAAGACGCAGACCCGGGAATACTTCGAGGCCATCGCCCGTAAGCGGCAGACAGCCATAGCGTTTGAATTCATTCGTGACGAAGAAGGCAAGTATCCGGCCGTCCGGTCTCTGAGCGAAATTGCCGGCATCTCGTCCATACTGGTTGCCGCTGAGATCATGGCCGCGACGAACGAAGGCAATGGACTGATGTTCGGAAACATCAGTGGAGTACCCCCCGTCGAAGTAGTGATCATCGGAGCGGGAACGGTGGGTGAGTTCGCAGCCCGATCGGCTCTTGGTATGGGAGCGAATGTCAAGGTGTTCGACAACTCCCTGACCAAGCTCAGGCAGTTGCAGAATCACCTGGGGTACAGAATTTTTACCTCTACTCTTCAGCCCAAGAACCTGAGCAAGGCCCTCAGACGATGCGACGTGGCCATAGGTGGAATGCGGGGTATGGAGAGAGCCCCGGTTATCGTATCCGAAACCATGGTGGAGAACATGAAGAAGGGGGCCGTGATCATCGATGTGAGTATCGATACGGGCGGATGTTTTGAGACCTCAGAGGTTACCAGCCACGATAAGCCAACCATCGAGAAGTACGGGGTGATCCATTACGGAGTGCCTAATATCCCCTCCCGTTACCCCCGCACGTCGAGTATTTCCATCAGCAATATCTTTACTCCATATTTGTTAAAGATTGGCGAGGACGGCGGTCTCGAGCATGCCCTGAGATTTGATAAGGGACTCCGCAACGGGCTCTATATTTACCACGGCATACTGACCAGCAAGTCCGTGGGCGACTGGTTTGGTATGGCCTATAGCGACATCAACTTCCTGATTTTTTGATATGAAAGGCCTTCCCAGACGCCTATTCTTTTATTTCATCGGCATCTCCCTGGGCATCGTACTGACCGTTTTCTACCTCAGGGGCAAGTACGAGGGCGAAATACCCGAGTACTGCTACCTGCCGAATTGCAGGGTGAAGAAGGAACTGAGATCCAAACCCCTCATCGATCCGGGGGGTACCTGCATTTCAAAGCGCGGTGTGTTGGACGAAATCCTAAGCGAGGGAAGGGTGCGTTTCCGGGACAGCGATCCCCGCAAGGAACCCTGTGGCGAGTATGAGCTGACCTATAAAACGTATCGGATACGCCTTCAGAATTGTGCCGATACGGTCTACCTCCTCAGGGCGGACTGCCGCTGATTAAACTGCAGCCGGATCGGAATTGACACCTTTTTTGATGAGCTTTCTGCGTGCCCGCTCTTTCTGGAGCAAACTGAGTTCCCGTGAGGTTTGTCCGGCCACTGAGGTGTTCTCCTCGGCCCGGCGAATCAGATATGGCATCACATCCCGGACCGGGCCAAAGGGGAGGTACTTGCTGACATTGTATCCGTATCGCGCGAGATTGAATGAAATGTGATCGCTCATGCCAAAAAGCTGACCAAACCAAATCTCGGGAGTGTCCGGCTTAAGGCCCAATTCCGACATGATCTCAACGATCGTATAACAACTTTCCTCATTGTGGGTACCCGCATAGAGGTGACAAACCTCGCGATTCTCAATCATAAGTCGGCACCCTTCATCGAACAGGCGATCGCTATCCGCCTTGGTTTCGCATATGGGGCTTTCGTAGCCCATTTCTCGTGCCCGCTCCCTTTCCTTTTCCATATAGGCCCCTCGAACGGCCTTGATCCCGATCTTGACCCCCCGATTACGGGCCCACTGGATCCAGCGCTTCAGGAGATCCACGGAATCCTTGCGGTAAAACTGTATGGTATTAAAGATGACGGGCTTATCGCCATTGTACTTCTGCATCATTTCCAGGGCCAGTTCGTCAGCGCCGTCCTGCATCCAGGTTTCCTCGGCATCGACCAGCACGGATAAACCCATCTCATTTGCCTTTTCGAAAACCCGATCGTAGCGGTCCCGTATTTCCTCCCATTCCTCGTGTTCCCTGGCACTCAAGGGCTCGCCTCCGCCTTTACGCTCGAACAGTTCCAGGCGTCCGAATCCGGTTGGCTTGAAAACCGCGAAAGGAATGGCCTCTTTGGACTTGACGAATTCCAGCACGCGCAGGGTGGTTTCCAGCGCGTGATCAAACTGCGCCTTTTCCTCTTTACCTTCGACAGAATAGTCCAGGACCGAATGAACGCGTTTGGTGTATAACTTGTCTACGACCGGAATGCAGTCCTCTTCGTCCACCCCCCCGCAGAAATGGTCAAATACCGTAGACCGGATGAGGGCCTCTACCGGTAGATGGGCATCGATGGCCCAGCGCGTCGCAGCGCTGCCGATCTTCACCAGAGGCTCCCTGCTGACGAGTTTAAAAAGAAAGTACGCCCTCTCAAGTTCCGAATCCGACTTGAGTGCGAAGGCATTTTCCGTATTCTCAAAAATCCCTCTCATAACTTCACAATCAAGGAGTATATCCATCCCCCTATTCAAATTTATGTCATTATTTTGGCTGGATGAAAAATGACGCTGCCAGGTTACCTGAAAATATTCGACTCGGAGATGCCGCGCTCGATTATCTGGGTGCGACCCTGAAAGGGCGTCGATACTCCCGAATCTTTGTGCTGGTCGATTCCCACACGGCCCAGTGCTGTCTTCCTGCGTTTACCGATTGGTTCCCCGATACGGAGCTTACTCCTATAGCGATTCCCTCGGGCGAGGCCGGCAAGAATTTAGAGACACTCACCGGGGTTTGGCAGCAACTCATAGACCGGGGTGGTGACCGTTCCAGCCTGCTGATCAATCTCGGGGGAGGCGTAGTTACCGACCTGGGTGGCTTCGCGGCCAGTACATTCAAACGCGGAATCGATTTTATTCACGTACCTACCAGCCTTCTGGCTATGGTCGACGCGGCCATCGGGGGTAAAAACGGGGTTGATCTCGGCCATCTGAAGAATCAGGTAGGGGTGATACGTCCGCCCGTTTCCGTTTGCATATTCCCGGAGTTCCTCCAGACCCTGCCCGGGCGTGAACTCATAAGCGGAAAGGCCGAAATGTACAAACACGGTCTCATAGCATCCCGGGAACACTGGGATTCCATTAAGTCCTTGACGGGTATACCCGACACCCGTCTTATCGAAGGCTCCGCCCTGATCAAAGGCCAGGTGGTGGCAGCGGATCCTGAGGAACGGGGATGGCGTAAAATACTGAACTTTGGACACACGCTCGGACACGCCATCGAATCGTACTTTCTGGAACGGAATCCGGATGACCCGTTCCTTCACGGGGAGGCCATCGCTTGTGGCATGATCCTGGAGGCCTTTATCTCTCATAAAGTACTCGGTCTAGACCGCTCCGAACTGCTTGAAATCAGCCAGACCCTGAAGGGGGTGTATCCGAAAATCCCCATAAAAACATCTGACTATCAGACTATTGAATCCCTGATGCTTCACGACAAGAAGAACGTAAACGGAGAGGTTCGTTTCGTACTCCTCAGGGGTATTGAAGAACCCGTACCCGATGTCGCTGTAACGGTCGATGAATGGCGGGAGGCCTTTTCATACTACAGCCACTTGTGATTAGATATACAAAATGAAGGGTTTGACAACTCTTTGCAAAAACCCAGGGCTATAATTTCATAGATTAGGTAGAGCAAACCCAATTAACCTACTACTATGAAGCGTGTAATTGTTGATTACAAGAAGCTCAGGAGCGATGTAGCTGCACTGCTGATCGACCTGTATCCGCATGGCTATGGAGACGAAGACATTATCACCCTGAGGAAACCCAATGGCGAAATCATCGAAGCCGTTGAAGTACAAACCGAGGATACTCTGTACCTGGTAAAAATCAGTAAGAGCCTCTCGCAGTTCATTTCCGATTTCGACACCGCCATTGAAAAGGAACTCCGCCTGGACGACAGCACGGAACTTCAGGTGGAATCCGACCTGGAATCCCTGGAAGATTAGGTCATTGGTGGATCACCTTATAATTCGTTGAAAATACTGTGCATCAGGCGTTTCTTGTCATTGATGCTTTCCTCCAGCGATATCATGGTTTCCGTCCGGTTTACCCCTTCAATATCATCGATCTTAAAGATGATGTTTTTGGCGTGATTGGTATCCCTTGCGCGAATCTTGCAGAAGATGTTGAACTTTCCCGTGGTAATATGGGCCACGGTGACATAGGGTATCTCATTGAGTCGTTCCAGCACAAACTTGGTTTGGTGCGTCTTCTCCAGAAAGATCCCCACATAGGCGATAAACGCATAGCCCAGTTTGATGTAATCCAGTGTCAGGGAGGAGCCCTTGATGATACCCGCCTCCTCCATCTTCTTTACCCGTACATGCACCGTGCCCGCTGAAATCAGGAGTTTCTTGGCTATATCAGTAAACGGTGTACGCGTATTGTCGATCAGCATATCCAATATCTGGTGGTCGATATCGTCCAACTTTATTTTGGCCATTCGCTTATTTTTCGGTTCGTATTGCTGCTTCAAAATTATAGGTTTCCAACCTTTAATCCCCTATCTGCTGCCCTAAGATTTTACGCAAAGACTCCGCCAGGAGAGGAAGGCATTAATGGTGACATTTAGAAATACTGTGTAAAATTACTTAAATCGATAGAAAAAAATAGGTTCTTTTCTATTTTTGGTAAGAATATCACAATCTTTCAGGAGTCCACAATTCGAGCAGCGACATAATTTCGGGGTTCCCCAGTATCCGTGACTTGTCCTTTGGGTTCCTAAGATTCAATATGATGTGTCCCGCAATGGGCCTCGGATCCTGCGCAGCCCATTCCGGTTTCAATGTCCATTTACCCTCCCGTTGAACAGCCTCCTTGTATTGTATGCCAATGCGTTCGCCTTGCGGTATGCGCGGATTGAGCAAATGAGCACCTTCCAGCAGCAGGTCGCAATAGACCTTTTGGTTTTCGGGCAGGGCGAGGTAGAACTCCGCAGCTCCCTTCCTGACTTCTTGAGTGCAGTAGGACAGTCCGGCACAAAGTGCCCTGTAAACCCATTCACGGGTATTCGTTCGCGTATAGTCCGCAGAGGCAAAGCCCGCCTCCACGAGAACGGTGGCAACACCCTGCTGCTGAAAAAAGTCCCCGAAGCAGTTCGGATTGAAGCCATCGTCGAACCGGCCGGCCTGCCCGGGCCAGCTTTGATCTACTAAGGCTGCCATAGCCTGTGCGAGTCGCATGGCGTCCAGTCGGCTTTCGGGTACACTTTTCAGTTCGTCCACAGCAGGTGCCAGGAAGGATACCAGCGCAGGTTTGGGCGGACGGCCCAATCCGAAAATCGTCCTCTGATCGTGCAGATTAAAGCAGTAATCCGGTTTGAAATCCTCGAACACGGACATCAGCGCGCGGGTCTCGGGCTGGGATCGGTTTATGGCATCCCGGTTCAGGTCAACGCTGTTGGCGTTCTCCCGTGTATAAAAGAGGGATCCGTCCGGATTGAGCATGGGTACGACCGCAACAGTGGCGTGATCCAGTACACGCCTGACCTCCGGAATATCGAGTTGAACCGCCTGTATCCAATCCAATAGGGCACGCGTGGTGGTGCTCTCGTTTCCGTGCATTTGCGACCACATCAATACCCTTCTTTCGCCCCGACCGAAAAAGAATGCTTCTATGGGCCGTTTCAGGACGGAATGACCGATCACCTTCCTCCTGTTCCAGCCACCCAATCCAGCGAGTACTTTCCCCAGCAAATCCGGGGGCAGATAACGGGAATCCAAACCCTGAACCGCGTTCCAATCCATAGTGCAAAACTCGTGTAAAATCGGGAATGTACGCAGAGACCGCCCTCGAATAATTAGTATCTTCGCTCCGCTATTCAGACAATTCATGCGGTCCTTTTGCCTACTGTTTATAGCCTTGCTCGTGCTTTACGCCTGTGACTCGAGAGAACGAAACTGCCTCGACTTTCGCGTTGGCACTTTCTATGTGGAGTCGGAACAGGACGGACAAACGGTTCGATCCCGGTTCCGGAGGACAGGAGACTACGAGTACGACTATTTTGAAGGGCGGATAGACACTTCCCGGGTCCGCTGGGTAAACGACTGCGAGTGTATACTCCAGAAAGTGAACCCTTCCAATGCACTGGAGAAAAAACCGATTCACATTCGAATTCTGTATACGACAGACAGCACCTATACCTTTGAGTATGGCTATCTCAACGACGCAACCAAACTAAGGGGTACCGCATATCGAACCAATACCGCAGACGATGGAGATCTTTAGCAGTCCGGATGCCTGGATGGCATTGCTTACACTGACATTTCTGGAAATCATACTGGGAATTGACAACATTATTTTCATTACCATAGCCGCAGGCAAGCTCGAAAAAGGGGACCGCCGCAAGGCGACCAACCTCGGCCTGATCCTCGCCATGGGGCTTCGCATAGTGTTGCTATTCGCCATAACCTGGTTGGTGGCACTCAAGAAGCCCTTCCTGATGATCGATCAGGGCTGGATACACGGCGGGATAAGCGGACAGGCCCTGATCCTCTTCCTCGGAGGTTTATTTCTGTTGTACAAAAGCACCAAGGAGATACACGAGAAGGTAGAAGATCGAGGACATGACGAAAGGGAAGTCAAGAAATCACGGTCTTCCTCCCTCAGTCAGGCCATATTGCAGATAACCGTTATCAATATCGTGTTTTCCTTCGATTCCATACTCACGGCAATCGGGATGACCAACGGCATATCTCCGAATCCAAACGACGCCCTGATCCTCATGATCATAGCCGTGGTAGTCTCGGTGATTATCATGATGCTCTTCGCCAACCCGGTGGGAGAATTTGTTACGCGTCATCCGTCCATACAGATACTGGGACTATCGTTTCTGATACTCATTGGATTCATGCTGATCGCAGAAGGAGCGCACCTCTCCCACCTGGTAGTATTCGATCAGGAGATCGGAAGCATCCCCAAGGGGTACCTCTATTTCGCCATAGCCTTCTCCCTGCTCGTGGAATTCCTGGACCTGCGCAGGCTCCGGAACAGGCCTCAGGTTCAGAGTACCGAAAATCAGTCGAACAAACGAGCCTGATTCTCTTCTTCTCCGGGATCCGCTGAATCCTCACCGCCCCCAGGGCTGGCAACGGAGGCGTCGTCTCCGACATAAGGCAGCGGTTCGAGCGGTTGAATACGGCTTATCTTGTGAGGACTGAGCTGGTTGCCCAGTGCACGAATGCCTTTGATATCAATGGCCTCATCCAATTGCAATTCCTCCGGCGGTCGGGCATCCTTGCCTCGACTGCGGATAAAATGCAGCTCAACTCTGGGCCGCCAGTCGTAGGATGCAAATTCAAGTCGGGACTTGGGATGCGATCCCAGTAATGCCTCCTCCCTGGCCGCTTCCGCCAAAAAACGCTTTATATAATGCTTACCCCGCTCTCCCTCGTAGTATACAATCGATATGGGTTTTTCTGGGTTCCACTTTTCCAGGACCAAGGGTTTTTCTTCGAAACGATGCAGCAGATTGGGAACGGAGGTATGCAGGGTCCCGTTGGGTTCAATCCAGAGAATCTGATCGTCACCCCGGAACTCCCCGAGCAGCTCACCCCGGCCTTCCGTATTGAGTTTTCCCACCACTTCGTCAAACCATAATTTCCTTGGCTTGAGGGTGGAATGGCCGGATTCCTTGAATTCCACGCGCTTCACGGGGTGTTTGGATACGATATTCCCCCTGGAATCCCGTCCCTTGATCAGGATATCGGAGAAATCGATGTCCCATTTAAGCTTCTTTATACTCCCGCTTTGTCTCAGGTGAACGGTCACGGTCTCGGCCTCGCCGTTGGGATTGGCGGTCAGGTAAAGTACCTGGGCCGTCTTAGGTATTCCGGCCAGGGGGTACATACGATCACGGGTCACACTGGTCACGTGAAAACGTTTGATATAGGTGACCTGTCCTTGCTTGTAGATCATGTTGTATACGGTCCGCTTATCCCTTTTCCTGAATACCGCTACATGCAGGATGTCCTTTTCTATAAAGACCTTACTGTCCACCCGGGTAACCATCATGTTGCCCGATCGCGTAATCACGATTACGTCGTCTATATCGCTGCATTCCGATACGAAGGTGTCTTTCTTCAGAGCGGTGCCCACGAAGCCCTCCTCCCTGTTCACGTAGAGCTTTTGCGTCCGGAGTACGACCCGGGTTGCCTCAATATCGTCGAATACCCGAATTTCGGTCTTTCGCTCCCGCCCCTTTCCGAAATTCTTCTTCAACTCCCTGAAGTAATCGATGGTGAAGTCCGTCAGGTTTTCCAGGTGATGCCGGGTTTCGGCCATAGATTCTTCGAGGCTGTCGATGTGCTGCTGTGCTTTGTCCCGGTCGAACTTGGAAATCCGCTTGATGCGAATCTCGGTGAGTCGGACCAAATCGTCCTCCGTAATCTCCCTTCTCAAATGGCCGATATGGGGCTCAAGGCCGGAACGGATGGCTGAGAGTACGCCTTCCCAGGTCTCTTCTTCTTCAATATCCCTGTATATGCGGTTTTCGATGAAGATCCGTTCCAGGGAAGCAAAATGCCACTGTTCCTCCAGCTCGGACAGCCGGATCTCCAATTCGCGACCCAGCAGTTCGCGGCTGCGATCCGTTGAGCTGCGAAGGATTTCGTCCACACCCATAAACCTCGGCTTGTGTTCGTGTATCACACAAGCCATGGGAGAAATCGAACTCTCGCAGGCCGTGAAGGCGTAGAGGGCATCTATGGTCTTTTCCGGCGAGATGCCCGAGGGAAGGTGGATTAGGATGGCTACCTCCGCCGCTGTATTGTCTTCGATTTTTTTGATCTTAATTTTTCCCTTCTCGTTGGCCTTGATAATGGAATCGATCAGGGTGCCGGTATTGGTGCCGTATGGGATGTCCTTGATCAGCAGGGTAGACCTGTCCAGTTTTTCAATACGGCAACGCAGGCGGATCTTTCCACCCCGATTGCCATTCTGATATTGCTGGGCGTCCATGATCCCCGCGGTGGGGAAATCGGGAAGTAGGCTGAAAGAGCGTCCTTTCAGATAGGAGATACTCGCATCGATCAGTTCATTGAAATTGTGAGGCAGAACCTTAGTAGAGAGTCCTACTGCGATTCCATCCGCTCCCTGAGCCAGTAGCAAGGGGAATTTTACCGGCAGGTTGATCGGTTCCTTTTTTCGTCCGTCATATGATAACTGCCACTCGGTGACCTTGGGGCTGTACACCACCTGCAGGGCAAATTTGGAAAGACGCGCCTCTATGTACCGCGGAGCCGCCGCACTGTCACCGGTGAGTATGTTTCCCCAGTTTCCCTGAGTATCGATAAGTAGGTCCTTCTGCCCGAGTTGTACCATCGCATCCCCTATGCTGGCATCGCCATGCGGATGATACTGCATGGTATGGCCCACCACATTGGCTACCTTGTTGTAACGCCCGTCGTCCAGATCCTTGAGCGAATGCAGTATCCTCCTCTGAACGGGTTTAAAACCATCTTCCAGGGCCGGAACGGCCCGCTCCAGAATCACATATGAGGCATAATCAAGGAACCAGTCCTTGTACATCCCGGTGACCCGTTTCAGGCTCTCTCCTGTGGGATGTAAGGGTTCTTCATCCAGCTCTTCTTCATGAATATCTTCGCTCATGCAGTCGGGAATTTCCTTAATTCGTTTGATTCTCTGCCCCGGCCTCCACCAAATCCAGTTCTACCTTCAGGTTGTTAATAATGAATTCCTGGCGGTCAGGGGTGTTCTTGCCCATATAAAACTGAAGCAGTTTCTCGGTGCTCATGGCCCTGTCCATCATTACGGGTTCCAGTCGTATGTCCGCTCCGATAAACAGGGAGAATTCGTCAGGGGATATCTCGCCCAGGCCCTTAAAACGAGTAATTTCAGGCTGCCCCCTGAGTTCCAGCACCGCCTTCCGCTTTTCCTCCTCGCTGTAACAATAGCGGGTCTCCTTTTTATTCCGAACCCGGAAGAGCGGCGTCTGGAGGATATAGAGGTGGTTCTCCTTGATCAGTTCAGGGAAGAACTGCAGGAAAAATGTAATCAATAACAAACGGATGTGCATGCCGTCCACATCGGCATCCGTGGCGATGACGATATTGTTATACCTCAGGTTTTCCATGGACTCCTCGATGTCCAGTGCCGCCTGAAGCAGGTTGAACTCTTCGTTTTCGTAGACGATCTTTTTGGACATGCCATAGGAATTCAAGGGTTTGCCTCTCAGGCTGAAGACAGCCTGGGTGTTGACATCCCTGGACTTGGTAATCGATCCGGACGCGGAGTCCCCCTCGGTTATGAACAGGGTACTCTCCAGTCGCCTCTCATTTTTCAGGTTAGTGAGGTGTATCCGACAGTCCCTGAGCTTTTTGTTGTGCAGGCTCGCCTTCTTGGCCCGTTCTCTGGCCAGCTTCCGAATGCCGGACAATTCCTTGCGCTCGCGTTCGGCCTGCAGGATCTTCTGCTGAAGAAGCTGGGCGGTTTCCGGCTGTTTATGCAGATAGTTATCCAACTGAGTTCCAACAAAATCATTGATGTAGGTGCGTACGGTAGGCAGCTTCCCTCCCATTTCAGTCGATCCCAGCTTGGTCTTGGTCTGACTCTCGAATACCGGTTCCATGACCTTTATGGAAATCGCCCCTATGATCGATTTGCGGATGTCGGAGGACTCGAAGTTCTTGCCGTAGAACTCCCTGACCGTGCGAACGATGGCCTCGCGGAAAGCGGACAGGTGTGTCCCACCCTGGGTGGTGTTCTGACCGTTGACGAAGGAGTAGTAGTTTTCGTTGTACTGAGTGCGGCTGTGGGTCAGGGCTATTTCGATGTCCTCTCCCCTAAGATGGACAATGGGATACAGCATATCCTCCGGACTGTTCTGGTCCTCGAGTAAGTCCCTCAGGCCATTCTTGGAAAAGTAACGGGTCCCGTTGAACTTAATGGTCAGGCCCGGATTGAGGTAAACGTAGTTGCGAACCATGCGCTCTACGTATTCCGTCCTAAACCTGAAGTTTCGAAAAATGGTTGGGTCCGGGGTAAATTCGACGATCGTACCCGTCCTTTCTTCGGACGCCCCTGCTTCCTCCTTAGCCAATACGCCCAACTCGAAATCTGCGGTTTTGCACTTTCCCTCTCGAACCGAACGAACCCTGAAACGGGAGGACAGGGCATTGACCGCCTTGGTCCCTACTCCATTCAGCCCAACCGATTTCTTGAATGCGCGGGTATCGTATTTTCCTCCGGTGTTCATGCGGGAGACCACCTCCACCACCTTACCCAGTGGAATGCCGCGTCCGTAATCCCGTACGTGCACTTCCGTTCCGTCTATGTCGATCTCTATGATCTTCCCGGCCCCCATGACAAACTCATCGATGCAATTGTCGACTACCTCCTTGAGCAATATGTATATCCCATCATCGGCTGAAGATCCGTCACCGAGTTTTCCGATATACATGCCCGGGCGCAGGCGGATATGCTCTCTCCAATCGAGAGAGCGGATATGCTCTTCGGTATACTGGGTATCAGACATAAGTGAATCGGAATATCATCCGAAAATAGGGCCTTTCAGGCACATTTGTGCGCACTGCGGCAGTAAGTAATCAACAACTTCCTAACGATTGTATCAGACAGGGAGATCAGACGTTGAAACGGAAATGCATGACATCCCCATCCTTGACGATGTAATCTTTTCCTTCCACCCGCATTCTTCCGGACTCACGGGCCTTGCTCTCGCTTCCCAGGGCTACGTAGTCGTCGTACGCGATAACTTCGGCGCGTATGAAGCCTTTCTCGAAGTCGGTATGGATAACCCCTGCGGCCTGAGGTGCCGTTGAACCCACGGGTATGGTCCAGGCACGGACTTCCTTTTCTCCAGCGGTGAAATAGGTTTCCAGGTCCAGCAACCGGTACGCCTGTCGGATCAGGCGGGAGGCCCCGGGTTCCTCCAGTCCAAGATCTTGCAAGAACATCTGCCGCTCTTCGTACTCTGTCAATTCGCTGATATCCGCCTCAGTAGCCACGGCCAGGAAGAGCACCTCGGCCTTTTCGTCCCTGACGGCCTCCCTGACCCGATCCACATAGGCATTTCCGCTGACTGCGGAAGCCTCATCCACATTACAGACATACATCACCGGCTTATCGGTGATCAGCTGCAGGGGCGCAATGAACTGGGCATGTTCCTCGGGAGAACGCTCAATGGCCCGGATCGATATTCCCTGTTCGAGCCCTTTCCTGATCCTGTCCAGGACGGCCAGTTCAGCCGCGGCCTCCTTATTACCCGTCTTGACGACCCGTGCAGCCTTTTCGCGTTTCTTCTCCACGGATTCCAGGTCCTTCAGCTGGAGTTCTATATCGATGATCTCCTTATCCCGTATGGGGTCTACGCTTCCCTCGACATGGGTGACATTGTCGTTATCAAAGCACCGAAGCACGTGGATAATGGCATCGGTTTCACGTATATTGGCCAGGAACTGATTACCGAGCCCTTCCCCTTTACTCGCCCCCTTGACGAGCCCGGCGATATCGACGATTTCTACCGTGGCCGGAACCACTCTTTGAGGATTGACCAGTTCCTCCAGCATATTGAGCCTGGGATCGGGTACATTCACCACACCGAGATTGGGCTCAATGGTGCAGAATGGAAAATTAGCGCTTTGGGCTTTGGCGCTGGAAAGGCAATTGAAAAGGGTCGATTTACCGACGTTAGGCAGTCCTACTATTCCCGCTTTCATCCGTTACTGTTCTTCGAAAGGCTGCAAAGATATGCCTTCCGACAGCAATCTTATTCATCGGGGTGCATAAACCGCTGCTTGCCCAGTAGTTCTTCCTCGGTTTCGACCCGGTCCTCGTCCGGGACACAGCAATCTACAGGGCAAACTGCAGCGCACTGAGGCTCCTCGTGAAAGCCCATACACTCGGTACATTTGTCCGTAGCGATGAAATAAACTTCGTCGCTGATGGGCATCTGAAATTCGTCGGCGTCCACGTCCTCTCCTGAAGGAAGGGTAACCTTGCCTTTCAGGGAGGTGCCGTCACTGTATTTCCACTCTTCGGCGCCTTCGTAAATGGCCGTATTGGGACACTCGGGCTCGCAGGCTCCGCAGTTGATGCACTCGTCGGTTATAATGATTGCCATATACCTGAATATAAATCTATGCTTACTTTTGAGCAAATTTAAGTTTGCAGGACCAAGCGCACAAATGCAATGGACTTTTGACAAGAGGCTGGAGACCCTGGATCGACTGGGAAAACAGTTAAGAGATTGGTTTCCGGAGAAGCCATCCGGGGGGATCCCGGGAACCCTACCTGGGGAATTGCAGGAAGTGATCCGGCGCAGTTCACAAATAAACCCCTGGTTTACAAACTATTACATCTGCCTGGCCCTATATACCTGGGGCCAGACCCTAACCCTGGACGCCCTGAATGCCTGGAGGGGAGCGTATACCTCGCCGGAAAGGACCGGCGAAAGAAGGGTCGTCCTTATTATGGCGGGTAATATTCCGCTTGTGGGCATGCACGACGCCCTGGCGGTCTTCCTGAGCGGCCAGCGGGCCCTGTGCAAATGGTCTTCTCAGGATCCCGAACTGATCCGTTTCCTATTCGAGCGGCTAAACCCCGAAAAAGATCCTTCCTTTCCTATGATCTCCCCGGTATGGCCACTTCAGGATATGGATGCCGTAATCGCCACCGGCAGCGGAAACACCAACCGGTATTTCGAACACTACTTCGGGGATTACCCACATATATTCCGGGCCAATCGCACGTCGGTCGCCGTATTGGATGGAAAAGAGAGCGAAGAGGAACTATCTGGACTGATCGATGATATGTTTCTCTACTTCGGACTGGGATGCCGCAATGTGAGCAAACTGTTCCTTCCGGAAGATCACGATCTGAGACCCATCATGGACGCAATAGCCGAGAGACGGGAACTTAACGAACACCACAAATTTGGCAACAATTACCATTACCAGAAGGCGGTTCTAACCATGAATGCCAGGGAATACCGGGATACCGGTAATGCCCTGATGATAGAGAACCCGTCCTACCACGCACCGGTTTCCACTATTCATTACGAATTTTATACCAGCACTGATCGCATTTCAGGGATGCTGGATGCCGATTCTTCTCAGCTTCAGTGCAAAGTAAGGCGGAGAGGAAGCGAAGACTGGATTACTCCCGGCAGCACCCAGCAACCCGGCCTCATGGACTATTCCGACGGGGTCGACACCATGGACTTTTTGCTCAGGTTATGACGAAAAAAAACCACAATTTCTGCGCCGGTCCCTGCGTACTTCCCCAACCGGTTCTCCAGGCAGCGGCCGAGGCCGTCAGGAACTGGCATCCCAACGGCCTTTCCTTGTTGGAAATCTCGCACCGGGATCCTGCCTTCGTCGAGGTCATGGAAGAGGCACGGGGTCTGCTCCTCGAATTGCTCAAATTACCGGAAGAAGAGTATGCCGCCCTTTTCCTTCACGGTGGCGCCAGCACACAGTTTCTGGCCGTAGCCGCGAATTTCCTGAATACAAGGGCGGCCTATGCGGATACGGGAACCTGGAGCGCCAAGGCGATCCGTGAGGCTCAAATGTACGGAGCAGTCGAAATCGTTGCCAGTTCCCGGGATCAGGATTACACCCAAATACCCGAGGTGCCTGAATTGAATTCCGACGCCTTCGACTATCTTCACCTGACTTCGAACAACACCATTTTCGGGACCCAGTGGACCGCATTTCCCAGGACGGAAATTCCCCTGATAGCCGATATGAGTTCGGACCTGTTTTCCCGAACGATAGATGCCCGTGATTTCGATCTCATCTACGCAGGTGCCCAGAAAAATGCTGGACCCGCCGGCGTGACACTGGTCGTAATCCGGAAATCCATGCTGGAGAACATCTCAGGGGATCTCCCTTCCATGCTGGATTACCGCGTTCATGTTTCCCGGGACAGCATGTTCAATACCCCACCGGTATTCGCGGTGTACACCAGCCTGCTCAATCTTCGCTGGCTCCGGGAACAGGGAGGGGTTGCCGTCATGGAGAAGCGCAATCGGGAAAAAGCCGAAACCCTTTACGAGGAAATCGACAGAAACCCCTTATTGCAAGGCTTGGTTAGGCCCCGTGACCGGTCCATCATGAATGCCACTTTCCGCCTGACCGACACCCAACTCACGGAACCTTTCGACCGGCTTTGGAAAGAAGCCGGCATTTATGGCCTTGAAGGCCATCGAAGCGTAGGCGGATACCGGGCCTCCATGTACAATGCACTGGAATGGGATAGTGTGCGGGTACTTACGGAAGTTCTTCGTTACTTTGAAAGTAAATACGGATAAACAGACCATTAGATTAAAACTATGGAAGGACTTATGAACTTGCTACAGGGGGAGCTCGGAAAAACACTGATACAGGGAACGGCCAGGGAAACCGGGCAACCGGAAGAAAAGACCGGTGAACTTCTCCAAATGGCGTTGCCGATACTTCTGGGCGCCATGCAAAAAAACACCCGTTCTCAGCAAGGTGCCGAAGGGTTAATGAATGCATTAAACGGCAAACACGACGGCAGCATTTTGGATCAAATTGGTACGCTTTTTGAAGGTGGATACACCGAGGAAGTGCGACAGGATGGCGCAGGTATACTGAGCCATGTAATTGGGGATAAAGAGTCCTTCATTGCAAGCACACTGGCTCAAAAGGTAGGAATGAAATCCAGCGACGTGAGCCGTATTCTGCAGATGGCAGCTCCGATACTCCTCGGATTTTTGGGGAAACAGCAGCGAGACAGGGGGGTGGATTCCGCCAGCGGCCTCGAAGGCATGCTCGGTGGCCTCATGGGTTCAGAACCGGGCAGGCAGAGCATCATAGAGACGTTCCTGGATTCGGACGGCGACGGCAGTGTGGTGGACGATCTGGCCGGTATGCTCCTCAAGGATAAAGGCAAAGGTGGACTGGGCGGTCTGCTGGACGGCTTTCTGGGCAAGTAAACTACTTCTAATGATACATAGAATCCTCTTGTTAATGGGTGCGGTTTTCGCCTTGTTACTCACATTAAGTGCTTGTGGGTCGACTCGCGAGTATTCGGAACCCAGCCAGGGCACTAACCCGGCTGAAGTACAAGAAAAATGGGGTGTAACGGAAAAGGAACGGCAAATATTCGAAGGAGAATACGCCGAAGCGTCCGAGACACCGGTCGACAGCACGGAATACGAGATCATCGTAATCGATCCGGGCTTCAATACCTGGCTCAGGGCTATGGCACCCCCCAGGGGATATCATTCTCAGAAGTACCTGGAATCGAGAAATCAGGTCTGGGTCACCGAATGGAACATCAGGAACCGGCAGACCCAGGTTTACGATCCTTTCCTGTATGAGAATTACATCGACTACGAGTTTGGCGTAGACTACGGCTATGAGGTCAATTACATCCTGTACAACTACCTGGTTTACTTCCAGCGTAAAAATGGGATAAGACTGGGCAGTTTTGAACCCCGCCTGAACTAGGAATTACCCGTATTTTAATTTTCTGAATTAGATTTGCCCCGGTATATGCTATGGAAAAATTAAAAAAGCGCTGGGGTATAGAGAACAATCTTCAGCTGGTCCTTATTCTGGTGGTCTTTGCGGTAACGGGCAGTTCTTCGGTTAAATTAGCCGAACCCGTCCTGCATTGGATCGGTTTACATCAGGAAAGCGTAAGTGGATGGATCTATTGGCCCTTGCGGATACTTCTTATTTTTCCCCTCTATCAGGTACTCCTGGTCCTGATCGGGTGGCTGTTTGGCCAGTTTGAATTCTTCTGGAATTTCGAGAAAAAAATGCTCAAGAGAATGGGGCTCGGTTTTCTACTGAACCGAAACGATTAATAGCCCTCAACCAGCGCGTTCGCTCAGGAGGCTTCGTTGATCGCCTCCTCTTCCCTACCGTTGCCATTGACGACGTAGGTATAAATCCACATCAGGGTAAAGGTGGGGATGATGTCCATGCCAGGGACCAGTTCCTCTATGGTAGCAAAGATACCCGCTGCCTTACCGGCGTTGCCCTTGTACATACGCGTCATCAGCCAACCGGCTATGGGGGCCCATATCACGTCCGTGAGTTCCGCAGCACCGGGTATCACGTAGGAAAGCATACCGATGCCGTCGAACAACAGGCCCAGGAGCAGGTAGTTAATTTTGTTCTCCTTGAAAATTGTCATAGCTGAAAGTTATTAATCCTTTTTGAAACAGCAGCACCTGTGCGCGTAAAATTAGTACACTTCCTCCCCGATTCGTTTCAACCCAAGGCGAATTGTTTTAAATTTCTTCAGTCGGTTCCAGCCAGGGTGCAAACGACTGCTTCAATGCGACTACTTTGGGGGCAATGATAACCCTGCAATACGGCTGATCGGAATTCCGCCCGTAATAATTGTCATGTTCGGCCTCGGCCTCATAGAATTCACCGAGCGGACTGATGGCGGTTACGATGGGATCGGGGTATACGGCCTGAGACTCCAGCTCTTCCTTAAAACTCAGGGCAGCGCTGTGCTGATCGGGCGTGCTGTAGAAAATCTCACTCCGGTATTGGGTTCCCACATCATTTCCCTGCCGATTCAGCGTTGTAGGATTGTGAGAGATGAAAAATACATCTAGCAAGACGCGATAGGGTATCATTAAGGGGTCGAATTCGACCCTGACAGCCTCCGCATGTCCGGTACGTCCCGTACATACTTCGCGATACGGTGGGTTCTTGATGTGCCCACCTGCAAAACCAGAACGCACGGAGCGTACACCTCGTAAAGGCCGGAAAACGGCCTCCAGGCACCAGAAACAACCGCCGGCGAAAACCGCAATCTGCGATGGAGATAGTGATGGATTCGCTGATTCCATATGCAAAGATAGATGCATTCCTGCCCGGATAAGCATACTAAAAAATTAAACGGGTTCCATTCGGCAACGCCATCGAAATGCTACTTTTACAAACGATTGATTCTGAATCATGATCAAAGCCCGAAATATTATCAAGGATTATGGTGACCTCAGGGTACTAAAGGGAGTGGATCTGGAAGTCTCCGGGGCGGAGGTGGTTTCCATAGTCGGTGCCTCCGGCGCCGGCAAATCGACCCTACTCCAGATCATTGGCACTCTGGACCAGCCAAGCAACCCGGATTCCTGTGTACTGGAATTGAACGGTAAGCAGTTTCAGGAAATGAGCGACCGCGAGCGGGCCAGGTTCCGAAACCGCGAGATCGGATTTATATTTCAGTTTCATCAGTTACTTCCGGAATTCACCGCGCTGGAAAACGTCTGCATACCGGCATTCATACATGCCGAGTCCGAATCGACCGTGCGGCGGAAAGCAGCCGGCTTACTCGATATGCTGGGGCTCACCGGACGCTTTCAGCATAAACCTTCCGAACTTTCCGGGGGCGAACAGCAGCGCGTTGCCGTCGCCCGGGCACTGATTAATGATCCCTCCATTATACTTGCAGACGAGCCCAGTGGGAATTTAGATTCGGAAAATGCCCGGCAATTGCATGAGCTTTTCTTTCGATTGAGGGACGAATTCGGACAAACCTTCGTGATTGTAACCCACAACGAGGAGCTGGCGGATATGGCCGATCGCAAGCTGCACATGAAAGATGGAAATATACTCCCCTGACCCGGGTCCGGATATAACCGGTTTCCTGATCGAAAAAGCGCTGAGGTACGAAGATCCCGGGTTCCTGTCCGACGACCCCGTTCAGATTCCCCACCAGTTTTACAAGAAGGAAGACATTGAAATCAGCGGATTCCTCGTTGCCCTGATTTCCTGGGGACAGCGAAAGACCATACTCAAAAGTGGGTACCGCATGATGGAACTCATGGAGGGTTCGCCCTATGAGTTCGTTGTCCATGCATCAGACAAGGACCTCAGCGTACTGGATGCATTTGTTCACCGTACCTTCAACGGAGACGATCTCAGGCATTGCGTCCGCTCTATTGCAAGAATTTATCGGGAACAGGGCGGACTGGAAGCCTTCTTTACTCGCAATCAGCAGCCTGGTGAATTACAATCAGCCATCAGCAGACTCAAAGCGGTTTTCTTCGAGGAGAGTGCGCCACTAAGGACACGTAAACACCTGGCGGATCCCATGCGTGGATCGGCGGCCAAACGCATAAACATGTACCTCAGATGGATGGTTCGCTCCGCCGAAAGGGGTGTGGATTTCGGAATCTGGAAGGGTATTCCAGCCTCCAGCCTCTCCTGTCCACTCGATATCCATAGCGGAAGAGTGGCCCGAATGCTGGGGTTGCTTCACCGGAAGCAGAACGACGCCAGGGCAGTAAGGGAACTGGATCTGAGCCTGAGGAAAATCGACCCCAGAGATCCCGTACGCTTCGACTTTGCGCTTTTTGGCCTGGGTGTATTCGAAAAATTCAAATGAGTATGAAGGTTAGCCTGGTTATGCCCTTTCGCAACGTAGAGGCCTACATTTCCCAGGCCCTTTCGAGCATAGTGGCCCAGGACTACGCCGATTGGGAACTGCTGGCCGTGGATGATCACAGTCAGGATCGAAGCGCCTGTGTAGTCAGTAAATGGGGGGAGTCCGACCCCCGGATACGTTTGCTGACAAGCGAGGGTCGCGGAATCATCCCCGCCCTGAAGACGGCCGAAAGACACCTCAAGGGATCCTATGTGTCCCGGATGGATTCAGATGACGTGGCCAGCCCTGACCGCCTGAGGCATATGGTAGACAGCCTGAACGCCGCAGGTGACGGCCATGTGGCCGTGGGCTTAGTTCGGTATTTTTCCCATTCTGGGATTAGTGACGGCTACCGCAAATACGAGTCCTGGTTGAATGGACTGACGACCTCGGGTCGTAATTTTCAGGAAATCTACAAGGAATGTGTGATCCCTTCGCCCTGCTGGATGGTGATGCGCAACGACTTCGAGGACTTGGGTGGATTCGCCTCCGATGGCTATCCGGAGGACTACGACCTTTGCTTTCGCATGTACCGAGAAAATTTGAAGATACTTCCCGTTCGCCGTCTGTTGCACTGGTGGAGGGATTATCCCGATCGCACTTCCCGCACCAGCGAATGGTACGCCCAGAACAGCTTTCTCGACCTTAAAATCCGTTACTTTCTCGAACTGGACCGGCAGGAGGATCGGCCACTCGTTCTTTGGGGGGCCGGCTGGAAGGGCAAGCAGATTGCCCGCCAACTCTCCCAGAAGGAATACCATTTTCACTGGCTTTGCGACAACCCTCGCAAGTGGGGAAAGAAGATTTACGGACTCCCCCTGAGCCCGGTGGACCAATACGATCGACTGGGGCCGGCCCAGAGCATCGTAGCCGTAGCTAATCCCGAAGCACAGCGGCAAATCCGCGCCTTCTTTGGTAAGCGGGGACTGCGTCCTCAGGACGATTTTTTCTTCTTTTGCTAGTACCCGGAATGAAATATGCCATTAATGGCTAATTTTACATCCATGCAATGGACTCATCCCAGCATTTTCTGGGCGCTTCTCCTGTTGATAATCCCCCTGCTGATCCACCTGTTTGAATGGCGCAGGTTTCGAAAGTTTTCCTTTACCAATGTCAGGTTGTTGCAGGAAGTCGAGGAATCGTCGCGCAGATCGAAAAATCTGAAGAAATGGCTACTGCTCTTCTCGAGGCTACTGGCACTTACCTGCCTGGTCCTGGCCTTCGTCCAGCCCTTCTGGAAAAGGACCCTAAGTGCGGAAGAGTTGGCTCCGGTATCCATATACCTGGACAACTCCTACAGCATGCAGGCTCGAAAAGGCGGGTTGAGCCTTTTGGAAGAGGCCGGTCAGGAATTGATGCGTACCCTGCCGCCTCAGACTCGGGTAAACCTGCTGCTCAACGACCGTTATCTGCCTGGAATCAGCCTGTCGCAGCTGCAGCCCGTGTTGCTGGACCTGCGCTACTCCGACTACCAACTAGAGGAGAATGAGGTGTCTACCTCCCTGAATGCGGCCCGGGCCGAGACCGGTTCCAAAGAATGGCTGGTCATCAGTGACTTTCAGAATTGGCCAGTTCCCGAAGCGATGGACTCCCTGTGGATGCAAAAGGACATTCGGGCCAATTTCTGGCAACTCAACCCTGACGTAGCCTTTAATTCCTATCTGGACACCCTGGAGATACTAGGGAGTGGATCGGACCTGCAGGGTCTGAATATCCGCCTAAAATCCGCACCGGGCACGCAGGTTCCCGTGGAAGTCCGAATAAAGGATGAGCCCTACTCCAACACCAGTGTGCGCACAGACAGCTCAGGGAATGGCAGTCTGATGCTGCAGCTGCCCAACGAAAACCTCTACGGCCACGTGGATATCTCCGATCATTCCATCTCCTACGATAACCGTTTGTATTTCTCACTCAGGGAACCCGATAAAATTCGAGTTTTGGGTATATCCAGCGGGGAGGACGACTTCCTGAGGCGCATGTTTAACTTTCCCGAATTCGCCTACGAGGAAACTCGGTGGGAGGACTTTAATTATGGCGTCATTGGTTCTTTCGACTGGGTCGTGTTGAATGAATTACGCAATATCCCGCAAAACTTTGTCGATCTGGTCAGGAGATACAGGGAGAATGGAGGGGGTCTCCTACTGATCCCCGCGCCTGACGCCCCGGCGGCCGTTTACAATGCCTTACTATCCGGGACCGGTATGGGACTGGGAGCCTGGCGTGTTGCAGATGGTAAGGAAGTTTCCCAGATCAATTACGATCATCCGATATTTAGGGATGTATTTTATCGCAGGAGTTCCCGATTCGAATTCCCCGGAGTCAATGGATATTACGAATGGACCGGAAGTTCAGCCACGATCCCTCTGAGTTTTTCCGATGGCCGGCCTTTTTTCGTCACCGCAGACAGGATCGCTGTTTTTACCTCCCCGCTAAATCGAACGAACAGCGACTTTCAATCCTCACCCCTGATCGTCCCTACCATTCAGAATACGATCAGCAGGGAAGGCATGGAACGGCCGTACTTCGGTCTGGGTCAAGCCGTGAACCTCACCGTTGAGGCCAGCCTGATGGACGACCAGGTTATAAGGTTGGCAGGAAAGGAAATGGAGTACATCCCTGCTCAAAACCGTTATGAAAACTATACCGAGGTGCGCCTTAGAGACATACCCGGAGAAGCAGGAATTCATTTCCTGAGATACGAATCGGATACGCTGAGGGCACTGGCTTTCAATCCGGGAAGGGAGGAAAGCTCCCTGAATTACGCCGACATGAATAACCTGGCCGGCAAGATACAAGTACTGCCCTCCTTGGACAATTACTTCGAAGAGTACCGGGAATACCGCATGGGCTTTGCCTATTGGAAGTGGTTCCTGTACGGAGCTCTAGGATTCCTTATTGTAGAATGGTTGATTCAAAAACTTATACCGTGAATATCCTGATTAAGTCGGCTGTCATCGTGGACCCCGCAGGGCCGCTACACGAGAAAAAGCGGGATATACTGATCCGCGAGGGCAAAATTGAGAAGATTGCGGCCTCCATTAGCCAGAAGAATAAGGAGACTCCCGAATTGAGTCTGAAGAATCTCCATATTTCCCGGGGGTGGTTCGATTCCAGTGTGAGTTTCGGGGAACCCGGATACGAGGACCGGGAAACCCTGTCCGGCGGACTGCGCATGGCGGCATACTCGGGTTATTGCGACCTGGTACTCAATCCCTCTAATATACCACTGCCAGACACCAGTGGTGCTATCCGATTCCTGCTGGACAAGACCGCGGACTCTGCCTGCCGCATTCATCCCCTGGGCACCCTTACAAGGGGGGCTGAGGGTATCGCACTGGCGGAACTCTACGACATGCATACCCACGGTGCCTGCGGATTTAGCGAGGATCAAAAATTTTTGGAAAACAGCCATCTCCTGCAGTTGGCACTGGAATACACCCGTTTATTCAAGGGGTGCGTGGTAACCTTCCCGCTCGAAAACCATCTGGCGAGCCGCGGAATGATTCATGAGGGAAGCGTTTCGGCCCGATTGGGCCTGAAGGGAATTCCCGCCCTGGCCGAGGAGCTGGCGGTGATTCGCGATCTCAGAATACAGGATTATACAGGAGGTAAACTCCACCTCGCGCTCGTATCCACGGAAGGATCTGTCAAGCTGCTGCAGGAGGCAAAGCGCAAAGGCAAAGATATCAGTTCGGCAGTTTCCATAGATCACCTCTATTTTACCGATGAAGACTTGCTCGGCTTCGACAACAACCTGAAGATACTTCCTCCCCTTCGCAGCAAGAAGGATCGTAAGGCACTGCGGGAAGCGGTCCTGAATAAGACCATAGATATGGTCACCTCGGACCACCGGCCGCTTACCAGTGAAGAAAAAGAAGTGGAATTCAACAGATGCTACTACGGTTCGACCGGACTGGAAACCGCGTATTCGGTTCTCCAGGAAATCTTCGGAAGAGACCAAACTATAGAACTACTCACCCGTGGCAGGGAGCGCTTCGGCGTTCACAGTCCGGAAATCGCGGAGGGTGAGCACGCATGTCTCAGTCTTTTTAACCCTGACATCGAATACAAACATTTGGTTTCCAGTCAGTTTGGAAGATCCAAAAACTCGCCTTACCTGGGACGGCAGCTCAAAGGAAGACCCTACGGTATCGTATCGAATAACCGGATGCTGATCCGTCCGGACCAACGCGATAAATCAAAGCCCTAATTCAGACCTGTTACGCCATGTCCAACCTCCCCCAGTTACCCTTGAATTACCTGCATCTGCCTTCCCGGTCCGAAAATGTCCGGCACCCACTCTTTTTGCTGCACGGATACGGAAGCAATGAAGAGGACCTTTTTTCATTTGCAGGTGACCTGAATCGCTATTTCGAGGTCTTTTCGCTGCGTGCACCTCTGAACCTGCCCCCTTTTGGATACGCCTGGTATGAAATCGACTTCGAAGCTCCACAAGGCAAGTGGAGTAATCTAGAACAAGCAGATGCTTCACTGAATTTACTGAGAAATTTCCTGGATGAGGCAGCACGTGAATTCAGGTTCCCACTGGAGAATATCAGCCTCCTGGGGTTTAGTCAGGGATGTATACTGAGTCTCGCGCTTGCTTTAAGGCATCCCCATCTTTTTTCCAGGGTTGTAGGGCTCAGTGGTTATCTCAATCGAGAACTCCTGCCGGACCTTCCGGATTGGGAGCGCATCAGGCAACTCCGGATTTACAATTCCCACGGCACTGAAGACCCTGTGATCCCAGTTGACTGGGCACGCGAGACTCCGCGGTTTCTGGAGTCCCAAGGGGTCCGGGTACAGTACGAGGAGTACCCTTCCGGACACGGTGTGGCACCCGACAACTACAGTTCCTTTCTTACCTGGCTGACACAGGACCTCAGTCTTGCCGATCCCGCTTAGATGACCTGTAATTGCAGATTATCGTAAGCCAGGAAAATCCCCTGTGGCAAACTGGCCTCGGTTTCCTCATGGAAGCCCATCAGATGACTGATATGCGTGAAATACGTGCGACGGGCACCAATGGAACAGGCCAATTCTACGGCTTCGTCCAAAGAAAGGTGAGAAGGGTGCGGATCTTTTCTCAGTGCACTAAGCACCAGGACCTCAAGATCTTTTAGCTTATCTTTCTCTTTGTTTTTCAACGACTTAATGTCTGTCAAGTAAGCTAAAGGTCCAATTCTAAAACCGAGGACCGTAATCCGGTGATGTTGCCCCTCTACAGGTATGACTTCGATGTCATCCACGTGAAAGGGCATCTCGGGAACAATCTCCCGACTGTCTACTTCGGGGGCCCCCGGGTACCGGTTTTCGGATCGGTCGAAAATGTAATCGAAACGGCGTTCGAGGCTGGAGAAGACTTTGCGCGTCGCATACACCCTCAGCTTTCCCTGACGAAAAAAGAAAGGGCGCAGGTCGTCTATACCATGAGTATGGTCGGCGTGCTCGTGGGTCAGCAATAAGGCGTCCAATCGGGGTATCGGGTTATTTAGCAGCTGCTGGCGGAAATCGGGACCGCAGTCAATGACCATATACCGCTGGTTGCAGCGGATCAGAGCCGAAGTTCTAAGCCTTTTGTCTTTGGGGTCTTCACTCAGACAAACCGGGTGGTCATTTCCGATGACGGGTATGCCCTGAGAGGTTCCCGTACCGAGAAAAGTAATCGACAGATCTGTTATCATTCCGCCCAAATTTAAAATAATTTGACCTCAGGACATTTTAGGTTGTTAAATTTGCCGAAGATCTTACCGCCATGAAAGCAGCCATTGCACAGGATTCCAACTTTGAAAATGTTCCCTCGGTTCATGCAAAAACCCTCAGGATTAATCTGCAACCAAATATATACGGGACCTTTGCTGAGATTGGCGCTGGGATGGAGACCGTTCGACACTTTTTCCGTGCCGGCGGGGCATCGGGTACCATCGCCAAAGCGATGAGTGCCTACGACAAATCTTTCTCGGACTCGATCTACGGCACCGAGGAAGATGGACGCTATGTTACCCAATCCCGTCTGGAGAAGATGCTGGAATACGAAATGGAATTGGTCCAGGAACGCATCAGCAGAAAAGTCAATCCCGACTACCTGTTTTTCACCTATGCCAATACCGTAGCCACCATCGATTTCGCCAAGCGATATAAGGGACATGGCTGGGTTGGGATTCGGTATCAGCTGACGCCTGACCAAAAACAGCACAACGAAATCGTGCTGCATGTTCGTTTTAAGCAAAATGAGGCCCGATTGCAACAGGAAACCCTGGGCATACTCGGGGTAAACCTCATATACGGGGCCTTCTTCAAATTTGACAAGCCTAAAAAAATCCTGAAATACCTCTATGATCATATCGATAAGGATACCCTGGAAATCGATATGATCAATTTCAATGGACCCCACTTCGAGAAAGTGGATAACCGGCTGATGAGCCTGCAGTTGATCAAAAACGGAATGACCGACGCGGTTATGTTCGGCCCCGACGGGAACAACCTACTTCCCGCCTCTATACTCTACAAAAAGAACATCCTCGCCCTTCGGGGGAGTTTCCGCCCGGTAACCAAGGTAAACATGGATATGTTCCACAAGTCCTACGAAATGTTCGTGAGGGAACAGACCGTGGACGAAGAAAATACCGTCGTCATATTCGAAATTACCCTGGCCAATCTGATGGCCTCCGGTTCCCTGGACGAGCAGGATTTCCTGGATCGGGCGGAGTTACTCTGTTCCCTGGGATACACGGTGATGATTTCCAAATTCCAGGAATACTACAAGCTGGTGGAGTATTTCAACAACTACACCAAGGCGCGTATCGGCTTAACCATGGGCATCAACAACCTGGTAGAAGTATTCGACGAGAAATATTACCGCCACCTGAGTGGTGGCATACTCGAAGCCTTTGGCAAACTGTTCTTCAAGGACCTGAAGGTTTATCTCTACCCTATGCGAAACCCGGCGACCGGGGAAATCCTGAGCAGCAACAACGTCAAGGTGCATCCCCGGATGAAGGAACTCTACAAATTCTTCAAATACAATGGAAAGGTAGTGGATATCGTGGACTACGACCCCAATGTGCTGGACATCTTTTCCCGCGACGTTCTTAAACGGATCACCAATGGTGAAGACGGCTGGGAAGAAATGCTTCCCGAGGGTATAGCCGAAATGATTCGCAAGAAAAACCTCTTTATCCGGCAAAACCCCCGGGAAACCCCGGAGATCAAAGACACGGAGGACTAAGCCTCTTCCAGTATCTGGGCGGCGTGATCCTTGGTTTTAACCTTGGAGATCACTCGCTCTGCCTTGCCTTCCTCGTCAAAAACGAATGTCGTACGGTGCAGCCCATCGAATTCCTTTCCCATGAATTTCTTAGGACCCCATACCCCAAAGGCATCAATGACCTCATGGGACTCATCGGCAAGAAGCGGAAAAGGAAACTCGTATTTATCCCGGAAATTCTTTTGCTTTTTTGGGCTGTCCTCACTGACCCCCAGGAGTTCATAGCCCCTGGATTGGAGTTCGGAATAATGGTCCCTGAGATTGCAGGCTTCCGCCGTGCAACCTGGGGTATTCGCCCTGGGATAGAAGAAGACCACCAGTTTTTTACCCAAATAATCATGCAGCCTTACCGCCTCTCCGTCCTGATTTACGCTTGTAATATCCGGGAGAGCATCCCCGGTCTGAAGTGTATTCATTGATATATTGTTTAATAAATTTGATATAAATTTAGACAATAAATGAACAAGGAAGAAAAGGTTCGATTCTGTATCGATACCCTGGAGCAACTCTACCCGGAGATTCCCATACCCCTGGACCACTCGGATCCCTATACCCTCCTGATTGCAGTCCTGCTCTCCGCCCAGAGCACGGATGTTCGCGTCAATCAGATAACCCCATTACTGTTCGATCGGGCCCGAACTCCCTGGGAAATGGTTAGGTTGAGCGTAGAAGAAATCCGTGAAATCATAAGGCCCGTGGGCCTGTCGCCCATGAAGTCCAGGGGCATCTATGAACTATCGTATATACTGATTGACCAATACAATGGGGAGGTGCCTACGGACTGGGAAGCCCTGGAATCTCTGCCGGCAGTGGGGCACAAGACCGCCAGTGTAGTCATGGCCCAGGCCTTTGGGATACCTGCGTTTCCCGTGGATACCCATATACACCGGCTCATGTACCGTTGGGGGTTTTCCAGCGGCAAGAGTGTGGTCCAGACGGAGAGAGATGCCAAACGGTTATTTCCCGAGGAGAAATGGAACGATCTGCACCTGCAGATCATCTGGTATGGACGGGAATACTCTCCGGCCAGAGGATGGGACCTCGACAAGGATATCATCACCCGGACGATCGGCAGAAAAAGCGTATTGAAGGAGTACCAAAAGAAAACCGCCTCGGGGAGGCGGTCTTAGATCAGTTTATGTGGCTTTCGAAAGTGAATTCTCCTATTTTCATATAATTCAGAGACTTAGAGAAACTTAACAAGAAGTCGATGGTCTCTTTTTGCACGGTGAATTCACCACAAATGTCCTTTTCGGAGTAAATTTTTTCCATAATCTTATGTTTTCGTCTAAGTAAATAACGACGACCACATGAGATTATTGCAGATTCCGCTTAAATGCAGATTAACTCGTTAAAACGATATTATGACGGTCGATGATCTTCCTGAGGTTAATCAGGGCGTACCGCATCCTGCCCAGGGCTGTGTTGATGCTTACCCCGGTATTCTCAGAGATTTCCTTGAAGCTCATATCCTTGTAGATACGCATCATCAGGACTTCTTTCTGATCTTCGGGTAATTCCTCAATCAGCTTCCCAAGGTCGCTGTCGATCTGATCCTTGACCAGTTGGTGCTCGACATTGAGCTGGTCGTCCTTGATCACGGAGAAAATGTTAAAGTCGTCGCTACCCTCGAACTTAGGCATCCTTTTGTTTCTCCGGAAGTGGTCTATAATCAGGTTGTGCGCTATACGCATCACCCAGGGCAGAAATTTTCCTTCTTCGCTGTAGGATCCCTTTTTCAGGGTTTTGATCACCTTAATAAAGGTATCCTGGAAGATGTCTTCCGCTATATCCTTGTCTAAGACCTTGGAATAAATAAAACTACTGATCTTTTGCTGGTGGCGGTGAATGAGTACTTCCAGCGCCTTTTCGTTCCCTTTGATGTAGTCCTGAATGAGTTGGGAGTCGTCAACATGCAGCTCCATACAAATTACTTTTTGGTTTTGCACAGGGTACAGTTCATGCACCTTGTACACGTGAGTTATTAGTCTAGTAAAAAGTAATTATCCTGTATAGGCCTATTCAGATGATTAATTACACAACCAAAATTAGATAAATGGCTATCCGGCCAAAAAACTATGTTGTGATATGAAGCTTTTTTGATGTTAACTTGCGCAATATAGGCATTAACATAAATTACGCCGATATCTGAGTTCAATTTTCGATGAATGGCCCGGACGAGTGAGAGAAAATCCAGTAAGAACCTGGTAATTAAGGGGGCAAGCCTTCACAACCTCAAGAATATTGATGTCGAAATACCCAGAAACCGAATGGTGGTCATTACCGGTCTTTCCGGCTCTGGTAAGTCAACACTGGCGTTCGATACTATTTACGCGGAGGGCCAGAGGCGCTACGTCGAAAGCCTCTCTTCCTACGCCCGACAGTTTCTGGAGAAACTCGACAAGCCTCAGGTCGACTATATAGGGGGCATATCTCCTGCGATCGCGATCGAACAGAAGGTAAATAGCACCAATCCGAGATCCACCGTGGGTACCACCACAGAGATATACGACTATCTGAAGCTGCTGTATGCCCGTATCGGTCGGACCTATTCACCCGTTTCGGGTAAGGAAGTCCGGCGGCATACGGTTTCGGATGTGGTCGACTATATCAAGGGACTGGAAAAAGGCACCCGCCTGCTGCTGCTGTCTCCGATTCGCATAGAAGCCGGGAAGGATATGCATAAGGTTCTGCAATTGTATGCTCAACAGGGCTACGCGCGGATACTGGTGAATGCGGAAGTGCATCGCCTTGAACAGCCACCGGGCGATTTGGGTTGTGAATTCGATCTCGTAGTGGATCGGGTGGTGGTCTCAGAGGGCGAGGACTTTCTCAATCGTCTGGGGCAGTCCGTGGATACGGCCTTCTTTGAGGGCAAAGGGCACGTCATACTCGCAGACACCCAAGGGAATGCCCTGCAAAGCTTCAGCAATTTCATGGAGATGGATGGGATTACATTTCCTGAACCCCATGTTCACTTGTTCAGCTTTAACAATCCTTACGGGGCCTGTCCTAAATGCGAGGGCTACGGGGATATGATTGGTATAGACCCTCAACTGGTGGTTCCCAACACCAGCCTCTCCATCTTCGACTATGCCGTGATGCCCTGGCGAGGCGAAAAAATGGGATGGTATAGGGAACAACTCATTAAGGCTGCACCCAAAACAGGGTTTCCCATACATAAGCCCTGGTTTGAACTGACTGAGCAGCAGCGTGAGCTCGTGTGGAAGGGAAACGAACACTTTATTGGTATAGAAAAGTTCTTCGAACAACTCGAGGAAAAGAACTATAAGGTTCAAAACCGGGTCATGCTTTCCCGCTATCGGGGAAAAACCCGATGCGATCGATGTAACGGAACCCGTCTCAGGGACGAATCCAATTACGTGCGGGTAGGCGGCAAATCCATTACTGAACTGGTCGACCTCCCTATAGCCGATCTGGGTGTTTTTTTCACGGAACTGGAGCTTAGCGAGTACGAACAAAAAGTCAGCGAAAGACTGCTGAACGAAATAAATAGTCGGATTGAATTCATTGGCCAGGTCGGCCTGGGCTACCTGACGCTGAACCGGAAATCCAACACCCTTTCCGGGGGGGAAAGCCAGAGAATCAACCTGGCTACTTCCCTGGGCAGTAGTCTGGTGGGCTCCCTGTACATATTGGACGAACCCAGTATCGGGCTCCATCCCAGGGATAACGAAAACCTGATCCGGGTACTGCACTCCCTCAGAGACCTGGGAAATACCGTTATCGTAGTCGAGCACGACGAGGACATCATGCGCCAGGCCGATGAGATTATAGATCTAGGCCCGGAAGCCGGTAGTCTGGGTGGGAGGTTGGTGGCACAGGGCCGGCCGGACTCCCTGGAATCGGAAGAGTCACTTACGGCTTCCTACCTGAATGGTAAACTCTGGATAACCCCTCCGGAATCGTACCGCAAACCCCGGTATTATATAGAAATCCAAGGGGCCCGCCAGCATAACCTTAAGAATATAGACCTGAAGCTTCCCCTGGAGTGCCTGGCCGTTATTACGGGAGTTTCCGGCAGCGGCAAAAGTACCCTGGTGAGGTCGATATTGTATCCCGCCATATTTAGAACCCTCAACGATTACGGGGAAAAGCCCGGAGAATACAATGCGCTCGGAGGCGACCTGGACCGAATTTCCGCCATCGAATTTGTGGACCAGAATCCGATCGGGAGGTCTTCACGCAGCAATCCCGTCACCTACATTAAGGCCTATGACGACATACGGGCTCTTTACGCATCACAGAAACTTAGCCGGCTTCGCAACTATACGGCCAAGCATTTCTCCTTCAATGTCGATGGGGGACGCTGCGATAAGTGCAAGGGCGAAGGAACCGTTACCGTCGAGATGCAATTCATGGCCGATATTCAGCTGACCTGTGATTCCTGTCAGGGCAAACGCTTTAAGAAGGAGGTCCTCGAGGTAACTTTCGGAGGTCTTGCTATCAGCGAATTACTGGAACTGACTATAGACGAAGCCATAACCTTCTTTGAAACCCATAAAGAGAAACGACTCGTCAGCAAGCTCTTCCCGCTGAAACAAGTGGGCCTCGGCTACGTTTCCCTGGGACAGGCCTCTACTACCCTGTCCGGCGGAGAAGCCCAGCGCATTAAACTGGCCTCATTCCTGGGTAAAGGGAATCGTTCCGAAAAGACCCTCTTTATTTTCGACGAGCCTACCACCGGTTTACACATACACGATATTAAGACGCTGCTCGCCGCCTTTCAGGCACTTATCGAGAACGGCCATAGTATCTGGGTTGTCGAACATCACCTGGATCTGATTAAGTCCGCCGACTACCTGGTCGATCTGGGCCCCGAAGGCGGAGAAGGCGGAGGTTATCTGGTGGCCGAAGGTACGCCCCTTGAAGTCGCTGCTCACCAGGACTCTTACACAGGGCGTTACCTAAAGGGGAAATTATAACTCCTCAAACATCTGTTATACAACACCTTATTGTCTGACACCGTTTTTTGGCACGCTGTTTGTTTATTTGTTAGTGATCACTCACATTGGGTGTGTAAACCAAAAGGAAGAGATCATGAGAAAAGGATTATTACTTATCGGAACCGCGCTGTTCACAACCGTTTTGTTTTCTGTGAACGCCAGAGAAACTCATTATCCCGTAGCGGGCTATTACAATGCCAATCCTTTCATCTTCCAGGAGCAAGGTATCACCTTTGCTGTTTATCCCGATGGTGAATTCGACTTTTACATGGACTCGCAGGTGCAGGTCGGAATTGGAGCCGGAAATGTTGGAGTCACCTTTAATTCAGGCTTCAATTACAATCCATTTGTCCAATACGACCACTACGGAGCCGTAATCCAGGTAGAGCACGTACCCATATTCTACGATCCCTGGGGCCGTGTTGACCAGATTGGCAATGTCAATATCTTTTATAGGAACGGTTGGGTCAACCGAATCGGAGGCCTCACGATATTCTACAACAACGGCGTCTTCAGCCATACGGTAGGATTCATCAATATCTACAACAGGAGGTATGTATTCCGGCCCTGGCATCGATGGTTCGCCCGCCCTGCCATAGGATTCTGTAATGTATGGACAACTCCGTACAGGAGATGGTACGACCCGATCAGGTACACCTTTTTCAGGCCCTATATCGATAACCGTAGAGTAGCTTTCTACAATATAGGTAGCCAGCGCAGGTACGCCCCGATACAGAACCGAAACGCCATTTACCGTAACGACCGGAGGGTATCCCAGGTTCGTTCCAGCAGAAGCGAGCGTTATCAGCGCGCGGGGCGAAGCGATTACGCCTTTAACGATAGCGGCAGGAGTAGCGCCGTGAACCAGCGCTCGAATTCCGGCCAATCGAACCGGGTGCTGAGCAATGGCCGAAGTGGAAACACCAATATGCGTTCCAGCCGTAATGCCGATTCCAATCTGAATCGAAACAGCGGGGCGACTCGTAGTCGGAGTACTCAGGCTACTCGAAGTAGCCGATCGGGCTCACAGTCCCGGGAAAGTGCCGTCAATCGAAGCAGCCGTTCGGGTCAGAACCGTCAGGGAAGCGTCAATACCCAGAGCCAGCGCAACACGAATCGAGTAAGCACACGTAGCGGCAGCAGCCGGGTAAACCGGTCCGCAACGACTCCATCTCGAAGCTCGAGATCCTCGCAGGTACAGCGGCCAAAGAGCAACAGGAGCAGTTCGGTTAAACGAAGCTCCACGCGATCCACAAGTGTGAAGAAGTCTTCTGGAAGGAACACCTCTTCGGGTGCAGCCAAGAGTCGTTCGACCCGGTCCAATAGGAGTTCCTCCTCCCGCAGTGGTGGTCGCTCTTCTTCCGGACGTGGATAGATTAAAGAATTAGGTTGGTTAGTTGTTAGAATCCTGCGGTCCCTACGGGCCGTGGGATTTTCTTTTCAGGTAAGACCTCAGCATGCCGTGTACCTCAGGGGAAAGTTCGAATCGGTAATGTACCAAGACAAACAGGGCACCTAAGAGCAGCGATCGAAAGCCTATGCGCATCCAGGGTTCGGCATTACCGGGTAAGGGCAGATACATGCCGGCAAACAGGAAGGCTGCCATGAGCAACAGGTTGTAGAGGGTGTATCGACTAAAAGGATAAAATCCGAAGGTCTGCTTAATAAAGAAAATCTTTACCCCGTTATAGGACAGAACTGAAATCAGGGTGGCTACCGCACATCCCAGGGCTCCGTATTTCGGAATCATCAGGGCGTTCAGGGTAACGGTCATCACCGCGAGGCCTATGCCCATAATAAGCATATAGGTGTAATACCGGGAATAGAATAATATGGAATTGGCCGTACCGGAGAGGCTGTCCGTCAGTTTTGCAATGCCCACCAGAAATACCACCGGATAGAAGCCCCCAAAGTCTTCGGGCAGGTAACCGTACAAGTCTTCGAGATTCACCAGAATCAGGAAGAAAAGACCCCCTGCCACGGTAAAAAGCGATAGCGAGCTCCTCCTGTACAGGAGCCGGAGTTCCTCCAACTGATTCTGGTTAATGAAGGTAGCCGTAAGCGGCGCCGAAATGTGATGCATGGCACGAAAAGGCATGGCAATCACCGTGGCAATGTAGATAGCGACCCCGTAATACGCGACCTCCTGTATGAGTCGGTAGTTGTTGAGCATGACCTTGTCGATTTCCAGTATGATGACCGATGCCGAGGCTCCCAGTAACATCAGGAGTCCGTACCGAACGATGTCCCTGTAATTCGATGGAAGCCCGGGTTTCCACGTGATCTTCCTCAGGCGAACGGCACCCAACCACATCAGGCCGGCCCTGAGCAGGTACAGTACCAGCAGCCAGGGCAGGAAAGACCATTCATCGAGGAGGCCGGAATAAACCAGTATAAGCAACACGGTAACCCCCAGGCGTACGAAGACCTCCTTAAGCGCATTTCCCCATACCGAGGCGAGCTGCACCTTAGCATAGGCATATCCCAGTTCGAAATACGCCATGGCAAGACCCATCCCGAATACGTGCCAGAGGTAATCGCCTACTATGGGGTTTTTACCGGCCAGGCTGGAGGCCAGGAATTCATAGGCCAGGGCCAACAGAACACTCCAGAGTACGGCCATGACCAGAGGAAAGAGCAGAAGGAATCCCAGGAACCGATCCTTCTGTTCCTCCCGGTCGAGCTGACTAAAAAACCGGAGCATGGCGTTGTGCATTCCGAAAGACAGCAGTGGCGTAATCAGGGCGCCAAATGCCAGCACAAAAGTGACCAGCCCAAAATGTTCGGGCTGAAGGATGTGCGTATAGAGGAACAATACGTTTATGGCTCCCAGCGCAAACCCCGATAGCGTCAGCAGCAGGTTCCGGGAAGCTTGTTTAATGACCAGTCCCATAGAGGTAGGCTGAAAGCCGCCGGCTGATCGCCCGGCGACTGTACGGTTCGACATCGGTCTTCAACGGGGGGATATTGCGGTCATTCTTCAGGTAATCGTTCCAGTAGGTTCGGAGTGACCTGATCAGGGGAAGGGACTCACCATAGGTCAGGAATACTCCCGCCTTCAGCCGCTCAATCAGGCGTCCCGCTTCCCAGTCCCGGGGGCCTATGGCTATCACAGGTCTGTGGCTCTGCAGGTATTCGAAAAGCTTTCCCGGTATGATCTCCCGCTTCCCGGGGAGGTCGGATTCGAGCAAGAGGAGTATCTGTGCCCCAGCCAATATGCCGGGGACTTCCCTGTGGTCTGCATAACCCCGGTAATGAACCCTGATGTCCGGACATGCATGGCGGATGTCCCCAAGCACCTCCTGACTAACCGTGCCCCACAACTCCAGTTCCACCTCTGCTTCCCTTTCCTCCAATCCACTGCTGAACTCTCCCAACGCTTTCCACAGGAATTGGGGATTTCGTTCCGTCAATAGGGAGCCCATATGCAGCAATCGGAAAACCGGGTCCGGATCCCGTTTGACCGGAACGAAATCGAATCCATTGGTGAACAAACCCACAGGCCGGTCTGTCATGGCTTCGAACTGTTTGCGGGTAGCCTCGCTTGTAACTAAAATGCGATCGGCCCGGTTCAATACCGCACGCTCCATGTCCTTATGTCTGCGCCGGGAATACTTCCATAACGGAAGGCGCGAGTGGTAACTGATTCCCGTCCAGGGATCGCGGAAATCAGCCACCCAGGTCAAGTGAGGCAGGCTCTCCTTGAGTCGTTGTCCGATCAGATGGACACTGTGTGGCGGTCCTGTGGTAATCAGGGTGGTGCTGTCCTCCGCATTCAGCAGAGGCCTTAGTCTGCGTACCACCGAAGATACCCAGCCTATTCTGGCATCGGGGATGAAGGCATTGGCACGTATTCCCAATAGGATACGCTCGAGAGTTCCCGGATCTTTTTCGGCTATGATGCCGGAGCTGATGCGCCTGGTAGTCCTGGGAAAAATAACGTTCCCCAACTGACCGGGTTCCACTATGGGCACCCGTAGTACAGTAATCTCCGTTGATACCCGTTCACTAAGGCTTCGATCTTCTATAGGGTATGCCGCTCCCTCAGGAACCACTGCGGTTATGGTCCACCCTTCCTCGGCGAGATAGCGGGTAAACCCCAGCCAGCGCTGAACACCGGGTCCGCCGGCAGGCGGCCAGTAGTAGGCAACCAGGAACAACGCACCTCTAGCCATGATTCAAGCCGATTTATGGAGATCCTCCCCTCTCAGGAGCCTGAAAAGGAAATACAAAAGTATGCCCAGGAATACCAGACTGGTCAGCAGTGTGATTCGACTTCCCGTCCGCACTACGGGGGGATCAAACCGAAATACCAATTCGTGCCGGCCCGCCGGAATCTCGATGCCTCTTAGAGTGTAATTGACCCGATAAATAGGGGCCTCGACTCCGTCAATGGTGGCTATCCATCCCCGGGGGTACCACATTTCCGAGAATACGGCAAAACCGGTCTCGGGGTTCCGGCTCTGGTAGACCAGGGAATCGGGCGCATAAGAAGTCAGTTCGATATCGGCCTCTCCGGAATGGGGGTACTCTCTGAGTTCCAACCCCGGATAGGAAGAGTGAACCACCACGGCAACCGAGTCGCTGCTCAGGCTATCCATCCGCATCAGGGCCTCATTGAGATCGGATACCCCTTCGATGCGATCCACGAACCAGGCGTTCCCATACGCCTCGGTATTTTGCACGGCCTGCGGTACGCCCTGCTCATTCGGGCTGATCAGGTAACGGACATTGAGCATGTGCATAGGCACCAGGTTACCCCGATCGATATGGAATTCGAAAATGCGCTGTAACGTCTGGGGTTTGGCCGCATGGTACCCTCCTATGGAACGGTGGAAATAACTCGTCCGGGCCCCATTAATGCCCTCCTGTATATTGAATACACGATAATATCCCTTGTCGGCCTTGATCTGCTGATCGGTTTCCATCGCTCGAAAGGGCCGTTCCATACGGGCCGGATTGTCGAAGCTGTCCGAATTGACGTAACGCTTGCCTACTCCCCAGAGGTCGAATAGCGCCAACGCGACCCAGCCCGTCAACAATACATAGGGTTTCCAATGCAGTCTGCGGTGCAACACAAAGAACAGTCCGGTCGTAAGCACTAGCAATATACTCCTCCATAGGTCCCTGCTATACAGCTCTTTGCGGTCTTTGATCAGGTTGTCGACGAACTCTTTGCCGTAATACTGTTGATACAGGGCGTCATTGCCGCCACTGAATTCCCAGCTCCCCTTGAATATCCAAAGCAGGATTAATATACCGAGGGAGATTCCTCCGGCTCGATACAGGGCTCTGAGGCTGCTCGCGCTATTGGGGTTCTTCGAGTATTCGTAGACACCCAGTACGGCAAGAGCAGCGACGGAAAGTTCGGTGATCACCTGCACGGACGATACGGCACGAAACTTATTGTAGAGAGGCAGGTAA